>NZ_AUKC01000028.1 GCF_000424545.1 Butyrivibrio sp. NC3005 | reverse complement strand
TGACTTCTTGTCACTTATATTCAGAAACTCGCATTTACTGCGAGTTTCGTGAGAACAAAAGTCAAGCGGCAAACTGGTCCAAGGCGAAGCCTTTTTAAATGACCAGTTTGCGTGGTTTTTGGAACGCAGTGACAAAAATCTATAGATTTTTGTCACTTAGTTTTTATGGCGATTCTTCCCTAAGAGAATCAGCATAATAAATCTTGCGTTTGTAACAAAATATCTTTTAAATAGTCTTTTTGGTGATTGAGACAATCTGTAAAGCCACTCAAGACTTAAAAGCTGCATCCACTTTGGTGCTCTTTTTATTGTTCCTGCATGGAAATCAAACGCTGCACCAACTCCTACCATGACACCTCTAAAAAGGTCCTTATGTTCTGCCATCCAAAATTCCTGCTTTGGAGCTCCAAGTCCAACCCAGATAATGTCAGGGTCTGCCTTGTTTATCATTTCTACAATTTCTTTTTCTTCTTCTACCGTAAGTTGTCTAAATGGAGGCGAATAGTATCCTTTAACTATAAGTCCTGGATATTTTTTTTCAATCTGAATCTGTAACTGTTTAAGTGTATTCTCTGATGCCCCATAGAAAAAGTGTGTTGTTTTTCCATCCATGGAAGCAAGAAGCATTGCCTCGACGAAATCCGGCCCAGCCATTCTGACAGCATTAGCATCAGCTTCATGTCTTAATATGCTCGCAATTGGTGCTCCATCCGGGAATGTTAATGCTGCTTCATTTTCTACATCTTTTAATGCTTCATCTTCATAAGACATAACTGTTGTGTGTACGTTTGAAAAACAAATATACTTTCCTTTCAGTTTTTTAAGATGATGTCTTACATAAAAAACAGCTTCGGAAATATTAGAAATCGTATAATTAACTCCTAAAACACCATATTTTCCAAGCATTCCTGAATAATTAAGGCTTTCGCTTCCTGCAAAAATACTGAGATTTTTCTTCTCGACCACATCTCCAAGTGCTGTAAGGATTATCTTTGATGGTATACCTTTTTTCTCAAAAAAAGATACTTCATTAAAAATTCTCTCCTGTGTATAGTCTGGAAGATATACTATAGCCTGCATGAAACTTTTATTTTTTATATCTTTTCTATCTGTAAAAACTTCAATCTCTTTTTCATCATGTGTTATATTTTTTAACTCCTTATCCGCGTCACAAAGATACACTCCTGCTATGCTGTTTCCATCTGTTACATGTATTTTTCTAATCATAAGTGCAGCATATTTCTTCTCTGTTACAAGGAGATTTCTTACTTTTTCTTCAAGCGGAAGAATATGTGACAATATTCTATAACGATAATATAATCTTACAGCTGAATCAAAAACAGTATTTAATACAAAAAATAGTCCTAAAACGGTTCTTGATACCTGCAATGTCCATTTTGTAAGAAACAGATAGAACATTACACAAATCAAAAGATAAATCTGAGATTTTACGACAATAGCAATAACTTCAAATTTCTCCTGATATGGTGGACAACTCCATTTTCTGCGCTTTAGATGATAAATAACTATTTCTGATAAAAACAAAAACAAAAATAAAGACATGTACAAATCCACTTGTATTCTCGTCACTGCATAATAGTGGCTTAGGACGAAATATCTCATAAAAAAAGCTGTTGCAAATGAAAAGATGAATGCAACAATATCCAAATACATAGTATGTCTATGGTAAATTTTTTTCAAAGTATTATTAGTCGAAACTTTCATAATTCTCTCGTATCTTTTCTTACAAAATGCGTACAAATACGCGCATTTTAACCAATTAACAGTAACTTTTATCCTTATCTTCTAAAACCAAGACTTATTCTGCATATAATCACAGCCAAGGTTACTTTTATCATATAGTAAATGGAACGTTTAGCACTAATCGAACTGTCTCCGCTCATTCTCTCATGCATTATAACCGGCATCTCATATATCTTCCCTCCATTTATAAGACCGGTTACAATTGCCTCTGGCTCGGGATAATCATCCGGGTAATTATCCGCATAAATTTTGATAAACTTCCTGTTTACCGCTCTAAATCCGCTTGTTACATCTTTTACTCTTTTTCCTGTAAGAACAAAAATAAGATTACTTAAAAATCTTATTCCGGCACGTCTCATGCCAGAAGACTGAAAGCCTTCTTTTTCAAGAAAACGCGAACCTATAACTATGTCAGCCTTGCCCTGTTCTATCATTTTCACCATTTCAGGAACAAATGAAACATCATGCTGACCATCACCATCTACCTGAATAGCTATATCATAGTCGTTATCAAATGCATAACGATATCCACACTGTACTGCGCCTCCAATTCCCATATTTACTACATGTGACACGAAAGAAGCTCCGATTTCTCTTAGGTGTTTTTTGGTATCATCGCTTGAACAGTCATTTACTATAAGGTAGTCTGCTTCAGGACACTTTGCTTTTATATTATTTATTACGTTATCTAAATTTCTGCCTTCATTATAAGCAGGAATAATCAATAAACATTTCATATTGACCTCACGATTTAAGTATCATAGCTATTCGTTTCTCTAGCTCTGTTAGTTTATCATAAATATAATCTGCTGTCTGAGGATAAAGCCTTACCTGGTTTACAAATTTCTCATAGTAAGCATCATCTTCGTTCAATCTTTTTACTTCACTTATATTATCCTTATTATCACTATCATAATTCCAGAAGATTACACTTTGCGGATTTATTAACTCTTTCTCAGGTTCGTTACAAGCTCCATGATAAATCGGAATAGTACCTGCTTTAAAAGCTTCAAATATTTTCTCTGTGCAATACCCCTTGGCATCAACATTTTCAGGACAGATATTAAATCTGAAATCAGGAAGAAGGAGCTCTTTTTCATCATTATAAACAGTCTTTAACACATCAGAATTGTTACGCCATTTTCCTGCATAAGTAATGTCTATAACGCCTTCAAGATCTCTTACAATTCTATCTCTTGTACCATAATCATCATGACTTGCAACAAGAACTGCCCCTTTAGCATTTTCTTTTACTCTTGACTCATTGAACTCTCTTACCTGTCTTTTGCATGCTTCATAATCGCTTTCTGGATTAATCAAGTATGGAATCCATTCAGGAAGTCTTAAATACTTCTCTATATCATCCCTTTCTCCCATTCCAAGAGCAAGATCAACATATTCAGTAGCATATCTTCCATAGTGTTTTTGCCTGTATTTCCAGTAGGTTAAAACACTTCTTCTAAGATTCATATCTTCGTAACAGATGTGTGATTCAAGATTTTCCCCAGAATAGAAAACTTTTGCACCTGTAAAGGAATCTTTTAAATTTCTTCCAGCTCCAAAAACAGAATAAAACCTTACAGGATACTTATTATCCGGAAAGTGACACTTCATAAATCTATAGAACCAGTCCTGTCTTGGATCAACTTTCCACCAGTTTTGGAAAGAATAGGGACTAACTTCATAATATTTACTTCCCTTATTCTGTTGATATATTCTTTTGGTTCCTTTCATGAAATCAATAATTTTCATTCAAAACCTCTACTTTAATTTTAATTTGCTAAGCGCTATGTCCAAAGGTAAGAAAAGCCCTATCTGATATACAGCCTTCTTTATCAGAGAAAGTCCTGAACGTTGCAGGTAAAATGTTCCCTCTTTCCTCATTCTATCTTTATACTCTTTCCACATAGCTTTTGTATTTTCGGCATTCCTGATTTCATAACCCACAGTAAAAAGGCTTCGGATATGCATATTGCAGGCAAGATCAAAAAGCTCCTTTTCATTTTTCTCAAGGAAAAAATCACAGGCATTTTTGGATGCAAGTATAAGATCAAATCTTCTCTTATCAAAGCCTGAATGCATTATACTTCCTACTCTGTAACGATATGCGATAAGTTTATCATCTATATATACTGTTTTTGGGGCACTGTAAAATATTCTATACAAAGTCGCCATGTCTTCTCGTACATGTCCAACTGGAAAAACTATCTTATTATCTATAAAAAGCTTTGTCTTATAAACTTTGCCCCACAATACAAAGTTTATTCCATGATAATTGTCCTCAAAAAGAGCTTTTGTTGCCTGTTTATTTCCAAGAACAACTTTGCGGGTGTCTTTGTTTTTCTCCCATATAATGTCATTATCTTCTAAAAAATTCACAAAATCTGCTGCGTAAATATCTGCATCTTCCTTCGATATATGATAATACATCTTTTCCAGAAAATCAGGCGCCATTAAATCATCTGAATCAAGAAAGGTAAAATATTTGGATGTCACTTTACTTACTGCGGAATTTCTTGCAGAAGACACGCCACTGTTTTCCTGAGTAAAAAGCTTTATTCTATCATCCTTATCTGCATACTCTTTGCAGATTTCATAGCTTTTATCAGTTGATCCGTCATCTATAAGAATCATTTCCCAGTCTTTTTTGGTTTGTGCAATAACAGATTCAATAGTATCTTTTATATAATTTTCTACATTAAAAAATGGAATTAATATTGATATCATTTCTATCACTTCTCTAATATCAGTGTTTAATATCTACCGAGCTTATATATATACTGTTCTTCAAAGCCATCGCTCAAAAACATTGCACCATAACTTCCTCCGGAAGCCCCTGCCAAAAGGAAGTTGCACATAGATGCTACTGCTATTGAAATAAGATATTCTTTGTTACGCTCATATGGTGTCTGAATCTTATTTGCAATATCTGCAATATACTTTCCCTCTGGAACTTCATAATGGTTTTGTTGATAACTGTATACTTTTTCTGGAAATTCATCTTTGAATCTTTTCCATATCTTTTCATCTTCTGTTGCAAGATAAATATACTTACAGTTATGTCTTTCCATCATCTCTTTTGCCTTATTTATAAGGTCTTCTTGCTGTGGCTGAATAGGATGATTATGAGGTTTTAACTTTATATAATCTGTTCCTCTTGCAACAATTGCCAAAACTTTATTATCTCCAAAAGTTTTTTCTTTATACTCTATTGCAGCTTCCTTATGACTTGGCAATAGTTTTAAATACTTTCTCGATAAAGAAAGCCACATATCCAGCTCTTCCTTGCTTTCTAACATGCCATAATCCGGATAAAGCTTTGGCGGATGAATTTCTCCTAAAATAACATTTTTCTTTTTGGATAAATCCTGAAGCATCACACCTTCTGGCTGCATAAAAAACTGATCCCATGCATTAACTTTTCCGTATTCATCACTTGTAAGCATAGAATTGGGGCTATTCTGCATATCTATAACCGGAATGTATCCTTTTTGCTCACATACCCTTATTGAAGCCAAATTGGTGCAGGCAAAAGAAAATAAGCCGGCATTAATATCATGCCGGCGTATTACATAATACACCTTATCTTTATCTTCTTTCCCGGGGTGAGTCATGTGTTCTCTCCAGCGAAAGTCATTTATTTTCTTTACAATTCTTAGTTTTTTTAAGGCGCTTTTCATCCTAATCCTTTTCCTGTAACAAGGCTTTTCCATTTCCTATTCTATAAACCTTATCACAATTACGAATAGTACTTAATCTGTGAGCAATAATAATAAGTGTCATCTCGCCATGAAGCGCATCTATAGCCTGCATAACTGCCGCCTCTGTATCATTATCAAGTGCAGAGGTCGCTTCATCAAGAATAAGTATTTCAGGCTCACTATATAAAGCTCTTGCAATTCCAATTCTCTGTCTTTGACCGCCTGAGAAACGTACACCATGTTCTCCAACTATTGTTTCATATCCGTCAGGCAAAGAATTAATAACATCCATAAGCTGTGCTCTCTCACAGGCTTTTCTTAATCTATCATAGTCAATATCATCTTCATCTATACCAAAAGCAACGTTTTTGGCTATTGTGTCATCCATAAGATAAATACTTTGCGGAATGTATCCGATTGCATTGTGCCACGCATCCATTCTTCCCTTGATATCAACATCATCAGCTAATATCTTTCCGCTTGTCGGAGGAAGAACTCCCAAAATAAGATCAGCTATTGTAGTCTTTCCAGCACCTGATTGTCCTATAAAGGCAACAGATGTATTCTTTTCAATATCAAAGCTTATGTCATTTAAAATCATTTTCTTCGAATCTTCATAATGGAAGGAAACGTTTTTAATATGAAGTGCATTTTTAAGAGAAAGCTTACCATCTTTTTGTCTGTCCTCTAGACAGATATCCCTTGTCTGAGTTCTCTTCATTTCTTCAAGATCATTATAAATTGCTGTAATTGCAGGCTTCTGATATACAATTGTTCCCAGGTACTCTGCTATTCTGTTTACAGAAGGAAGCATACGAACTGCCGCAACTGCAAATATAGAAATTGTAGGTATAAAGTAGTGAGTATTAACACCCATTAAAAGCTTAAGTCCTATCGTTCCAAGAAGAGCACTCATAGCTGCTGCCTCTATAATAGGCTTTGGAATAGAAACCATTGTGTGGTAGGTATATTCACTTCGTACTCTTCCTGCAAAAGCTTCATCATATTTTCTATAGAAAAAGCCCTCTTTGTTCATGACTTTAACTTCTTTAATTCCATTAAATCCCTGCTGAACCCACTTATTAACCTGTTCTTCATAATGACGGTTCTTCTCACCCATCTTCAAAAGATACTTCTTGTACACTTTCATGAATAAAAGCATTAGAATGCACATAATAAGTCCGATTGCAACGGTAATTGTTTTATCTCTAATGAATAGATAAAGAATCAGTACTGAAACGGTCAAAAACTCTGTTGTAAGCATGACAATAGCCTGAACTGTTCCAAAAAAATCAGCAATATCCTGATTAACATTTCTAAGAAGCTCTGAGCTGTTCTTTTTCTTATGGTAGCTATAAGACTGATTAAGGTAAAAACGCATAAGCTTTGTAGAAAGTTCGCGCATATTGGAATAAATATATTTATACTGTCTGTTGTACATAAATATAATATATGCGTTCTTAACAATATAAATAATGATTATGCCAATAAGCATTGCCAGCACGAACATATTCGGATCTGTTATATTAAGAAATCCTGCTATTGTACTATATGGCTCTGTAGTAAGAATTATATCTTTATCAAGAATACTATTAATAACTGGTTTGACCGCAGATACTCCTAACAGTTCTAATACAGTTCCTATTAAAATAAAAATAAGTAAAATAACGCTGTCAACTTTCTGCTTATGAGTAAAAATCGCTCTAAGCTTACGCAGTTCGTCCATTAAAAATTCCTCATTTCTTTCCTTTGCTACCAGGCAAAACTAATTTACTGACTTTGTTTAACCAAAATACCAAGCGCAAATCTGACTATAATAAGTGCAAAAAAAGCACCAAATACAGCACTGCTTATAATCCATCTTGCATACTCAAGATTAGCAGTCTTTCCATCATAACCAAACATTGGAGAAGATTCAGATATATAATCTAAAACCAGATTTCCTTTTGCTTTTTCCTCGTTAACTCTTTCTCTGGTCATATATGTCTTTGGCCACTCATCTTTTTCATTCTTGTCTTCATTAACATATACAGTTTCAGGCTTTAAAACACATACTTTGCAGGTAATTCCACATGCCACTGCTCCAATAGCACTAACTAGTAGTGCAAGCACAAATCTTTTTCTCCAAAAAGATGCTGTTTTGCAAAATGCTTCATAGATTTTCTCATAAAAGGGAACAAATCCCGGCAGTTTTTTCTCTCCAAAGCTACAGAACCTTATTTCCTTATCCATAACTAAAGAAAGCTTCGCACTTTTTTTGGATAACATATAAAAAACATACTCACCCATAAAAATAAGTCCTATGTTCTTATAAGCAAGGTTAAACATAAACGGTTCTGTCATTCCTGCAATGCTAAGTCCTAAAATAATAGCCAGTTCTGTCTTTTTATTCTCCTTTACCATATGATAAATCATGAAAAGATAAAGAAGTGTAACTACTGCAAACGGAATAAGACCTGTTTGACAAAACAAATATACCCATGAACTGTCAATTGTATAGTTAGCATTAATCGGATGAAAAACTGTTCCAAACAAAGTTGTTGGCTGCTCTGTAATGTAATATCTTGATAATTGGTATCTTGTATTGAGTGCTTTATTTATCTTATCAAATAACTCACCCTTTATTACTAAGGGTCCAATAATCATAAAAGACATGCATAATGGAGTAATTAAATTTGCCAAAACCTTTTCTATTGTACTAAAGCTTTGTCTATTTGCAAAATATAAATTTATAACAAGATATGCTGACACTGCCATAAATCCGGTCATGCTGACAGAATATAAGAAAACATATATATTTCCCAACATCAAAATAACAAACAAAATATAGTCAGTTTTTTTGTCAGTATTATTATTCTTCGCCTTTTCCATAGATACCACATATGCTACCAGACACACAAGAACAAGATATGTAATATGCAATACGTTACTATGAGGATATCCCAGCGAATGGCAAATTAAAAATCCGCCAAGCTTATAGTGAAGAAAATATATTTCACTAGCTCTTTTTCCTGTAACACCTATAAGCACCATGAAAAAGAAGCATATTCCTAGAATCACCGTTCCTAGTTTATATACCCTTTTTACAGAAACATTCTTCATTCCTGTAATCATTGTCATGCAAACTAAAAGTCCTTTTTCTCCAGAATAATGATAATTTATAAGTCCAAGCAAAAGAAGTACTGCGATACACAAAAGCTCTTTTACTGTATATTTTCCAAGCAAAAGCTTACACATATAAAAGAAAGCTCCTGCTACAAGGAGTAAATTATATAGTTTCTGACCTTCGTAAAGTCCTATAGATTTTGCGAAAAACATTACGGCAAAATAAACAAGATAACAGTACTCTTCTACTGCTACCCTGCTTACAGTTTTCACCTTTTCAAACGGCATTTTACAGTTCCTCTCCACGGTATAATTTCATGGTTTCTCCAACAACTCTGTCCCAGTTATATTTCCTGCAAATAAAATCTGAAGCTTCATCTTTATATCTTTGTATCATAGCTTCATCACCAAGAAGCATTTCGATTTTATTCTTGAGGTCAGGTACACTACTCTTCTTAAAATGAACTGCCTTATCTTCGACAACTTCCAAATTTTCCATAATGTCACTTACAAGACAGCAGTTTCCATAACTCATAGCCTCCAAAAGACTTACTGACATTCCTTCAACATCACTTGGGAGACAGAAAATCTTAGCATTAGAACATAATTCTGTAAGAACCTGATCATGGACAAAGTCTGTAAGAATAACTCTATCATCCTCTGCTGCCATTTTCTTTATCTGTTCCATATATTCAGCTGCATTGCTAAATCCTCCTGCAATAACTACTTTGCAGTCAGTATCAATTTGTTTAAATGCTTCCAAAAGGTAATGAAGCCCTTTTTCAGGGACAATTCTGCATAAAGTCAGAATATAATCGTTGCCCTTTAATCCGTAAAGCTTTGTTATTTCTTCGGGGGCATGCTTTTGCTGACGCATTATTCCATTGGAAATATAGTGAGTTTTTCTATGATATTTTTCCCAGAAATAGTCCTGAACGTTTTTGGACAAAACTATAACTTCATCTGCATGCTTTGCAGCCATTTTCTCACCTGCAAGAAGCATCTTAGATGCAAATTTCCCCCACTTGGCTCTCTGCCAGTCAAGTCCATGAATTGTTGCTATTACTCTTATCCCAAAAAGCTTAGGAATCCAAAGCATAAGACATGGACCCTCTGCATGATAATGAATTACATCATAGTGTCCAAACAAAGCTCTTATCGATGCCAAAACAGAATAAACTATAGCATTAAGCTTTCCATTTTTAAAAGTAGGGATAGTGATCATTCGGATATTATCATAATAAAATCCCGGTTTTCCCTTCTTTTTCTTATATTCTTTTTTATTTAAATGTTTTGCATAGCGATTATAGCAGTCTACATTATAACCCATTTTGTAAAGACGAGTTGCAAGCTCCCATACTACAACTTCAACGCCACCCTCTCTGGACGGAACTCTTTTTTGACCTATCATCGCTATTTTTATTTCTTTATGCTTTTTCTTTCTGGATTCAGTTTTCACATTTTCCCTGCTATTACTCAATTTCCTTCTCCCAAGCTTTAATACAATGCCTTAAACATTTTATTCTATACCATTAACACCTTTTAATGTTCCGCCAACAAGGTCACACTTATCACAGAGCATAAGTCCTTTTCTTCCTGTCTTCTTCATGGCCTTGCGGATTTCTTCATGTTTTTCACTATGCCATGCCTGCATAATAGTCATGGTATTCATATCTCCAAGGTCATATTTTCCAAGTGCATCTGCTGCGCAAAGGCTGATATGTCCTGTCGGGCGAATAATAAGTTCTTGGAATGGAAGTACACACTTGGCTTTACTTCTATGTGCTTCGTCCTTTTTGTTAGGAGACTGTCCTCCACGTGAATTAAGAATTTCATGTTTTAATCGGAGGCTGAAAAGTACCTTTTCATGAAGTTCTTCATGACTTTCAACGTAATCGTATACAGGCTGAATTACAGGTGTAATAATCTGTCTGTCATCATAAATATCAAGTACCATTTCATCAAGATATGGAATTATCTGCTTGAATTTCTCTAATCCCATAACACTTCCATTTGTATACATATGAATAAAAGCATTCGGAACCTTTTCTCTTGCATACTCATGGAACTTAATTATTCTTTCATCAAGAAATGGCTCGTTATTACTGTAGATAGCAAGCTGACCGGAATAATTTAGTTCTGATAAATCGTCAATTATTTTATAAAAAAGCTCATCGGTCATTTTAGCATATGGTCTTTGAGGCTCATGCACATTTACAGGACAAAACGGGCAATCCCCATTACATCTGTTTACTGTTTCAATTTCAACTTCAAGAGGAAGCGGAAGATTATCCATGTCATAGCTATCAACTATTCTGTCATTAAGCTTTTCCATTCCTGTTTTGAAAAATTTATGATAAAAGTCTTTTAACTTATTCTTATGTTCAAATGAATTTCTACGTTCAACACGTACCATAGTGAAAAAATCTCCTTACATTATGTGACATACAACAAAATAAATAAACAAAATCACTTACTATAACAATACTTTATGAGTTTATCAGCATATTCCTTTGTTGTGTCAAATCGCTTAACTTTGCACCCTTCTCTTAATTCATCAAGCATCTTCGTATCATTATAAAGGTTCTTTATTGTATTTGCCAGTTTTTTAGCATTTCCACTTTCAAATAATACTCCAGTTGGTTTTTTTAAACTACCTGCAACATCCTTTGATGTAAGTATAAGCTCCGGTATTCCTCCAATATCTGCCCCTATTACAGGTGTTCCATATGCTTGAGATTCCATTACAGAAAATGGACAGTTTTCATACCACTCTGAAGGATATACAGAAAAAGCAGCCTCTGCTATCAGTTTTCTCAAAGGCTCTCCTGAAAGAAATCCTTTAAACGTTACATTAGGAAGCTTTTTTACTTCCTCTTCAAGTGGTCCGCTTCCTGCAAATACAAAAGGGATATCCTGAAGAATTCTTGCAGCTTCAAGCAATGTTCCTATTCCCTTTTCTTTACTGAATCTTCCAAAATAAAGAACGTAAGGCTTGTCACTACTTACAAATTTTTCCGGAATAGAGTCCGCATCCATAAAATTGTGCATTGCTATAGTTTTATCCGCAAACATAGGATTTGTATCCATCTTTTTTTTCATAAATTCTGAAGGACACACAATACTATCAATAAATTCATATGCCTTTTTATGTTTCCAGAACTCTGCTTCCAACATTCCCACAACACTTTTAGCCATGCTCCCGTGGATGCACTTGTTTTTCATACAGTTGCTAAAATTTCCGCCAATACACTTATTGCAGTTTTCATTTTTGTTAACATCACGAAGCATATGGTTAGGGCAAAGAAGCTGAAAATCGTGCGCAGTAAAGATTATCTTCACATCTTTTTTATTCTTTTTTCTCCAGCTTTCTATCTCTACAAGTATCGATGGTGTAAGTTGATAATTAAAGTTATTAATATGACAAACATCGGGCTTAAAGTCTTCAAGTACTCTATGAAGCTTTTGTCTTGCTTCCTTTGAATAAATTGTCTTTATTGGATAGGTAATTTTGGAAAGGCTGTTTTTTCCATGAAAATCCATATCACTTGTATATTCATTAAGTCTATTACCTACAATTCTGCCTTCATGCTCCATTCCAAAGTATTGAACTTCATGTCCATTTTCTGCAAAAAATCGGCCCAATTCAAACATATATGTTTCTGAACCGCCATTTGGATGCAGAAATTTGTTTATCATTAAAATCTTCATTTCAATCTCCGCTATTAAAAATCAAGCTTAAATAAATTAACTTTTTCCACCCTGAAATTTCCTTCTGCTTTTTGCTGTGCACCATTTTTCAGAATGTTATTATTTTCCTTACTATGATCTTTTGCCGCCCTATCTGTCTCAATATACCATCTTACATCCTGTAAGAGATATCTGGCATCAGCATCGCTTTCTATATACGCGTCTTTATCAATAACTTTAAAGTTATATTCAGGCAAAAAAATTTCCAGACACATTTTCACATATCCATAATCATCACTCATGTATGCTATTGTGCTATCTGCAGGAACTGTTTTTCTTACTTCTTTACAGAACTCCACAGTTTTGTCTTCTAATACGACTCTGCACAAGTTTCTGTATGACATAAACCCTGTATGAACATCACTTATTATTACAACAAACGCAAATAAAATTCCAACTATGCTAAATAAAATATGACTCTTTTGACCAGCTCTAAAATACAAAGCTACTCCAAGATAAAACAGTACAACCGAAGCCAAAAGATATCTTGATAAAAGAATCGGTCTATTTGTCAGCTGCTCATAGATACTTCCCATCCCCCATAAAAAAAGCGGAGCAAATGTAAGTACCAGACAAACATAACCGTACTTTTTATTATCATCTTTTCCAAAGATAACGTAAAAAGCCGAAACAAGCACAAAGAATACTATTGTATATATCCAAAACTGAGCAAGTATTCCTGTAAAGTTAGAACTTCCATATGTGAACAATTCTCTAAGAGGCGCAAGTCTTGAATCTGGTTTGGAAATCCAATATGCATTGTTTACCGACGAAACCTGACGAAGCGTAGCAAACAAAAACCATGGCAAATATAAAATCACCGATATCAGGACGCTTATACAGAAAAAACTGATTTTTTTCTTATATAATTTTAGTTTTTCCTCTTTGTTTTTTCTATAATGCAAAATACCTGACAAAATTGCCACAAAAAGTGCAGCATACAAATATGCTACCATAATTAACGTGTAATAATGTGTATAAGCGCCCAATAGTCCGGTCAAAACAAAGTATGTATAATGCTTTTTTAGCTTACTTATATCTTTTTCCAATACTATTTCGCACATTGCCAGTCCGCAGCCTATAATGAACAGTTCAGACCATACATACATTCTTACTTCTACAGATTTTTGCAAAAAGAAATTATTAGACAAAAGAAGCAGCAAAAATACTATTCCACTTATCACGCCTTTCTTTTTACATATAATCCACGAAATCAGCAGAATAGAAAAAAATGCTATAACAGAAAACAGCTTGGCAAATATAAGATTATATCCAAACACACATCTGAATGCTTTGAGTAAAACATAATAAAGAGGTGGATGAACATCAAGAACTAATGTATGAATCATGTCTTTCCATGAAAGCATAGTCCATTTAACGCTGTAATATTCATCATAATTTATGGAATTGTCTATAAAAAGCAATCTAAAGGTACAAACAACCATAGCTATTACCAGCATTCCATAAACAATATATAGGGATTTTTCAAATCTTTTTTTGTTAATCTTTAATTTATCCATATTCACCTTAAAATCAGTACTGTCCCATTCGCACAACCCATATTCCGTTTATCTTCTTAATACATCCATTATTTGGATAACATGACATTTCTTTAAACTCTGTGCTGCTTAGAATATTCTCTCTTTCTTCTGCGGTAACACTTTCTGGTCTTATTCCCATGTATACTCTCAAAACAGATAATCCTACTCCTTCTGACAAAAATCCGTTTTCTAATGCAAGTCCTTCAATATCTCTATATCGCTCTCCATCTCTCATATCACTTGCAATCGGGATTTTATAGGTATCATAGTTTCCCAAAAGAATCAGCTTTTCATCATAATTGTAGCCTTCGATTTCCAGTCTTGACAAAATTCGATTATAGAAGTTGACTGAACGGTTTAACGCTGTCTGTGTTCTTAAATATGCTCCATTATCAACTTTAAAATATGCAAAAGACATCAAAAGAATACAAACTGCCAATATATAAGAAATAAACCTTGCAAATTTTACACTTTTTATCTCCAGTATCAACATCTCTGAAATCTTGATAAAATACAGGTACATACAAACATATGCAAAAGTCATTACTGTGGATGCATGTGTTACTGTAGGTGCCATAAGATATGTAAGAGACATTCCAAGAGGAAGAAGTATCAATATAAAAAGAATTGATAATACTCGCCCTATATTAGATAAAATCTTCTCTCCATTTCTTTCCATAGTAATTGTAAAAGCAGTGAAAACAAGAGTTAAAACTGAAATCAAAACATTCATAACAGTCGGAAATCCCTCTAGATATCCATGCATTGCTGTCAGAAAATACTGAGCAAATCTATGATAAGCTCTTACAAAGGCATAGATTAAATCTGTAATAGATACTTTTCCTATTTCTCCCATTCCCTTGTAGTTAGCAAGAGTCACTCCGCTTAATCCAAGCAGAATAAAATACACTCCCATTCCAAGTCCCAAGGTTACAAGGAAGTAAATTCCTAGCTTAAAATTCGTCATTAAATCTGCTTTCTTCTTATCTGCTCCAATAAGCCTGAATGCAATGATAAGAAGGAAAAAAGTTACTGCAAGACTAAAATATGCCTGATAGATCATCATGCTAAGCATAATAAAAAAAGTTCCTAAAACTACGCCTATACCAAGCGCACTTACTTTTGCTTCTTTTTCGTACTTTTTCCAGAAAGTATATGCCCAAAACACACCAAGAAGTATTAACAAAATTGCAATTTCGAATGTTGGTGACATAAAACCATAAAGAAGATTAGCTGTAACAGACGGAAATGTTGTTACTATAGCTGAAATCAAAAAAGCACTGCTATTTGTTTTTATTTCCAACAGACATACCATAACACAGACTGCTATCGCCAAAAAGAAAATGGAACTTAGTCCCTGAAGCGCAGGCGCACCCCATTTTGAAAACATTCTTTCAATATAAGGTTCCAAAAATCTTCCAAGATATTTTCCACCGCCTTCATAGGCTCCTACTCCAAGGTCATCCCAATTGGTAAGCTTATTAGTTATTATAAAAAGATGCGTCAATATTCCACATACAATCGATGTGATAAAAGCTGTTTTAACTACACTTGACATTTTTTTCCAAATATCTATTAATACTTCCTTAGAGTTTTGACAATTTCTATTCTCGCCCATTTTTCCTCCAGTTACTCAAAAAGCAAAAAACATGTTTTTCCAAACGCGAAATAAGCGTTGCTATTTTTAAAAGAATATACAAAAAGGTATTTTTTTCCTGATAAGTCTTGTTAAAATACAGTTTTGACTTCATGTATATTCTATATGTTCTCATCTCTGATAATGAATTTTTTATTGATGCGGAATGGTTGTGCCTGTAAAAAGCATCTGTAACAAGCCCTTCTTTATATTCCGGAGCAAAATAGCTTATTTTTTTTGCCAAACACATTTCCTCATAGAATAAAAAAGTATTCTCATCAAGATATCCCACTTTTTCCAAAAGACTTCTCCTGACAGCAAATAAACTTCCCTGAATTGCATCAACTGTCTGAACTCTTTTGTCTTGAATTGTATAGGGATACTTCTTTTCAAAATATCTGTTATAAGAATAAAAACATAAAAGAATTTCCTGTAAATAGGTAGGAATTTTTATATATGGTCTTTCATCGATATTTCCATCCATTTTCTGCATAATAGCACCAAGAACGCCATATTCTTTTTTTTCATCAAATGTATTTAAAATATTTCTAACTAAATCGGCATTAAATTCAACATCAGGATTGGCAATAAATACTATGTCTACACCTACTTCGTTGCATAAAAACCTGGCTCCGATATTATTCCCGCTTGCATAGCCTTTGTTTGCACCACTTTGTAAAACTGTAATTTTGTCTGATTTCTCAAGACGTTTTAGTTTTACATATGAATCATCAGTTGAACAATTATCTACAACACAAATTTTATCAAATTCTTTGATGTCTAATGATTTTCTAGCAAGGTTAACCGTTCTTGCGCTATCATTATAATTCAAAAGTACCAGTCCTGCTTTTTGCATGAAATACTCTTACCTTCACATTTCTTCTTTATAATATTTTGATAATCTATACTGTCTTAACGTTCTTATTATTCTGCAAAAAATAGTTATAAGAGGAAATGGAATCCTGTTTTCTCTAAGTGCCCTATAAGCTTCTTTAGTGTTCCTTATATAACCTTTCATGCCTTCGCTGCTTGTTCCACCTATGAACATCCTGATAAGAACTTTAGGAATATAGTTCATTTTTACCTTTTTGCTTTTTAGGATCCTTAACATGAATTCGTAATCAGATGAACTTCTATACTCTGTTTTGTAAAGACCAAATTCATCATAAACACTCTTTCTAAGATACATGGTAGGGTGAGCTGGAAGCCATCCGCTTATAATCGATGCTGGCGGCATATGCCAATATCTTTTACACTCTATTCCATTTGCATATATAAGATCAGAATATACTCCGTCGAAATTCCCCTTATTAAGCGCATTTATGAAAATAGATATGGCTCTTGTGGTTGTAAATTCATCATTAAAGACCGCTATTACATCTCCCGAAGCCATTCTGATACCCTTATTCATGCCATCATAAATACCATTATCTTTTTCAGAAACCCATTTAACACTTTTACCAGGATATTCTCCATCTTCAATCTTTGCAGAATACTCTTTTATAAGTTCCAATGTTCCATCTGTTGACTTGGAATCAACAATTATCAATTCTATGCAAGGATAATCCTGCTTGAGCGCATTCTCAATAGATATTTTGAAATGCTCCCTGCAGTTATATGTTGTCATAATGAGTGATACTTTTTCTATCAAAATCTATCTCCATAAGACAAAAAGCCCGGAACTATGCCAGGCTTTCAGTTTTTAGTGCTTATCCAAATCTGTCTTAAGCTTCTTAGCAAGTTCTTCTACTGAAAGAAATTCCTTATTATTTCCAGAAGAATACTCAAATCCCTCTTCAACTTTCTTTCCACCAGGAACAACCATTGAATCACTCCACCAATTGTAATATGGATAGATGATATAATTCTTTTCATACTCGTATGTACGAGGTGCATCTTCTGCTGTAATCATAACCTCATGAAGTTTCTCACCTTCACGAATACCAATCTCCTTAACTTCGCAATCAGGCTTCATTGCCTTTGCAAGATCAGTGATAGTAAAAGATGGAATCTTTGAAATGAAGGTTTCTCCACCCTGACTATCCTCTAATGCCTTAATAACAAGTTCAACACCCTGCTCAAGACTAATCCAGAAACGTGTCATACGGAAATCTGTGATAGGAAGAACTGTTTCACCCTGATCAATGAGATTCTGGAAAAATGGAATTACAGAACCTCTGCTTCCTGCAACGTTACCGTATCTTACTACTGAAAATCTTGGTCCATCATTTCCTGAATATGCATTTGCAGCACAGAAAAGCTTATCAGAAACAAGCTTTGTTCCTCCATACAGGTTTACAGGATTAACAGATTTGTCTGTAGAAAGCGCAACAACCTTCTTAACATTAGCATCAAGACAAGCATCAATAACATTCATCGCACCATTAATGTTAGTCTTAATAGCCTCATTTGGATTGTATTCACATGCTGGAACCTGCTTTAATGCAGCAGCATGAATAACATAATCTACACCTTTCATAGCTCTATGAAGACGTTCTGCATCTCTTACATCTCCAATAAAGAAACGAAGGATATGAGCATATTCCTTGTACTCATTCTGCATTACAAACTGCTTATATTCATCGCGAGAATAAATAATAATCTTCTTTGGTGAGTAATGTTTTAATACATAACTTACAAAATGATGTCCGAATGAGCCTGTGCCTCCGGTTACCAATATAGTTTTATTATTTAACATATTTTTTCTCCTTTATAATCAACGCCTTTTAATTATACTTTTATAAAATAGAATAAGCAAATAATTAATCGTTTTTACCTTCAAACTGAGACTTAAGATCTTCTGCAACTATTTCTTCACCACTCTTTTCTTTGAGCTGCTGCATAGATGCCTCTGAAAGTCCGTTACTTGCAGTTGCACCACATCTAAAGTCACATGTAGAACATGCATCCAGTTCCTGTTTTGTAACCTTGCCATCTCTATAATCTCTTACAACCTTTAGTTCGAACATGCTGTATTTTTTCTTTTTCCAGAAGCGAAGGAACTTATGGTGTATTACCCAAAGTGCCGGAGTCCAGATATACTTGTGCATTGCCGGAGATACTGAACCAATCATCCAGCAGTTTCTGTCACAGTTTCTTACAATTTTTCTGACCTTTTCTGCCTGCTCGCTGTTCCAGAGTTCGTCCCAACTCATTTCATTAAGGTTGCCCATTACTTCCTTTTCTTTAGTACCATTACATGGCATTACATCACCATACGGATCTATAAAAAAAGTATCAAAACTCATATCACAGGGAAGAAGTCTCTTCTGTCCATATATGTAGTTGATAAGACCATGGTTAAAATAAGCTCTGAACCATTTCTTGGGACTATTCGAATTAAGAAGTTCATTTACAAGATCTTCAAAATGCTGTCCTACCATCATTCTATCCTTGATGATATTCTTTGCTTCAACAAAATAGAAGCTATTGTGCAGACTTGCGGTTGCAAACTCCATGCCCATTTCATCAGACAATTTGTAAAGTGGTACAAGATCAGGTGCATTCTTATCCTGTACTGTCATTCCGAATCCGACATCTTTCATACCCATCTCTCTAAGCTTTTTCAACGTTGTATAGCCTTTATTGAAACCATCTTTTAATCCTCTGATTTCATTATTGGTCTTTTCTAGTCCTTCAATGGATATACGAATTCCAACATTAGGAAATTCCTTGCACAAATCTATAATTCTGTCAGTGAAAAATCCGTTTGTGGATATTACTATTCTATCGCTTATCTTCTGAAGTTCTCTAACAATATCCTTCAAATCTTCTCTAATAAAAGGCTCGCCACCTGTAATGTTGGTAAAATACATTGGCGGAAGCTTTTTGATAGTCTCAATTGAGATTT
Source organism: Butyrivibrio sp. NC3005 (assembly GCF_000424545.1). Taxonomy (GTDB): domain Bacteria; phylum Bacillota; class Clostridia; order Lachnospirales; family Lachnospiraceae; genus Butyrivibrio. The sequence goes on along the minus strand of NZ_AUKC01000028.1, from coordinate 32,947 downwards.
CTTCCTCTGGTTTTGACGGAGCTTTGTATCTATTGCACATTGTACAACGTGCATTACATCTATAAGTTACTATTACTGTTCCATTTAATTTTTTCATATATGCCTCTTACTTACTTTTTCCTTATTCTCTTTGTGAAAATACTGTAAAGATATCCAAACTCTTTGCACTTTCCAAATGAAACGAGAAAAATCCCATTATAAACAACAGTTATCATTATTCCTGTTATTAAAAAGTTGATTAAATTTACCCTAGGAAGTGTAAGCTTGCTTAAGTACGCACTTAGAAAAAGTGTTAATATCAGGACAACATGATATTTAACAGAATCTAAAAAGTACAATAAGCTTTTTTGCCCAAAACACTCTCGATAAATTATGACAGGTCTCACAAAATTAGCAATGACTCCGCTCACAACAGTTCCTATATATACACCTGCAAGTCCAATCTTAATAGCCAGTACAATAGAAATAACAAGATTGACAATTCCCTGTATCATTGCAAGATATTTGTCCTGTTCAAACTTACCTGCTGCTGTTTTAAAATTATTGACTACTATTCTCTCACCCTTTAGATAATATTCTATTATTATCCAAACCATTATATTAGCACCCATACTCCACTTTTGACCATATAAAATTTGAATAAGGGGTGATAATAAAATATAAAATCCTACAGCAGAAAAGCCATAAATCCATACTGCAAAAAATCTATAAACTTTAAACATTTCGTACTGTTTATTTCTGGATTCTGTTGCAATCAGATTTCCAAATCCTGGAAGGGCTGAGTTAAAAATTGTATTTACAAAGCTAGAAACAGTGTTGATAACCATATTAAAGTTATCTACAACGCCTGTTGTAAGTACTCCAATAAATGTTGTGATAATAACAGAATCTGTCTGTAGTCTGGCCGTATCACCGATTTTTAACCATAACAGAGCACTTGTTTTGCCTTTTACTTCATCCTTTTGCTTTTTTGTAAGCGGCTTTACATCCTTCTCTTCAAGATAAGGATACATTTTGCCAAGATATTTACTTACAAAAATCTTCTGAACTGTTCCAATAAACAAATCTGTCAAAAGATATGCATAAAAACTTGAAGTTAAAAACAATACTACTATCTGCATAGTTACAGATATCATTTTGGTTATAGTAATAATATTAGTTTGAATATATGTTTTTTGCTCAGCATTTACAAGACTGTACTTGTAGGCAACAAGATAAGAGGTTGCACTGTTGAACAAGAAAATCAAATAATAGCATATCAAATCTCTATCAGATACAGAAGAAGCGCCTGATGCCATTAGCCTTAAAAATGGAATCAGCATAACCCCTATAACTGCTACTACTAAAGCTATTATTCTATATGCCTTTTTGTACAAAGCCATATAAGACTTTATTTCTTCTGTATTGCCTTCTGCTATAGGCTTATACAAACTGAAATTAAGTGCAGTTCCTATTCCAAGTTCTGCTAAAGACAATGTTGATAAAATTCCTGTATAAAATCCATTTACACCCAAAAGAGTGTCTGAGAGTTTCAATATAAAAAGCTTTCTTGAAACGAAGCCTAAAAGCGAAGTTATAAGTGTTCCAAGATATCCAAAAAAGATATTTCTTATCGTATTTTTTACTCTGCTTTGATTATCCATTCCTAAGTTTACCTATAATTAGCTTCCCACTCTTCATATGGAATAGCTCGTATTGATTTTACTCCAAAATATTTTTCGTATTGAATATTAGTCCAAAATGATGGATCATCCTCAAGTTCCATAGCATCAAAAGCACAAGTATATCTGTTATTGAACTCTTCATGGAACTTAGCTACAACAATATTCTCATTTCCAAGATCTATCTGTTCTTGTATATATGCCATTCTTTCATTATAATCTCTTCTTAGTCTTCCAAGCATTGCACCGCTGTTAACAATTTCAAACGTTAATAATGTAAGCAAAATACCGGTTGCAAGACTATATGAAAATCTAAGAATCATATCTGCAGATTTTCCTGCATTTGCAGCATCAAGTTCAAGATTATCTGTGATACCTTGAATTACCGCGATTATAAGAAATATTCCTGATCCAAAAAGAGCTCTTATCTGAGGCGTTGCAGTAGCTGCGAGTGCATAATCAGTAGCCAAATGCAATGCAAAGAACAAAACTCTCAAACGTATCACATAAAGAAATGTCTTTATATCTGTTTTTCCGTTTTTACTAGTATATGTTACGTAAGTCCAGATAATAGTTGCCATTAGTATTATATACAAACAAAGAAAAGCTTGCCTGTTATATAATGTAAGTTTCTGTATTCTTGCAATTATACCTACTATTCCATGAAAATTTTCTTCTTCTGCTGTAAACTTTGCTCTTCCTCTAACTCCAGGTCCAAGGACCAAAAATCCAAGGCCTATCAGATTACCAGCAAAAGCTGTATATAAATATAAAGGATTCTTTTTCTTTTCTTTTAAGCCGATTACTATAAGAATAAGTACAAATAACAAACTTCCACCTGAAGTATTTTCATTGCACCAGCCGCCTGCCCAACCAAAGAAAAACATAAGAATTGCTATTAACAAATTCCCTTTATTATCTTTTTGAATAAGTTTCCACAAACAAGTCATGAATCCCAGGATAATGGTCATTCCCCATAAGTAAACAAAAGCTCCGCATTCCCATAGAATTGTCTGAGCAAAAGAAACCGCGAATATCCAAAGAGAAAGTTGTACAAGCAGCATTGTAAACGGATTCCATTTATCTTTTTTCTGGATATTCATGTAAATTAAGAAACCCAAGATGCTAAACACTATGCTATTTGCAAATTTCAAAACAAATTCCGGCGCACATAAAAAAATTCTAAACAGCATAAAAGTTACACTTCTGCCATTCCAGGTCATATACTGATGGTATTCTTGTTTGAACAAATCTAATAGATTTGATGCTGATCTAGCCTGTTTTGCGTACTCTAAATCATCTGACAATAGCGGTGTAAATAAATTAAACACAAAAACTGTCAAAAAAGACATTACAACGATAAGCCAAACAAGCTTTTTCTTTTTTTCCTGACTCATAACTACTATCCTTTTTACTTATTATCGAACTTGACCTTCTTCGTCGATAAGAACCCAATTTTTCCAATAATCATGCATCTTTTCTTCGATGACTTCCTGATTATTGCGCATCTTATATGGTCTGATGCATACTTTATCTTCTCTATTATTGAGCCTTGCTCCCCAAAAAGAGAAAGTTGAATTTGCGCAAATATTTACTTTGCAACAGCTCATAAGAAGCATATCGACTATACTGTTTCTTCCTGTATTCCAATCTACTATAGTGAATCTATTTTCATCACTATATTTTTTCTTTGCATATTCGCTATCATTTGAAAAGATATAAAAATGCATATCTTTTGAACATTCCAAAGCCTTTTGTATAGCACTCTCATAATACTTATCAGTTGCAATGTTACCAAAAAGTTTGAAATTAACAGGATCAGTTACATAATCACCCATTCTAAGATGAATACTGCAGGAATTCGAATTCCTCATTTCATCCATAAGATACTCATTTTTCCTGGCAATATCACTATCACTGTTTTGAGGAAATACAAAATCTTTTCTAATCTCCGGAAGTATATCTTCATAATATTTGTTACACAAAAAAAATCCCTGAAGATATCTATTATCCATATCATAGATTTCCGGATGATACATTTCTTTTTCTGACCAGATTTTGTTTTTATCTGGAAAAAGTTTGTTTAAAACCTTATGAAAAACAGATTTGTTTAAAAAAACATCTCGCTCTTTTTTAGTACATTCCTCCATAGGAAGATTATCAAAAAATTTTAATTCACACTCTCTTTTTGCAGACACATTAGTCTGATTTTGAGGTTCAAACCACGACAAGTCGAGTTTAACGTCTTTTCCTGTTTTTTTCAGCTTTCTATACATTGCATATTGCTGCATCTGGTTTCCAAGACCACCAGCTACTTGTATTATTAGCATTTTATTTCTCCACAATCAAAACTTTGCTGTCCAACATCAATATCCAATAAAGTAATGACCTTTGCATATTATAAATGAATTCGTATTTACTGCACTTTTACAAGATGTAGTCTTCGCTCCAAGGAACGAATTATTCTCTTTGCAAAATAAACACCATAAATAAACTTTCTACGAACTACCTGCAAACCTCTTCTGCATCCTGTAGGCTTAATGTTTCGTCTTGCATATGCTTTAGACTTTTTCTTGTATTCTTCAAGTTCTTTTCTACACTCATCTGCTGAAAAGAGTTTTCCTTTTCTATCCTGATAGGTTAAAAATGAGTATATGTTTTGCTCAGACGCCCAGTAACCATTGGATACATTGTGCCTTGCCCAATACTTTGGTGCTATAGCAAACTTTAACTCATCGCTTGTCATTGCAGGGAAAACTGCAAATGATGAATTTGCAAGCAGCAAATATCTTGCATTTTTGATTGTTACATAGTCTTTTCCTATATCATTGCATACAGCCTTAACTTCAGGAAGAATCTTATGAGCAGCAGCAATATCATCTGTCACCATCAAAAATTCCATATTTGGATTTTTTCTGCGCATATTCTTCATGCCGTTTATCCAGTATTTTCTATCAAGATGAAGGTCTGGATTATTCTCATAATCTCCGCATCTCATATGGATAATACAAAGATTATCGCTAGTATATTCCTTGGAATCATACTCCTTTTTTACTTTCAGCCATTCTTTTATTTCATCCTTGTATGCACCAAAATAACTCTCATCCTGAAGATTTCCATACAAAAGAGTATTGTCCTCAACTTCATGAATTTCTTTTTTGGAACCACTTATATAAGCACCGTTCTCCATATCAGACTTTGAAGTACCAACATACATGCGTGTATCATCATCATCAAATACTTTAAAACTCTTCTTATCTTCTTCTGATATTTCAATTCCTGTATCAATATCCATGAAATACATGCCTGTATTAGAATGAATATTATTTGCAAGACACTCCGGATGACAGATTCCAAATTCACAACCTCTTTCTTTTGCTATAGCTCTTGCTGTAACGTAGGCAAAAAGCTGGTTTCCTAATCCCTGTCCTTTTAAAAGTTCTGTTCCAATCATGTTTTTTCCTTTTTATCTGCATGTTTGTAGATTATTTATTAGTACACCAAATAATCATCAACAGTTTTATTTACAAACAGTATTTTTCCATCCTCTATACAGTTGCAAATAAAGCCATGGAGAAAATTTAAATAATAATATTTTCACTTTATACCCAAATGAAAGTCCTAAAAAAGTCCTATTTTTTCTAAGCGAATGTTCCAAGGATTTCTTAACAAATTCAATTGCTTCTTTTTTTTCATCTCTTGAAATGTTTTTGCTGTTTCTGGCAACTTTAGAAGCTACGAGCATAGCTGACATGCACTGAACAACTGACAGCTGAACATATGTAAATTCGCTGATTTCTCCTTTTAGTGGTAAAACTCTTTTTTCAACTTCATCCCAACATCTTATCTGATCAAGATAGGATGCTTTATATGAACTGTTCATTGCCCCCTGACTATTATCATAAATATAATGATAACTGTCATCTTCTATAACACTTATATCCTTTTCTTTTCCGAGAATGCATGCTATATCAAGCAGAAACAAAACATCTTCACCAATAGTCCATCCTTCTTTGAAAAAGATTTGATTATCAATAAGAAAATCTTTCTTATAAAGTTTTGCCCATACATGAGAATCTCTGTTAAGGATTCCTTTTTCTACATAATCATATCCCGAAGTACTACTAGCCTTCGGGATATGATTGGTCATCGTAACCATAACCGGGAATACTGATTCATTTTTTATACCAAGTTCAATGTTCTGTTTTTGCCAGTTAAGCGCACCATCTATGAGCTTTTTAAGATAATCTTTTTCTACATAATCATCTGCATCTACAAAAGTTATCCATTTGCCTTTCGATTCCCTAATGCCATAATTTCTAGCATTTGAAACACCATTATTATCAATATGGGACACACCTATTCTGATTCCTAAATTCTCATCAAAGCATCTTTTTACGTATCTTTCGCAAATTGATCCACTGCTATCAGTTGAACCATCATCCACCATTATTATTTCGAAATTTCTATAAGTCTGACTTACTATACTGTCTAGGCATTTCTCTATACTAGCCTCTGCATTATAAAACGGTATTATTACAGATATCTTATTATCAAAATCCAAACAATTAGCCGATTTCATCAAACACATCTTCCCAATATTCGTTTATTTCCATATTTGAAACATCACCTGATTTCAAACTGGATAAAAGCCTTACTTTGCCATTTTCTTCAAGTTCATTTTTCAAGCTAGTGTCTTCCGGCTCTTCATCAAGCAGGATTCTATCTGCCTTTTTAAGAAGTCTTTGTAATCCCGGAAACTCATTTTTGAAAATAAGTACTATCTGCTTGTTTTTAGTAGCAACAGGAAGACAAGGAGTTGTAAAAAGCACCCTGTCACTTCCAAGCTTAGGCAAAAGAGATGCGATACCAAAATGCTTCCATTTAAACTTCTGCCAATTGCTTTCAGGATCCTTATCCATAAGCAGGAAGGTAGTGCCTTCAACATCGAAGTCATTCTGATTGGACATATTGCCCATTACCATGATGTGATGCTCCTGATTCCTTTTGCTGTTCTCTTTTGCAAGACACTCAATTATTCTCTTTACTCGTTCATATTTAACTTTTGTGTTTTCGTCTTCTTTAATCAAAGCAAAACAATCTATTACAAGATTCATATTTCCTCTTTACGGATTAAGATGCACCGCTTCCTTTAAACACTACACTTACTGTTTTAAATAATATTTTTAGGTCAAGACCAAGCGACCAGTTGTCTATATACTGAAGATCAAGTTTCACTATTTCGTCAAAGTCTTCTATATCACTTCTTCCGCTTACCTGCCACATTCCTGTAAGTCCAGGTGTCATACTGATTCGGCGACGATAATACTCATTATACTGTTGAAATTCATTCTCGGTCGGTGGTCTTGTACCAACAAGACTCATATCGCCTTTTAATACATTAAGAAACTGTGGAAATTCATCAAGACTGGTCTTTCTGATGAATGCTCCTACCTTAGTAATTCTTGGATCATTCTTCATCTTAAACATAAGTCCTGTCATTTCATTCTGAGCTTCTAATTCTTTTTTTCTTTCTTCTGCATCAATATACATGGAACGGAATTTGTATATTTTAAATCTTCTACCATTTCTACCAATTCTAGTTTGTGAGAAGAAAATCGGACCAGGAGAATCTATCTTTATCGCAAGACCGACAAAAACTGTCAATATTCCTGTAAAGATAAGTCCTACAAGACCGCCCAATATATCAAACAAACGTTTAATTATAAGTGCTCTGTATCTTCCGGTTCCCTTCGAATAGGATACAACACTGTAACTTCCAAACATACCTACAGAAGTCTGTCCACGCATTCCAGGAAGGTCTACTCCATAATCAACTCTAACCCCCATGTCTTTGAAAGCGTTAATAACATCTTCAAGTTCATTTTGTGTACTATTAGGAGTATAAATAAATACTTCATCCAAAGGCATTGTGGTAACAGTCTTTAAGAGTTCTTTTCTATTGGAAATTATCTTAACTCCTCTAACTTCCTGCCCCTTCATATCTTTATCGATACATACTTCACCTACAATATTATAGTTAATATCAAGATGATGCTGAAGGTGTTTAATTGTTCTTTCAACATACTCTTCTTCTGTAAGCACCAAAACTTTTATAGCTGTATCACTGGTTTTCCAATATGACCACATAAGTTTTCTTACTATCTGATGCAGGAAAAGAGTTATCAAAAAGTTTATTCCTATGAAGATAAACATGACACCTCGTGAAAAGCTGTCACCAAGCTTGACTACATAGTTTGTTACAATAACGCTTACACCCAAAACAGCATTATAAATGAATACTGCATAACATTCCTGAGAAAATCTTCTTTTAATATAATCTCTATTATATTCAGCTGCAAAATTGTAAATAGTGCTAATAAGAATAATGATAACGCACACATAAAAATGCAGCTTCTTGCTGTACATATCTCTAAAGTTCTGAAAACGAATATATGTTGCAAGAACAAATGACAATACTATTGCCACCTGATCAATTATCCATAGCAAATAATTCGTTGCGTATTTATTACTGTTGTTCATCTCTTTTCATCCCCTCATGGTAATTCAAAAAATACATTGCCATTATTAACAAAACAAAATTTCTCCCTATATATACTGAAACCAAATGAGCTTCGACTACAGTATATATACTTAAAACTATCAACATTGGAACAATAGTTTTATCTTTTCTCTTCATTGCCTTATAGAATAAAACAATGATAAGAAAACAAATAATAAGCGCCGGAATCCAGCCATACCAGTAGAATAATCTGACAAATCCCATATCAAAATATACTTCGGTATCTCTTTGCGAAAAAATTTTCCAGCTTCCGATGCTTCCCGCATGACGCTCGGTTCCCCAATAAAGATTCTTGATTCTTCCTGAAAGAAATCTATCAAATCTCTCAAGCTTCTTATTCCACCATGCATCTTTGCTATTGCAGGCGCACCAGATTGAAAACAGAATTCCCGCTGTAAAGATGCTAATTCCTGCAATATATGTAATAGCCTTTTCCCCTACCTTTGTATAATGAAAAAGTGCTGCCAAAATCACAAGAAGCGTTACTCCTAATACACCACTACTGCAATCTGTACAAAGATATAATGCAATATTCATTATCATGAATATCACATAAGCATACCACTTAAGCCTATCATTATACAAATATATAAAAAGAACTAATAACATCAAAACCATACAATGGAAAGCGTTAGAATCTCCCATTCCAAGACAAAGCCGCTGCACGCCTTCTGCATCAGGACTAAACATTTTCCCATATAATCCTGTAACTGATAATATCCCGATTATAATACTACCTGAAAATATCTCCCCAAAATATATCTTCAGTTTTTGAATAATATCTAAATTCTTGCAGGCAGCACCAAACATACAAAACCTTAAAAGTTCATTTCTGCCGCTTATTTTATAGCTGACTGCCGACAGTGCCAAAAGCCCTGCTAGTATAATCAGCTCTTTTTTCTTATATTGCGATAGCGATAACACCACCACAACTAAAGATATAAGAAAAGTTACTCTAAAAACCTGACTCGGATAAGGGAATATATAATCACTCTTATCCATCAAAACAATTAAAACTTCAATTGTCAAAGCCAAAGTAAATAGAATATCTCTTATTCTTTCTACATTTTTGACTTGTTTCACTTTCTTCCCCTGTTAAAATTAAATATTTTTTAAAAAATCTTTGTACTTCTTTTTCCCTTCATTAGAAAATGTACTGTACAAGTATTTATACTCTTTTCGCACCAGTTTAGGATTATCCATACAATAGTTAGTAAGCTGCATGTCACTTATCCCAATCGAAACAAGCGGCTTTTTTGTGTATGTAAAATTCCCGTTTCTCAAACATCTAATGTACATATCCATGTCTATAAGCCATTTTAAATTAGGAGAAAATCTAAAGTTCCTATTCCTAAAAATAACAGCACTCGGAGCACCTATTGTCTGAGCCTTTATAAGCGCTTCTGCATCGTTTTCAAAGACAGTGATTTCTTCATCTGTAGTATATCTTTTATACCTCATATCTTCAGATATCTGCCAAGTACCAGAAAAGGCAAAATCATATCCTTCTTTGACCATATTTACAAAACACTCAAGTGATGTATTATCTGTAAACCAGTCATCATGAAGCATCATTTTAATATACTCTCCACTTGCCATATCAAGTGAGTTATTCCAGTTATCTCCCGGCCTTTTCGTGGATTTATGTGTTTTATAAAAAACATCTTTTATTTCAGGATGTTCTTTTTTGAATAGATCTACAATATCCTTTGTCTTTGTAGAATCGCTTTCATCTCTTACATCTTCAGAAATACAGATTTCATAATCTGTGAATGTCTGAATACTTATACTATCCAAAAGCTTTTGAATTCCATCTGGATTATTGTAGGCTGGAATACATATTGATACCGTCTTCACCCTTTAAATCTCCATCAAAATCACTTGTTTTCCCGTCTCAAAAGAACATGCATTATATGACGCATCTTTTTATAAACACGTTCAAAGACAGTCGGATTATCAAACTTTGGATACTTGGCATTTGGTCCTTCCCATTTATGAAAAGCAAATGGCACAATTCCTAAAGTTTCAGGCATTTGCTGCTCCTGACTAAGATATCTGGCAACTTCAATTGGAGCAAATTTAAGTCCATACTCTTCAAGTTCTTTGTGATGATGACAGCACAAAAATCCATCTTCATTGTACCAGCCATAAAAACTCTGCCAAGGTATATTTAATTTAGAAGGTGCCTCTAAAAGCTTCTTACTTCTTATTCCAACGCTATTACCTACTCTTATAAGTTTTCCATCAGGATCTCTAAACGTAATCTTGTCATCACTAGGCGGAATCGGCCACGGAGCACCTATATAGTCATAATCAAGGAATTCATCTCTCCAGCTTTCAGGATTAACTACAAAGCCGTCATAGTGAACCAGCATTATGTGACTAGTATTAACATACTTGTACAGTTCATAGACCATGTCATAATTAAATTTATCAATATTATCTAGCTTCTCAATTTTACCAAATCTTATGTTACTAGGAAGCCCTAAAGGTTTCCTATGTGTTACAAGAACTGCATCTTTAAAATCTACCCTTTCCATGCTGTATTTCATAGCTTTTATGGTAGCTTTTATTTTTACGCTAGTTACTGCAACGAGTGTAACATCTGGAAGCTGTAATTTCCCATTCTTAAACTCAGCCACAAATAATTACCTGCAACTCTTTCTATTATTTAAATTTGCGCATAACATGATGATAAGCTTTTCTGCAAAATCTTCCAACTGTAAGATCAAGTTTACATCTAAGTCTCATTACTTTAGTTATTCTAGGCATTATCAAATGTTCATATTCATCAATGTGTTCTAACAAATACTTTGGATATCTATTATCAACTTCAATTCGCTTGAATTTGGCAGGACGCCCAAAAATGTCTTCCCCAAGCATTAGATGATCCATTGTTTCAGCTAAAATCTCACGTTCATTATATTCCTGATGAGCTGCAGCCATAACCTTCTTGCCGATACGCTTCAGTGCATTTGTCTCTTTATAGCCGCCCATATAACCAAAATGCCAACCGCCATTTTCTACGCGAACAGATTTTTCATCAGTCACTTTTACTTGATCTCTAAGACGAACAATTCCATCCTCAGGAATCTGCAAAATGCTTGTAACCTTAGTTCCAAGCCACTTTCTTTCATTATCAGGGATTTCTGGAAACTCGCCTGCTGTTGCAAGAAGAGTACCTGTAACTTCGAGCATATTCATGAAAGCATAAAAATTATCCTGTGCAAGATGATAAACCTTGTTCTTATCAAAACCAGCAATTATCTTCTTCAATGTATCAGGATTTGGAATTTCATCACAATCACTAAAAATAAGTACATCATCACTAGTAGCATCTTTTAGACCTTCTATGAGATGATTTTTTTGAAAAATATCTCTTTCAAAAGTATTCAAATTCTCAGGATTTTCATCCACTACTATATATGTAATCTTATGAAGAAACTCTTTGAACATGTCTTTGTTTTTTTCAAAACACAGTTCTTTCTTTTGTCCCGAAAAAGTCGTAGTAGCTTCTTCAATAATAAACTTATCAACAATAGGGTCTAGTATATTAAGTCTTAGCTTTAAAATATCCAGTTCATTAAAAAACGGAATTATGTCGTAAACCAACTTTTTCTCTCCTACAATCAGTGTATTATGTGTTTTCCATCAAGTGAAGTCTTAGTTATTTTACCACCTGAAACCTCATAGATTATATCACATTTCTCAATCGTATTGAGTCTGTGCGCAATAATAATCATTGTCTTCTTTCCATGGAAACTGTTAACAGCCTGCATAACTGCTGCCTCTGTCTCATTATCAAGTGCAGAAGTTGCTTCATCAAATACAAGAATTTCCGGATTGTGATAAAGTGCTCTTGCAATTCCAATTCTCTGTCTCTGACCACCAGAAAGTCGTACACCTCTATCTCCTATCTTGGTATCAAGACCTTCCGGAAGACTTTTAATAAACTCATCAAGCTGAGCTTCTTTTAACACTTCCCATATTCTATCATCACTTATTTCTTCAGCATCTATACCAAAAGCTATGTTTTCTCTTATTGATTCATCGATAAGATATATCGACTGAGGAATATAGCCAATCTGTGAAAGCCATGATTCATAATTGCTGAAGATATTCTTAGAATCACATGTAACTTCACCTTCTTTTGCATGAAGAAGCCCAAGAATAATATCAACAACAGTTGATTTACCGGCTCCAGAAGGTCCCATAATACCTACAGATTTACCTTTTGGTATGACCATGCTGGCATCTGTTAAAATATCTTTTTCACCTTGTGGATAACGGAAAATAATATTTTTAAGTTCTATCTTATCTTTAAGGCTAAGTGCAGGTCCTGAAATCTTCTCTTTTATAGCGCGCATCTTCTTGTCAGTTTTCATTGATTCTGTAAGATTGTCATAAACATAGTTTAAGCTCGGCTCTTCATAAGCAATTTCCGACAAATATGTATTGATACGATTAACGCTTGGCATTATTCGCATTGCAGCAACACCAAATGCGGTAAGCTGAGGTATAAGTTTTGCGACATTTCCGCCATTAAGAATATAGACAGTGATAAAGCCTAATACACTTCCCATAAACACTGTTTCTATCAGATATCTTGGTATAGCATTTAAAACAGAATACTCTTTGGTAAGCTTTGCTCCTACAAGTCCGCTTTCATAGTAGTTTCTAATAAAAAAATCTTCTCTATTTAAAACTTTAACATCTTTAAGACCGTAAATTGCCTGAAGTCTCCACTTGGCAATTCTAGACTGTGTACTCTGATTTCGTGCTCCAAGCTTTGAAAGTCTAGGTTTTAAAACCTTGGTAATAAAAAGCGTAAGAATAGCAAATACGCCTACTATAAAAATCGTCATAGTAAGATTTACAACCAGAATGACTATTGCAAGGCATACTGATACTACAAGCTCCGTCGCAAGCTGCAGCATAGCTAAAACCATAGCAAACATATTCGGAATATCGCTATCTGTAATTCTAAATACAGTTGGGATGTCAGCTCCAAGATAGTCTTCATAAGGTCTATTCAAAAACTCTCTCATTACACGACTTATCATTTCATTTCGCCCATAAGAAATAAACGAAGACTGCCTTGCTGTGAGCAAAAGTAAATAGCAGTTCTTAATAAGATAAATAACAATTAAAGATACAAGCAAAGTAATAATAATCTTCTGATCTGTATTAAGTCCTATATCAGAAAGAAACTGCTTTGATCCAGGTATTCTTTGGTCTATTCCATCGATAGCTTCATGCAAAGATTTTGGTACTATAATAGCCGATACAACAGGTACAAGCATTGAAACACCAAGAGTTTCAAACAAACCGCCTATTAATATCATAATTGCAAGAATTACAAACTGACCTTTCTGCCTTCTATCAAAAACATATCGCATTTTGTGAATAACACTAAGTGATTCTGTTCCTTTTTTCCTTCTATCCTTTGTTATTATACCCATTTTCTCATCCTTACATTAAAATCATATCATCTGTATAGATATCAGTCATATTCTTATTATTTAGCCATTTTTTAGGTGCAATCGTAATTGATTTTTCTTTATCCTTGGATAGCCATGCTCCCCACCAGCTAAAACTGCTATTGGCAAGAATATGATTATGACAAAGCGCCATCAGGAAAAGCTCAGAAATATCTGCATGATTGCCATCTGCTTCTACAAATACGACATTCTGATTATCTCCATAATGCTTCCTGCACCACTCTATATCATTTGAAAAGATAAAAAACAGTGCATTTTCTTTCCTACTTGAAATGTATTCAAAACTTTTCTTGTAATAATCATCATCGCAAATACCCTGATAAGTCTCACATATACCCGGAAGAAGATAGTCTCCTCTTCTGACATGAAGACTTACTGATTCTGATTCTTCAATCATTTTCCTGTATTTCTTATTTGTATCTGTCAATAAGAAACCATTGCAGGCATCCCAGATTTTTGACCTTAATAAACTTCTGACTTCCTTACTCTGAAAATATTTCTCACTTTGATAATATCCAATTAAATAAGCATCAGAAAGTTCTAAAACTTTAGAATCAAAATTACCGTCCAAAGGCTCAGAATACTCCAGATTTTTCCTTCCGAAAATCTTCCTCCTTAGCCTTCTTACTATATCCATGTAAGCATCTCTAAGCTTTACCACTTCCTTATCAGTGGATTTATTATATGATAGCCCCAAAAGTTCAAGACATGGACTTCTGTTTTCATCATTTTCAAAGCCAAGATGTTCATCCATCTTCACTTCTTTACCAAGGCTTTCAAGTTGTTTGTATAATCCATAAAGAAAGAGCTGATTCCCCAGCCCTCCCTGCATCATAATAATAATCATAATTTCAATATTATACCACAAATCTATTTTATTTACTATTTTGGCCTAGTAGTTTAGTTAAAACATTATCGTAATATTGTTCAATAGTACTACTCTTTAATTCGTTTGTCTGATTTTTCATCGAATTTAATATTAGTTCATTTATCCAATCACCATAGTGTGTTACATCTCTGTAATTAGCTGGATCACACGTAATATTGAACATGTCATCAAATGCAAACAAATGAATATTGGGACACTGGACCATTAATTTAGCAGCCAGTTTGTAACACTCAAAATCTCTTACTATCTGACCTTCATCTATTCTCATATTCCAATAAGCTCTGCTATACGGTGGAAAAAAATAATAAAACTGCGTATCAGGATTTTCCCGTGCAATCTTAACTGCATTTTGTTCTATAGAATCTGTGAGAGTCTTCTTTTCTCTTGAAGTTAAAGCTTTCTCCATGCCTATCACATCAACATTTTCTTTAACAGGCATATCGACTGTTCCAAAAACAGCTTCTTCCATCCAGTTACTGTAATCATCAAAGCTTGTAACTCCGCTATCTGCCCCCATACATCTTTTCGCCATCATAGGAAAACAGTATTTCATTAATACATCCATATTGAGCAAATATTTCACGTCATTGAAGATATTTGAATCATACAGATAATCTGGATAAGTTCCAAGATCAGTACGCATTGAATTCTCATCTTCAAGAAGATACGTTCCATCAATTCCTCTAATGACCATTTTCACATCATGCGTTTTAACCGCAACTTCCAGATTATCATTGATTTCCTTGAATTTAGCACCGGAAAAACATACCTTTATAAACTTATGCCCAAAAAGATCTTCTGCCTGTGAAGTCTTGAAATTCTGCGTCATAGAAGTTCCTGTTATCACCGCATCATATTCAAAATTTTTAGTAATACCATCATTTTGATATCTTTCATCATCTAATTTGTAAAAAAATCCATCAAGCGGTTTGTGATAATGAAAAAAAGGATCAATAACGGCCACCATAGCACCTGTTAAAATCATTAAGCCTGCGCTTAGTGCTACGAAAGTTTTCACCCATTTTTTTGCTGTCATAGTTACTCTTTCTCTAATAATGCAAGCACCTGATTGGCGTTTTCATACGCTTTTTCTATGTAAGAAGGCATTATTTTCTTTAATCTGTTTCTGATATCATCTTCATTTTCATATAGATAGTTATAAGCTTCTATAAGCTGCTCTCCGTTTAATAAAGACTGTACCGGCAGAACATAATGTTCATGTGAGCCAAAAAGATCTTTTGCAATTCCTCTTGCCTTAACTGAATAACCAAGAACAAGCGTTGGAACACAAGTTGAATATGCAGCAATTGTTGCATGAGTTCTTGCTCCAATAAACATTCTGCAAGAAGAAATAATATACTTGATATTAGAAGCCGGCATATCACCTGTTATAATCACCCTATCTGAAGCTTCAAACAGTCTGTACAAATGATTTAACGGTTTAAGATCATCACTTCTTTCCCAAAAAACATGTGGAATAAGAGCAATCTTAAAGTCAGTTGTAGCTAAAATATACTTTATAAGGTCTTCGTACGCTTTAAGTGCTCCTCCCTTTTGCTTTGCATAATCCTCTACCAGAGGGCTTAAGTTAATACCTATAGTATTACCTTTTTCAAACCCACTAGGAAGCTGACATTCCACAACAGGAAGAGTAAATGCAGGATCCGGAACCAGCATAACTTTTTCTTTTGGAACACCTGCATCAAGCAAGGCCTTATATGTAATACTCTCTCTTGCAAGTATCTTTTCATAAAGCTTCATATCTTCTACGATATCAGGTCTTTTAACAAGATCTGGCTCAACACTGCATCCAAGGAGAATTGTTTTTGAATTTTGATGATGAAGCATCCTGTTAGTAAGTATATTGTCTTCGACCATGTAATCGTAGCAGTAGGTATCTCCCCCAATTCCTACAGCTACCTTTGGAACATTTCTTATTAATGATTTAAACCTATATCTTAAAAATGACTCCCTGTCTCCTGAAAGCTTTCTGTAAATATAATACAAAGTATGTGTAAAAAAGTGCCTTGCAATATGGTTTTCTTCTGCAATTTCACAAAGACTATCCGGAATATACTTTTCATCTTCTTCTTTTGAGTTTGTAGTAACAAGCGGTTTCAATGAAGGTCTTTTTTGCTCAAGCATCTTTGAAAGACTAACAACAATAGCCTCACAACCATGGTTACCACTTCCTGAATGCATATAAAATGCAACGGGTATATTTCTTTTTGCTCTCATATATATTCTCTTTCTTTAGTACTTATCTATGTAAATATTTGAAAAGACATCGAATAACTGCCACTCTCCATATAGCTGGCTTTTTGCAGACAAATGCAAGAAGTTTATCAGCTAATGAATTTATTTTATATGGATACTCTTCTATCATTTTTTCTGCATTTTCATTTTGGCAGTACTCTTTTATTTTGCTGGTGACAGTCAACGTTTTAGCACTACTTCGCATCTGAGATTTCACACACAAAAAAAGCAGGAATAAAAACTCATTTGTTGCCTTTTTTTCGTAATCTTCGATTCCCTTTTCTTTCAAAATAACCTTTAACTTTTCTCTAAGGCGCACACAGTTATCATAAAGTCCTTCATCAAACGAATGAACAAGTGAATCTTTATAAAAAACATAGTGATAGAAATATGACTTTTCCATAACTACTATTCTTTCAGCATCCATCAAAACAGGTGTAATCATATTGACATCATCACCCATTCTAATCGTTGTATCCAGATAATGGAGATTATCAAAAACAAGTTCAGCTGAATACAGTTTAAAACATCGTGACAAAAATATAGGGCGGTGTTCGTTTCCAATAAGATTCTGCTTTAATTTATTTAAATCATCATCTTCATATACTCCGGGAGATGCCGGCATAGTCATGAATATTTTTTTGCCTCTTACTCTATCTTCAACATAATTTGAACAGATAACTTCTTTCTTTGTACAAGATAACTTACTGCACAGCTTTTCAAGCGTATTCGGTTCTATATAATCATCTCCATCTACAAAGAAAATATACTTTCCCTTTGCATGCTTAAGTCCGCATACAACAGCAGAAGAGGGACCTCCATTAACTTTATGAATAACTTTTATTCTTTTATCTTTTGCAGCAAGTTTATCACAAATAATACCACTTTCATCCGGTGATCCATCATCTACCAAGATAAGCTCGAATTCTCCAAATGTTTGCTTTAAAATGCTGTTTACGCAGGATGCAATCACATTTTCTGCCCTATATACAGGAACTATTATACTTATCTTTGCAGGTTCTTTCTCTGCTTTCATATTGTCTCCCAAAGTGTTTCCTTTCATCTTATGCTTTCAAATAATCAAAAATTAAAATACAAAAAGCTTGTCACTTGTGATAACGACAATATACATATTATAAACAATGCAAATGTCATTATGAATGTCTTTTTATTAAGATAGTATTCTCTTTTCTGATTATTTTCAGGAACAAGGCACAAAACAAAACCTATCACCAAGAATGCCACCATACATGCTATGTAAATTCCTCTATCAGTGTAAGGAATTTTAAAAGCAGAAGCAATACTTCTAAGCCCATCTATCTTGAAACAGGCTGCAAGATCACTCTGAAGCGGAATTGTCTGCGGGAAAATCATTCTATCCATAAAGTGTTTCCATCGATATACTGCATTTGATCTAAACAAAAGCCACGCTATACTTACAAAACAAAATGTAATAATCCATTGAACAGGTTTAAACAGCTTATCAAAAACTTTTCCTGTGATTCTATGAAGAATCTGACATACTCCATGCATAAATCCCCACAAAACAAAATTCATACCTGCTCCATGCCACAGCCCGCTTATAGTAAATACAATAATCATATTTAGGTATGTACGAACTTTTCCTTTTCTGTTTCCTCCGAGAGGAAAATACAGATATTTTCTAAGGAAGCCTGTAAGAGAAATATGCCATCTTTTCCAGAAATCAGTTATAGTAAGAGCTTTATAAGGCGAATTAAAGTTTATAGGAAGCTCCATGTTGAACATAATAGAAACTCCATTTGCCATATCGCAATATCCGCTAAAGTCAAAATATATCTGAAAACTGTAGGATATTATAAGAACCACCACATCCATCCTAGACATAGAACCTGTATTTGCAAAACAATAATCTACTGCCTTTCCAAATCTGTCTGCAAGAAGAACTTTTTTTGCCAGACCTCTTACAAACATTTGTATTCCCTTAGCTATATTATCCCAGTTAACTTCTTTTCTTGTCTTATCACGAAACTTATATAAAAGGTCTTCGTGTAATACTATAGGCCCTTGACCAAACTTTGGAAAATAGCTTATAAACAGTGCATAATCCAAAAATTTTACATTTGTTATTTCTTTTCTGTATGAATCAACCAAAAAAGCTATCTGACTAAATGTATAAAAGCTTATTCCAAGCGGAAGAATAATATTCTTCTCATTAAACTTTAAATTAAACACATTATTTATACTATCTATAAAAAAGTTTGAGTATTTAAAATAAAGTAAAAGTCCTACATTAAAAAAGATTCCTGCAAAAAGAATCATATTCTTACTTCTTTTTGAAGAATCTTCTTTTTTTTCGAACATTTTCACTATAAAAAAGTTTATACAAATACTGAAAAAAAGCCAGAAAAGGTAGTATTTGCTGGCGAATGCCACAAATATAAATGACATAAGCAGCAAATAATAAAGTCCAAGTTCAGTTCTTTTCTTATTAAGGCAAAAGTACCCTAAAAGCGTTACAGGCAAAAAAGCCAAAATAAATATATATGAATTAAAAATCATTGTCCTCACCTTTGTCTGTTTTTATACGGAAGGATAAACGTATCATTTATATCTGTAAATATATTAAATAAAAGCGGATGAATTAGAAACAATCTTGTTCTAAGTTTTTGATGCGGATTCGAAACAGGTGTCGAATAAATAAAATCAAAACGCTCTTTGCTTTTTTTAATTTCTTTTCCAAGTGCACGCATCTTGGCTTTTTTTTCTCTATCTTTGGATCGTCTTGCAAGTGTATACAAAATCAAAAGCTTCTTATACACCATATAATCATGGATATCAGCAAGATCCTGTCTTCCGACACTTATAAGAATCCTATCGCGCTCTTTATAAGATGGAATCTGCTGGGTTAATATTTCCCATCTTACACCCTGATTCATGATACTATCTTTTCTATCTACGACGTACTGATACAATTTGTCACAAATAACAGCACCTTTTTTCATTTTGGATAAAAGAACTGTTGTATATACAATATCTTCATAAAGCTGATTTGGAAAACGGAGTTTACTAACAGCGCTTCTTTTATAAAGCTTATTCCAGGCACAATTCTGAATGATGAATTTCTCATCCTCTTCTACTAACGTCTTTAGCATGTCTCCAGAATCCATTACTGCAATATCACACACAAAAGACTGTTCCAAAGATTTAGTAATATCTTCTTCCAAAAGCTTTGCGCTGTCACTAACTTCTCTATAACCAGCTATTGCAATGTCCAAATCATGCTTCTTTATTACTGAGAGCATTTCTTCGTACATCCTTGGCACTATAAAATCATCACCATCCACAAAAGCTATATAATCGCCACTTGCTCTATCCATAGCATAATTTCTTGCCATTCCAAGTCCGCTGTTTTCAGTATGGAAAACTGTGATTCTGGAATCTTTTTCGGCAAATTCATCACAAATTTTCCCTGAAGAATCAGTTGAGCCATCATCTGTTACCAGTATTTCAAGATTCTGATAGGTCTGATTACATATTGAATCAAGGCATCTTCCTATATATTTTTCAATATTATAACAGGCTACTATAACTGTAATTAACTCTTTCTGATTAGATTTTTCTATTCTGTCAATCGATTGCTTCTGTAATACAACCAATTTTATATCCTCTCTTTTTTATCCTCTAAGCCACTGTTCGAACATAAGAATATACCATATCTGCGGCTTCCATTCATTTCCAGAAAGAAGTCCTTTCCACAGACTTTCGACAACATCAGCATTAAGGAATCCTTCCTGTCTGATTTTATTCTTATCAAGTAAATCCTCTGCCCATCCTTTAAGTTCTGACTCTTTGAGCCAGGTATCGATTGGTATGGAGAAACCTTTCTTTGGTCTATCCATAAGTGACTGCGGGACATATTTGTATAAAACATTTCTAAGAACTTTCTTTCCAACATTCTCATCACGAAGATAAGAGATTGGAAGCGTCCATGCAAATTCCACAATATCTCTATCAAGGAATGGCACTCTGCTTTCAAGAGATACTGCCATGGATGTTCGGTCAACCTTAGTAAGTATATCATCTGGATGATACATAGTCATATCCATGAGCATAACTTCATGATTTGTCTCAATATCTGCATTCTTTAATGCATTTACAGCATATTTAAAATCTTTTCCATAACTAATCTTCTCATCAGGTGATGCAATTCCAAGTCCCAGCATCCATGGATCCTGCTCTATCATATGCAGATTTGAAGGGCTCTTTGCCTGAAGAAGATGAGACTTTATATTAATAATCTCTTTCTTTGAAAGAGGACTTGCACTTACCGCCTTTCCAACAGCTTTCCTTAAAGGATATGGGATGTTTCCCATCTTATTCCAGATTCGTTCAATTGAACGATAGGAAGTATATCCGCAAAAAAGCTCATCTCCTGCATCTCCGCTAAGAGATACAGTTACATGTTCTCTTGTCATTTTACTGACAAGATATGTAGGAATCTGAGAACTGTCAGCAAAAGGTTCACCAAACATATTGGAAAGTTTTGGTATTACTGCTTTTGCATCAGCGTCAGTAATGTACATTTCTGTATGATCTGTTCCTAGTATGTGGGCAATTTCCTTTGCAATTGTTGCTTCGTTATAGCCCTCTTCATTCATTCCTATTGTAAAGGTCTTAACCTTATTCGATGAAATAGACTGCATTACAGACACTATTGAGCTTGAATCAATTCCTGCTGACAAAAAAGCTCCAAGCGGGACATCTGATATCATCTGTCCCTTTATCGCACTCTTCATAAGTTTTTCAAGTTCATCTGCCGCCTCTTCAAAAGATCCTTTAAAAAGATGCGTCTGGCCATAATAGGCTTTTTCTTTCATCGACCAGTAAACAGTATAAAAGTGACCTTTTTCACTACTTATCAAATCACTTGTATTATCTTTTGAAGCTTTATCCTGCGAATAGTACCAATCTAAATCTCCATTTGCAATCGGATTAAAATACTCAAAAGGAGCACGAATAGTAAGTATAGTGCCAGGTTCTAATTTATAAATATCCCGATAAATAGAGTATGGTGCAGGAATATATCCATGACTAAAATATGTTGGGAGTACTTCCCTGTTAATATCGTTATTAAACTCGGGAATCTCTCTAAAACATCCTATATCTGATGCAAAAGCAAAGATATCCTTGTTAATAAAACCATAATACAGAGGTTTTTCTCCTACTCTGTCTCTTGCAAGTGTCAATGTCTTTTCTTTTCTGTCATAAAGACCTATCGCAAACATTCCCTTGCACATAGAAAGTGTTTCATATAATCCAATTGATTCTATCCCTTCAAGAAGAACCTCTGTGTCTGATGTTCCCCTGAAATCAGAAGCCTTTACAAAGTTTTCTTTTACAAGTTTATCCAAAAGCTCCTCGATATTATAAATCTCGCCATTGTAGACCATCACAAAACGTTCACTATGCGATAACATAGGCTGGGCACCGCCTGGTGTCAAATCACGAATTGCAAGCCTTTGATGTCCAAGCGTAACCGGAAAGTCATTATCAGACCATATTCCGTTACTGTCAGGTCCGCGATCTTTCATATGCTCATTCATAGCAGCCATAACTTTTCTGCTATCGCCTTTAAAGTTTAAAAGTCCTGCGATTCCACACATAATCTAAGATTATTTCCTTTCTATCAAAAAATCAAAGTAGTCCTTCCACTTGCTATTAATAACTTCTGGAGCATACAACTTACTGATATCAGCTGCTGCTTTTCCAAGTTTCTTTGAATACTCACTGTCACTTAAAAGTCTGTCTAAAGCTCTAGTCAATGAATCGGTATCCCTTACCTTTACAAGTAAGCCATTTTTCCCATCCTCTATTAGTTCTGATGGTCCAAACTGACAATCTGTTGAAATACACGGAATTCCCAAACTCATAGCCTCGATAAGAGAATTGGGCATTCCTTCTGTATCTGAGGTAAGAACATAAATTCCCGCTTTCTGAATTCTTGCATATACGTCGCTTACCTGTCCCTCGAAAATTACTCTGTCAAGCGTTTTATCAGCCTTTTGGCTGCTTATATTTAACTTAAGATCAGCTGATAGTCTCTCAAGTTCTTTTCTATCTGGGCCATCCCCATAGATATGTATCTTTACGTCACTGTATTTATCTGAAAGCTTCGAAAACGCCTCTATTAACATTCTCTGATTCTTGTTATAATCAAGTCTTCCAACTGTTACGATACTTTTTTGCCTTTCTCCAAAGAAGGCATTACCTATAAATGCTGGATTTATAGAGTTTGGAAGTATAACAGATTTTTTCTGAATACTCTTTGGAAAGCACTTTTTGGCTCCATTTGTCTGCAAAACAACCCCTTTAGCAAATAAAAAGGACAACCGCATACTATTCCACATAAGTTTTCCGTTATACTCTTCAGAAGGCTTTGCTCTAACTGATACAACAACCGGAATTCCAAGTTTTCTACTAGTTAGAAGTGCCATAATATTCGTTTTACCAAGAAAAGAGAGAATAAGGTCTGGCTCAAGGTCTTTCCAAATTTTTCGAAGCCTATTAAATCTGGCCATAAAACCTTTGACTCTACTTAAATCGCTATCTTCTGCAGCCGAGAAAACTCTCTTTATTCCGCCATCAGCTCTTGTTTTTACTATAGCTCTGACGTTAACATCTCCTAGAACCTGTGCCAAACTTACATTGCTGTCTTTTGTTCCGAGCACATAGGCTTTTTCTTTTGAAACTATTTTCTCAACTTCCCAGGCAGCGTTTTCCACCTCGTATTCATTAGATGCCAGATACGTAGTCACAAGTGTTACATCATATCCTTGATTAAAAAAATACTCTGCAAGGTTGACCATAACTCTCTCGGCTCCACCTTTTTGCAATGAACCTATATAAAATGCAAGCTTCTTTTTCTTCAAACCAAAAACCTCTCTAACAAAAATTAATGGTAGGTGTCATACCATTTCTGAAATACAAAAAACGACCAGGCTATCTGAGAAAAATTAGCTCCAGAAGATGGACCCTTATCTCCGGTTTCAAGGTATTTATCTATAAAAGTTGTTACAAACTCTGGATTAAACAATCCCTGCTTTTTCAAAAAATCTGTTCCGCTGTAATCTAAAAGCTGTGTCTTAAGCGGTCCTCTAAGCCATGTGTCAAGTGGCACAGAAAATCCTTTCTTAGGACGTTCAAGAAGTTGTCTTGGAATATAGTCATATGCAATATCCTTTAAAATGTGCTTCTTATCGCCCTTATAGTATTTAAATTTCTGTGGAATACGATATGAGTATTCCATAACACTTGTATCTAGAATAGGACATCTTGCTTCCAGAGAATACTTCATCGTAGCCCTATCAACTTTACACAGAATATCTCCTGGAAGATATGTATCCATATCAAGAAGCATACGTCGTATAACCCAGTTATCTTCATTATATGTTGACTCAATTGGATAACGACACGGAATCATAATACCTTTTTCCTGAAGAAAAGATGTCTCTGACAGTTCCCTGTATTCTCCTGCAAACATCTGTATGTCATCCTCTTGCTTGCCGCTAATAAAAGCATTCGAAACCCTAATATAGGCTTCTGATGCAAGCTGACACTTAGTCTCAATATCTCTATTCTGGGCAATAGCTCTTACTTTGAAAGGATATTTATCCAAAAGTTTCTGATTATTTTTTAGTTTAAAATCTCCCACTCTCCATGCAGCTGCACCTAATAAATCAAGCTTTTGGGCTTTGGCAAGATTTGCATATATATTATAACCGCAGAAGAATTCATCTCCTGCATCTCCACTTAATACAACCGTAACCTTGTCTCTTGCAAGTCTTGATACCAGCATATTAGGAATCTGAGAACTGTCAGCAAAAGGTTCATCAAAATATTGAGGAATACTTACTACCTGCCTTAACATCTCGTCTTCATCTATTTTGATATCAGTATGATCTGTTCCTAAATAATCTGATATTGCTCTGGCATACTCAGATTCATCATATCTTTTATCTTCGAACCCTATACTGAAAGTCTTAACCGGCTCATCAGACAACTCCTGTGCAATAGCTGTTACAAGAGAAGAATCATATCCTCCGGAAAGAAATGTTCCAATCGGAACATCAGCAACCATACGTTTTGATACTGCTTCTTTTAACAGACGTTTTAAAGTCTGTTTTGCCTCGTTATAGTTTCTTACCTGATGAGATTTACCTTCCTTATAGGCTTCTTTAACATCCCAGTATTTCCACTTTTTTATCTGACCCTTATCAAACTCAAGAACCATTCCAGGTTCAAGTTTATACACATCTTTGTAAATAGTGTCTGGGGCGTTTATATATTGCTGAAACAAATATCTTGAAATTATTTCTTTTCTAATCTGCGGATGAAAAAACGGACACTGCATAATAGGTGCAAGTACAGAACCAAACACAATGTTTTCATCTTTTATCCAATAATATAACGGCTTAACACCTACCCTGTCACGAATAAGATACAGTTTCTCTGTCTCTCTATCATAGATAGCAATTGCAAACATACCATGAATGCGCTTTACAAAATCTATACCATATTTTAGATATCCTGACAGTATAACCTCGGTATCACTTCCACCTTTATATGGATAATCAGACAGCTCTTTCTTTAACTCTGGAAAATTGTAGATTTCCCCATTGAAAACAACACTGATTCTATTATCAGGAGAATTCATTGGCTGATGACCATTAGGAGACAAATCCTGAATAGACAGTCTTCTTTGTGCAAGGCCAACATTATATCCATTTGAAGCCTCATATATCTCAACTCCGCTGTCATTAGGACCGCGCCTTATCATAGTGTCATTCATAACGCTAAGCTGTTTTGTCGTTATCAAGTTTTTTGAAAAAAATCCGCAAATACCACACATATTCTACGCTGCCCTTTATCCTTACTTATCCGTTTACTCGTACTCGGGAAAAAACATAATCTTTCCACTTTTTATAAACAACATCACTATTTGCTATCTCACACAGTTTCTTTGCTTCTTGTCCCATTCTATCAGCTTTATCCGGATTATCCAGCATAAAGTTTATTCCATCTGCAAGAGCATTGGCATCTCCTACTGGTACTAACAGACCATTTTCTTTATCTTTAATCAAAGTTCTTGGGCCTCCGCAAGGACAATCCGTACATACAACAGGAAGTCCCATTGCCATTGCCTCCATAACACCATTAGGCATACCTTCATAATCTGATGAATACGCAAAAACGCTCGCATCAATAATATCTTTTTCAAGGGTAGAACTTGCACCCATGAGCTTTATGTAATCTTTTAAATTACCCTTTTCAAGCCTTTCTCTGACCTTAACAGGCATATCATCATCGCCGTCTGGACCGTATATTTCCAGTACAACCTCTGGATGTTTCTCATGAACTTTTTCAAAAGCATCTATAAGCAGAAGATGATTTTTCTGAGCTGCAATACGAGCAACATTTACAACTCTTTTAGTTCTTTTTTCCGGAAAAGGAAGTCCAATATATTTATCATTTAAAGGATTTAATATAATTGTAGACTTTTTCTGAAGATTTTGTCCAAAAAAGCTTTGGGCTTCTTTAGTCTGGAAGACTGCTCCTTTTGCCTTTCCCATCAAAAGAAATGTTTGAAGTTTATCTGTAAAGGCTACAAAGTCTTTTTTAGGATCATTTCTTACAGAAATAATCACAGAAACTTTAGTGTTAATCTCTGCCATAAGAGCTCTATAAATGGAGCGGTGCATAAAAGCAATAAGTACATCAGGCTTTTCTGTTTTCATAAAATCATGAAGGTACTTCACTCTTTTTATGAATTTTACAGCTCTTGTCTTTTTCTCATCACTTTTCTTAAGACCTACATGAACTCTCTTTACACTATCATCGAGCACATATTCTTCATCAGCTGTCCACTCTGTAGCTATCACTACTTCAAATCCGTCTTTAGCAAAGCTATTGGCCAGATTTGTGACTACCCGCTCTGCCCCTCCAAGTCCAAGGGAATTTATATGAAATGCTATTTTCATCGCTTTTTTAATTAAATACCTAATACTTTCTTCAAATTTTTAACATAATGCTCTTTTGAATAGATTTCAACATGATCTTTACCAGCTTTAGCCATCTTAGATGCCAGTTTTTCATCTTCAAAAAGCTCTAGCATACAGCTGGCAAGATTTTGCTCCTCTTGCGTTATATTTCCTGCATTAAAATCAGGTGTATGCGACAAATCAGGAATCAGTATTCCATACTCACCATCTATTCTTCTAGTAATTCTGCCTTTTGCCTTGTATTTTTCCTGCTGCCTGTCAGATAACAAAATCTCTCTTGGACCAGTTTTACAGTCAGTTGCAATAACAGGTATTCCCAGAGACATTGCTTCTACCAGTGCTCCAGGGAAACCTTCATGATTAGAGGTAAGAACATATTCACTTGCCTTTTTCTCATAACAAAAAGGATTCTTTTTTACCCCGGTAAATACAACACTGTCACTTATTTTCAAATCATCGCAAAGTTTCTTATATGCAGTAAAATCTCCGCTTCCAATAACAAGAAGTCTTGCATTGTCATACACTTTTCTAACCATTGAAAATGCTTTTAACAAATGCCAATAGCCCTTCTGATCATCCTCTCGCCCAACTGTAACAATTACCCTATCACTATCAGAAAATGGCATATCCAAAACTTCTTCATTTGATTTTTTATCAATGATATCAAAATCAAAAGGATTATAAATACAGTAAGCGTTCTTTTTGCCAAAGTTTTTCTTCAAAGTTTTAGTCATTTCTTTAGAGACAGCTATAACCGCATCACTCTTTCTGCAAAAAAGCTTTGTAAGGAAATGGTCTTCTAACATTATTCCGCCATGAAACCCTACAACAATTCTGTCCTTTACCCTACTTAATACGTTTATAATACTTGCAGATGAACCAAAAGAATATGTAACATCAATATTCTTTTCTTTTTTTATCTTTTTTACTGCTTTAATACGCTTATAAATATTTATAAATTTATTTAAAACTCCAGATGCTGCAGACACATTAATATTTACAACATCAAGGCCTGTAATATCGTAATGTATTTTGTAATCATCAAATATCAGAATAGAAACATTTGCCTCTTCTTCAAGATATCTTGCTGTCTGTACACACACCGCCTCATGGCCTCCCTGCCAAAGGCGCGGTACCATTAGTAACACGTTCTTCAATACGGAAATTGTCCTTTCTCATAAAAAAAGCTCATCATGTCAGCTTGAGTTTTTGCATCAAATCCTGCATTCTGAATAATCTGAGCAATATACTCGCCACTTTCTGCCCTGTCAAGGTAACGCTCTTTTGGGAAATCAAGGTCTAATTTGTCAGCTATTTTCTCTTCCTCAGTTACGGAAGATTCACCAGCTTCTTTAACTGATTTATCCGGAATACTTCCTGTTAAATCCGACATTATTTTCTTTGCCCAAACAAGTGCCCCTTCTTGTAATGACATTCTTTCTACCAAAGGAGTAATATCTACTTCTGGTGTAATAGTATCAGAAATAAGGCATTGCAAGCCTGAAGCCTGAGCCTCGACTACTGTCCCTGGAAGACCTTCATAACGCGACGGGAAACAGAAATAATCCATAGCCTGATAATAATCACTTACATTGCTGTGATTATTAAGGAACATTACCTTATCACCTATTCCAAGCTGTTCAACTTTTTTCTTTATATCATTCTGAAGAGGACCTTCTCCAAGTAGCATTAATTTCAAAGGAAGTCCATACATAATCAGATAATTATTGTCTTTATCTTCTTTAATAAGGCGCAGCATTTCTGCAAAAACATCTACCAAGAATTCATGATTCTTGGCATAATGAAAACGACCAACATGACCTATAACAATAGCATTTTCTATCCCAAGTTCTCTACGAATTTCTTCTCTTTTGGAAGGATTATACAAAAACTTTCTGACATTGATTGCGTTTGGAATAATCACAACCTTGTCTTCATCCACAAGTCTGTCTCCATACACATGTCTTGCAGCGTTCTCTGTGCAGGCAAGATAAAAATCTGCCACCCCTTCTTTTTTGAATGGTCTGCGCAAAAAATTAGTTGCTAGTCCCTTTAATCCTGGATCAGCGCCTGCGCTTCTAACATGTGATGCAGTCACCAATACTCCGTATTTCTTAGCAATAGGTAGGTAAATAGCCGCGGTACTAGTCATATGTCCCTGCACCACTCTCCAAAAGCCTTGATGTTCTGCAAAAAAACGGTCAATAGCTGTTTCATAGGTTTTCTTGTTGAAGCCTTCAAAACGCGGAACTGCATATATTCTTCCACCAAGTCTTAATACTTCTTCATCAAAATAATCAGGCTTTCTAACTGCCATAAGTTCGTCTGAACTAGGACACTTATTGCCCTCTACCGGTGTATCACAATGAACCAGAAAATCAAACTGAATCTTTGAGCGGTCAATGTTGCGATACAAATCCATTATTCTGCTTTCAGCACCGCCTAATCCAAGACGTCCAAAAACATGAAGCACTCTTATTGGTTCTTTAACCTTCTCTCTTATTTCGAGAAGTTCTTCTTCATTGTAATCACCCATTTTTTCATCTCCATAATCGTTCGAACGTGATACTTAAAACTTGCCATAGCATACTCTTTTACTCTGTGCAAAGTTTTCTTTTTACAGATTTTCTGCTCTAAAAGCTTATCATAAGATATTACCTTACCGCTTGATAATATCTTCTCGTACTGTTCATATTCCTTCTCTTTCATAGTATTAGCATGGACCACAAAAGTTACGGTTCCTTTTCTTGCAGTTGACAATGCTTTGCTTTTCCTAAATGAAATAGGATAAAAAATCATTTCCATATATTCATAGGGACAGTCTCCAAAACCATCTGTAATCCGTAAAAAGCCGTTCTTTTTAAGCGCTTTTAATGTATTCTTATCAAAGGTATGAGATGGAGCCATGAAAAAATCTGTTTTTATTCCATGACTTTCTAAAATCTCTTTTCCTTTTCTAATCATCTCGTCTTGTCTTTCAAAAGATAATCCTGCATATTCTGACTGATGATTAAGAGGAATAAGTCCGCCTTTTCTAGTAGTATAGACATGATTATACCCATGCATCGCCAATACAAAACCTTCTTCTTGAAGTTTTAGAACTTCATCCCAGAAATCACATCTTGGCATATCAATACTAAGTTTTGCATCCTTATTATCAGGAACAATCCCCAAAAGAGCTGTAACATTATATTTTTTTAAAAGACTAATAAAACGCTCAAACTTCTGATAATCCATATCAGGAGTGATATCGTCCATGCGAATAGCTATTTTCAAATCTCATCCCTCAATTAAAGATTTTGTTTGTACCATTCAATTGCAAGAGCAATTCCTGCCTTGAAATCATAGGAAGGATCATATCCAAGATTTGCTCTTGCTTTTGAAATATCTGCATTTGAATCTCTGATATCGCCTGCTCTTGTCGGTCCAAATACGGGCTCAACAAAAACTCCAAGAGCATCACAAATATCATGATAAACATCAATAAGGTACTCTCTTCCGCCAGCACCGATATTGTACATCTCACCTGCAGCATCTTCAGAAGCAAGACATGCTCTTAAATTACCTTCAATAACATTATCGATATAGGTAAAATCTCTGCTCTGTCTTCCGTCACCATTAATAGTAGGACGCTCTCCATTTAAAAGCTGCTTGATGAACTTAGGAATAACTGCGGCATAAGCACCATTTGGATCCTGACGGCGGCCAAAAACATTGAAATAGCTAAGACCATATGTATTAAGACCATATAACTTTTTATAAAGTCTTCCGTATCTCTCATTTGTCTGCTTTGTAAGTGCATATGGAGAAAGTGCATTTCCTTCTTCGCTTTCACGCTTAGGAAGCTTTGTTGAATCGCCATATACAGATGAACTGCATGCATAAGCAAATCTCTTTACACCATTTTGTCTGGAAGCTTCCATCATGTTAAGTGTACCTCTAATGTTGATTTCTTCATATAAAAGAGGCATCTCAATACTACGAGGTACAGATCCCCATGCTGCTTCGTGGCAAACAAAATCAACGTTTTCTGTAGCTTTCATGCAGCTGTCCAAATCACGGATATCTTCCTGAATGAATGTAAATCTCGGATTATCCATGAATGGTTTGATATTTTCAATATGTCCTGTAGAGAGATTATCCAATACTCTTACATTCATATCTTTTTTTAACAAAGCTTCAACAATATTAGAACCAATAAAACCTGCTCCACCTGTTACCAAAAATGTACTATTCTCTGGAAATACTAACTGTTCGTAACTCATAATACCCTTCCTATAAAAAAACTTAAGGCGCAGTAAAAGCTTTTTCCTTTCACTGCGCCCTTGCAGTAACAATCAAATGATAATTAAAGTCTCCAATAATCAAATTCAGGCATCTTATAATCATTCTTATCAAAGATTCCCTTAATATCCATAAGAACCTTTGTTGCATGCTTCTTATCATAATAAGCAGCAATTTCCTGAGATGTTAAAGGTGCAAACTCCTTGTGCGCAACTGCAATAACAATTGCATCCATATCCTTTACTGCTTCCATAGTATTAAATTCAATTCCGTAAAGTCTCTTTGCTTCATCGGCATCTGCCTCAGGATCTACTACAATAGGTGTAATACCATATTCCTGAAGTTCTCTATAAATATCAATAACCTTAGTATTACGTGTATCAGGGCAGTTCTCCTTGAATGTAAATCCAAGAATTGCCACTTTTGCACCCTTAACCGCAATATCATTTGCAATAAGCTTTTTAACAAGTGACTCTGCAATATACTTACCCATATCATCGTTAATACGACGACCGGAAAGAATAATCTGTGAATGATATCCAAGTTCCTCTGCCTTATAGGTAAGGTAATAAGGATCAACTCCGATACAATGTCCGCCTACTAGACCTGGTCTAAACGGAAGGAAGTTCCACTTTGTGCCTGCTGCCTTCAAAACAGCCTGAGTATCAATTCCCATTCTATTGAAAATCATGGAAAGTTCATTCATAAATGCTATATTGATATCTCTCTGGCTGTTCTCGATAACCTTTGCAGCCTCTGCTGTTTTGATATTCTCAGCCTTGTAAACGCCTGCAAGTGCTACGAGACTGTAAACCTTTGCCACCTCTTCAAGAGTATCTTCATCCATTCCAGATACAATCTTTGTGATAGTCTCAAGTCTGTGAACCTTATCACCCGGATTGATACGCTCTGGAGAATAACCAACCTTGAAATCAACTCCGCACTTAAGTCCGGATTCTTTCTCGAGAATCGGAACACAAATATCCTCTGTTACTCCTGGATAAACTGTAGACTCATATACAACAATAGAACCTTTTGTAAGATACTTACCAAGTGTATGGCTTGCACCCTCTACAGGCGACAAATCCGGTGTATGATCATCGTTTACAGGCGTAGGAACTGCAACGATATGGAATTTACACTCTCTAAGTTTCTCAGGATCAGCAGTGAAATCAACAGATGACTTACTGATTGCCTCGTCTCCCACTTCTCTTGTAGGATCAAATCCCTTCTTATATAACTCAATCTTAGCTGCGTTAAAATCATAACCAACAACCTTTATCTTTTTGGCATAAGCAACTGCAATTGGCATTCCAACATAACCAAGGCCAACCAAAGATAACTTTTCTTCACCAGCCAAGAGCTTCTCATATAAACCCATGACATAAACCTCCATTTGTCTCTACTGTACATTTTATGTTATACATAGTTATTTAATTGATTTTTGTCACTTAATTCCAAAAACTAAGCAAACTGGCCATTTAAAAAGGCTTCGCCTTGGACCAGTTTGCCACTTGTATTTTGTTCTCACGAAACTCGCAGTAAATGCGAGTTTCTGAATGAAAGTGACAAAAAGTCATAGATTTTTGTTTTTATGTAGTCCGTTTTGATGGTTGTATATTTCGTCGCAGACGCGCTTTCGCTTGATTATAAACGTAATGGTTCATAAGATGCTAAAAGACAGCATCTAAGAACCAACGTTTATAAACAGTTCTGCTCATGAAATATTACAA
>NZ_AUKC01000027.1:38931-54157 GCF_000424545.1 Butyrivibrio sp. NC3005 | reverse complement strand
GAAATCCTGCATTGAGGCTTACATTCTATAAGCATATGTATATGGTCAGGCATTGTTTCCATAGCAAGGATTTTAATGTCTAAATCTTCGGCTGTACGGTAAAGATGTTCTTTAACATCTGACTCTATATTGCCAACAATGACCTTCTTACGATACTTGGTGCACCATACTATATGGTACTGTAAGCAGTATACATACCCTCTACCATGCGTTACATCTGATTTTATTGTAAATATTTTATCTTTATCCATGTCTATATAATACCATACGTAATTAGCAGAGTCAAGAAAAGGCGGCTAACTCATGACTAAAGTCACGAGTGTGCGCCGCCAATGTTATCAACATCCGATTTGGTAATAATTAATTTACCTAAAACTGATACAATTGTATAATTGTCTTCCTTTGCTGATACCCATTCAATATCATAGGTATTATCTTTCTCTCCTACATCTGTTATAGTACCAGTAGTTGTAACTGTTACCTCTTCGCCGTCAACAAGTCCTTCAACATCATAGCCTTCGCAGGTTAGTGGAGTTCCGTCATATACCTTTGAATCACCATCAGTTGTTATAGTAAGTGTCTTTGGTGTAACCTCAAGAATTCCTTCATCCTTTATTATTGATTCAAATGCTTCGTTACAAGTATTTCCTGCTTTGTCTTTGATTTCAAAGGAATCATCAATCAAGTTGTCACAAGTACCTACATTTGTCTGACTTCCTGTTGCTGTTGCTTCAACTGTGAATCCTTCTGGAAGTCCTTCGTAAGTTACTGTAGGATTAGTAAGCGCTTGTCCATCGTAAGCTTTGCTACCACCTTTAGATATCAATTTTAGTGTCTGAGCTATCTTTTTAACTTCAAGTGTTCCTAAACTTTCTTCAATACTATAGTTACCACTATTTACAGTTCCCCACTCAATTGAATAAGTATTATCAGATTTTCCTACATTTGTCTGGCTTCCTGTTGCTGTGATTGTAACTATAGATTCATCTGTGCTTGCAAGGTTTTCAATTGATGCTTCGTCTTTTGTAAGAGGAAGTCCATCATATTCTTTTTCTGCACTACCAGTTGAAACTTTTATTGTTCTCTTTGTTACTTCAAGTGTTCCTGTAACTGTAGTTATACCAGTAAAGCTTTCTGTCTCATCTTTACCATCTTTATTGAGAATCTTATAGCCGTCATTTACGGTATTACTAGATGATCCAACATCTGTCTGGCTTCCTGTTGCTGTTGCTTCAACTGTAAATCCTTCTGGAAGTCCTGTTGCTGTTACTGTACTATTAGTAAGTGCTGTTCCGTCATATTCCTTATCATCTGAAGCAGCTGTAAGTATAATCTTAAGAGAACCATTTGTTGTAACCTTCAGTGTACCAAGATTATATGTAACATTGTAATTATCCTTATTGGTATCACCCCATGCTACATTACATGTATTATCGCTCTGTCCAACTTCTGTCTGGCTTCCTGTTGCTGTTACTTTAATACTATCTGTTTCTGCAAGACCATTTACTGATGTTTCACTACTAGTAAGCTCTGTTCCGTCATATTCTTTTTCTGCAGAACCTGTACCAATAGTAAGTTCTCTTTGAGTAACTGTTAATGTTCCATTAGTAACCTTAACATTAGTGAAATTTCCTGTCTTATCTGAACCGTCTTCTCTTAACAAAATCTGATAAGATTTAAGAATATTCTCCTTGGTTCCAACATCTGTTATAGAACCTTCTACAGTTGCCTTAACTTCAAATATAGTATTATCTAGAACACCAAGTGTTACTATATTATTTGTTAAAGGTTTTCCATCGTATACTTTTTCACTTGAACCTACTGTAAGTGTTACCTCAACATCACTTTCATTAACTGTTAATACGCCCAAGTTTTCTGAAATAGTATAGTTACCTTCCTTTGCATTACTCCAGGTAATAGTATATGTATTATCACTATGACCAACTTCTGTCTGGCTTCCTGTTGCTTTAATTGTTGCATCCTCTCCGTCTGCAAATCCAGATATAGATGCTTCATCTTTTGTAAGAGGCTTTCCATCATATAATTTTGAATCAGAACCAGTTGTAACTGTCAATGTTCTTTGAGTTACTTCAAGAATTCCGGACTCTTTTTGAACATCTGTGAAACTAGAAGTTCTATCTTCTCCTTCAGAATTCTTAATTACATATCCATCATCAACAGTATTATCGCCTTTACCAACATTTGTCTGACTTCCTGTTGCTGTTGCTTCAACTGTGAATCCTTCTGGAAGTCCTGTTGCTGTTACTGTACTATTAGTGAGCGGTTTTCCATCATATACCTTATTATCTGAAGCTGCTGTAAGTGTGATTGTTGCAGTGTTCTTTTTAACAATAAGCTTACCTATTGATTTTTCCTTAATAGCATAGTTATCTTTATTAACTGTTCCCCAATCAATAGATTCGGTATTATCGCTCTCACCTACTTCTGTCTGACTTCCAACACCTTTAATCTTTACTATTGCCTCATCAGAAGCGATTAGACCGGTTATAGAAGCTGTTTCACAAGTAAGAGGTTTTCCATCGTATTCTTTTTCGGCACCTTCTGTTTTATAAGAAATTTCTATAGGTGTAATCTCAAGTTCATTACAACCTTGTGTTCCAAGAACAAATGTTACATCATGATATTTAGTGCTAAGATTTGTGAACTTAGATACATCTATAGCAGTTGTATATGATGCAAGATTTCCTGAAGTATCTTTCTTAACATTTTTTCCGGTTACCTTGAAGTCATCAGTACAAGAATATGAGCTTTCTGTATAATCTGAAAGAACTACTCCATTTGCCTCTGCTCTTACTGTATATCCTGAAACAAAATGGTCATCGCCATCATAAGGATATGTCTCTTTTGATCCTTCAACATAAACAGTTACAGGCAAAGTCTTATACAAAACATTTATAACATTTGCATCTCCCTTTTGTACTACAAAAGGAATATCTCCCTGCTGAACACCATCTGCATATTCTGCGCCTGCAGCTTCTTTCTTCCAGTTAAGCTGTCCTTCAGCAGTATCAACTGTAAGTGTAATCTCTGTAAGTGCATCAACTGTAACTGAACTTGATGTGCCAAGAAGATTGTTTTCAGAAACAGAATCTTTATAATACTTAACTACGTATGATCCTGTCTGTTTCTTCCATATAGCATAAAGAGTATTTCCACTTAAGATGTTTTTGTTAGCATCATATATAACACCATTGTTATCAGCTGCTATAAACTTATATCCAGGCTTTACAAGTTCTGTTTCTGCATCCTTATCAGTATTCCATCCAAGGAAGTCATATCCAGGTCTTGAGAATCCTGTCTGATCTAATGTTGCTGCCGCAATTGATTCATTAACTTTAAGTTTAGGGCTTATAACATACTGCGGGAATGCTGATTCTCCACTATCTAAAGTGTAATTACAATCATATATAATAGTGGTATTTTCTGTAGGACCTTCACCAAGCTCTACGTATACTGCAACAATATTTACTTTTCCGTTTTCAATATAATCACCTTGAATCTGGAAACTATTATTTGGATAGTATACCTTAGCACTTGGATCTTTTTCAATTTTCCATCCTATAAAAATGAAATTACTGTCAATAGTGTCAGGACGTGCTGCAACAACTACCCATGAATCACCTGCATAGTCATACTGATCAGGCTGAGCATTGTTATCAAAGCTTCCATGAGGAGCTGCAATATAGTTAAGTTTATAGGTACCTGGTTTACGCCACATAGCTATAAGTTCAACATCTCTATTTGGCTGACCATATTCATATGGAAGATTTGTTGCCTTATCGAACCATCCTATGAGTTCATATCCTTCTTTACTTACACTCTGCGTAAGCGTTTCTTTACTAACTTCTTCAAATTTTCCTTTCGACTCATCATATCTTAATGTAAACTCTGTACCGGCTGTGTATATACCTCCGTTAGGATCAAGTTTTACATGATACTCTAATGGTTTGTAATATGCAAAAAGAACTTTATCAGCCGCTGGCATTTCGGAATTCCAGTCAAACTTCTTCTGACCACCTTCGTCTTCATACCATCCTTGGAACTCAAAGCCTTGCTTTTTAGGCATATCCTGAGCTTTAGGTGCAAGAGCTTCATACTCAGAAAGGTTCTTTTCATATGGAATAGCTGCAAAACTACTGTCTGCAGAAATACTGTCTGTTCCATTCTTGAACTCAAGAGCATATTTATTTCTTGCAAATCGTATTCTTATATCGCCTTGTGTTACTATTGTATCGTTTGGTTTTACTTTTTTCCATGAAGACCATGTTGTAGAATAGCTTTCTTTTTTATAGCTTGCTTCATCCAAAGAAAAACCATTATACTTATCTGTTACATAAAATGTTCCACCAGAAAAGAATACAACGTCTGTAGCTAATTCTGAATCAGCCACTGATTCAATCTGAGGATATGTTCCATCAATTTTTTGCTTTATAAAAAAGATGCTAAGATTTACATTTTCTTTGTTTTTTGCATACAAATCAAGAGTATCGCTTCCAGAAGACACCTGATGCGTCAAAAATGCATCAAGTAATACCAGTCGTGTTCCGCTTCCATAATGCTGGTTTCCTTGGTCTGTATGCCCTTCATAATACAGATAGTCACTTGGCCAAGTATAATTATTCTGTTTTAATGTCTGACCATATAGTCCTTCAAATGTATGTATTGGTTCCCATTTTATGCCATTATGCTTGTTAAATCTTATAATAACTTTAACTCTATCGAAATAAACATTTATTACTGTATCACCCTGAGGGCGTACTACACCTGTCGCTGTGCTGTCACCTGTTGTAGGAACATTTTTACCATTTTTATTTCTTACAATCTCATACCAGCTGTAGCTAAATCCTTCTGAACCTTCGTTCTTGTATGGATTAACACTATTCTCGCCAAGAGTAGAACCTGTTGTTCCGTTAACAACAATTGTCTTCTTATAGTCATAGCTCTTATCAGCATTATTTGTTGTAGTCTTGCTATCAGAAATCTTTTGCTGCCATATTACAACAGAATACTGAGTGTCTGTCTTTGCAGTCCACTTTGCGTATAGAGTTATATTTTCAGTCAGTTCACCACTCCATGCAAATTTCTGTCCGGAAACCTGTCCATCTCCATTTCCTTTTTGCTTGTACCATCCACCAAAAATATACCCTCTTCTATTAGGAGCTACCGGCTCTTTACCGCTTAATGACTCTCCATGCTTAACGAAAATAGGACTTGTGTAATCAGCACCTCCGCCTACACCACCATCGTTCTCATCAAACGTAATCCAGTGTGCTGTTACAACAACTGCATATACAGTCTTCACCTTTGTAACATCAACTTCTTCAACTGTTGTACGATTATCCTGAGCTGCACCTTCAACCGGTGGTTCTGTAGACCATCCTTCAAAAGCATCTTCTGCATTCTTAGGTGTTACAATAACTCCCTTAGTTGAAAGTTTCTTATCAGAGGAATCATTAACAACGATTTTACTCTTAACCTGAACTACCTCTTTATCAGGTCCTATAAATGTAACATAGTAAGTTGTTTCAATCTTTGCATATACTTTTATAACTTCACGTGATGTAATCTCCTCTGTAATTTCTCCAAATGTTATTTCGTCTTTGAATTTACCATCTTCATCTTTGGTATACCAGCCATAAAATACTTTTTTGTCACTGTTCTCACCAGTGAATTTTGGAATTCCAGGATTGTGGAGAGTATCACCTTTCTTTACAATCTGAGTATTAAATGGTGTTGTTTCATCTTCTGAATAGAATTCATATGTACGTGTTGCTTTTGTATCAGTGCTATCTTGTGAAGAACTATCTCCTTCACCTGCCACAATAAATATAGAAAACTGATTAGTATCAAATGTTGCACTAACCGCATTTCCTTTTGAATCCTGGTTAACATTTGCGCTTATTTTATCAACATCACCTTTATGATCATGAAGTACGCTAAATGAATCACCTTCGATAGCTTTTTCCAAAGAAATGCTTACATGTACATACTTATTGTCGGCTGGTTGAATTTCTTTTCCTTCATATTTAAAAGTAATATCAACACCCTTTGCCGAAGTAACTTTTTCACCAAGTTCTTCTTTTGCAGTTTCAAGAGCCTGTGAATCTGAAATTGCATTAATGGACAATTCTGTTCCTGCCGGGAAAATACCTACTTCAGCATTAACTGAAACAACCATTCCGCCCTTATGAACATCAGAAACCTTTATTGCAGGCATCTTATCTTCAATATTCTCAACAGCTTTAAACTTTGCTGTAAATGTGATGTCCTTATTAATATTAGAAGGAACATATTCTTCATTAGTACCTACAACTTTTCCTTCTTCATTAATCCAGTCTTCAAACTCATACTTATCGTTCCACGCTACAGCTCTAGACCCTTTAAATTTAGCTCCTTCAGCATTTATGTCTATAGTTTCACTACTAGTTGTAACACTTCCACCCTTAGAAGCTTTATATGTTACTGTTACATATTGTTCTATGACTGTTTTTTCAAATACTGCTGTATAAACAGTATCTTTATCAATATTAGAAGGTACAAAAACATTTTCTGTTGAAACTACATTTCCATCCGAATCTTTCCAGTTTTCAAATTTGTATCCTTCATTTGCTATAGCTTCAGATCCTGAAAAAGTAGCTGCTTCATCATTTAAATTGACTGACTCAGTCGCAACGCTTACAATACCGCCTTCTGTTGCTTCGTAAGTCACTGTTACAATTTTTGATTCAAGTTCTTCTTTATTATCTTCTTCTACTGAAGTTTCTGCAGTTGAAGCTGATGATGCTTCAGTTGCTTCACCATTTATAGAAGCATCTTGATTTGCATTATTTGCTTCTTCCTCTGCCGTACCCGCAGCTTCAGACGATGAAGATTCATCTTCCTTAGGTGCTTCCTGAATTTCTTCAGGAGTTATCTCTACCTCATCTACTTCTGGTTGCTCATTTTCTGTTGCTGCTTCTGTCTCTGGTTGTTCTGTGATGGACTCAGATTCTTGTTCTGTAATCACAGTTGCCTGCTGAGTAGCAGAATCATCATTACAATCTTCTGCATAGGCTGACATTAGATTACTGAAGAACATAGTAAAAACAAGAATGCTCGTCATCAAAAATGACAGAATACGATTCCTTTTCCTACGCTTCATAAATCATCCCTCCATTTTTTTGTACCTTTTTTAGCGAAAAAACGACAACTAACTGTTTTTATTATACAAAAAAACCTATCACTCAAATCATCATAATTAATTTATATTTTGTTTATCGAAAACTTATAGACTTTTTATTGATAGTTTCTTTTAGTGCTTTACTTTTAAAGTGTTTTGCCTAAATAAAGCCTGTTTAGTTTCCGTATTTTAAAAAAAATAATACTTGTGGAAATATTAGTAAAATGAAACTTTTTGGAACTAAGAAAAGATAAATAATAATGACTATTATAGTCAAATTAGTAAATAACTCGTAAACTTGGCGAATTACTTCATTTTATATGCTTTATATATCAAGTCATTCCATAATAAGCATTTATGGAATGACTATAATGCCTAATAACGTATACTGCTATAATTCCTATATAGGTACTAGTTTAATCCTTATGATTTCATAGAGAAATTAACTGCATCTGCAATACAATCTCCGCTCACAAGCTTTTTTGCTTTTGTAAAAGAATGAATACGTAAAAACGAAAGCCCGGTATAATCGCTTATCGCATTTGCGTCAGCCCCTGTTTGCAACAAGTCGAGAATTGCACGACTTCTTAAGTCTTTTAACGTATATTTCTCGTCAACTTTAGCAGCTTTGATTATTTTACTCACAGCAACATCTAAGTTTTTCAACGTTAAAGGTCCTTTTCTGGAATTAAAAAATATGTGCCCCTGTGAATCCGCTTCAACTGTTTCAAGATATTTTTCTAATATAGAAGAAACATCTTTTGGTAATTGAACATATCTATCATCCTTAAAATCTGACGTTGCAGCAAAATGTAAAAAAGTATTTCCTTCTTCATCTACTATTATCGAATTTTTTCGAATACGCAAGATATTGGTTGCACTAAGCCCAACTCTTGTAGCAAGTGACAAAATCAAATAAAACATATAATTTGATCTAGCTGAACTCATGATTTTATCTAGTTCTTTCAAACTTGGTATTGATTTTGGATTTATAGAATCATCTGGCTGCATCAATCTAGGAATTTTCAAAAAAACATTTTCTTTCAGTTTATCAGGAAAAGTATCAATAATATAATTTGAAACAGTCCTATAGCAAGAAAATCTAACATTTGCTGTCTTTCTGGATAACTTGCCATCATTGTATTGAGAAATTAAGTAATCCTGATATTTTTTTGCATCTTCATAAGTAATTCTCAAAAAATCTTTTTTAGTATAATTACAGATTAGATTAATGTATCCGCAGTATTCATAAAATGTTCTTTCATTACTACAAACAGAAATATAAGTCTGCAATATATCAGTAAACTCTTTAGTACAATACTCACTTAATTTTCTCAATTCTTCCCCCTACCTGATGGCAACAATTTCTAGCTTTGGGTTTTCCATAAGATCAACATAATCATCTCCACATTTTACTGTTGGTCTCGAATATCTGTTAGGATTTATATAAACTATGTCACCAACTCTTCCGTCACTTAGCTGCAATTTTGTCTGTCTGTATGTTTCAACAACGTTTTTGCAAAAAGTAATTATGGCATCTGGATTGTATTTTTGCAAGCCTTCTTCTTCAAAAATTTTCAAAGCAGTAAACGGGCATAATGGACCACGGTAGACTCTTGCAGAAGTCATAGCATCATATACATCTGCTACAGCTACAATTCCAGCAAACTCATCTATTTCATTACCTACAAGTTTATATGGGTATCCGCTTCCATCATATCTTTCATGATGCATTAAAGCAGCGTTTTGTATATGATCATTCATACTTAGATTTTTTAATATATTATATCCGATAATCGGATGTTTTTTCACTTCTTCATATTCTTCATCTGTAAGTTTATCTGGTTTAGTAATAATCTTATCCGATATTCTCATCTTGCCTATATCATGAAGCATTCCTGATGCTGTCAATATCTCTAAATCAGAATCCGACATCTTCATCCATTTTCCAAGAACAAGACTTATAAGTCCAACATTTATGCAATGAACATATGTTGCATCGTCATAAAGTCTTAGCAAGTGAATCATCGCAAACAAATCATGAACATTAGGTGCCTCTAAAAAAAGATCAAATAGCGGTGAAACAAGTTCCGGAATCTGAACCTTTTCATCTTTTTCAATGATTTCATTTATCATTGTTTTAAAGCTGAATACGCATCCATCAAAATCATCTTTAAACTGTTTAAACTCTTTTCTCTGCATAAGAAGTTCAGAGTATGATGGAGCATCGCTTCCAGGTTCAAAATCAATGTTCTCTTCGATAAGAACACTAACCACAGAATAATAAGACAAACGCGTAATATCTAGATCATCCAATATATGCCCTTTTTCGAGCAATAAAGTATTATCTGACATTCCATATACATTTTCAGCAATGCACATTCCCGGGCGTAATTTTGAACGTAATAATCGCTTCATAATCTATCTTCCTTTAAACATGGATAGCTACTTTTTTATTTTATAACTTTAAGTTTATAAACGCAATACTGTTAATAATATTACTTTAGAAAAAACAGGAGTCGGTTTACTTCTTATTCTAAATAAACCGACTCCTCAAAATTCATTGTCCATTGGAGTGTACCTCATATGAAATTGTTTTTAATGTTTCCTTATATATCAAAAAAGCAAATTCGTTGGAACCAATAAAGTATTATTACCACCGTTCCTGAATTTTTCTAAGAGTCCGAAAGCAACTTCTCCAGTTAGGTGAAGCATCGCCGCCATCCCTTTGAAGTCCTTTCGTTCAATTATCAAAAACTAATTAGGTGAAGCATCGCCACCATCTCGCATTTTGTGATAATTGGTTTATCTCTTCGCTTTTCTTGATTATAATTTATCATATTGACGACTCAATGTCAAGCGTTTTTGAAT
Organism: Butyrivibrio sp. NC3005; assembly: GCF_000424545.1. Lineage (GTDB taxonomy): Bacteria > Bacillota > Clostridia > Lachnospirales > Lachnospiraceae > Butyrivibrio. The sequence goes on along the minus strand of NZ_AUKC01000027.1, from coordinate 44,106 downwards.
TTTTAATGTCATTGTGTACATCGAATTGATTATTTAATTATTATTTTTGTACATTTTCCCTTATTTATACAATTCTTATCGTGGTTCCATTCCAGACTTTTCATAAAACTTTTTCTTATCTTCATACATTTTTTTATCTGCTATTTTCATAGATTTTTCCAGATTTCTTGTATCTAAACACCAGCAAAAACCTATCGCAATCTTTGGAGCAGATGGCTCGTTAATCCTTACTTCAAGTTGACGCTTTATTATTTCAAATTCATCTTCTTCAACATTTTCAACCAGAATAACAAACTCATCGCCACCTGTTCTATAAACATTTTTCTCATTAAAAAATGCAGAAAGGAGGTTAGCAGCATTCTTTATTAGCTGATCGCCTGCATCGTGCCCTAAAGTATCATTTGTCTTCTTGAGACCATTTATATCTACAAATATAACTCCAGCATGTTCCTGCTTCTTCTCAAGTTCTTCTGTCTTTTTAAGCATTGCATAACGATTCTGAACATTTGTTAACGCATCATGACTACTAATATGATCCATATGTTGAAGTACACCTGCGGCAACTATCCTAGCAGTAATAAAATATGATACTCCAGCTAATAGTGTCACTGTATTACTTGAATCTCCTTCATCATAGTTATCTATTCCCATATATCCTATAAGCCTTGATTCATCATACAGAGGCACTTCAATAAACCTTTTAATCCTCCTTGACTTCAATAATTCGTATAATTCTCCACAACTTCTACGTATTTCTTCTATATTGTCCATTCGAATATTCTCATCTATTCTGACACGCTTTTTTAACTGATCAATTTGGGCATATTCTTTAATATTCTCTAAATCAAATGAGTGCTCAACACCCTCAGCGCACCACTCATAACCACTTGCTATGTTATCCTCTTCCTTCGTGTAAATATATATTCTATCAGCACGTATCATCTGTGACATCTCATTGATAGCTCTTTCAATAGCTGTTCTATAATTACTTTCTCTATTAAGTAGATCTGCTATTCTTATAATCTCATCATCAGCTGTATATGCCTTTGTTGAATTCTCTCTTACCAAATGATCAATATTGGTCAATGTAATCGAAATATAATTCTTCTGCGGCAAAGACTTTAGTGAATACTCCATCCATGAGCTTTGCTTATCATGGAAGAATCTACCATGTACATTCTGACGTCTTTTAGCAACTAAATCAGCTATTCTAAACCACTCTTTATCGACTTTTCCAAATACTTTAAGAAAGCCCTTACCAATGACGTTCGACTTTGTGACTTTGTGCATCAGTTCAGAATATTCTTTGTTTAAATATACATGAATTGTATCCGCAACTTCTCCATCATCTAAGTATTCAACCTTAAAGACAGCGAATGGAATAGGTATATCTCTCCAAATATCAGGAACATAATCCAATTTTTTCTTTTCTTTTATACAATCTACTATAGTGTCATAATTCTCTTCATAGTATATTCCCGAATCTACACGCGAATAGCCACGAATTTCATTCATACTGGCAGGCTTAGCATACAAGTAACCCTGCTGTTTAATACATCCGATTTCTCTTAAAAAACTTGCCTGATCTTCCGTCTCAACACCTTCTGACAAAGTATCAATACCTAATTCTGTCGCCATTTGTACAATTCTTCTTAAGATAATGCAATTTTTATTGTCATAACTAAATCCCTTCATGAAACGCATATCAAGTTTTATCAAATCAAACTCAAAATCTTGAAGAATATTTAAAGATGAGTAGCCACTTCCAAAATCATCCATCCACACTTTAAATCCAGCCTTATGAAATCTACATATCTGTTCCTTCAAAAAATCCGGATCAAGTCCTATTACAGTTTCAGTAATCTCTATAATGAGCATATCATGTGAAATTCCAGAAGCATTCACACGATTATCTATCTCTGTAACCATATCGCAACACTCAAAATCGTATCTGGATAGATTTACAGATACTGGAACAATGGGAATATTATCTCTCTTCCTAATTGCCATGTCTTCCAGTATTCTATCTATCATATACAAATCCAATTTATACTCCAGCTTAACTTCCTCAAGTACACTAACAATTTTTGCAGGAGAAATAACACCTTTATCTGGATCTATCCATCTAGCCAAGGCTTCCTCATTACATATCATCCCACTTTCAGTTCTAACAATTCCCTGATAGTAAACTCTTATCCACTTTTCTTCTAAAGCTCTTTCAAAATTCCGAAGAACATATTCTCTATTAATTGATGCTTTCCGCATCTCCTCATCATAATATGTATAACTTGATTCAAATGTGAATTTATTAACGTCACACGCGATTTTAGCTCTATCTATCGCAGTTCCTAAATCCACACGTTCAAACGTATCCTTATATATTCCAACACGTACAGGAAGCGTTAATCCATGATTTGCAATCTTTAATCTATCAAATATTATAGATAATTTTTCTTCTATTCCATCCGCTTTAGTTAAAACAGTAAAATGATCTTCTCCCATTCTGGCACATTCTGCACCTTCAAATACCTCTTTTAATATATCAGCAAAAATGCATAAAAGTTCATTTCCCTCCTCTATACCATACCGCTGATTAAACGTCTTCATATCATTCATGTCAAAATATAATACTGTTGGGACTTCTCTTCCTAAAATCAGTTTATCACTGCTTTCTTTGGCACTTGAAAGAAAGCTACCCATATTCATGAGTCCTGTCAGATGATCGAATTTTTCTGTATCCATGAAGATTCTTTCAGTAAGAAGTTCTTCAAATCGCTGACTTATATTAGTCTCAATCTTTGAATCTATATCTTTTCCTGACATTTGCTCATTTATATACCAAACCTTCGCAAGGCGTGTTCCATCACGCATAAGCAAATGCTTTCCCTGAGCATGAATTACCGTCTCTTCTTGTTCCTTACGAAGTTTTAAACTATAAAAAGTATCTAATGGTTTATCCTCAAGAATAAACTCTGCAATTGAGTTCTCGTAGCGACTACAATTTTCTCTATCTATAAATTTAGGCATAATATGATTAAGAAACTCAACCACTTCCTGCCTTCCCATCCCTAATAATTCACAAAAGCCATCAGATACAAGCAGAGTAACGATTTTCCCGTCTATAAGTTGAAAAAAAGTAATAGGAATGCAATCACTTTCATTCAAACGTTTAGTTTTATCATCAAAAATATATTTTTTCATATTTTCCCTCTTAAAAAGATTTAGGTTTTTTCGTTCATACTCCACTTTATCTATATTTACTATATCGGATTATTTTTTTCTGCAATTAGAAAAACCGGATAGAAAATCTATCCGGTTTAATCAACAATTATATCATTATATCTTTTTATATTAAGGCTTATATCAGTCTTTTCTGGATGCTGCATAATAAGGAAGTGTTACAAGAAGAATTCCGCCAAGAATATTACCAAATGTAACTGCTATAAGATTATAAAAGTAGCCGCCAATTGTTACATTCTCACCTGCCGGATCTAAAAGTGCAGTTGTAAGCTGAGTCATATTAGCTACACTATGCTCTCCTCCAAGAACTACAAAAGTGAAAATACACCAAAAAACCATGATAAGAACTGCGCTTTCTGTCTTACACTTAAGAGAACACCACACTCCTAGACAAACCAAAAGATTGCAAATCATTCCTCGAATTATCAGTTCAGTAACAGGAAGAGACATCTTAACCATTGCACCATGTGCAAGAAAAGCAGATGTAGCTTCATTGTTCAAACCCGAAAAATGAAATAATAAAGCAAGAACGATAGCTCCACAAATATTTCCACACCAACAGATAGCCCACAACTTTAATGTGTCAAAGACAGTGACTTTTTTCTTTAATATACCAGCCGCCATAACCATATTATTTCCTGTAAAAAGCTCTGCACCAGCAAAGATTACAAGACTAAGTGCTACTGAAAAAGCAAATCCCATAACAAGTTTAGTAACAGGTGATGATCCAAGCATTCCTCCGATAACATTTGTCAGAAGATTTCCAACTCCAACATAAATACCCGCAAGCATTGAAACAACAAAGTATCCAAGCGGATTAGATTTTAAAAAAGTTGATTTTTTTACTGCACCATTTGCTGCAGCATCGAAAGTATCTTTAAACATAACTCCTCCTAAGATAATACTTGTGTTAACGGCACACAACTTTTCTATTTTACTACTTTAATATAAAATAATTCAAGTATATACTAGAATTATGACTTTTTTGAGAAACGAGGATTTTAATGCAATATAATCATAATATACAAAATAAAGTTGCAGTAATAAATGATATAACTGGATTTGGACGCTGTTCTCTTGCAGTTTCCATACCTGTTATTTCAAAACTAAAAGTACAATGTTGTTTTCTACCAACAGCTATTTTATCCAATCACACTGGATTTGATAGTTATTTTCTTGATGACTATACTCGAAATTTTGAAAACTACGAAAACGAATGGAAAAAATTAAATCTACAATTCGAAGGCATTTATACTGGTTTTCTTGGTTCGGCAATTCAAGCAGATTTAGTCAAAAGTTTTATAAACAGTTTTAAAACATCCAATACCATCATCTGTATAGATCCAATAATGGGAGATGAGGGTAAAAAATACAAAAGCTACACAACACAAATGTGCTTAAAAATGAGAGATCTTATTAGATATGCCGATATCATAACTCCGAATCTTACAGAAGCTTGCATTCTGACTGATACACCATTTCATGAAGGTAAATGGAAAAGAAAAGAAATAGAAAATCTTATATTTAAGCTTTCTGACTTTGGACCTAAAAAGATAGTAATTACAGGAATTTCAGAAGGTAACTGCCTTGCTAACTACTGTTTTGATGAATCGGGCAAAATTAGAGTTACAAGACAACACAAAGTCGGGAAAGGTCGAGGTGGCACCGGAGATATATTTGCTTCCATTCTTATAGCAGATGCAATTAATGGAAAAGATTTTTACTCGTCTGTAAAAAAAGCTTCTCATTTTATTAGAGAATGTTTAGTAATATCTGATAAGATGGGAATTCCCACCACTGATGGTGTTGCTTTTGAAGAATGCCTTGATTTTCTAAAAGCATGACTTCTTGTCACTTACATTCAGAAACTCGCATTTACTGCGAGTTTCGTGAGAACAAAAGTCAAGCGGCAAACTGGTCCAAGGCGAAGCCTTT
>NZ_AUKC01000027.1:0-38921 GCF_000424545.1 Butyrivibrio sp. NC3005 | reverse complement strand
ATTCAGAAACTCGCATTTACTGCGAGTTTCGTGAGAACAAAAGTCAAGCGGCAAACTGGTCCAAGGCGAAGCCTTTTTAAATGGCCAGTTTGCGTGGTTTTTGGAACGCAGTGACAAAAATCTATGACTTTTATATACTGTAAGAATAATTTTGTCCTGTCAGGCAGGATTCTTGCGATGATTATCCTAAATCTCAGCAAGAAGTCATAATAATTATATTCTGATAACAAAATGGAGATAACTATGAAAATATGGCTAACAAGGCATGGTCAAACTAACCTCAACAAAAATCACTTAATGCAGGGAAGAACCGACGAACCGCTTAATGAAAAAGGAATTCTTCAAGCACAAAAAGCAAGATGTGCACTTGGAAATATTACCTTTGATGCAGTATATTCCAGTCCTTTACAACGAGCAATACATACAGCATCTATAATTGGAAATACTCCTCCAGATAAGATTTTAATTGATGAACGTCTTATAGAAACCGATTTTGGAAAATATGAGAAACGAAATTACATGCAAATGGGACTTTCTATGAGTTTTTATTGGGCATGCCCAGAATTTTTTAATGCTCCCAAAACAGTAGAGACTCTCGAATCTATGATAGAAAGAAGCTATTCTTTTGTTCAGGATTTAGAAAAACAAAAATACAAAAATGTTCTAATTACATGCCATGGTGGAATTATGAGAGTTCTTAGCGGATGTTTAGCTGATAATCCCCGAAAATATATTTGGCGCCCCAAACCTCACAACTGCGAGATTAGAGTTTTTTCTTTTGAAAATGGTATACATTCTTACATAAAAAAAATTTCTATATGAAAAGACCCTTGCAAGAATTATAGGAAATAAAATCCATAAATGTTACTGTTCACAGATTTTTCATATGAACAGTAACAAATAATCTGCAAGAGTCTTCGTTAACTATTTTATCAATTCAATCCTCAATTAATAGCTTTAATTATCACTCAACCTTTTTGATATAAGACATGATATCTTCCTTAATTGCTTTATTCACTTCAAGAGCCTTTTCTCTAGAATCCTGATTAGAATAAAAATAGAATTTTATCTTTGGTTCTGTTCCACTTGGTCTAATAGCAAACCAAGAACCATTATCAAGAAAAAACCTAAGTGCATTCTGAGGTGGAATATCTTCATAACCGTTGATATAATCTATAACCTTTGATACCTTTACTCCTGCAACTGTTTCTGGAGTATTTTCCCTTATAAACTTCATCATTCTTCCAATTCTCTGCGCACCGGATATTCCTTCTAATATAAGATTTGGCTCATCCTCAGCAAAATAACCGTATTTTGCATATATTTCCTGTAAAACGTCCCAAAGCGTTTTTCCCTGTTTTCTATAATAAGCCGCAGCTTCAGCAACTAACATCCCTGCAGAAATACCATCTTTATCCCTAATATCTTCACAAGCTGCATATCCAACAGATTCTTCATACCCAAACAAATATGTATATCCATTTTCATGAAGATATGGTATCTTTCCACATATATTCTTAAATCCTGTAAGTGTTTCAAACATCTCTATTCCATATGCTTTTGCCATGATAGTAGACAACGTTGAAGTAACAATAGACTTTACCATTGCTCCTTTGGTTGGAAGTGTCCCTGCACTTTTTCTACCTTCAAGAATATAATTAACCAAAAGATACCCTGTCTGATTTCCATTTAATGGAATATAATTTCCATTATCATCACGAATCTCGATTGCAAATCTATCTGAATCAGGATCAGTTGCCATTAAAAGTTCTGCCCCAAACTCTCTTCCATACTTTTCGCTGAGTTTAAAAGCTTTGGGATCCTCTGGATTAGGATAACCAACAGTAGTAAAATCAGGATCAGGATTTTCTTGTTCAGGTACAATCTTCCAATTACTGAAACCTCTATCTTTTAGCATCTGACGAAATGGAATGGAACCACATCCATTTAAAGGTGTATATACTAAAGGAATAGAAAGATCTAATTCATCTTTTTCATGAATTGAAAGTTCTTCAACTTTATCCAAATATTCTCTGTCATATTCCTGACCAAGAACTGTAATGGTTCCCTTCGTGATACCTTTATTATAATCAGATTTCTTTATATCTTTCCAAATATTGACAGCATTTATCTTCTCTGTCATTCCATTTGCAACATCTGATGAAACCTGGCATCCATCTTCCCAATATGCTTTATATCCGTTATACTCCTTTGGATTATGTGAAGCAGTAATATTTATTCCTGAAATAGTATTAAGTCTTCTTATCATAAATGCTAGTTCTGGTGTTGGTCTAAGTGATGGAAATGTATACACTTTTATCCCGTTCTCAGCAAAAATACCAGCCGCAAGCTCAGAAAATTCTTTAGAAAAATGTCTTGGATCATGAGCTATTACAACACCTCTATCCTTTGCTTCTTGACCAAATGAAGCAATATAATCAGCTATTCCCTGTGTTGCTTTTCCTACAGTAAGCATATTCATACGATTGGTACCTGCTCCAACTTTTCCTCTAAGACCAGCTGTACCAAATGATAATTCTTGGTAAAAACTCTCTTCTTTTTCTTTTTCATCATCTTTCATTGCTATAAGTAGTTTTTTTAAATCATCCTCATCAGAAAGATTATCCATCCACTCTTGATATCTAGTTGTAAAATCCATACGATATCAACCTCCAAAATTATTTATATTATTATCATAACACAAGTAAAGTGCGCTAGTCTCGCGCACTTTACTCGTATAAAAAAAATCATTTATTTATCTATATTTCTATTAGGAATTCCATAACTATTCCACTCATTTAATCTATTGTTTATGTTATTTAACTCTTGCCAAGTCAGGATATTAACTAATTGTTCAAGTGTAATTCCATTTTTTCTTGCAAACTCCTGCATTTCATGAATTTTTTCTTCCAGTTCAATTTCTGGAGAAGGTCCTGTGTATCCTATTGGTTTCTCTAAAAAAGCCATCATTACTCCTTTCTGGAACATAAGTCCACAAACCCACTACACATTTTCGCCCACATGTTTTCTACGCCTGTCATGATTAAGATAATAAGCAGCTTTATCTTTATACATATGTTCGTCGGCATCCTCTAATGCTTTTTTTAATTCTTCATATTTATCACACCATGAAAAACCAACTGAAACATTTGGTGCTTTATCTGATTTCAATGCTTCTCTAAACTCAACTCCTTTTCTAGTAAACTCTTCCCTTTCTATTTCCGGCATAATAACAGCAAACTCATCACCTCCAGTCCGATAAACATTTTCTCTGCCAAAAAACTTTGAAATGAAGTTTGCTGCATCTTGCAAAAACTGATCTCCAGCTGTATGACCAAGATTATCATTTAAATCTTTTAATCCGTTTAAATCCATAACAAGAATACCAGCACCTTGCTTATATGCTTCCATGCTTCGCATTTTTTCTATATAAGCGTTTCGGTTATTAACTTTGGTAAGCTCATCATAGTTACTTAAGTGCTCAAAATAATGCTTGGAAACACTGGCACCAATAAAATAAGAAACTGTTTCCATAAGCCTTCTCGTATCAAGATTTTTCTTTAATCCATAGTTATCAACGCCAATATAACCTATTAGTTCTCCATGCGAATAAAAAGGAACTATCAACACTCTTTTAACTCTCCTTTTTTTCAAAGCACCATAGTACTTTGGCGCAAGATTTTTAATCTGTTCAATCGTCTCAATATCTATACATATATCACTTTTTAGATAATAACTCCAACATTTTAAACAGTCTTTAGCCTCATCTTCTTCCATTATCCAGTTTTGTTCTTCAACATCTTCTCTATTCCACTCAAAACCACCATATATTTGGTTCTTACTTATTTCAAGAACAAAAAGCCTATCAGCTCCTATTTCATTACCAAGATCATCCAAAATATGATTCATTGCCTCTTCATAAGGCTCATCACTGGCAAGAATCTTGGCAATATGAACACTGAAATCATCTGTCGTCCAGTATCTAGTCAGTTCCTCTTTTTCCTCGATATCATTGTCGATTCCCATAAAGGCGATTGAACAACAACCAGGAATTGAAGAAGGTATCGCACTAAATTCTGTCCATTCCTTCAAAGTTTCTGCAAACATTCTAGCCTTAACTTCTTTTCCTGTAATAATAGCCTGATATGGATAATAAATCCATAATGGGTTAGAACCATTAAACAACTCTAGATATGTTTTTCCTATCAATTCTTTAGCAGTCTTGTGAGTCTTCTCGCAATATTTTTGATTCACAAAAACGTATTCCAAATCCAAAACCTGATCTCTATTGCCATTCATAACTGGTCTGCATATAACAAATGGAACCGGCAAATCTACAAATACATCAGGCACATTTTCTTCATCCTCTTTTTTGAATAGTCCCTGATCCATATAAACCAATATCATGTGACCTTGATTACATGAAGCTATTAATTCGCAAGAGCACCGATAATCATTCCCGTTTGCTGGAAGAACTACACTTTTAGCACTGTTACTTTCCACTGTTTTTTGGGCAAGTACACCAATTTTTTTTCTTATTTTCTCTATTGCAAGTTCTTTATTATTATCTGATGCATATTCCTTAGAATTTTGAATAAAGAAAATTGTTTTTCTATATTGCTCATTAGCATACATTCGAACCACTTCTTTTTCGTCATAAAAGTATATGGCAATTGGCCTTTCGCTAATAAGATCTGTAAGCCCGACTTTATTATAAAAGGCATTATCTTCCGGCTTTTCTGTTTCCAATCCCGAATAATAAAGATGTTTTATCAAATCAAAAATAGGTTCAGGTTTTCCATAATAATATCCTTGTATTCTCTCACAACCTATATTCCACATAAAGTCAAGCTGTTCTTCTGTTTCTACGCCTTCTGTAAGTGTATGTATTCCTAACTGCTTTGCCATTTTTATTGTTGCTGTTACAATAGTTCTGGACTTTTCACTCATATCACGCAAAAAACCCATGTCTATTTTTATAAGATCAAAATCGAAATCTTTAAGTATATTCAAGGATGAATAACCGCTTCCAAAATCATCCATCCAAATCTCAAATCCATTTTCGTGAAACCTTTCTATTGCCTTCTTCATTTTATTTTTATCACTAATAAGTGCACTCTCTGTAATTTCAATATTTATAAAATTATGAGGCACACGAAAGGCCTTCATTATCTCTATTACCATTTCTACAGGATCGCATGATTCAAAGTCAGATCTTGAAATATTGACTGAAACAGGTACTATCGGAGCTCCAGAATCAATTCCCTTTCTTATCGTTTTAACAACATGTTTTATTACAAAAGTGTCCAGTTTATGTGAAAGGCCATATTTTTCAAGTGCTGTAACCACCTGTGAAGTTGGTAAAGTTCCTCTTTTTGGAGAATCCCATCTAATTAAAGCCTCTAAAGAACAAACTTTTCCTGTTAAAGTCCTTATTACAGGCTGATAATATACATTCAAATATCTTTTACTTATGGCTTCATCAAGATTTTCAATAACATAGCTTTCTAATTCACCTATTTTTTCCAGTCCTATCTTATATTCGCAAAAATACTTTCCTGGATCTTTTTTTATGAAATCGCAGGCAAATTTAGCTAAATCACAATCAACGGCTGGAGATATATCCGTACTATTCATGTAGTAAACGCCAGCTTTAACATGAACTGTATTGCTATTTTGCAACTTCAAAGATCTACTGTGAACTTCAAACAACTGTTCAAATAATTCATTTGTATTCGTTAATACCACAAAATGATCTTCAGCAATTCTAGAAATATATCCAATTGCAAAAACATTCTTCAAAATATCAGAAAAGTTTTTAAGAATAATATTTCCAGCTTCTATTCCCTGACTGACATTAAGATATTTCAAATTAGTCAGATTATAATAGATAATACAGTATTCTTCATCAGTATTATTCGCTTTAAGTTTTTCAAGAATTGCCTGCGCTTTTTCATTAAAGCGCCTCATCCCAGAAAGACCTGTTAAAAGATCAGAATCGCCTATCAATTCGCTCGAAGTATTTTCTGCAATAAACACGCAGAAAATCGGACCTTCAAGTTTATCTTCTATTCTTTTTCCATAATCTTCTACAAATTTGATATTTCCCTTTCTGGTTCTGATATTATACGAAACATGGTCAAAAGAGTTTTTATTATTTTCAATTTGAATTTTGATGTTTTCTCTGACTGAATCAATCTGTTCTTTTGCCACAACTCCTCCAAATGAGCCATGTGTGAATTCCATAAATTCTTGTTCATCCTTACAATCCAACAGCTCAATAAGATTCTGATTGGCATAAAGAATCTCCTCTTCTGGTGAATCTCTGTAAATAAGAAATCCACCAGGCATCAGGATAAGTCCATTCAATATATGCTCTTTTAAATATTCTATATCAGTCAGTTTAAAACTCTTCATTCATTTCCACCAAAAGTCTAAAGTTTACTATGTCTGTGTCTATCTCTTTTACTTAGTTTCTTAAAATAATGATTAGCTACTCTTGAACCAATAAAGAATGATACTGTTTCTAGCAAAAGTTTCGTGTCAACAATTTCATTTATTTCATAATTATCAGCTCCAATATATCCTTTTAATTCTCCGTCTATATAAAAAGGCACATCAATAATTCTCTTTATACCCTGACGTTTTAATGTGTTATATAAAACATTATCTGACTTCTTGTATTTTTCTATGTCGTCAATTACTATACTTGTGCTATTTGAAAGATTATTTTCCCACACTCCCATATATGTCTTGTAATCAAGTTTCTGCATGGTATCAATTTGTGATTTAACACCTTTTGCACACCATTCAAAAGTTCTAGAAATTGTCTTTTGATCAGTTTCATAGATATATAATCGTTCTGGATGAATCACTTTACTTATTTCTTCAAGTACATGATTCATTGCAATATGATAATCTTCCTTTCCATCCAAAATTCGAGCAATTCTAATACTGCTATCATCTGTCATCCAGTTTTTGGCAATATATTCTTTTTCTTTACGAGTATTTACTTCTTTAAGGTAAAGCTTGTGATTGATAATTCTTGCAGCCAAGAAAAAAGATATTGTCTCCAAAAACCTAATAGTATCAATCTCTGAATTAATCATATAGTTCTCAGCAATTATATAACCTATTATCTTCTCATTATCATAAAGTGGAACTACAATAAAATGCGTTGTTCCAATAGCTTTAAGGCAAAAATACAAAACAGTATGTTCAGACCTTAATGATTCAACCTCATTTACCAAAACACTATTATTTCTAGTAAGTATCTTTTCAAAAAAAGCTATCTCTTTATACGACTTTTTTTGACGTTTTGGACTGATTTCATCTTTTCCTTCTTTAAACCATTCAAAGGTCTCTGAATACGTAAATCTATCTGTTTCTAAAATTCCAACTCTTTCAGCTCCTGTTTTATGTCCTATTTCGTTTAATGTCATATTAATAGATTCAATGTATTCTTCGCTTGATCCCAAAATCTTTAATATATTAATAATATTTTCATCAGTCTTGCGACCTATGGTAAGCTTATCTTTTTCTTCTTTCTGTCTATCTATTATCTTCATTGTAAAAATACTGCATCCATCTACAACTGATGGAGCTGCTACAAAATCAACCCAATGTCCAAAAGAACCTCCATATAACTGATCAGAAATATATTCTCCATGAGCTGCCCTATATGCAAAATCAACCCATTTATCATTGGTATAAGGAAAACATTCTAAATATCTTTTTCCTATAACCTCATCTATGGATATATTACACATCTGACAATATTTCTTGTTTGCGTAGACATATATTATATCGATGCATTTTTCTTGCATTTCATCTAACATTGGTTTAACTATAACACATGGAACTGGCAAGTCATCCAACATTTCATTAGCTTTTGCAATCTTGGCATTGATTGCAAAATCATTTTTTCTTCTCTTAGCCATTCTGTTATGAGCAAGTTCAATAACATCCCAAAATTCATTTGCTTCAGCTCCATGTGCAATTCCAATCGTTACACGAAGTGAATACGGATGCTTATTTATCTCCTTTACTGTCGCTATTTCCACCGCAAATTGATTAAGTATAGCATCTATACTGTCAATAGATAATTCCTTACTACATACTGCAAACTTGCTTCCATACATTCTTGCAATAGTGACATTTGCAGGAAAATATGTTTTTAATACTTCAGCAACCTTACAAATTCCATCTTTGGCTACCTGTTCGCCATAATCATCTTTTAATTCACGAAAATCATCAACATTTATTACCACATAAACATAATCTTCACCTGAAATCCTTAGATTGTCATCAAGTCTTGCTATTGTTTCCTGCATACCAAGACTATTCATAAGTCCTGTCATTGGATCTTTAGTAACACTATCCTTTAACATGTCCCTGCCGCCAAAATCATTTTCTATATCTACGAAATATCCCATTAGTCCTTTGATTTTAGATTCTTCGTAAATTGGGAATTTTATAGCTATTATATTTCTAAGGACACCATCTACTATATTCTGACCAGCAGAATTTTGAATGATATCACCATTTTTTATAACCCTAAGCTCATCATTCAAAAAAGTCTTATCATCTAGATTCCAACCTATATCTTCATCTGTTTTACCATAAATATCATCAATAGATGTAAAACCATAATAATCCAAAAAAGCCCTACTTGCCCCGATAAACCTTCTATTTATATCTTTCCAAAACAATTTAATATTTGACTCTAAAAGAAAACTATTCCACAATCTATATCCATCATCAGCATTTCTCTCTCCAATGCTTAAATCATAGTACCTTAATACTCGGCACAGTTTATCTTTTTTATCTTTCTCATCCTCTATCTCAGCAGGTTTTACACAAATCAGATACTTATCACCATAGTTTTTGGACTCACTAATTAAAATAACAGTAAACTCTGTCCATTTATAGCCTTCTTTAGGCTTTTTTATTCTGAAAATTTCTCTAAAACTACCACATCCCGAATTATGCATTCTCGCTTCAAAATTTTCCTTGGTCAGAAAATGAATCCACTCATCCACATCTTCAAAATAAACATATTTTTTGGGATAATCCTTATAACTAGATGAAATATTATGTGTAACCTGACCCACTTTTTCAAAAGGTAAAATCGTACTAACAACAAGTCTGGTATCTTCTTCGAAATCCACAATATAAATGCCGTCAAATGTAGCAATAATACTTCTCATAGCTGAGTCCATCATGTCTAAGGCTTTTTTCTGATTATTGAAAATACTCTTTTCAATGCAGCCTCTAAGCATTGTCCCTCTACGGCTTTTGGCAACAATTTTAAACGAGAAGAAAAATACATTTTCTCCTCTAACAAGAGTCATCATTTCAACTTCATCGCTCTTTATTGCTTTTTCTGCAAGATTTACAAATTTCTTTTTTTGAACAAAAGATAATACGTTTCCTTCATTAGATAAATCATATAAATCATCAAAATTCAAAGAATCTGAAAAATTCTTAAAACATTCGTTTTCATATACTCTTATAAAACTATTATCGTTATATATCAAAAAACACTGAGGTATATCAGTTGAAAACTCTACACATCCCAACTGATCAAAAAAAGCTGCTCCTTCGCGTGTTTCAAAATCTATACATTTATTTTGAAGATTTTGCTCCGCTTCTACAGGTGGCATAGGTTTTCCATAATAATAGCCTTGAATCTTCTCACATCCTATGCTTTTTAAAAATTCCAACTGTTCAACATTTTCTACACCTTCTGCAAGTGTATGTATCCCAACTTCTTTTGCAAGCTGCACTGCATTTTTTATAATAGTCTTTGAACGCTGACTAAAATCACGCAGAAATTCCATATCTATTTTTATCTCATCAAACCTGAAATCTTTTAGAACATTAAGCGATGAATAACCACTTCCAAAATCATCCATCCACACTTCTATTCCAGCTTCATGAAATCGTTCAATTGCTCTGCGCATTACATCTTTGTTTCCTAGAATAGATGTCTCTGTTATCTCTACACAAATGAATCTCCGTCTAATTCCGTGTTCATCAGCTGATGACGAAACCACAGTAACTGGATCGCATGCATCAAAATCCGACCGAGATACATTAACAGATATAGGTACAATTGCTTCTCCTGCTCTTAATTTTCTTTGAAGATACTCAGCAACACGTCTCACAATGTACATATCAAGTTTATAAGATAAACCATTATCTTCCAAAATAGGAATAAAATCACCTGGAGGAATCATTCCATATTCAGGATCTTCCCACCTTGCAAGTGCTTCCATGCTACAAAGTTTTTCAGTAAGTGTTCTTATTACCGGCTGATAATATACTCTTATCCATCCTTCTGACAAAGCCTGGTCTATATGACTTAGAATATACTCTTGTTTCATATAATTCTTGGACATTTTCTCGTCATACCAAATATAACCAGACCCGAAGCCGTTTATTTTCTTTCGGCAGGCCATTTTTGCCCTATCACACTGAATATTGATAGGAACATTCGGATCATAAGCACATATGCCAATTTTTACATTAAGTGTTTTTCCTTCGTTTGCTTCATGAAGATGAAGAATAAGTTCATTAAGTTCTTCCTCTATACCATCTTCTTCTGCAAAAGCATAGAAATGATCTTCTCCAAACCTGGCACAATTCTCATTTCCGAAATGAATACGCAATATATCAGCAAATGCACATAAAAGAACATCTCCTTCCGCATGTCCGTATTTGCTGTTAAAACCTTTCATTCCACACAAATCAAAAGCCAAAATAACAGAGTTTTTTCCTTCGTGATACCATCTCTTTTCACCATCACCTGCAAGTTCCATGAAATACCACGTATTAGGAAGTCCTGTAAGCGTATCTAAACGTACGTGTGCAATAGACACAAACACATAAAAAAGTGGCCCCTCAACAGGATCTTCGAAAAACCTTCCATAATCTTCAACAACTCTGATTTTTCCTGTCTTTGTCTGAATTCTATAATGTACCTGATCAAATAACTGGTTTTGACCTGAAATCTGTGAGTGAATACTATTCTCTACAAGCTCCAAATCCTGTGGAAATACTATTCCTTTAAAAGTATTGCCGGTAAGTTCCTTAAACTCTTCTTCGGTATCGCACTCAAACATCTTTAACAGCGCATGATTAGCATAGATTATCTCTTCATTTCCCACGGCTCTGTATATAAAGAAACCACCTGGCATTGCCGATAACCCATTCAAGATATATTGTTTACTCAGATCAATACTTGTAATATTCTGTTTACTCAAAACATCCACTCCTTAAACAAATAATACTCCATATATCTGTTTATCGGATTTTCAGAATACTAATTTACTGTTTTTGACAACAAAAAAAGCTTTACACTTTCATTAATGTAAAGCTTTTTTGTTTGCTATATTAAATTTTTACCATGACGTAGCAATATCAAACATTACACCCGATCCATTTCTTGTAAAAGAACCTGTATCAGTTACTACAGAAGGTCCAAGTGTAGTAGGTACAATACTTCCTATAGGAAAAATATTAAAATCAGCAGCTACCATTACGAATGCGCCATACATCTTACAACCATCCTGTCTTATCCAGTAAACCCCCGGAAAAGCCTTTCTTTGCATTCTGCATACAATCATACTCATATCGAGATTGTAGTAAGACTCTTTTCCTACAGGGCCATAAGCTATACCTTTAGTTGCAGTAAGTCTTCCTGTCTCTGCCGGCATAATATAGCCTTCCTGAGCCATCTGTTGTAATATCTCTTCATAGGAAGCTACTACAGTGTCCTTTTTTACATAACCAACTGCATTATTGCAAATAGCCTCTACATAATCATTTTCAACATCGCGCAAATAATAAAGTGATGTATATTTAGGCAAATTAATAATAATACCAGATCCATCATCTGGAGCACTTCTAAATACCGTTTCAATTCTTGTAAATATTACTGTGCTTCCGTCTCCTACGTTACTCTCTGCAGCTATAGAATGGTTTGTGAAGCAAGATATGCTTATCAGCATTACTGTAATCAAAACCAATACTGCTTTACCCATTATATTCTTCATAAATCTCCCATTTGACTAGTTTTGCGTAGTATTTTCTTTTGCATTTAACTATTATTACAAATATTAAGTCATTTGTCAAATGTAGCTTATAGATACGCTGTTCTTGTACAAATGCGGGTATTTATCATATAATGTGAACAGTATTTGAGGAGGGAAAAATTCATGGATAATCTTATTTTTAGTCTTAACGCCACTCTTCCCATTTTTATTATTATGATGATGGGATATTTTTTTAAAAAATTAGATATCATAGATGAACAATTTGCAAAGAAAATGAATGCATTTGTTTTCAAAATTGCATTACCTGTAAATCTTTTTGTTCAACTTTGTGAGGTTGATTTCTATTCTGTCTGGGATACTTCTTTTGTTATTTTCTGCTTTTGTTCAACCCTTGGCAGCGTCATAACAGGTATTTTAATTTCTTTTATATTCTGTCACAAAGAAACAAGAGGTGAATTTGTCCAGGCTTCCTATAGAAGTAGTGCATCCCTCCTTGGTATGACATATATTGAAAATATTTACGGAAAAGCTACAATGGGTCCTCTTATGATGCTTGGCTGCGTTCCACTGTACAATATAGTCGCAGTCCTAATACTTTCCCTTATGAATCCAAATGGTTTAAACCTTGACAAAAAAAGACTAAAATCATCAATTATAGGTATTATAACTAATCCAATTATATATGGAATTCTTCTTGGATTTGTGTGGGCTCTTACAGATTTTAAACTTCCTATAGCCATTCACACTTCAATAGACTATCTGGGACGGCTTGCAAGTCCAATGGGACTTCTATCTATGGGGGCTCTATTAGACTTTGATGCTTTATCTAAGAATTTGAAAGATATATGCGGAGCAACATTCATGAAACTAATACTTTTTACAGCTATTTTTCTTCCTATAGCCATAAAACTTGGTTTCAGAGAAGAAAAGCTTATCGCAGTTTTGATAATGCTAGGCTCCGCAGCCACCGTTGCCGGATTTGTAATGGCCAAAAATATGGGACATAAAGGAGTTGTTTCGGCAGGAACCGTAGCATTATCTACTGTATTATCTTCATTCACGCTAACATTTTGGATTTTTATATTAAAATCCTTATCATTTGTGTGATATATTATTTTGATAAAGAACTGTTTAGCACTTCTTCAAGAGATGGAATAGATGGGCTTGCTCCCTTCCTTCCTACCGCAATAGCTGAAGCTTTCGCTGCTATATCCATAGCCTCTTCTATAGGCACGTTCTTCATGATACTACCAAAGAAAAAGCCAGTAAAAGTATCGCCTGCTGCTGTAGTGTCTACTGCCTTAACTTTATAAATTGGTTGTTTTATAACAGTATCTTTACATCTATAAACAGAACCATTTTTCCCTAAAGTCAGCACTATCTGTGCATCAGGATACTTTTCTGAGAGCTTTTGAGCTATTTTTTCCTCATCATTTTCTATTCCGCTAAGAACAGCTCCTTCAATTTCGTTTAATATAAAATAAGATACATATTCAAGCGGAAGTTCATTTATTTTCTCGTTTATAGGTGATGGATTGAGCACTATCTTCATTCCAATTTTATGCGCACATTCCATGATAAAACTCATCTGGTTTATTTCGTTCTGCAAAATCAAAAAATCGCCTTTTTCAAAATGTTCCATAACTTTCAAAACATTTTCTTTTGTAATAGACATATTACTTCCGCCAAATAAAATAATGCTGTTTTCTCCAGAACTATTATTTTGGATAATAGCATGTCCGCTTGGCATATCTTTTTTTTCTACTAATTTTGTATTAACGCCAGCATTATCCAAACAGTCTATAAGCATTTGACCGTCTGCTTTTCCAACTGCACCAGCTTGCCATGTTTCTACACCGCTCCTACTAAGTGCAATAGCCTGATTTAAGCCTTTTCCACCACAAAAAAATTTAAGTTCTTCCGAGCTAAGAGTTTCTCCCGGTTTAACAAAATGATCAACTGTATACACATTATCGATATTCAATGAGCCAAATACTAATGCTTTCATCGTAAAATCTCCAATCTTTTTTCTAACGTTCTTATGGGCAAATAACCGTTTTACCTATAACCATTATATACCTTATAAGTATTAGTTGTAATTTCGTTCTTGATAAAATAGAATATAAGAAGGATGTAACCAATATGGATTTAATAGCAATCGTTTCAGCACTTGGTTCTTTTGGTGTAATGGCACTAATCGCAATAATTGCTGCCGTTGCTGCCGTCGCAGGCGTAATCGGATTTATTGGTTCTAAACGCAGAAATAAGTAATTTTGCCTATGTGCAACAAGCCAAAAGGAGTCATGAATTTATTCATGGCTCCTTTCTCATCGATGCAAATTCTTATTTGTTCAAAAATTACATCCCAAACTATTTTAATAACCCAGCTCAAATGCCCAATACCACTTACCATTTTGATCAGGGCATATCGCAATTCCAATTGTCTTGTACTCTCCATCCAGGAAAATTGATTTATGAACATTACTCTTCATAAGACTTTCCATAGCTTTATCAGCAGACTGATAAAACCTAGCGAGATTTTCACCATACATAATATCAGAATTAACAGTCCAATAATCTGTTCCATTAGGTCTGGTATGGCTAAAGCTTTGCACAATCTCAATTGCTCGCACATTAGCAGCGACAAAAAGATCATTACTCCATGTAAGTGCTGTGCATCCTGCTGCGGCTCTTTCTTTATTTATCAATTGTAATGCGGATTCTTCAGCGATAGATAATTCATTTGGTTCGCTGACAACCTTTTGTGTTTGTGTAGGGGTTTTTTTCGATGCCTTTTTCGCTTCAACTCTCATACTCTCCCCCGGAGCAATCAATAAGGCAATACACATAGCAAAAGCCAAAACACTGCAAATAATATGCCTAGCATGACCCTTGCAAATATTATTCTTTCGCATCCTATACCTTTCTCCAACTGTAATACTTATGGTGTCTACTGTGGTGCATCGATGCACTAGAATCATAGCATGTATCCATTTACTAAGCAATACTTTCGACATTATTTTGTAAATTTTTTCGTAAGAAAATTCCTTTTTAAGTAATTTTTCAAGCAAGTATATTAATATTTATCGCGGCGTCAATAGTTTTTTTACATCTTTTCCTATAAAAGCTGACACCTGATCTATATATAATTGTGAACTATTTGTATCAATGTTTTGATAATATGTCCAGGCAAGTTTCCTGTATATACCTACAGACATTCCAATTGCAGCTTCACCAGCATCATCGAGTTCCCTCGAAATCAAAATTCCATCAATATGTCTGTTATTTTCTGCCTGTAAATATGCAAAGACTAATGACGAAGCCTGAAGAGGTGCTCCCTTCGATGAGCTATATCCAACTTCACTGCACAAAACACTTCTAACCTCACCATTTTTGGTTAAAAATTCACTTCTTGAAAGATAATCAGTCAAAACATCAATATTTTGCATTGTTATTATCTGAGTACCTTTTCTATGCACTACCTTTGAATTTTCCTGCCAAACACATGAATTAGTTAACGGATAATTATAAGGATGATATGCTACATTCCAGTCAATATTTCCGCTAGAAGATATTTCTTTGTTAAACAAGTCTAATACGTCTTTTCCTGCATAATATTTCTTATTATTTTGTGAAATTGACCACTGCTGATCCAAAGAAAGATAAACTCGAGCATTTGCATTTGTGCTTTTTATTCCGTTATAAAAAATACGGAAAGCCTTAGCGTATTCTTTTGTAAACTGATCTACACCGACATCAGCCATATAATGCCACTCTGCTCGGGCATTTATTTCATTCCCAACAATCCAGTTGTCGATTGTTCCATAAGCACCTCCCGAATATCTATCTGCAAGAAATGAAGCAGCCGCTGACAATCTGGCAATACCTTCATCTTCTGCAGTATTAAATGCATAATAATTTGCTCTAGCCCCCCTGGATTTGGGATGTGTAATAACAGATGAAGATGAATCGTTTAAAATTACTAAAGTCATCTGTATCCCCTGTGATGAAAGTCTCCTTACTACCGTATCTAATGAACCAACCCACCCACTATTAAATGAATAAGTTTTTCCATTATACTTATAATTTACTCCTTGTCCATTACACAATTCAGCCAGTCTAACATTATAAATGCATTGTTTTACTCCCAACTGAGCCAAATCATTAGAATTTAACAAATGGACTGCTGGAAGTATTCCCTTTTTTCCATGATCATTTCTTTTTACCGTTCGATATGCTAACACTTCAGGATTTGTTATATACTGTTCTTTGCCTATTTTATGATAAATTCCATTATAAAGAACGTATACAGCAAACATCTTATTTAATCTTGACTTATCTGTACCAATATTTAAATCAAAATCGAATTTAACTTTATTTCCCGACTCTTTGGTTGATATTTCTTTTATTGTTGATAAATCATTTATTTCATCCGGAAACTCGTCAGACATTGAGCAAGAAAAAAGATGATACTTATTGTCATCACTTTTTACTATTTTATCTGAAGAAACAGTCATTTCTATTTTCTTATTTACAATAATACACTCCTGTGTAATCAAAGCATTCTTCGTTGGATTTATATGACTTTTTTCGTATTCTTTTTTTTCTCTTTCAACTTTAATCAATGCTTCTTTGGCTGCTTTTTTCTCTTTTTCTAGTCTTAACTCTTTTTCCTTTTCTTCTTTACTTTTAAATGAAATAGTCTTTCCACTTTCAGAAACAATTTTACCGTCTGTTCCAAATTTTTCTAATATTTTTTCGTGTCTAAAAATGCAAATACCATATATAGCAGAGATTATCAAGGCTATCACCAAAAAAGAAGCTATAATCTGTAATTCAAGCCTACTTTTACGGATTTCTTCTTTTTTCTTTTTTCGAACTTTTCTTTTCCCTGAATTTGAATGTATTTTCATATGAATTCCCCCAAAAAGATTTTTTATAAGGTAAAATAATAAGAACAAACTATCCCCCTGCTCATAGATTTTACTATATCATATATCATCAATAAATGCTCTATTGGCTAATTTTCTTGATTTTTCTGCATAAAAAAGAGACGACCAAAGCCGTCTCTAAAAAATTATAATTTTTTAAATAATACACTATCATTCTATCTTACATATTATACAAGCATACGTATTGCAATCTCTTTTGCCTTAATCTGAGCATCCAGATTCTTCTTTTCTGTCTGACTTGCAGCTATTCTTCCAAAATCAGAATCTGCATCTTCGCCAGTAAGCTTAATCAAACCATTTGAAAGAAGTACTGGAAGAAGTAAAACCTTTGTTTCAGCGCTAAATTTTACTGTTGCCTTATCACCATCCTGCTTAATGACTTCACCAAGACCATACTTTTTATGAATAATCTGTTTACCTTCAAGCATTGGAAGCTCAAGATCTTCAGAAACAACATCAAGTGCCTCTCTCTGAAACTTAAGAGTTTCAAGTTCTTTTTTAAGTTCTGCCCTTCTTTGCTCTTTCATTATCTGATCTGCAGTCTTTCTCGGAGGTCTTGTAGCCTTATGTGTATCATAGAAACCATATGCATCAGCATAATGGATAATATCATAAGCAAGTACATGGTGCTTGACATCCACTCTCGCAATCCAAGAATCTTTACGATGAAGAGCCTCCATCTCTAGACGTTTTTCCATCATTTCAAGAAGGTCTTCTCTGCTTTCAATAACATCACATAATTCTCTGCACATTCTATAATAATCTTTAACAGGAAAATTTTTCGATTTAAAACGCGCAGAAAAACCTGTATATGTAGCAAATTTAATACATGCATCTTCATCGAGGAAAAAATTATCCTGAGGGCGAAGCACACTTAGATATGTCATTACACATTTGGAATCCTGCATATAAGTTCCTGCATTACTGCAAGCTCTTGTAAGCATAGAGTTAATGTGATCCATAAAAATGGTCATACGATCACGAATCTGATCTTCATCACCAACCTCTTGTAACAGAAAGTTAAAATCATCCCTTACTTCTCTTTCTTTCCCTGCAAAACGAGGGTCACAAAGAAGCAAAATACCACCAACTGGGTGATAATTATCGCATTCAATCATATCTCCTGCTTCCTGCATAGAAGCAGCAAAACGTTCCCCAAAACTATCATAATGACCTTCCCAAGCCTTACTTGCAAGCGCACAAATTCTCCACTTATTAAGTTCGTCATTATCCTTATCTTTTCCTGTTCTAACAACATCCATGTAATGGTCAATGATTTGATTAATTCTATTCTGATCCATAACTCGTACTACCATCTCCTGCCTAACTCAAAAAATATATTAAATGCACAGTTTTTTATTTTATCGTTTACGTCTCTCTATTTCAATATTGCAATTTGCCAAAATAAAACGTTTATCAAACTAATTTATTATCAGATTTTCATTACATACCGATATTACAATAGAAAATGATTTTTATTTTGTTTTATTAAGGGTAGGTTATGCAGACTAAAAAGCTTAATGTAACAAAAAAATATATAATTTGTTTTTTTCTTGCAGCTCTTATTCCATTATTGTTGCTTGCTTTTAATGCTTCTGTAGTTAATACAAAGCCGCAATATGAAATAACTGTTTTAGATACTGGGTGGACTTTGCAAAAAAATGAAGCCAATCCTATTATGAATGTTAATATTGCATCTCCTAATTTAGGCACCACCCTGTCAGGTGATGTACTAACTATAAGCCATAAAATTCCAGATTTCCTTGTACCTGGTTCAGCTATTGTATTTCGTACGGCTATGTGTACTGTTAATGTATACATAGAGGATAATCTTGTTGAAAGTTTTGGTCAGGATTATGATAGAGATAAAAAAATCCCTCCAAAACATTTTGTATATATCCCCCTATCTAAAAATCATGCAGGAAAAACTATTAGAATCGAATTTACCGTTGTTGAAGATTATGCTGTTACAGGCTTTTCAAAAGTTTACTATGGAAACGTTGAAGATATATCCTCTTTTTTACTTCAGGAAAAACGAATGCACATGTTCATCGGAATTTTTCTGATTGTTTTTGGAATTGAACAGTTTGTTCTATCAATTAAATTTTTTAAGAGTCTGGATCAAGATATATCTCCATTTTTCAGTTCTCTGATTTCAACAAGCCTTGGGTGTTATATATTATGCTATTACTCTATTTTCTGCCACATATGTAACAATGATTATTTATTTACACTACTTGAATATCTTACACTTTTCACAATTCCGATTGGAATATTCGGATTTATGATAAGTGGTCATATTTCTTACGGAAAAAAATTTTTAAATATATTAATTACATGTAATCTTTTGTTTCTACTTACAACTACAATTTTGAATTTTTCTGGCATTATGCACTATTGCCATTTCATCACCCTAATGCATATAGGATCTTTAATAGAATCTATTTATGCTATTTATATTCTTATACGTTCTATTCTTAATAATATTCAGAACTCTCATTCATTGAACGTAGAATATTACGAATCAACTGCACCGACAAATGTCCTTTTACTTGGAGCTTTCCTCTTTGTTTCATGCTCTATTTTTGAAATTGCCAAATATGATATGCTCAAATTTTTTTCTCCTAGTGGAGAATTTAGAACTGACATAAGCTTTATTACTATGGGAGCTCTTTTCTTCGTTATATGTGTTAATATCAGCTACTCATTAAGTCTTGTCAATAAAGTTAATAGTAAAAATATTAAAAGTCAGCTCGAAGGAATTGCATATACTGACCCACTTACAGGACTAGCCAACCGCTCTCGTTGCGAACAGATTCTTGAGAGTCTGACAAACTCAAAAAACTATTTTGCAATCATAAGTATCGATTTAGATCATCTTAAGGCAGTCAATGATACATTTGGTCATACTGTTGGTGATACATATATCATCACTCTAAGCAATATGCTAAAAAGTACATTTGAAGAACCCTCTGTAACAGGAAGAATGGGCGGTGATGAGTTTATTGTTATAATGCCATATTCCAATAGACAACATATCAAAACTCTACTTGCCTCTTTGTCACAGAAAAAAGACGATTATAATGCCAATAATCCTGATATTAAACTATCTTTTTCATATGGTGTAGCATATAGAACCAACTTCACCCAGTCATCTAAAGATATCTATAATATGGCTGATAATAACATGTACAAAATGAAAGCATTGCATCATAATTCGAATAATTGATTTTAAAGGAGTTTTGTATGAAAGGAAGAGTAACCCTTCTTATACTACTTATTTCAAGTTTTTTTATCACAATTACATTTGGTCTTTTAGTATGGACAATTAATTCACCTCAGCTTTTTAGTTTAGCTTTTTTATCAGATGGATGGAATTTAGAATTAAATGGAGAGCAATATAACAATATCAATACTGATAAAGTTAGAAGTATTATTTTTAATAAAGCAAAAAAAGGAGATGTTGTCTCTTTTTCGACTGTTCTTCCTGATATTGATAACCCTCCTTTTCCAAGTTTAGGAATATATACCTCTAACAGTGCCTATAGCATTTTTCTCGATAACCAACTTATTGGGTCAGATTTTCATAAATTATATGATTCTAATGATTTTATAGGTGGTGGGTATAATTTTATTATGCTTCCAGATGATTATGTCGGCAAAACATTAAAAATAAAGCTCTGGATAACGGTTGATTATTCTTATCATAACTTTTTAATTCCGATGATTGGTAGTTATCATGATCTTCGTTTTGCTGTTTTTCGCGTGCTTATGCTTCCAATGCTAAGTGGTATTTTTCTATGCCTTTTTGGAGGTTTTTTTACATTCGTATCGCTTATATTTTTCCCTATTCTTCCAACATTAAAAAATCAAATTTACAGTTCTCTTTTCTCTCTGGTTTTTGGTCTATGGATGTTAGGTCATTTTAGGTTAACATCTTTTTTTGCAAATGCAAGCTTCGGAACATCTGTTGAATACTCTTCATTAATACTTTTAATTCCGCTTGCACTTTTATTGTTATGTTCCTTATATAAGAACAAAATTACAAAATATCATATAATAGCATCTATAATTGTTATATCAATTTCTCTTACTCTTATTCTTTTACATGTTTTAAAAATTATTTTTATGACCTCTACTATTTTTATTGTTCACATTATAGGTTCTATTATTATTGGTCTTATTTTATACTGCCGCTTTAAAACCTTTAAAACTCATTCTCTTTCAAAATCTGATTCAACCTTGTTAAACGGTATATCTATACTAAGTATCTCTCTGATTTTTGATGAAATATTGTACTATGCATCAAATAGCTTTGATTCTATAGAAGGTCTTATAGATTTAATAATCATTCCGATTGCTGCTTTTATTAATGCTGCATGCATTATAAGTAATTACTATCTGTATGTCACTGAAGCCTTGGCTCAGCAGCAAGAAGTGGTATCTTTGGCGCATCTTGCATATGCTGATGGTCTTACTAATCTTGCAAACCGTTCTAAAGCTGATAAATATATTGCATCTTTAGAAAAAAGCAACGAGGATTATACAATAATTTCTTTGGATCTAAATGGACTTAAAACTGTAAATGATGAATTAGGACACTCTGCCGGTGATCAGTATATTAGAGAGTTTGCCCTTGCTTTAATGGAAAGCTTCCAAGAAATACAATTTACAGCTCGCATTGGAGGTGACGAATTTGTTATTATAAGCAATATAACAGATATTGATATTATTCAGAATTATCTCTATAAAGTCCGCCAAAAACTTGAGTTATTAAATCAATCTGATACAAAGTATTATCGAAGTGTTGCTGCAGGCTTTGCGATGCGTCATGAAATTAACAGCAATAATTCTCGTGACGTATACCTTCTTGCTGATAAAAGAATGTACATTGACAAGCAGAAAATACACGAAAAAATGTTCCATTAATACTCTTTTTCTATTTAACTCTAAAAAAAATAATGTTAAAATGTAATTTACTATCTTTATAGCTAAAATAGACATTATATAATAAGGGTTGAATAAAAATGAGTAATTTAATGTTTTTTTTGAATGTGATTGGTACAGCTGCTTTTTCAATTTCAGGTGCGCTTACTGCAATCCGTAAAGAACTTGATTTTCTGGGGGTTATCATACTTGGTACTATTACTGCTGTAGGTGGCGGAATAATGCGTGATATTCTAGTTGGAAAACTTCCTCCCGACGCATTTGTTGATCCCATTTATGCTGCTATAGGATGCCTTACTGCAATGGGAGTGTTTTTTTATGTTTATTTTCATCTCCGTGGTTATCGCAAAATATGGGGCATAGGATTTCAGAAAATAGTGTTATATGCTGATACCATAGGACTTGCTGTTTTCAGCGTTTTAGGCGTACAGGTAGGTTTTGACGTTGGTGAAGGTTCAAATTGTTTTTTAACTGTGTTTCTAGGTACAATAACTGGTGTAGGTGGCGGCTTACTAAGAGATATACTTGCAGGTGACAAACCTTACATTTTGTGCAAACATGTCTATGCATGTGCTTCTATGGCGGGTGCTCTGACATGTACATTATTATGGAATATAATTGGCAAAGAAACCTCAATTATTATCAGTGTCGTCATAGTTATTTTGATAAGATTACTTGCAATTCACTATAAATGGAATCTTCCAAGGATAAAAAACGAATACTAATACTATTTATTTTATGATTCGATTAATAAAAATCTTTTACATTTAGCTCAAAAAAATGGATGCCGCACTCTTTTCTTTAATGCGACATCCGTTTTTTTATATTGCTTTTCCAAGAAATTGACTCTGATAAAGATTATAGTAGAATCCCTTTGCCTTCATCAGTTCTTCATGATTACCTTTTTCAATTATTCTTCCGTCCTTCATAACAAGGATAATATCAGCATTTCTAATTGTAGACAGTCTATGTGCTACAATAAAACTTGTTTTTTCTTCCATCATGACATTGAATGCTTCTTGAATCTTAAGTTCAGTTCTAGTGTCAATGGATGATGTTGCTTCATCTAAAATAAGCATAGATGGCTTACTCATCATTACTCTTGCTATGCACAAAAGCTGTCTTTGTCCCTGCGAAAACTCCTCTCCGTTTTCTGAAATCACAGTATCATATCCATCATGTAATTTCTTTATAAATGAATGTATGTGACATATTTTCGCAACCCTTATCATATCTTCTTCTGATATATCAGGATTTCCCATAGTAATGTTTTCTCTAATCGTTCCTGATTTAAGCCACGTTTCCTGAAGTACCATTCCGTATCCGTTTCTAAGACTTCCACGCTTATAATTTTTGATGTCAACTCCATCCACTAATATTGCACCACTATTAACATCATAAAATCTCATCAAAAGATTAATCAGTGTAGTCTTTCCACATCCTGTAGGACCAACGATTGCTACTCTTTCACCTCTTTTAACTTTTAAATTAAAGTTTTCGATTAATTTTTGTTCTTTAACATACGAGAAAGAAACATCATCTAAGACTACTTCGCCATTAAAAAACTCTTTTTCAACTGCCTCTTGTTTTTCTTCACATTCACTTTCTGTTTCAATAAGTTCAAATACTCTAGTAGCACATGCAATAGCATTTTGTAGTTCTGTTATTACTCCTGAAATTTCATTAAACGGTTTGGTATATTGACTGGCATAACTCAAAAATGCTGATAATTGTCCAACACTAAGATTTCCTTTTATTGCACCTAATGCGCCCACAATTCCTACACTTGTATAAACCAAACTATTTACAAATCTTGTAGCAGGATTTGTAAGTGATGAGAAAAATGTAGCCTTAAGAGATGTATCCTCAAGCTTATCATTTATCGCATTAAACTTTTTCATCACGTTTTCTTTCTGGTTGAAAGCTTTAACTACTTTACTACCCTCAATCATTTCATTTATAAGACCAGTTTGTTCTCCTCTTATCTGTGACTGCTTATGAAAAAGTACAAATGTCTTTTTTGAAATAAATCCTGCTACAAAAAACGACAATGGTGTAATAACTACAACCGCAATTGTAATAAACACATTTATGCTAAGCATAAAAAAAAGAGTTCCTAAAATAGTGCATACTCCAGTAAAAAACTGCGTAAATCCCATCAGCAGTCCATCTGCAAACTGATCAGCATCTGTAATTACTCTACTTTCAATTTCACCATAGGAATGACCATCTATATATTTTAACGGCAAATGTTGTATTTTCTTAAATGCATCATTTCTTATATCTCTTACAACCTGATATGTCATCTTATTATTGCAAAGGCTCATTATCCACTGAGCTATAGCTGTTAATATAATGCACACTATTATTTGAATAATAGTGTTTTTTATTCCGTTAAAATCAACTTTTCCCTTCCCTATCATATAATCAACAGCAATACCTGTTAGTTTTGGAATATATAGTGTTAGGAATACGCTAACAAATGCAAACAAGAGTGAAATATATAAATATATTTTATATTTTCCAATATAGCGCATAACCTTTTTTACTGTCTGCGCCTGAATCTTATCTATCTTCTTAACCATTTACAGCCTCCTCTTTAGGGAACTGAGAATAATATATTTCCTGGTATACTTTGTTTTGGGCAAGTAGTTCTTCGTGTGTTCCCTTTCCAACAAGTTTTCCGTCATCCATAACCAATATTACATCTGCATACTGCACCGAAGCTGCTCTTTGAGAAACAATAAATGTAGTTATATCTTTTGACATATTTCTTATTGACATTCTCAACTTGGCATCTGTTGCAAAATCCAGCGCCGACGCACTATCATCCATTATTAATATATCTGGTTTTTTGATTAATGCTCTGGCTATAGTCAGTCTTTGTTTCTGGCCACCTGAAAGATTTCTTCCATTTTGTTCAATTTCAAAACTTGTTTTCCCAGGCTTTTTATCAACATATTCTTTAGCTTGTGAATACTCTAATGCTTTTTCAATGTCATCTTTACTTGCATTTTCTTTTCCCCATTTAAGATTTTCTTCAATAGTTCCATGAAAAAGCTCTGCTTTCTGCAAAACAATACCTATTTTATCTCTCAACAAATTGTAATTGTATTCCCTTACATCTCTTCCAAAAATACTAACTTTACCTTCAGTTGCATCATAAAATCTTGGTATTAGATTTACAAGTGAAGATTTTCCACTTCCAGTTCCACCGATAATTCCAACTGTTTGCCCTTTTTGTATCGTAAAAGTAATGTCATCAAGAGCCTTTCCCTGCCCTCCTTTATATGTAAGAGAAACATGGTCAAAAGATAAAACCTCGTTATTATCAGTATTGATTACTTCTTCTTTTCCATTAACCATATCAGGCTTTGTGTTAATAACCGCAGCTATTCTATCACCACAAGCTACAGCCTTTGTCGTTAAAATAATAAGATTAGCCAGTTTAACTAGTTCTATCAAAATTTGAGACATATAGTTTATTAATGCAATTACCTGACCCTTTGTAAGAATCCCTGTATCAACCTTTACTGCTCCTGAATAAATTAGTGCAATTGTTGCAAAGCTAATCATAAGATATGTTATCGGATTCATTAAACCTGAAATTCCACCTACGAATTGCTGTTCCTTCGATAAAGCTTTTGTATTTTCAAAATAATTTTTCTCTTCACTTTCTTCTTTGTTAAAAGCTCTTATTACACGTACACCTGTAAGGTTTTCTCTTGTTCCTCTTGTAATAAGATCAAGTCTTGCTTGCGCTTTCTTATAAAGTGGCATTGTTATAAGCATTATTCCAAATACTACTATTGCCAAAAGTGGAATTACAATTACAAAAATAAACGCTTCACTAGGATTAACTGTAAATGCCATTATCATTGCACCTATAACGACAATTGGCGAACGCATGAATAATCTTAATACCATATTCACGCCAGATTGAACCTGATTAATATCACTAGTCATTCTAGTTATAAGTGTATCAGTTCCAAAAACATCTGTTTGTGAAAACGATAAAGAATGAATATGTTCAAATAGAGCAGAACGTAACTTTGATGCAAAGCCTGTAGCTGCTTTGGCAGCATAAAACTGTGCTGTAATTGATGCTGCCAAACCTACAATTCCAAGTAATACTAATACTCCGCACATTTTCATTACATAAGTTTTGTCACTATTTACTATTCCAACATCTATGACAGCTGCCATAACAAGTGGTACAATAAGTTCAAAACATGCTTCTAGCATCTTGAAGATTGGCGCTAACACTGATTCCTTCTTATAATCTTTTAAATAAATTAGAAGTGATTTCATATCGTTTCCTTTCTTTAAAGAGTTTTGCTTTGGCATCTATTCTCTTTTAGATAAAACTTTTGGCTCTTAGCTAAATACAGATTCTGATGCTTATATCATTTTACGATATTTATGCTAAAAATCAAAGAATCACCACAAGAAACCTTATATTTTAGGAGTTTTCAATGTTTAAAATTAATTACAATTTCAACTATTTACTCACCCATGAAGGAGAAAAACTTGGTAACGATATTCCTTGGAACGAATACCCAAGACCGCTTTTGAAAAGAGATTCCTTCCTTAATCTCAATGGTTTTTGGAAATTTAAAGTTCAATCAAAATGTAAAATTCCTTCTTCATATGACATGAAAATACTCGTTCCTTTTGCACCAGAATCTTTATTATCAGGAATTTGCAAGCATTTCGATGAATCAAGCTGGCTTTTTTACGAAAAGTCAATACAACTTCCATCTGATTTTTTCAAAGATAGGATCTTACTTAATATTGAAGCTGCAGATTATACAACACTTATCTGGATTGATGGAAAAGCTGTCAAACGCCATGATGGTGGTTCTTTACACTTTTCATGTGATATTACTGATTATTTCATTGATAATCCTTATGAAACTCACACCATAACAATCGGAATCAATGATAATCTTTCTGATTTAAGCCATCCTTATGGAAAGCAAACTCTTTCAAGAGGAGGAATGTGGTACACACCTTTCAGCGGTTTACAAACAACATGGATTGAGTCTGTTAATGACGAATATATAGAACATATACTTTCAAGATATCATAAGGAGACTGTTTATATTGATACCTTTGATTCAAATTTTAATGGTACTGTTTTCCTTCATCTAGATAATGAAGTTAAAAGGTATCCGCTTAATGATGGAAAAGCAGTTATCAAGCTTCAAAATCCAAAACTTTGGTCACCAGAATCACCTTATCTTTACCATTATTCAATTGAACTTGATTCTGGAGATACAATATCTTCTTATTTTGCAGCTCGAACAATCGGTACAAAAAAGATTAATGGTGCTATGCGTACTCTCCTTAATAATAGGCCTGTATTTTTACATGCACTTTTAGACCAAGGTTATTACAGTGATGGACTAAATCTCGCTGCATCGCCTAGATGTATGGAAAATGACATCTTAAAAATGAAAAAACTTGGGTTCAATACTTTAAGAAGGCACATTTCTATTGCGCCTGACTTATATTATTACTATTGTGATACGCACGGAATGTTAGTTATTCAAGATATGTTGAATAACGGAGATTACAGCTTTTTCAGAGATACTTTAATTCCCGGCATTACTGAAAAAGCTCATATCAAAAAAAGTGACAGCTGCATGCACAAAGACAATGAAACACGCAAAACTTTTGTTAAGACAATGCTTAAGACTGTTGATCAGCTTAGAAATTTTCCATGTATCTACATGTGGACCATTTTCAATGAAGGTTGGGGACAATTTGAATCAAGTAAAATGTATGATCTTCTAAAAAAATATGATAAAGGTTCCAATAGACTTATTGATTCTGCTTCAGGTTGGTTTAGAGGTGGAAAATCCGATGTTGACTCTTATCATGTTTATGGTCATCATTTTCATTTTAAAAAATCTGATAAAATTATTATGATGTCGGAATTTGGTGGAACTGTTTATAAAATAAAAGAACATTCATTTAATCCAAATCGAACTTATGGTTATGGATCTAAGCCAAAAACCAGAAAACAATTTGCTCGTCTTATATATAATCTTTATAAGCGTGAGGTTTTTCCATATATTCAAGATGGACTTTGCGGAACAATTTATACACAATTGTCTGACGTCGAAGATGAAACAAATGGCCTATTAACCTATGACAGGCGAATTACTAAAGTTCTATCTGCTGAAATGGTTCCGATATCTTCTTATATACAAAAGCTTATGACTAAAGCATGTGATAAACTCTAATATAATTGTAATCGTCATTTCATGACTAAAAAGGTCGTGAAATGACGATTATCACTTCACGACCTTTTAGTCACTGTTTTCATTCAGCTGATTTTTGTTTTTTGCTAATACTACTTACAGCAACCCCTTGCATACTCTTATCACTTCTTGTTTACAGCATCTTTTAATGCTTTTCCAGCTTTGAACTTTGGTGCTACAGATGCCGCAATGTTAATTGTCTCACCTGTCTGAGGATTTTTTCCTTCTCTAGCAGCACGTTTTACTGTATCAAATGTGCCAAATCCTACAAGCTGAACCTTTTCTTTCTTTTTTAAAGCCTTTGTTACAACATCGACAAAAGCTTTCACTGCAGCCTCAGAGTCCTTTTTTGAAAGTCCTGATTCTTTTGCAATTGCATCAATTAGTTCTGTCTTATTCATTTGTCTTCCTCCTCAACATTAGGATTTTTAACAACTATGTTAAGTTTACACCTACAAAAGAGCATAATCAAGGAAAAAGTGCCCATTTTATGCTAATTTTTGCATTTTATTTCGATTATTTATCGTTTTTTCAATACTTTTTGTTTTACTCTGCTAAAAGCATGATAAAACCTTATTTTACTTGCTTTTAGACATTTTATTCCTTATTTTCTTTTTTCAAAAACTTGCATTTCCACATTGTTTTGTTATTTCAAGTCCTTGATTTCAACGTTTTTCCGTCAATTCTTTTTCGTTCTTTTTACTTATGTTGTGAAGGAATTAGATTTAGCTCTTTTACGACATTGGGTTTAGACTGTAGTCCGATATAATAAGCTGTCATTTCTCCAATTTCATTTGTAATTACATCATATCTATATTTTCCATCTGTATCTGAACATGTCAGCATAATATCGTTTGGCATATGTTTTTTTAAATAATTTACAGTTTTCTTCGTAACATTTAAATCAGAGTTCTCTTCATAATAGTCAAAAGCTCCAAAAGTATGCAGCATTTCATGGGCGTACACACTTGGAGGATTTATAAATCCATAATCTAAATTATATAAATAAACCATTTCATATGGATATGGCATTTCGTTATACCAATCTCTTGTACACGTAATTGCTTTACATTTTTCATCAGTATTTATTAAAACAAAAAAAATAATATTATCCGCTTTATACGAATCTATTAGATTATTTACATCTATTTTCTTTTCTATAAATTTCCAAATTGTATTATCATGATCCGTTTGATTTTCTAAATCGCATTTAAATTCTTCCTCTTTCATTAGATTTTCGTCTTTTGTAAAATCATATATAAACTTTGCTTCTTTGTTATATTTTTTTGCTTCAGTACTTAAATAATTTGTTGCTATTCTTAGATTATTTCTAATAGAATTTCTTGTATCAAGATCCTCTTTTTTCTTGAAGTTCCATGTATAATTATTATCCGATGCAAAAATGGAATATATGATTGTTGTGCCTTCAAGTCTTTCTGCACTTCCATGTTTATTATCTTCAATGTTCTTTCTATTATTTGTATTTTCTATTCTTGTTATTACAATTAGTATAAATACAATTATAAATACAAATGTTTTTCCAATAATCTTTTTATTTTGTTTCTTTTTATTCATATAACTATATATCTTTTCTTTAAATCTTAAATATATTTTTCCAAACTATATATACTAAAAGTAAAAAGACTAATTACTTTTAGTAGTTAGTCTTTTTACTTTTAGTATATACTCTATATTCTATTTTCTTTTGCTTTTCTATCTTCTTCTATTAGTTTATTTATATATAGTGAAGCATCTATTCCTTCTTTTGCCGTAACCTCTTCTATATAGCTGTTGTTAATTTCAAAAAGTCTTATCATTGGATTAAATGTATGAAAACCATCTACTCCCTGATATGCCTTCTTTATTATCTTTATTCCATCACCAATAGCTTTTTCTGCTGGATACTCTGCATGACTATATCTATATGCTCTTATTTGTCCTTCTGGAATCTTATTCCTAAAAGAAGTTAAAGCAATTACTTCCTTTGTATTTAAAGCTTCTCCATTTTTTATCTTATCATCAACAAACGCCAGAAATGCGATTAATTCTTCGTTACTCATTTCAGAAAGAATTTCAAAATCACCCTTACTAGGCTCTTGTTTACTTATTTCTTTTTCTTCCTTAAAATCCTCTTTTATTGTGACAATATCCTTTTTTTCATTTGATATATCCAGTTGATCTACGTCATCAATATTTCTACTTATAATTTCTCTTTCATCCTTTACTTCAGTAGAAACTACTTTTATATCCTCTTCTTTATTTGATGAATACTC
Organism: Butyrivibrio sp. NC3005; assembly: GCF_000424545.1. GTDB lineage: Bacteria > Bacillota > Clostridia > Lachnospirales > Lachnospiraceae > Butyrivibrio. The sequence goes on along the minus strand of NZ_AUKC01000027.1, from coordinate 8,421 downwards.
TTTTTGTTCTTCATTTGCTGTATTTACAACCCTAGGAGCTTTTTCAATATTGATATCCTTTGAAAAAGAATCAATATTTTCTTTTTCGATTTCCTTACTATTTTCTACAATATTATTTATGGATGACTCAATAGTTTTATCTATTTTAATATCATCCTTAAAACTTTTTTCGTCAGTTACTTTATTTTGCATTGCATTGTGTGTTTCAGTAACAAGCGACTTGTTTTGAGCTTGTTTCAAAGATCCAAACATATCCAATTTCTTAGGTGCTGTTTTAGCCATCTGCTTTTTCCTCTCTTTACTTCCTAATCTTTTATGGTTCTCTTTCTAGAATTTCATCGACTAAATTCTTATAATCAAAAGATACTGTTGCAGATGGATGCTCTATAAAAACAGGCATAGAGGATGTTTGAATATCTTTTGCTGCCTGTGCTTTTCTAACATATGTTTTAAAATAAGGAATATTTAGTTGCTCGGCAACAAGAGGCATGTTTTCCAACATACTTTTATCTAGATTATTTCTTGTATCAATCATTGTCATCAAAATACCACATACGCTAAGATTTTCATTAGCATTTTCTTTGACATCATCGATAATCTTCATTTCATCTGCCAAACCATCGATTGAAAACTTATCTGCATTTATAGGAATTATACATCCATCTGATGCAGTTAATGCATTAATAACATATATTGACTGATCAGGATGTGTATCAATAATAACATAATCATATATGTTATCTATTTTCTTTAGCTTTTTTCTCAAAATCCTTTCACTTGCTGTTTTTTGCATAATCTGATAAACAACTTCATCGAGTTGAGGATCTCCTGGCACAATATCTCCGAGTGTTTCCGTGTGTTGAATTGCATCAGCTATTTCACATGCATCGGTCATAACATCGTAAATTGTGTATTCATCTTCTATTTTTGCACGATATACTTGAGTAGAGTTTCTCTGAGGATCCATATCAATAAAAAGAACTTTTTTTCCTCTAGCCTGCAAACCTGCTGCAATATTAAGCGCAGAGGTTGTTTTACCTACACCACCTTTTCTGTTACAAAAAGCTAGTACTCTCATGTTTTTCTCCTTTTTCTATTTTTAGTTGTTACCAAAATTATAAATACTAAAACATTAAAATCTATAATGTAATAACATTTATTTTAAACTATAGTACTAATAATTTCTTATATTAAAAGAATCAAGTTCTATTCCTAATATTCTTTATTATTGATTCCATAGTTCTATAGAATAATTTTTAATAATATATGTATTATTACCTTTTGTTATATATAGTATTATAAAATACTCTCAAAACTACAATGTTTTAATATTTAAACCCATATATACTACTCTCTGTTTTATTTGATTATGTACTTTATTACTTTATATAATACACTATATTTCTTATTATATTACATTATATTCTATTTATCAATATTTCATATATCTTTATCTATTGATTTTTATTTTAGTAATCATTAGATTATACACTATTTTATAATAATCTTTGTTATTTATATTGTTAGTCTATAGTATAATGCTTTATATTCTATAATATCTATTACTATGCAATTAAATGCTATAATCTATATAACAACATGATATAGTTTTTAATATAAAAGAAATAACATTATAATCTATTACATATTGTATTTAATACCTTTATGCCATAGATTGTATTCCAATATCAAATACACCATAGTTTATTATGTAATATAGTTCAATGTAAAAGCATTTGCTATAAATTCTATTAAAAGTTAGAATAACTACTTATAGAACTTACTATAAAAGATAATAGTATTTAAACTAGACGATATTATAATTTACACTAGGTTCAAATAGTGTTTATACTAATTACAAATAGGAAATAATGTAAATGTAAATAGTATTAACACTACTTGCATTTAGTAATTGCTTTTTAAAAAGTTACCATAATTATATAAAACAATACATATAGGGTCAAATTTCGAAGTAAAAAATATATTGTAAATAACAAGCCAATAGCAAAATATAATTACTAGTATAATGTAAAATAAATTTTAAGTTTATGAACATATTCATAAACAACAACAAAAAAGCTTTTTGTTTGTTTATATTAATAAACATATATTAATTAATTAAATATTAATATTAGAGAGGGTGCAAAAGCAGATAGAATAAGGATTTAAAGGAAAAGAAAACGAGAGAAATACGAAAACAAGAGGAGAGAAATACGCAGGAAGACGAGATATATAAGCAGAATATACGAGAAATTTACGAATACTATTTAGTGGTATTTGACGAGAAATATACGCAAGAATACGAGAAGAACACGCAAGAATACGAGAAATTTACTACCATATACGAGAAATTTACGCGCCTGATACATAAATATATTGAATTTTTTGTTTTGTAGTTGAGAAAAACAATTATGATAAATCGTATTTTACTTGTATAGTTAATTTATAAACATAGATAATGCAAAAAAATCAAAAATACGTATTATACTCGTAAAGTTGACACCAAATTCTAAAATGTCAAAATATTAACGTAAAAGTGGTAAATATCATGTCTCCAGGTAATTTAATAGACTAAAGTACTAAATAAAGAATTCGCTGATAACTTTAATAAAATAGGGGAGAAAAAAACGCAAATAGAAAAATATAAGGTGAACTATGGTATTGAGCGGAAATCAAAGAAATAAATAAGCGTAAATTACTCCACTACTCCTTAAGAAAAGGAGATAAATACGACATAAATAGACTAAGAGAGTCAATATGAACGTATATTTCTCCACTATAATACGAAATAAGCGTAAATTACTCCGCCATAATGAGAGGAAAAAGATAAATAGATAGTAGTAAATAGAGTAAATTTAGATAGTTTACGAGAAAAATACGCAGAAGATAGGATAAGAAGGACTACTGCGTAAAAATAGGGAAGAGTTAAGCGTAAAATTCTCAACCAAAACAAATTAGTATGACTTCTTGCTGAGATTTAGGATAATCATCAGCAAGAATCCTGCTTCGCAGGACAAAATTTGTTTTAACGACAAATTTGGGTCTGGTACGGTTATTGATTTTCCTGATGAATACAATAACCTATGACTTCTTGTCAATTTCATTCAGAAACTCGCAGTAAGTTCGAGTGTATAAATAAATGTTAGAAACTTGTATTTGAGGATATATCAAAGTAGTAAATTTCTCTACCAAATAAAATTACTTGTAGAGAAATTTACGTATGTATGATAGAATACGGAATATGGAGGTGGAGTATGCCATCAAATACAAAAAATACAAGTACAAATCTCATGCCTAAATCTGGTAATTATAAAAAGACAAATTTTCTAATTGGAGCAAAATATCATTCTACACTGATGGAAAATAAGATATTGGCTGTTGCATTATCTAAAATTCAGCAGGCGCAGGAGGATGATAAAGGAAATTTGGTTGTTCGATTACCAGCAAGTGATCTTAGGAAAGTTTTTAACGATAAAAATAGAAATTTATACAAGCAATTAAATGAAGTAGCACATACTTTGACAGGTCGAGTAATTGGAGCGACTGACCCAGAAATGAAGAGATTTGATTATATTTCTCTTGTTTCAAGATGCACTTACGAGGATAATATTCTTCAAATCAAATTTAATGGAGAATTAAAAAATCAGATTGTTGATATTAAAGAGAAATATACGCTTTTAAATTTGCCAATGATGTTGAAGTTTAGAAGTGTATATAGTTTTAGATTGTATGAGATTTTAAAAAGCGAAGCTTATAAAGCTTCATATCATAGTCAAAATAATATGTTTGGTTATGATATGCATTTTTCTCTTTCAGAATTGAAATTGGATTTAGGAATAGTAGATGCAAATGATCAAAAAGTTCGTCAGATTCTTTCTGATAAATCTATTCCTGATTATGACAAAGCGGTTCAAGAAGCGAATAATCAAGTAATGGCACAATGGAAAGATTTGAGAAGATGGGTAATTGATAAAGCAATTCCAGAAATCAATGAAATGACTGAACTTGAGGTAACCTACGATACAGATAGGGCAGGACGAGGAGGTAAAATAGTAGGAATAACTTTCCACGTCGAGACATCGAAAATTAGAGGTTCTTCGCAACCAAAGGCTCAAGAAATAAAGGAAGTTGATATATTTGAATTAGTCGATGAAGTTATAGAATTAATCACTGAAAAGATAACAGCAAGAGAAGCGAAGTCCATAATAGAAGCAGCTAATGGAGATATGGCAAAAGTTCAAAGAGCATATACTTTGTATAAAAGTCAAAAAAACGTTGATAATATGGTTGGATGGTTAATAAGTGCCATACGAGATGAATACCAGGAGGGAATTCGAAAGAGTAACGAAGCATACATGAACAAAGCTAAATATGTATATCAAGATACTTTTGAACAAAATGTATATGATTTCGATGAATTAGAAAAGAATCTATTGAAAAACTGATAATTTTAATTAAAAAGGGGTTAGGGAAGTGCATGAAGAAGAAAGTTTTATCATTGGTATTGTCAGGATTTTTGGGTATTTCAGCTTTTATATATGGATTTAGAAGTGAAACAATTGTAAATGCTACTGAAATTGAGATTGTTCAAACTGATCATCAGCTTTATACATATACAGAGATGGAAGAGGATATTGAAAAGTTGTGTAGCATTTACCCAACATTAATAACATCGCAAAGCGTAGGACAAACAGGAAATGGAAGAAACTTGGAACTACTAGTCTTAGGAAATCCAAATGCTCCTAAAAAAGTTATGATAACAGCCGCTATTCATGCAAGAGAATATATGACATCACAATTGGTTATGAAGATGACAGAGTATATCTGTCAAAACTATCAAAGTTTAAATGCAAATGGTGTTCCGTACAGTGAGTTGTTTCAAAATGTAGCGTTTTATATTATGCCCATGACAAATCCAGATGGAGTTAGTTTATGTCAGTTAGGAGCTAGTGCATCGATTCTCGAATCCTCAAGAATCTGGGCATCTTCATTTCCATCATTGAAAAAAATAAAGTCAAATGGGAATGGAGTAGATCTTAACAGAAATTTTTCTACAGGATTTGCAAATGGAAAACATGATCTTGGTCCTTCACTTTCTTCATTTTGTGGTTTTGCATCAGAGACTGAACTTGAAACTCAAGCAATTGAAAGAGTAATGAAAACATATAATTTTGATGCTTTTATAAATTATCATGCATGTGGGGAGCTGATATACTATGGATCAGGATGTTCAGATATAGTGAGTGGTATAAATTCAGCAAATTTAGCCAATTTATTACACGCTGTCACTGGATATAGACTAGTATCGCAATTAGGAAATAAACCAGCAGGTACACTTGCAGATTATGTTTCGGAAAATTACGCAAAGCCAACAACAACCATAGAGATTGGTAAGAGCACGCCGGTAAGTATTAAAGAATTCAACAATATCTTTGAAAAGAATAAAAATGCATGGGGATTTGTAGCACAATATGCTTATCTGGGAATTATATAAAGTATTATAGTTAGTAATGCAGTGGCAAAAAACAAAAGATACGAAGAGGATTGACGAGATTATGGCATTTACATTACAGATAAAAAAAAGATTATTTGGAAAAAACATCGAAATAAACGAGTTTTTAAAAAATACTGGAATGAGATTTGGCTCATACGATGATCAGGAAATGCTCAGGATTGGAGAGTCAGTTGATCATTCAATGGTTCTTTATAATCCAAGAAGACTTGGAAGAGGCATATTTTTTGATTACAAGAATAGAAAAAAAGGTTCTTATGAAGTATCTATGCAAATCCCTACTACCCCGGCAGAAATAAGGGATTTTATCAATATTGTCAAAGAGTTAGAGAGAGAAATTGGTAGAATAGACATTAAACGAACAGAAAATGGAAAAAAATATACTGTTTCTGAATTAGAAACAATGGTTTATGAATTTGATATCTATAATTTGAAAAGGTTGCACGAATTTATAGAAGACAATGAGAAAAATGGAGTTCCACAGATAATGACATTGGCTTTTTTTCCATATAAATTTAAAAACGATCAGATTTTATATTGGAAAACATGTGATGAAATGCGCGACTTTGAAGATGCAATAGATGAGGTTCAGCAACCGTACAATTTTTATGAAGGAACAGAAGGAAGAGGTCATAATGATTCTATTTAACACACAATGTTAAGAATTACTGTAACATAACGATTAAAAATCGATATATACAAAAAATAACAAAAGACATTATGTTAAAAACAGCATAAAATGTACAAATAAAGGCATTAAAAACGCGAAAACCCGCAAAAATACTTGCTTTAGAGAAATATTAGTGATAATATATCAATATCTAATAAATATTCTCAGGGAGGATACATAAATGAACAAGACAGAACTTGTTGATGCAATCGCTAAGGAGTCTGGACTTTCTAAGAAAGATTCCGAGGCAGCTGTAAAGGCATTTGTTGATGTAGTTACAAAGACACTTCAGAAGGAAGATAAGGTTCAGCTTGTTGGATTCGGTACATTCGAAACATCCAAGAGAGCTGCAAGAACAGGACGTAATCCTCAGACAGGTGAGGAGATTAATATTGAAGCTGCAACAACACCTAAGTTTAAGGCTGGTAAAGCTCTTAAGGATGCAGTAAACAATAAGTAATTTTCATAGATATTCGTATTTCGTAAATAGGGAACTATGAAGGACTGAAAGAAGAGATGTAATTATCTCTTCTTTTTTGTTATGAAGGGAAAGTAAAAAGAATGAAAATGAAATCTGAAAACAAACAAACAAACAAACAAACATACATACATACATACAGGTGTGTCTATTTTTACAGCAATAATAATGTTACTTACTTTTAATTATTGGGATGGTCAGACTTTAATGGTTTGGTCTGTAAGCAACTGGGATATACTATTTGAAGGTAGAGTTGCAGATTTTTATACCGAAAAAATAATAAATACACGAGGAGCAATACAGTTAGGAGGATGTAGTTCTCCATTGATGCTCATTCCGCAAATGATATGGAATTTTCCAATTTGGATAACACATTATTTTAATGGAAAACGTTTTGTTGGAACTATATTCTGTGTGTATTGGTATAAATTATTTCTATTAGCTGTGACACTAATGATAGGAATACTAATATACAGAATTATTAATAGAATGACTGGAGAGAAGAAAAAAGCGCAACTTGGGATGATATTAATGCTAGGATCAGCTCAAACGATGCTTAGTACTATGTATACAGGACAGGATGAAATAGTCTATTTACTTGCGATTCTACTAAGTTATGATGCACTAATTCAAAAAAAGAAAAAATGGTTTATTGTATGGGGAATAGTTTCTGTGACATTATGTCCAATAATGATTATTGGGTATGCAGTTTTAGTTGTTTTGAGTGAAAAAAATCTGATAAAGATTGTAGGAAAAATTCTTTTATCAATTATTCCAAATGGATTATGGAGTTTATATTCTATTGGAATGGAAAATAAAATAGAAGTTTCTATCAATGATTCAGAGTTTATAGATAAAATGATGAATATGGCAAAGTTTCCTATTACGACAGGAGATGCAAGTATTGTTGGAATAATCATATGCATAATTTTTATTTTAGCGTATTTAACCAAAAAGGAAAAAACAGAATTATATTTATTGTATTTGAATAGTATAATGGTTTTAATAAGTTTTTTTATGGATAATTTTTTCTATAGATTATTGATTTATGTTCCATTTACAATTTTGACAATTTTGGTCATAACAAAAGAAGAAAGAACTAATATGAGTTTATTGCTTTTTACTATATTAGAGTATATAAGAATGTTTGTTGGAGGCTATGAAAGTCTACAAAATCTAAACACTGCATATGTTGCAAAAAGTAAAATAATGGAAGAGCTGTTAATAAAATCAGGAAGCAATGCCATTGACGGATATAGATATGTAGTTGGAAAAATTTGTGAACATATCAAAATGGCAGGAAGTATCGTTCCATTGTTAAATAGTATGAGTATCGTTTGTGTAGGGGCGATTCTTTTTATTGCTTGTTACAGTAAAAGAGACAATAATCTTTTTAAGATGGATATTAATCGAAATTATATAATTGATGCATATATAGCATGCATGCCTATAATAATGATTATATTTTTTACAATTCTTTTTAGATGAATAAAACACCCTAAAACGATGTAATGATATAAAAACAATCAAAAACTGATATTGACATTTCTCGCTTACAGAGGTAAAATAGCATATGTTGTTGTAAGCGAGAAACTAAATAAAAGAATTAAAATATTGTTTAGAATTATCGACAGAAATGCAATAAGAAAATAAATTAGATTTTTTTAAAAAAGTTGTTGACAAATAAACCAATACGAGTTAAGATATAACACGTTGCGGCGAGCAAAACAGTCACAACAAACTAAAGAACTTTGACAATTA
>NZ_AUKC01000026.1 GCF_000424545.1 Butyrivibrio sp. NC3005 | reverse complement strand
CTGTGGAAATATCAAAAAAGATTTGAAATTATCTGACAGGATTTATAGATGTGAATGTGGAAATGTCATAGACAGAGATTTTCAGGCATCACTAAACTTAAAAGCTTATGGAGAAAAATTTGCAAGCTAACACTTGAACGTTAATGCAAATGTGTACGGATACGTTAATTCGGAATTTACGCCTATGGAGAGTACAAGAACTTGTGAGTAGATTGATGCTTTCATCGTCAAAAGCATACTCGATGAAGTAGGAATGAAACATAAAAGTTTATAACTTTTTATAAGTTTTCAGTAACGGGTGAATATGAATTTTGGTTTTTCTTACATAGGATTATTATGGATTATTATGCTTGTTGTTCCTAATCTAATTTGGGTAAAAAATAAGCCCACGGATTATGAAAAATATGTTGTGAATGAAAATAAAGTTCTTCGAGCGCTTGAAAGAACCGGAGAATTTTTAGTAACACCAATTGCTTTGATTTTTTCTGATTTTAACTTCAAAGGCTTTCATTTTTGGAGTATAGTTCTATTCATATCATTTTTATGCATGGTGCTTTATGAAATCTTTTGGATTAGATATTTTAAAAGTCCAAAGACTATGGAGGATTTTTACAGTGGTATCTTGGGAATTCCTGTTGCAGGAGCAACGCTTCCAGTCATAGCTTTTTTTCTACTTGGTATCTATGGCGGCAACATACTTATGCTGATAGGTGCTATCATTCTTGGTATCGGTCATATTGGTATACATCTTGCTCACAGGAAGGAAACATATGGTCCTAAGAAAAAGAGAAAGCTTTCTCTTCGTATACTTTTGGGAATACTAAAGGCTATTTGTATTCTTATCCTTGGGGTCGTCTTCGGAGCTTTTATATTTTTTATTGGATGGCGTAATATCAACCAGCTTTCACATGCAATCAGGTATAAGAATGGCATAAATGAACAGATATATGTAAAGCTAAATGATCAGGAAGAATATATTTCGATAATAGGTAAGTCACTAGACAATCCAGTTATTATATCTCTTCATGGAGGGCCTGGAGAGCCGACTACATTCATTGATTATTGCTGGCAGGATTATCTTGCTGACGAGTATACAGTTATCAGCTGGGATGAAAGGGGATGCGGCAGGTCTTACTATCGTAATATAGCTGTTGATCCTGATAACAAGACTTTGACTTTTGAACAGCAGCTTTCAGACCTTGATGCACTTGTAGATTATTCATGCGAGCGTTTTGGAAAAAATCAGGTAATTATTCTTGGACATTCATACGGAACTATGCTTGGCAGCAGGTATGCTCTTTCTCATCCTGAGAAAGTATCTGCATATATCGGAGTAGGCCAATGTGTAAATGAGCAGAATTACTACGGAGAGACTTATTCTTATGAAGATGCGCTTAAAATTGCTAAGGAAAAAGGTGATAATACTTCTGAAATGGAAGAAGCATATGCTAAGTTTTCTTCTGATATGAGTATTAAGAATCTCTTGCAGCTTAGAAAACTTGTAAGTAAGTATCATCCGCAGTCTGTAACCAAAGATGTTTCGACACTTGCGGCATTATCAAGTCCTATTGTGGGTGTTGATGATATCAGATGGTATATGATTGAAATGGAAGTATTGATGGGTGGCAAAAGGTATAATCAACTTGTTGAAAAATCTCTTGGCGAGTATATGATGAATTTCAATATCCTGCAATCAAATGATTCATATAATATGCCGGTACTTCTTTTGTCAGGATCTTGTGATTGGGTATGTCCTGTTGGTCTTGTTAAGGATTATGCTGATAGTATTTCTGCTCCAAAGGCTTGCGTAATTCTTATGGATGGCTGCGGACATTCTCCTCAGGGACAATTACCTGAGGAATTTGCACAGAAAATCAAGGATTTTTTAAAAACAGTTAAATGATTTTTGAGACTATCCTAAATCTCAAGTTCTCTTTTGGCATTTAAACGCTTGTAAATCATAGGAAAAACCAATGAACCAACAAGCATGCTGGCAACGAAGATAGCGCCGAAGGCAGATAGAAAGAATGCATCGCCATGAAGCAGTTCGCTGACCTATGAAGAAAGAACCCTATTTTTTGCAAAATGAGGATTAGCAGGAAGGGAATGCTGAACTTCATTGAGCATTCTATATTGAGAAGGCGTATATCCGGTACTTTTTTTGAAAGCTCTGGTAAAGGCTATGCAGCTCGAAAATCCAGCCTGATATGAGATGTCTGTAATCGACAATTCAGGATTGGACAATAATGTTTGAGCATAGCCTATCCTCATTTGTTGAAGATATTGATAAAAGGACATACCGGTATATTCATTGAAAATCCTTTCGAAATGATATTTACTAAAGCCTGCATATGCAGAAATACGTTCCAAAGATATATCTTGGGTAAAGTGATCTGATATATAAGAACATACGTTGCTAAGTGATACATGGTTCTTGAAAACGGAATAAGGTTCTTTCTTCTGGGAATTGTGGAATAGATTTAAGTTTTTGCCGCATAGAGAGATGAAGAGCATGAGATTAGAATAAATCTCAAGTTCTTCGTAAGGCGCAAGTTCAGTATATGCTATTATAGCATCATCTAGTTCTATTTCTTCGGGAGCTGAAATAGAAGGTCCAAAGTACAATTTCGAAATCATATCAATATAAGTACAGAGCTGTTCATATATCTTCTTTGGACAGCTCTTTTTCTTTATAAGGAGTGCTGGAGACATAAGACGGAAGGCTTGTTCTAATTCTTTTAAAGTGATAATTCCAGAAAAGTCGGCTTGAATATATAATCTGGAACCTGGAGCTATAGAGAAGATTTCGTGAAGTACAGCAGGGCATATAAGCAGAATGTCTCCGATGTCAACTGTGTAAGTCTGATTACTGCAGATTACCTTATAAGGGGCATCTATAGGCTTAATGATTTCTATATCAGTATGCCAATGCGGCGGAAAATCAGAATGAAGTCTGTTCACGAATACTCTTAGATTGGTTCCAACTTTGTGATAGACTATTTCTTTGGCATTCATGTTTAGATTTAAATCACTCTTCATACTTTTTCTCCCATTACAAAACATAGCAATATTGATATGTCTAAAAGTCTTATGGTAATACTGATAAGAGAATCCTTACAAGATGTGGTAATTATACCATATTTTTGCAAAGAAAACGCATATATTATAGGTATACTGTATACAAATAAGCTGCTCTGACCAAAAAAATATGGCATATATCATGAAAAATAGCAATATTAGTACCATATATAGCAATTTTTGTAATGCATTATTATCAAATCTACATTAAAGTATTTATAGGTTCTTGTTTTCATCAGGAAAATCAAGAACCGTATCAGACCAAAATTTGTCGTCAAGAGAAATTTTGTCCTGCGAAGCAGGATTCTTGCTGATGATTATCCTAAATCTCAGCAAGAAGTCAAGGGTTCTTGTTTTCATCAGGAAAAGCAAGGAGTTATTAGATATAAAAAAGAAAATTAATAAAAAATCAGTATTCAAAAATAACAAATCAAACTACTAATCCAAAATATTCAAAGTTTCATAAACGTAATCACATTAAGTAAACCAAAATAAACTACATCAACAATGCGAAAAGGAGGAACGGTATGAGAAGAAAGATAATGTCCTTAGTATTTGCATCCATCCTTACTGTGTCGGCACTATCAGGTTGCAGCAATTCATCATCTACTCCGAAAGGTTCTGAAGAAGGCACTGACAAGAGTGCATCATCAGGTGCCAAACAGACAGATGGCAAGAACCTCCCACAGTTAACAACAGAACCACTCACGATAACACTTTGGGATATCTCAACAGAAGATCCTGGCAAGTCGAATGTTGAAGGTGCAGTAAAAAGATTTATGGCAGACTATCCTAACATAACGGTTAATCAGGTTCATCAGCAAAATGATAATTATAAGCAGCAGCTTGTAGTTGCAATGAGTTCAGGACAAGCACCTAACATTTATTGTCATTGGGGCGGAGGACCTATGGCTGAATACTACAAGTCAGGTTTTGCTAATGATATTACTGAGATGTATGCCAAATATGACCATCCTGATTTTGTAGATGCAGCTGTTGCTCAGTCAACATATGATGGAAAGATGCTGGCTATACCGTATAGTGGACTTACGGGATGCGATATTTTCTATAACAAGACAATCTTTTCAGATCTTGGACTTGAAGTCCCTACAACAATTGATGAACTTGAAGATGTCTGTGACAAACTTAAGGCAAAGGGAATTATTCCTTTCTCATTGGCAAATGCGTCAAAGTGGACAGGATCTATGTACTATATGTATCTTGTAGCACGTCATTCAGGCAATGCTGAATTTGATGCAGCATACACTCAGGAAAATGGCGGAACATTTACAAGCCCTGCCTTTATATATGCTGGTGAAAAGATCCAGGAATGGGTAAAGAAGGGATATTTCCCGGATGGTGTTAATTCTCTTTCGGCAGATGATAATCAGGATAGAGCACTTCTATATGATGGTTCAGCAGCTATGATGCTTCACGGTTCATGGCAGGTTTCTGGAATAAAGGCTGATAACGAAGAATGGTACAACAAGAATATTGGTGTTTTCCGCTTCCCGGAAGATTCAGAAGCTAAAGCGTCCGGTGTACCACAGAATGTTGAAATCGGTACAGCTATTGGAATGGGTCTGACATTTAACTGTTTTAAAAAAGACGGTTCTGTAGATCAGGAAATGCTGGATGCCTGTTACGTGCTTGCAACACAGTATTTCAACGATGATACCTACAATAATGCACAGTTTTCTACAGGAACAATTCCTTCAATAAAGGGATTTAACGAAAACATTGATGATCCTAACAATAAGTATATTATTGATGAATTCTTTAAGGCATCTAATGTACAGTTGTGGTATGATCAGTATCTTCCTGCATCAGTTACAGAAGTTCACAAGAATTGCATGACAGAACTGTTCGGACTGGAAAAGACTCCGCTTGAGATAGGAAAAGAACAGGATGAAGCTATGAAGAAGGCGTTAAAAGAATAGCAGATAAAGGCAGGATAAACTGTGACCAGGTTAAATGGTCGTTGCCCGCGGGGAGATTCTTTCCTGCGGGCATTTTCGCAGAATCATCCCGGAGGAAAATGATATGGAGAAAGTCGAAAAAAACAGCCTTGCCAAGGCCAAGGCAAGAAGTACTGCGATAGCTGCTACTGTATTTTTATTGCCTGCACTTATTCTAATAGCAATATACATAGTATATCCGGTTGTTGATACTTTTATTATTAGCGGATTCAAATGGAACGGAATTTCTTCTGACAGGATATACATAGGTTTGGAAAATTGGAATACACTGATTCATGATTCTATGTTTTGGAAATCTTTTGGGCACAATCTTATCGTAATGGTTTGTTCAATAATATTACAGATTCCGTTGGGAATGCTGCTTGCAACCTTCCTTGATGCAGGTGGCAGGAAATTCAATATATTCAAAGTAATATGGTTTCTACCATATCTAATGAGTTCAGTTGCAATAGCATTTCTTTTTGTATATGCACTGGCAACAAACGGAGGACTTGTTTCATCTCTTGTAACCCTTATCAAGGGGCAAAAGACTACTATAGATCTTCTAGGATCGGCTCCCAATGCATTATTTACAATAATAGGTGTAATGGCGTGGCAGTTTACACCCTTTTACATGGTCTACTTTATAGCAGGATATGGAAATATAGATACTACAATATATGAAGCTGCCATTATAGATGGAGCTACAAGGCGGCAGTATCTTAGACACATAGCGATACCACTTCTTGGTCCAATATTTAAGACAGCATGTACTATGTCGCTTATAGGATCTCTTAAGTATTTTGATATGATATGGAACATGACACAGGGAGGTCCTGCAGGAACTACAGAACTTATGGCAACCTACATGTACAAGCTCTCATTTCAACAGTTTAATATGGGATATGGTTCTACAGTAGCCGCTGGAATGTTCATACTGATAACTGCTATAGCTCTGTTCTTTAACAGGGTATTCAAGGTCAAGGAGGATTACTAGAATGGTAGATGAAATAAGGGAAGTCAAAATGGAACTGATTGTAGATAATACAGAAAATAACAATCAGAAGAATAAGGAATGTAGAATAGATACTATTAAAAATATAGATAAAGTTCAAAAAGACGAGTATCGAATATCCAAAATAAAATCCAAAGTAGCCTGGACTATAGCTATACTGTTTGCAATTGTACAGCTTGTAATAACGCTGACACCTTTTTTCTTTATGATAATGAACTCTTTCAGAAAGCAGTTCGACATGCTGCAGCAAGGTGTCTTCCATCTGCCTGATCCATGGTATTTTCAGAACTATGTAGAAGCTATTACACATGGATTTTTCGGATATTTTTTAAGAAGTGTCATAGTAGTAGCTATATCACTACTGCTCATGCTGATTATCTCTTCTTTTGCAGCATATCCGTTATCTAGAATGAGATTTAAGTTAAGTACTGTTATATTTGCAATAATAGTTGCCATGATGTCGGTACCTATGCATGTAACTTTGATCCCTATATTCAAGCTTACAACTAACATAGGGTTATATGATACCCTTGGATCTTTAATAGGGCCTTACGTGGCGTTTGCACTTCCAATGTCAGTATTTATCCTGACAGCATTTATGAAGACTATCCCTAAAGAAATAGAGGAGTCTGCAGAAATTGACGGGTGTAATATCTACCAGAATTTTTTTCTGATGATACTTCCTCTTGCAAAATCAGGTTTATCGACACTGGCAATATACAATGGTGTTTCTATGTGGAATGAATTTGCTTTTGCGAATACATTTCTGATTACGCCTGCCAAAAAGACACTTCCTCTTGCATTGGGACAATTTAAGGGCGAACATTCACTCAATATTCCAATCAATATGGCAGTTCTTACGTTATCAGTTTTGCCTATGATAATACTGTTTGTTATCTTTCAGGATAAGCTTGTCAAAGGTATGATGGCAGGAGCAGTAAAGGGATGAGGCATTGACAGCGAGTTTCTGAATAAAAGTGACAAGAAGTCATAGATTTTTATTATTATCTCTAATTTGAAATGGATTTGTGATGATACAAGCATCAGTTATTGAGTGTAAATGCACTTGTGCTTTTAGAAGTAGGAATTAATAGAGAAAGAAAATCCTTCTTTGTGATAAAGTAGAAACGGAAGATTTTTTGCAAGAGTTAGAAAAATCAATGATAAAAAATGCAGATAAAAATACCCGAGCCTTAATTCTCGGGTATTTTTTGTGCTATAGAACAACACTTTTGACGTGTATTTAGTTCTCGTTCTTTCGGTTTTTGTGCAATAATGTTGAAAGAACACCAGCCATAATTAATGATGAAATCTGCAAAATATTTTTGATAATATATGCTGCGTTTGGACCAGGTGTAACAAATGAATTGATATATAAACTAGCGAATAAAAATACTCCTGCGCAGACTATAATAAGCAAAATGTAAACAGTGTTTTTTTTCATTTCCTTCCCCTTTCTATTTATAAGCAAAGTGATAATTCGTTGTTTTGTTATCATATATTGTAGTGCTATTTGTACACTACCAATATTCATATGAAATTTCAATACCCTTATGCTTACTAACTGCTGTTGAAAATACTTTGTTGTAATTGTTTGGAAAACGGGTCACTACGGAGAGTTTTATAATGATTGTGGTGGTTAAGTCAAGGATTCCATGAGGATTTAGCTTGTGGGAGTGTTATCTTTCGAGTCAAAAGTTATAAAAAACAGCATCAGGAATATAAGACCAAAACCTATAGCATCATAAAAAGTGAAAAAACTCTTTAAAACAAAAGTTGAAATAAGAGCAGCTGTTATAGGCTCGGCAAAACTATAAAGAATTGCCTTTTGTGGCCCAATCTTGGATACTCCGCTTATGTATAGTGTAAATGCGCAAATATTACCTACAATGACAACAAAGATTATTCCGAATATACCCATAAAACTTGGAACATAGTGCAAATTCCATGATTGAAATGCTATTCCAAGAAGTGCTCCGCCAATTAAAAATGACCATCCCTGAACCACAATAACAGGAATGCTACTGGTAATTCTGGGAGCTAGAACGTTGTATATCATTACACAAAAAGCACTTCCAATACCAGCAATTAAAGCAGGAAGCGGCAATGAAATATGTTTGAAATCACCATGAGTTGTCAATAGAAAAACGCCTGTTAGTGCTAAAAGAATAGATATGATTTCAAATAGTCTGGGTAATCTTTTTGAAACTATGCATGTGAATGCCAATATAAAAATCGGTGCAAGATCCTGAAGTATAGTACCCATGGCAGCATTTGAAAGCTCAATAGTAAGAAAATACAGAAACTGACAGATGCTAACACCACCAATTCCATAAAGAAGCATCCATTTTGCCATTTCGATAGATTTCCAAGGCTTAAAAACAGTTTGTTTATGTTTTATAAGGCAGTATAGAATTATAAGAATACCGGAAAAACTTAGTCTTATAGGTACAAGCCATCGGCTGTCCATTTTTTCTACATTGAATAAATATTGTCCCATTGAGCCTGATAGTCCCCAACAAGATGCTCCAAGTATTGTATATAATATTCCTTTGATATTGTTTTTCATCGTGCTATCACTTCCTGATATCTTAATATAGGTTATTGTTTTCATCAGGAAAATCAATAACCGTATCAGACCAAAATTTGTCGTTAAGAGAAATTTTGTCCTGCGAAGCAGGATTCTTGCTGATGATTATCCTGAATCATGAGAAGACGTCACAAGATATTAGGTATAGCACATTCGTATTATATTTTCAAATTGTTTTGGAAAAAAATTTATATATGCAAAAAGGCAAAGACGCTTTCAGAAATGATAGAGGTCTTTGCCTTTTTGCATGAAGATTTGCGGAAAATGGGAGGTTGTAAATGGTTACATTGAATGATTATCTGTATTCGGGAAATACGGTAATAAACAATTATATTTATCCCCTTTTTTTACATGACAAAAAACGATATGATAAAGAAGTAAACTGATAAAGAAGAAAAGCATGAAATCGGAGGGGTAGGAATGATGTTTGTATTCTTTTTGATTTTTATAGTTTTTTGCTTATTATTAGACTCTTTTATGTCAGAAAGTGTTGAATCATCTGTTAGAACAAGGAAAGTTACTGAGGGAATAAGTAAACTGCTATTATATGTTCCTGCTATAGTAATGGTAATATTTGCTTTCCTTCTGAGCTTTGTTCTAAAGGGACGATTTGTAGAGAGAAGCTCGCATGCACTGATAGTTCTTTGCTTATGGCTTTATGGAACAGTTTTCTATGTAAACGTTCTGAAGTTTTTCACAAACAAAAAGATGTTAGCTATAAGTATACTAGGCATGATATTGTCAGTTTTAGTTGCAATATTTCTTACACCTTTGGATAGATACTGTGAAGTTTTGTTTGCATCAATTCATGAATTTTCTTATGTTGCAGGCGGAGTAATGTTGGCTGTTTGGTATTTTGTAATGCTCACAGCATTCTGTAGTAAAAAGCGTGTTCGCACAATTAATTAAATTGATTTTTTGGAGATATAAAAATGGACGAAAGATTAAAGAAACAGCTCGATTTTGCACTGGAAATCGACAAGGAAAAGAATATTTTTAGACAGACACATCTTTCCGGACATGGAAGAAATGAGAATGATGCAGAACATGCATGGCATATGGCACTTATGGCATATCTGTTGAAGGAGCATGCTAATGAAAAAGTGGATATCGCAAAAGTCATGCTTATGTGCCTGATTCATGATGTAGTGGAAATTGATGCCGGAGATACCTATGCCTATGATGCAGAGGGACTTAAAACTCAGAAAGAAAGAGAAGATAAGGCAAAGGAAAGAATCTTTTCTATTTTGCCGGACGATCAGAAGAAAGAATTGATAGCACTTTTTGATGAGTTTGAAGCATATGAAACACCAGAATCAAAGTTTGCCCATGCAATGGATAACCTCCAGCCTTTGATTTTGAATAACAGTAATGGAGGCGAAGATTGGAAAGAGCATGAAGTTACTGCAAAAAAGGTCTATGGAAGACAGGCCAAAACAAGACTTGGTTCTGAAAAGTTGTTTCAGGAAGTAATAGACAAAGTGATTCAGGAGAATATTAGAAAAGGTAACATTAAAGAAAAGTGACAAAAACCTATAGGTTATTGTTTTCATCAGGAAAATTAATAACCGTACCAGACCAAAATTTGTCGTCAAGACAAATTTTGTCCTGTGAAGCAGGATTCTTGCTGGTGATTATCATAAATCTCAGCAAGAAGTCATACTTTATTGTTTTGAATACTTAGTAGATTAGTTTTACTGGCTTTTAATATTTCATGAGCAGAACTGTTTATAAACGTTGGTACTTGTGCGCTGTTTTTTAGCGCATTACGTACCACTACGTTTATAATCAAGCGGAAGCGTGTCTGCGACGAAATATACAAACAGTAAAACGGACTATATAGAAACAATAAAGTATGACTTTTTGTCACTTATATTCAGAAACTCGCCTTATCCATGCCCATGCAAGATCTGACCATAAGCCTACATCATTTTTTAGACTCATATCAATTCCATTTCCCTGGAAATCATTACCGCTAAAGAACTGTTCTATAAGTTCTTTTCTTCTTTGCTCTGAGACATTAACTCCTTTGTTTTCTTTGACATTAAAAGCAGCACGCATTGTTTGTTCCATTGTGTACTCGCCGCCTGACCAGCCTTTGAAAAATGTATTATTGGCAATCGATAGACCATGGTGTCCCGTTGGAAATACATAGTGTGCAAATGGTATTTTCTTCTTACGAAGAGCCATAGCGAAGAGATAGCTGTTTTCTACAGGAACACCCTCATCATCTTGAGTTTGCCAGATAAAACATGGCGGAGTATTGTCTTTAACTTGTTTTTCCAAAGAAAAATATAAAAGTTCTTCGTCTGTAGGGTTGTCACCAAGAAGAGTCTTTACTGAATCCTTGTGAGTAAACTCGCCTGTAGTGATAACTGGGTAAGATAGTATAACACCAGTTGGCCTATTGGATATTTGGTTGTATTCAGAATCGGTATCTACTATATCTTCAAAGTGAACCGCAAGGCTTCCGCATACATGAGCTCCTGCAGAAAAACCTGTGATAAAGAGTTTCTCAGGATCGATGTTATATTTTTCTGCATTTTTTCTTATAAATCTTACAGCTCTTGAAATGTCGTTAAGTGGCTGTTTCTTAAGCGGAACGGACATGGTGATGTCTGTTGTATAGCTAAGAACAAGTACATTCATGCCACGGTTATAAAACTCCATAGCAGGTAGTTCTCCCTCATGAGAGCAGCACATGCAGTATCCGCCGCCTGGAACGACCAGCATACATGGGCGTATATCAGTGTCTGGATGAAGGTATGCAAAGACATTTGGAATAAAGCCGTAGGATGCTTCGTAAGTATATTCGTTATCTTGCCAGATGTTTTCACGAAACATTTTAATCATAGATTTATTTTGAGGCATACCTTGAACTAAATAGTCTTCTTCCTTGTAGTTTGGAGACCATTTATCTATTGAATCAGACAAATATGCATCTATATAATTTTGTGATGAATTTTCATCATCTGCAGTATTTGTGTCTGGCAGTAATACCGCACTTAATACTGCATAGTATGCTTCTTTTGCTTCGCACTTACCTTTAAATAATAAAGGATAGCTTGTTTCTCTTCTAAAACCGGAAAGCCAGCTGTCTTCATCAAGAAGATTCCAGAAGGTAACGCTTGTAATATTAGCCTTTCCGGATTTCTTTGCATCAAGATAGATTTTGAAGAAATCTTTGTATCTAAGTGCAAGCTTATGCATAGACTCTTTGGAAGGATTTGCATTGTGCATATCAAGTTCGGTTATGTGAAGTTTAAGACCTAGTGCACCGTAGCTTTCGACTGCTTTTTGGTAATCATTAAGATTTGGATGATCCATAAGAAGATGAGACTGCATACCCATTCCATCTACAAGATTTTTCTCTATAAGTGGTGTCAGTACATGCTCTATAATGAAATCTCTCTTCCAGTCAAGGGCTGTTTCGTAGTCATTGTAGAAAAGATCTACGCCATCAGCTACATATTTTCTTGCATATTCAAATGCTTTGATAAAAAAGTCATTGCCGACAGTTTTAGTCCAGACTGATTTTCTGAAATCTCCATCATCAACGATTTCATTTACAACATCCCAGGCATAAATAACACCGGGATAGTTGGTTTGAACAAAAGTAAGAACCCCTTTAATGTAGCTTTCTAGTCTTTTTAGAATAGTCTGCCTGTCAGCAAGAGGAAAGTTCTCATTATAATGCTCACAGAAAAACCACTTTGGAGTTTGATTATGCCATACAAGAGTGTGGCCACGCATAGCTATACCGTTTTCTTTGGCAAATTCCAGGTAAGGTATTGCATTTTCGAAAGTAAGAGCAGGCTCGAAGTTATATTTTTCCGGATTTTCTTTATTCTTGTCCATATCAAGATAATACATAGGCTTCATATCATTTTCACAAGTAAAGCTGTTAAACTGTTCTGTGAGAAGCTTCATGTGCGCCTTGGTATGCAAGTTCCATCTGGAAATTGCAGCACCGATTTTAAAGTATGGTTCATAAGCAGTTTTAAGATTCATAGTACCCCCTCTAAATCTCTATAGTTTTTGATACTTTATCCATCTTATACCAATATTAAAAGACTCACTACGCAATTTTTGCGATTTTATAATCATATATGAGTATAAAACAAGATTTGTAGTAACTCATTTTAGTAAAAACTTTCGTACAACCATCATCATGGATTTTGTACTTGGTCATGGAATGTCTCTGACAACGACTTTTGTGTGTTTTTAGTCTATCAATTAGACAAAAAACAGACGATAAAAAAATAAAGCGTTGTTGTTTTTTTTGCGCAAAAACAAAGGAGGTAATTTAATGAACAAAGAAGTCTTAATTACTCGACTCCGCAGAGTAATAGCCTGTCTTTTGTTCCTAGCTGTTGTGTTATGCCTTGTATGGTCGAAACCTATGTTTGATCCCAATAAAGGACCTAGCGCACCGGCTGATACAAAGGGCAGTTTCAGTCCTGGAACTTATAAGAGCTCAATCAAAGGATTTGGTGGAGAAGTTGAAGTAACTCTTACTATAGGAGAAAATGGCGGCATTGTAGATGCTGAAATTGTTGGAGAAGGAGAGACACCTGAAGTTGGTGGAGCTGCTATTCCTAAACTTAGAGAGCAGATTTTGGAAAAACAGGCAACTGACGTGGATACAGTTTCTGGAGCAACCATTACAAGTACTGCTGTAAAAAAGGCAGCAGCAGTTTCGCTTGCTCAGGCTGGTGGTCCTGCAGTTGATGAAGGACCAAAAGCAGCAGATGGAAATCTGTTTATTGCAGGAACATATACAGGAACATCAAAGGGATTTGGTGGTGACGTTGAAGTAACGGTTACTGTCAGTGAAAACAGTATTGACGATATTAAGATAACAGGTGACCATGAAACTGAAAATATAGGTACTTTTGCAGTGTCTATGCTTCCAGAACGTATACTTTCTGCACAGACTACAAACGTTGATGCTATTTCCGGTGCTACAGTAACAAGTAGTGCAATTCTTCGAGCATTGCAGAATGCTCTTACAGAAGCAGGATGCGATATAGATAAGCTTCCGGCTGCAGTTGCAAAAGATTCCAATGCACCAAAGACAGATAAAACACTTGACTGTGATATCTGTATAATCGGAGCAGGTGGTGCTGGTATGACAGCAGCAATTAACGCTACTGAAAATGGTAAGAAGGTAATACTTCTTGAAATGATGCCATACGTTGGTGGTAATACAACAAAGGCTACAGGTGGTATGAATGCGGCTGAGACACACTATCAGGCAGAACAGGGAATTAAGGATAGCGTTGAAGTATTTATAGAAGACACCATGGAAGGTGGCCATCAGATGAATAACCGCGATCTTGTAACTGTTATGGCTAAGAATTCTGCGGCAGCTATAGACTGGCTCGATTCAATCGGTGCTCCTCTTCCAAAGGTTGGTTTTTCAGGTGGAGCTACAAATGCACGTATCCATGCTCCGGAAGATGGATCTGGCGTAGGTGCTTATCTTGTTACAAGATTTTTGAACAAGATGAATGAACTGAATATAGATGTAATGTATGAAACTAAAGCTACAGAGCTTATAAGCAAAAATGGCAGTATCGTAGGTGTAAAGGCTACAAGCAGTGACTACAATTACACTATTAATTCCAAAGCAGTTATTCTTGCAACAGGCGGATTTGGTAACAATCAGGATATGATTGTTAAATATCGTTCCGATCTGAAAGGAACAGTATCGACAAGTGCTCCTGGTGCAATGGGTGATGGTATCGTAATGGCAGAGGCTGTAGGAGCTGACCTTGTAGATATAGATCAGATTCAGCTTCATCCAACCGTAGAGCAAGGTACTTCCATGCTGATAACAGAAAGTGTTCGTGGTGATGGTGCAATACTTGTTAATCAGGAAGGTAAGCGTTTCACAAATGAACTTCTTACAAGAGATAAGGTATCTGCTGCTGAGCTTGAGCAGACAGGCGGATATGCATATATAGTTTTCGATCAGCGCTTAAGAGATGGTCTTAAAGCTATCGAGAAATATGTCTCTATTGGAATAACAGTTCAGGCTGATACTATTGAAGATCTTGCAAAACAGATTGATGTAGATCCAAACGTTTTATCAGAAACACTTAAAACATGGAATAAGGCAGTTGCAGATAAGAAAGATGCAGAGTTTGGACGTGATACAGGAATGGAAAAAGATTTAAGTGTTGCTCCATACTATGCTATAAAGATTGCTCCAGGAATCCATCATACAATGGGCGGTGTAAAGATAGATACTAAAGCACAGGTAATAGGGACAGATGGAAAACCTATTCCGGGATTGTTCGCAGCCGGCGAAGTTACAGGCGGAGTTCATGGCGGAAACAGAATAGGCGGAAATGCAGTATCTGATATCGTTGTATTTGGTACAGTAGCAAGTAATAGTGCAATAGCTTATTGTGACAAATAAAGCGTTGTAAATGAATAATAGCTAAATCCGAATTTATTATCTATTCCAGAAATTTAAACATATTGTGTAAAATTTTGTTTTTGCGTATAATGTTGTTGCAGCAAAAAAGTGGCACATAAGTACACAAGTATACAAAAATGGAGAGCGGGAATGGTAATAGATAAAGGATTTATGCATGAATCCAAAATTAAAGATTTGGCTTTGGAGTGTCCAAAGTATTCAGGTTTTAATCATCTGGCGATATTCTTGAAATGGTCATACCATAAGGGAATATTGTCAGATGATTTATTTAGTATAGAACCTGGAATTAAAAAGGCTTTAGAAAAAGATGAGGACATCAGAGAAATAATAGCTACAAGCCAGTATATGCATGGAAACATTACAGACTTTCATTTCAAAGATGAATTTAAACCGTTTGTATATGAGTTTTACAAGTTTAACGGACATGGCTATCCAAGCTGCGTTGATGATTATGCCAAAAAATATTTTGGCGAAGAAAAGTATTATAGTAGCGAGTTTAAGAACGAAGCATATCTTTTCGTTCCATTTACAAAAGACTATTATGACGGATTGTCAAAATATATAGATAAAGCATGGGAAAACAGAAACCCGAAACTAAAAAATGAATCAATAGGATTTGAAAAGCTTGACTATTTGTACGAGAAAATGAAGGAAAAGTACAAAGAACCTATAGTAAGTTTCTTGCTTTCTAATGAAAAGACGACCATTTTTGATAGCAAAGTGGGAGGATATCCATATTGGCCAAAGGGGAAAGAGAAGGAATACCCAACAGATGAAAATGGCCAAAAGCTATATCTATTGGCACAGATAAATTTTAGTGATATTGAATTTGAAAGACTACCTTCAGAAGGGCTTCTTCAGTTCTTTGTTTCAGGAGAAGGAGATTTGGGTATATACGAAGACAATAATCACAAAGTTGTATTTCATGAAAAGATAGATACAACAGTAACAGAACAAGATGTTAAGGATATGGGAATTCATTGCAATATGGACATTGAAGAAGATAAAGAAGCATGGTTTCCTACTCAAAAGAGTTTTCGCCTGTGCCCTCGTCTTGCAGAAGAAGAATGCAATCCGGATAATGAAAACTATGACGATGATGCAAGAGATATTCTTGTAGAAAAATACGGATTAGACATTAAAAGCGAATGGCTAAGTGATTACTTATGCAAAGAAGACTATCGGTATCTGTGCAATAAATACAGCCTTCCAAATCACAAGATGTTCGGATTACCGTTTTTTGCCAGTCGGATCCAAGAGAATGTGATAGCAAATATGACACATTACTGTTCCAGCTCGATTCTGAGTTTGATGGAGAATTCGATCTTATGTTTGGAGATTCAGGAGTATGCAATTTCTTCATTAATCATGAAGATTTAAAGCGTCATGACTTTTCTGACGTCTATGCATACATGGATTGTTATTGACAGTGAATTCCATTAGTAATAGTGTAGATTAATGCCACAGAATTCAGCATTTATGCATAATAAATATATTGAAAGAGAGGATGAAAAATGAGTATTAGATTAGGAATAATGGGTTACGGTAATTTGGGACGTGGAGTTGAAATTGCCGTTAGAGAAGCAAAAGATATGGAACTGGTAGCAGTATTCACTAGAAGAGATCCAGAGACAGTTAAAATCTTAACTCCTAACGTAAGTGTTGTAAGCGCAGAAAAGGCTTCAGAATGGAAAGACAAGATTGATGTAATGATTCTTTGCGGAGGAAGTGCAACAGATCTTCCAAAGATGACACCAGAGTTTGCATCTATGTTCAATGTTGTCGACAGTTTTGATACACACGCAAGAATCCCTGAGCATTTTGCAAATGTTGATGCAGCTGCAAAGAAAGCAGGCACAATAGGTGTGATTTCCTGTGGATGGGATCCAGGTATGTTCTCTCTTGCAAGAGTTTATGCAAATGCAATTCTTCCAGACGGAAAAGATTATACATTCTGGGGAAAAGGCGTTTCACAGGGACATTCAGATGCAATCCGTAGAATTGACGGAGTTAAAGATGCAAAACAGTATACAATTCCTGTAGAGAGTGCGCTTGAAGCAGTAAGAAGCGGAGCTTGTCCGGAACTTTCAACAAGACAGAAGCACACAAGAGAGTGTTTTGTAGTACTTGAAGAAGGCGCAGATGCTGCAAGAGTTGAGAAAGAAATAAAGGAAATGCCAAACTATTTCTCAGACTATGATACCACAGTACATTTCATTTCAGAAGAAGAGCTTAAGAGAGAGCATTCAGGTCTTGCTCATGGCGGATTTGTATTTAGAAGCGGCAAAACAGGTGTAAATAAGGAACACAATCACATCATTGAGTATAGCCTTAAGCTTGATTCTAATCCTGAGTTTACTACAAGCGTTTTAGTATGTATTGCACGAGCTGCATATCGCATGCGTAAGGAAGGACAGACTGGATGCAAGACTATTCTTGATATTCCACCAGCATATTTCTCCGACCTGAGCGCAGAAGAACTTAGAGCACACCTTTTGTAAGATATAATGTAAGAGGCGATTTAAGAAAAAATCGCCTCGTTTTTTTAAATAAACAAATGTGAAAACGAATGTTTAGAGCGTTCACAAAACAGGGGGGAGAAAAATGTGTGACAGAAGAGAAATAATAAACGGTTTCTATGATTCCTATGATGAAGAAACGAGAATGGAGAATAGTCGTCAGGCTCAGCTTGAATACTATACCACCATGCATTTTATAAGGAAATATCTTGCTGATAAAGGGAAAGTTATCGAAGTTGGAGCAGGAACAGGCAGGTATTCAATAAACCTTGCAAAAGAAGGTTACGATGTAACAGCTGTAGAATTTGCAGACAGAAATTTTGAAATCCTTTGTCGTAAATGTGAAGAGATACCTAATATAAAAGCCTGTAAAGGTGACGGTGTTGATTTGCATTTTATTGCTGACAACAGTTTTGATATGACACTTATTCTTGGACCTTTATATCATCTGTATGATAGACAAGACCAGGAAGCAGCTATCAAAGAAGCAATACGTGTTACTAAAAAAGGTGGCATTATAATAGCAGCTTTTTTATCAGTCCATGCTATTATGTTCGACAATTATCTACAGGGAAATTTTGCATCGGGGCTTGAGGAGAACTTTACTAGAGATTATAAAGTAAAGCATTTTCCGGAACAGCTGTTTACAGGATTTAACATTGATGAATTCGAAGAGTTATTTACAGATATGCCTGTAGATAAGATTACAATAGCTGCAGTTGATGGAATAATGGAACTTGCAGAAAGAAGAGAAGATTTTTCAATGTCAGAGGCAGAATTTGATGCATTCAAAGACTATCATCTGCATCATTGCCAGAGAGTAGAGCTCCTTGGAAGCTCCAGTCATTTGATATATATTGCTAGAAAAAAATAAGAGAAATACATTAAAAAGATTGTTGTAAAATGTTTTACTTTTTTCTAAAATATAAGTTGTATTTAAAACATATATTGAGGAGAAAATGACATTATGGGTAATATAAAGGGGACAAATCCAATACTGAAAATGGATTTTCCAGATCCTGACGTGATTTTTGTTGATGACACATTCTATCTTGTCAGCACAACAATGCACTTTTTTCCGGGATGTGAAATTCTGCGTTCTTATGATCTTATAAACTGGGAACATGCTGCGTACGTCTGCGACAGGCTAGATGGAACAGATGCCCAGAAACTAAAGGATGGGAAAGGTATCTACGGAAAAGGAATGTGGGCTGCAAGCCTTAGACATCATAATGGAAAATTCTATCTTGTTTTTTCATGTAATGATACAAAGAAAACATATCTCTACAAGTCAGCTTCCATCGATGGTATATGGGAAAAGAGTGAGATAGAAGGTTTTTATCATGACTCATCACTTCTATTCGATGGAGATAGAACATTTATTGTATCAGGCAATACAGATATTCATCTTACAGAGTTAAACAAAGACCTTACAAAGCCAAAAGAAGGCGGAATTGACAGAGTTATTGTTAGTGATAAGGGAAATCCCAACCTGGGATATGAAGGCTCTCATCTATACAAAATAGATGGAAAGTACTACCTTTTCATGATTCATTCTCTTAGAGATAGGTGGAGAAGAGTAGAAGCTATGTATGTAGCAGATTCTCTGGAAGGAGAATTCACAGGTGGTGATGTGTTTAATGATGATATGGGATTTAGAGGTTCAGGAATTGCTCAAGGCGGAATTGTTCAGGGACAAGATGGCAGTTTTTTTGCAGTTCTTTTCCAGGATAGCGGCGCAGTTGGAAGAATCCCGGTTGTAGTACCTGTAACGTATGAGAATAATACCTTCGTTTTCGGAATAGATGGAAAAGCTCCGAAGATACTAGAGAACACAAGTACTAAACCGGATCATATATATGACAATCTTACATGCAGTGATGATTTCAAATATGATATTGATTTTAGTGATTTTTCTATAGAAAAATATATTTCTATGAAGAAAAATGGAGAGATTTCATCCGAAAAAATAAGAAGAAATGGAACATATGGCCTTAATAGTTGCTGGCAGTTTAATCATGAACCTGACTTTTCTTTATTAAGAGTAGATAAGGAAGGAAAGTTATTTATAAAAACAGGAAAAACAGTCAAAGGCCTGGAACAGGCAGTTAATACACTTACCCAAAGAACAGTATATCCTAAATGCGAAAGTCAGGTTACACTTGATTTTGCAAATCTTTCTGAGGGTGATTTCATGGGACTTGCTGCATTTATCGGAAAGTACTGTTTTGTAGGTGTTACCAAAGACAATGGAAACTTTTATGCAGTTAAGTACCACAAAGAGATTGGAAATGGCACTGATAACGAAGTAAAAGAAGTTGAAGAAGAAAGAGTACTTCTTGGCAACGAAGATTTGAAAAATGGTCTCAAAGTCAAAATGACCATCGTATATGAAGATGAAAGAGACGAGGCAATGTGTGCAGTGTATAAAGATAATGAGTGGAAAAGTATAGGACAAAGCACAAAGCTTTTCTTTGGACTTGACCATTTCACTGGATGCCGATTTGCATTGTTTGCATATTCGACGATTAAAGAGGGTGCAGAGGCTGGATTTTCAAATTTTATTTATCGATAGAAAGAGTTTAAGATATGGAAAATAAAATCCCGGTCATTTTAATAACTGGATATTTAGGTGCAGGAAAGACAACACTTCTAAATGAACTTCTGCAGCAGGAAGAGAGAAAAGTTGCACTTATAGTAAACGACATAGGAAGTGTAAATATTGATGCAAAGCTTTTGAAACAAGGAAATATAGCCGGCATGGATACAAACGTTGTAGAACTTTCAAACGGCTGCATCTGCTGCACATTAAGAGAAGAATTCATGGAGCAGATAGATGAGATTTCCAAATGTAGTAATGCTGAGATTATATTTGTGGAAGCATCAGGTGTAAGTGACCCTTCATCAATAGCAGAAGCTTTTCTTGTACATGAACAGACTCACGAAGACCTTCTTTTTTTCCTTGATACTGTCATTACAGTAGTAGATGCAGATAGAGTTCACAGTGAGTTTTTGTATGAACTCGAGGGAAAGACAAAAGATGATGAAGAAAAGATATCTGCAAATGAAGATGTTGATATCATCAATCTAGTCATGGATCAGATAGAGTTCTGTAACGTGATCGTATTAAACAAGTGCGACCTTTTAGGAGAAGAAGAGCTGACTAAAGTAGAAAAAGTTCTTAAAAGACTTCAGTCTAGTGCCAATATTATAAGATCTATACATGGAAAAGTGAAAATAGAAGATCTCTTGAATGACGAACCATTCGATTTCGAAGAAGTACTTGGTGGTTCTGCTATTCAAAGAGCACTCGCACATGCAGAAATCGAAGACGAAGATGAAGAAGAGTATGGTATAACCTCGTTTGTATTTGAAGCCAGAAATCCTCTGATAAGAGAGAAATTCATGGATTTTATCAATAATGATTATCCAATGAATATCATAAGGGCTAAGGGGTATATATGGTTTAGTGACGATGATGTTCACGTGCAGCTATTCGAACAAGCCGGAAGAAATGCTGTTGTAAGTAAGATGTCTAACTGGGTTGCATCACTTTCTGCGGAAGAACAAAAAAATGTCTTCGAAGAATATCCGGAAGTAAGAGATGACTGGGATGAAGTCTATGGAGATAGAATGATTCAAATAGTATTCATAGGGAAAAATATAGACAAGGAACACATATCAGCAAAAATATCTGAATGTATACATGGGGAGGAACAATGGAAAGACCTGTAGTTATTACTGAAAACAAATATCGTTTTGATGATTTTACAAATGGAAAGGTATTGCATAACAAGAAGAAAAATCATCTTCCTGCAATGGGATGGAATAGCTGGAATGCATTCGGAAGCGGGAACACTCAAGAACTTACCAAGGCAATGGCTGACAAAATAGTAGAGCTGGGGCTTGATAAACTGGGATACAAGTATATCGTACTCGATGATGGTTGCTATAAAACTGAGAGGGTAAACGGTCAGCTTGCAAATGAACAGGTAAAGTTTGCTGATGGATTTAAAAGTCTTGCAGATTATATACATGCTAAAGGACTTAAGTTTGGTATGTACAATGACGTAGGAACTAACCTTTGCGCAGGGGCAGCAGTTGGAACCTGTGGACACGAGATAGATGATGCTAAGGCATATATTGAGTGGGGTGTTGATTTTATTAAAGTGGATAACTGTTATTATCCCTGGGACAATGCAACATTTTCAGATCCGGAGAATGCAAGATATACATATGCTCCTAACATAAAGAAGATAAGTGTATCAGGAAATGGATTTAAAGGTGAATACGATGTTGCAGGAAGCGGAGTTATTACAGGAAAAGGTGCTTTTATAAAAGACGATTACGCAACAGGAATCGGAACTTTTGATGGCACAGGTCCTGATAATACACCTGTTGGAGATATGAGCGGAGAGCTGGAATTCACTATAAAGGTAGATAAAGACGGAGAATACGATCTTGTTGTAACCTATGCAACTGGAAGAGAAGTCGGAGTAGGAAGCTGGCTCGAAGTTGCAGTTGGCAAAAAGGAGAATGCAGAAGTATTTTATGACGATTTTCTTCCTGAAACACCAGATACGGAAACATTTATCGAGTCTAATAAGATAACAATTAAACTTAAAGCAGGCGAAAACAGCATAAGACTTATGAATCACAGAAGGCAGGAAAATACACTTTGTTCCTATGCTGCGCTTCTTGAAGGTTTTAATAAGGCAGATAAAGACCACGATGTTATTCTTTCCATCTGTGAATGGGGCAAAACTCAGCCACAGAACTGGGGATATAAAGTAGGTGATTCCTGGAGAATATTAAATGATATCACTTTTCAGGTAGGAGCAGACGGAGATCCTGGAAAAGGAGCATGGGAAAGCGATTATACAACAAGCGTAATGGCGCAGTACAATAAGGCTGTCATAATGGATGAATTTGCAGGTCTTTCCAAAGGATGGAACGATCCTGATATGCTGATGATAGGAATGGATGGAATGGATGATACCATGTGCAAATCTCACTTTGCTATGTGGTGTATGATGAATTCACCTCTTATGCTCGGACTTGACCTTAGAAGAATGGAGAAAGGCGATAAGTGGTACCAGATTATCAGCAATGAAGATTTAATCGCACTTAATCAGGATGCCCTCGGAGTTCAGGCAAAGAGAATATATTCAACTCTTGATAAGGAACATTCTGATACGAATTATATTCGTGACAATAATAGAATCGATGTACTGGCAAAGCCGCTTGCAGATGGAAGCGTAGCAGTAACCTTTGTTAACTGCAGCAAGTCAAAGCAAAAGGAAAGTGTTGTTATAGATCCTGAACTTATAGTAGAGAAGATCGGAGATAAGATTTGCAATAAGCAGGCATTTGAAAATGCTAAAAGATATACTGTAAAGAATCTCTGGACAGGAGAAGAGACAATCGAGAACGGAAAGAGTTTTGAAGTGTCATCTCTTGAAGCCTGTGACAACGTTACTCTTAAGATTACACCAGTTGGAATCTAATAGATAAGACTATGAAAGTTAAGGATTTTATTTGCAGACTTTATCAGGAAGACTTTTCATTGTGGAAAGAGAAAAAAGAAAAAGATAGCATCAGTAAAGAAAATGAGACTATCGATAAAAAATGTGAATATATTAATTTAGATACAGTAGATGATGAATGTGAACTTAATGAATATGAGTTCTTGAATTATCTGTGGCATCAAAGTCTTATAGATGAATATGACTTTTCTCATCCAGAAGAAAATCTTCTTAGAAAAAATGCAGCAAGACTAATTCACATATATATGCGCGATAAAATGCATCAAAAAGATGAAAGAGATATCTCTAAGGCACTAAACCTTAGAGATATTTATGATTGCAGAGTATGCATGAATCATATAGCCCAGGTTTATACAAAGGGAATCATTGAAGCTATAGAAATCCCCGGAATATCATCAAAAGAAAACGAAAAGTTCCGCATATTCGCAGGCTCATATGAAGCAGAAGATGAGGATATAGAAAAGTGGATGGATGCTGTCAATAGTAATCGATAATCAAATTTGACTTTTTGGTAAAAAAGAGTATTATTAAATGGATATTATATATTTTAAAAGCTATGATAGTGCATTAGGAATTGTCATCCCTTCAAGAGAGTGGACTTTACTAGCTGGAAGAGTCCTAAGGTTCAGGCATTTCTCACCTTCACACTGGAGCTGTATAAGTGAATTGTAGTAGCTTATAACGTTGGCATGCGTTAAATGCATAGAGATGTTTTTCTGATAGTATATAGAAAACATAAACACAGAGTGGTACCGCGATTATTCGCCTCTGAGATTGTTTATTCAATCTTAGAGGCGTTTTTTATTTTGAGGAAAGGAAAAAAGAAATGGCAGATTTAAATGGATTAAGAGAACGTGCCAAGGAAATTCGTGAAGAGATACTCAAAAATGCAGAGCAATTGGTTGATTCCAAAGCTGCATATGAAGTGCGTAAAGATTTCCTTGATTCCAAAAAGGGAAAAATTGGAGCTCTCATGAAGGAAATGAGAGATGTTCCGAAAGAGCAGAAAGCAGAGTATGGACAGACAGTAAATGAATTAAAGCAGTGGGCTCTTTCCAAATTTGAAGAAATTGATAAACACATAAAGGCAAAAGAGCTTCAGCTTAGATACGAGTCAGAGAAGATAGATGTAACACGTCCTGCAGTCAAGATGAAACCTGCACACCTTCATCCTGTAACTCAGGTAAGAGAAGAACTTATAGATGTATTCGCATCAATGGGGTTCAAAGTGTATGAAGGAAAAGAAATCGAAACAGATTATTACAACTTCACAGCACTTAACACACCTGCAGACCATCCGGCAAGAGATATGCAGGATACCTTCTACCTTACACCAGAGTTTCTTCTTAGAACACAGACTTCATCAGGACAGATACACGTAATGGAAGCTGAGAAGCCACCTATTAAGATTCTTTCCCCTGGAAGAGTATTCCGTTCAGATGATGATGCAACACACTCACCTATGTTCCATCAGATGGAAGGTCTTGTAGTAGATGAGAAGATTACACTTAGCGATCTCAAGGGAATGCTTGACATGTTCGTAAAGAAGATTTATGGAGACAGTACTGTAACAAGACTTCGTCCTTCATATTTCCCATTTACAGAGCCATCTGTAGAAGTTGATATCAGTTGCTTTTCCTGTGGCGGAAAGGGATGCAGCCTTTGCAAGGGAACTGGCTGGATTGAAGTACTTGGTGCAGGTATCGTAAACCGCAAAGTATTGGAGAATTGCGGAATAGATCCGGATAAGTACAGCGGACTTGCATTTGGTATCGGTCTTGAGAGAATTGCAATGCTTAAATATGGTATCAATAATATTAAGCTTTTGTTCGAATCTGACCTGGATGTTCTTAATCAGATAGGCGATCAAGAGTAATCATCATATAAAGCGAAAGGAAAAGAATATGTTAGCACCATTAAGCTGGTTAAAAGAATATGTTGATATAGATGTTACCCCAAAAGAATTAGAGGAAAAGCTCTTTTCATGTGGTTTTGAAGTAGAAGAGCTTACCGAATTGGGCAAAGATATAAGCGGGGTAGTAGTAGGTCTTGTAGAAAAATGTGATCCTATTCCAGATACACACCTTCATGTATGTCAGGTAAATGCTGGTGAGCATGGAACATTCCAGGTTTGCTGCGGAGCAGACAATGTTGAAGCTGGAAAGAAGTTCCCATTAGCACTTGTAGGCGCACAAGTAATAGAGACAGCTAAAGACCACGTAACTGTAGTTGGAACAATGAAGATTTCCAAAGGAAAGCTTCGCGGATATGAATCTGAAGGAATGCTTTGTTCTGGTACAGAGCTTGGAATAAATGAAGATATGTATCCTGGAGCAGGTTACAACGGACTTCTTGTTCTTCCTGAAGATGCAGAGGTTGGAGCTGATGTTAAGCCGATACTTGGTCTTGACGACTGGATTTTCGATATTGCTATTACAGCTAATCGTCCTGACTGTCAGAGCATGCTCGGTATTGCAAGAGAAGTTGCTGCTGTTCTTGGAAAAGAACTCAAGATGCCATCTCTTGATTATCATGAGACTGAAGTTAAGAAAGATGACTTTGATGTAACAGTAGAGGCAACTGATATCTGTCCTAGATACGTTGGTCACTATGTATATGACGTAAATATCAAAGAGTCACCTGCATGGATGAAGAGAAGACTTGCACTTACAGGTCATACTTCACGTTCCAACATGATTGATATTACTAATTATGTAATGGTGGAAATCGGACAGCCAATGCATGCATTTGACGAAAGCTTTATCAAAGGTGGTAAGATTATAGTTCGTCGTGCGTCTGAGGGAGAGAAGATTACAACACTTGATGAGAAAGAATTCACGCTTTCACCTAAGAATCTTGTAATCTGCGATGCAGAAGGACCGGTAGCACTTGCTGGTGTAATGGGTGGTCTTAACTCAGAGATTCGCGAGGATACAAAGAGTGTTATCTTCGAAGCTGCCAAGTTTGCAAGAGAGAACGTTCGTCATACATCTCACGAACTTGGACAGGTTTCTGACTCAAGTTCAACATTCAGTAAGGGTGTATATGAATACAATACAGAACTTGCAATGAAGAGAGCGCTTCATCTTGTAGAAGAACTTGGAGCAGGAAAAGTTTCTTCAACTCATGTGGATAAGAATACAGGAAATTCAATTCTTCCAAGAACTATGAAGGCTAGCATTGAAAGAATCAATGGAGTACTCGGAATAGAAGTTCCTACAGAGGATATCAAGAGAATCCTTACAAATCTCAACATGCAGCCGGAAATAAATGGCGATGAGCTTACACTTCAGATTCCTGCATATCGTGAAGATATGGAATCATATCCAGACATTGCAGAAGAAGTAATCCGTATGTATGGATATGACCACGTTAAGAGTACATTCCTCAAGAAAGCTCAGGTAACAGCAGGTGGAAGAAGCCTTAAGCAGAAGATGGAACTTAAGATAAAGAGAGCACTTTGCTCTGTAGGTGCATATGAATGTATGCATTATTCCTTCTTCTCACCATCAGATCTTGATTTATTAAGAATTCCAGAAGATGCTGATGAAAGAAAGGCTATTAAACTCATCAATCCTATTAATGAAGATCTTTCACTTATGCGTACAACACTTGCACCTCAGATGGTACGTGCTATTTCACGTAACCAGAAGAAAGGAAACCTCGAAGGACGTTTGTTTGAAATGGCAAGCCGTTTCATTCCAAAGAGTCTTCCACTTAGCGAGTACCCTGAAGAACTTGCTACTATTATGGTAGGTGCATGGGGAGCAAAAGAAGACTTCTTTACAGTTAAGGGAATTCTGGAAACACTTGCTGATACACTGCTTGTAAAGTTTGAGTATGAAGAAATGGAAACAAGCTTCCTTCATCCATATAGATGTGCCAAGGTTATGTGTGATGGCGAAGAAGTAGGTTATATCGGACAGCTTGGATATGATATTCAGGATGAAACATCTATGCGTGTACCTGCATATCTTGCAGAAATCAAGCTTGATAAGCTCGAGAAATACTATGGAAATGTTGCCAAGTTTACACCACTTCCAAAGTTTGCTGTTGAGAAGAGAGATCTTGCTCTTGTTATGGATAGAAGCGTTAAGTGTGCAGATGTCGAGAAGGCTATTTACAGCAGCTGTAAGTATGTGACAAATGTTGAATTGTTCGATATTTATGAGGGACTTCCGATTCCTTCAACACATCGTTCAATGGCATTTACGTTGACATTCACACCAAAGGATGAAGAGCTTACAACTGAGGCAGTAGATAAGTTTGTAGATAAGATTCTTAGAAAGCTTAGCTTTACAATGGGAATTGAGTTAAGAGCATAAGAATTATATGATTATTAAAAAGCTTTTTGTTTTTAATTTTTTAAAAGCAAAAAGCTTTTTTATAAAAAAAACATAGATTGGAGACTACAGATGAATGTGATAATTAGAAAAGCAGTTTTAAAAGACTATGAAGAAGTAGAAGTTTTGATGGAAGAAGTTCAGAACCTTCATATTGAATTACGACCTGATGTATTCAGAAAGACAGATGTAGTTCTTCCAAAAGAAGAGTTTGTTAAAAATATCGAAGATGAAATGATTTTCGTTGCGGAAAAAGATTATGAAGTTGTTGGTGCTTTGATTTTCATGATTCGTAGTGTTGCTAGTCCTCATCAGATAAATAAGAAAGTGTTATTTATAGATACACTTGTGGTTGGAAAGAAATATCAAAGACAGGGAATTGGAACGCAGCTTCTTGATTTTGCAAAAGAAAGAAAATCAAAACTTGGATTAGATAGCCTAGAGTTACAGGTAAATGCTCGAAATGTCAATGCATTGAATATGTATAAAAAGTCGGGATTTACACAGAAATCAATAAATATGGAATTGTTAGATAAATAGTATCATTATAGAAAAACTATCAAAAAGCGTACAATTGTGATTTTAAACGGCAATTATTTGTCCTTTTGGTGGAAAAGTTAAAAAAATTTTCAAAAAATACTTGACACACATATATATATATAAATATAATTTGAACGAATATTCAATCAAAGGGCCTTTGGGAAAGGAATGGACTAAGGACGTAATAAATGAGTAAATGTATAATTGAGTGCAAAAATGTCTGTTTTTCTTATACATATTTCGAAAAACAAGGCGGAATGTGCGGAACAATCAAAGACTTTTTTGGAAGACAGAAGAAAAAGATTACAGCTATAAATAATGTTGATTTTATGGTTGATAGGGGAGAAATTGTTTGCATTCTTGGAGCAAATGGAGCTGGAAAAACAACGCTTATGAAACTGCTTATAGGTATTCTTTCCAATGAAAAAGGTGATATTCATTGTAATGGGTACAAACCTTATTCAAAAGATAAGGAATACTTGAAGAGCATAGGAGTTGTTTTAGGACAAAAGAGCCAGTTGATATGGGATCTTCCTCCTATAGATACGTTAAAAATGTTAAAGGAAATCTATGAAATCCCAAAGGAAGATTTTGAGAAAAGATTAAATGAATTAGTGAATAGTTTAAAAGTTTCTGAAAAACTTTGCGTGCCGGTTCGTAAACTATCGCTTGGTGAACGTGTGAAATTTGAACTGATTTGTGCATTAATCCACAAACCGGAAATCCTTTTTTTGGATGAACCAACGTTAGGCTTGGATATTGTCAGTCAAAAATTTATGTATGAATTTTTACAAAAAATAAACAGGGTGGAGAAAACAACAATTCTATTTAGTAGTCATTATATACAAGATATAGAGAACCTTGCAAAACGTGTAATTGTTATTAAAAAGGGAAGTATTATCTCGGATACATCATTATCTGAATTAAAATCACAGTATACAGACAAAACGTCTTATATAGTGGAAACAGATGGTACTGAATTGTCTATGAGTATGGATGGTGCATCACTTATAAAAGATGAGACTAACAAATATAGGATATTTGTAACAGATAAAGAACCAATCGTTAATTTTATGAATTTGAAAAATGTTATCAGTATTCATAAAGAAGAAATGGAATTGGAAGATATTCTAGTGAGTATTTTTTGTAAGGAATGAAAATGAAAAAATATTTTTTAACATTTATGAATCGATTAATGACAACTATTGTATATCGATTTGATTTTGTTTGTGGATTAGCACTGACTGCATTTAATGTAATGATTTCTGTGTTTGTATGGAATGCAATATATAAAACATCTACTATTGACTCATTTAGAGGTTATTCTTTTAAGGATATGGTAGTTTATCTTGTTTTAACCAATATTTCAAGTATGGTTTTTTCTTTTGATATCTGTTTTAGAATAGGTAATATGATTAGAACCGGGCAGTTTTCAACTTACTTGTTTAGACCTATTAATGTTTTGTATGATAGCTTTTTTGACTATTTGGGAAGGTGCTTTATCAGTATTTTGATATTTATCGGTACGGTTTTTATTTATGATTTGTATAGTGGAATTGGAATATTTGATTTTTTACTGACACTAT
The DNA here is from genome assembly GCF_000424545.1 of Butyrivibrio sp. NC3005. Taxonomy (GTDB): domain Bacteria; phylum Bacillota; class Clostridia; order Lachnospirales; family Lachnospiraceae; genus Butyrivibrio. Next base: position 27,132 of record NZ_AUKC01000026.1, on the reverse strand, counting down.
CATATTTTTTCTTGTGCATTTTTTTGTGGTTTCAAATTGCTTCCATTATATCGCTTTTGGGTTTCAGAGTGATACAGATGTGGCCGTTAAAACCGATACTTAGAGGAGTATATATGCTCTTTGCGGGAATGTATTTTCCGATAAGTTTTTTACCTTCTGGATTCAGTAGAATAATTGCTTATAATCCATTTGGTATGATTGGTTGTAATCTGTCTGAAGTGGTAATGGGAAAATATATTCAATCTAAAGTGCTTACATTAAATATTTACTTAGTGCTTTGCATTATTGTATTAAATCTTATTTATAGAGTATTATATAAAAAGGCTCTAAAGCTATATGAAGGGATGGGGGCGTAATGAGATTTTCAGTTTTCAAAGAACTTGTAAAACAGTCTTTTAGAGAGTTCTTAATATATCGCACCACGGCTATACTTACCGTAGTTTTTTCTATAATGTTCTATCTGATAGAAGTGATAACAGGTATTGTTTACTTCAGTTTTACTGACAGAATTTTCGATTGGACTAGAAGAGACTACATGATACTTATTACTACAGCGAATATTATTCAGATGGGATATCAGTTTTTCTTTGTGGCATCACACGAGGGATTAGAAGAGGCAGTAATTGAAGGCGATTTGGATTATTCACTTATAAGACCAGTTAATTCGTTTTGGTTCTATGCTTTCAACAGGCTGGATATTCCAAGTGTAATCGGAATTATTGTTTCAGTGATTTTTCAGTGCTACTTTTTTAGTTCAATGAAATTATCTTTTTTTAACGTCATGATGTATTCATTTGGAATAATTTTGGGAATCTGGTTTTTGTTTTTAGTGAATCAAAATATTGTTATGCTTTCGTTCTGGTTAGAAAAATCCGGTAAACTAATCGGAATACCGGAGTACATATTTGAAATGGTGTCCAGACCACAAAGTATATATCCTAATAAAATGGTGCTTATACTAACATATATTCTTCCATTTTTTGTTTCAGTTAATTATCCAATTGATGCGCTGCATGGAAAATTTAGCCTAAGCGGTACTGTCATGTATATACTGTATTTGCTTGTTTTGACGTTTATTACTTATAACATTTGGAATAAAGGTCTCCAAAAATATGCTTCATCCAATTAAGAATTGGATTTTTAACTACGGCTTGCGGTAGCATATAGCCGCTTTTTAGTAGTAACAGAGTAGAGTCATGAAATCATTTACCATATGATATCATGACTCTTTAATTTTATTCTGAAATTCTCAAATACTGCTTGGGGCGTCTATCACGAAATAGTCCCCATGAACTACGTTCTTCTTCAATCTTTTCAAAATCAAATTCGGCATATAAGATTTCATCTTTGTCTTTTGAAGCACACTGGATGATTTCTCCGGTTTCATTAGTTATGAAACTGTTGCCATAGAATGTTAGAGCTGAGGATTGATTTCCGTTTTCTTTGCATGGAAGTACTTCTTCTAATCCATATCGATTGGCAGCGACTACAGGAGTGATGTTGGCTGCGGAGTGTCCCTGCATTGTTCTTTTCCAATGACCACTGCTGTCAACATCAAGAATAGGTTCACTTCCAATTGCAGTAGGGTAGAGTAGTATATCAGCACCATCAAGCACCATGCATCTGGCAGCTTCCGGGAACCACTGATCCCAGCATATTCCAACACCGACATTTCCAAATTCAGTTTTCCATACTTTGAATCCGGTATTTCCCGGTGTGAAATAGAATTTTTCCTGATAATAATGGTCGTCAGGAATATGAGTCTTTCTATATACGCCCATTATATCTCCGTGATTATCAATCATAGCTATAGAATTGAAAAACTGTTTTCCGGATTTTTCATAGAAACTTACAGGAATTACAACATTTAATTCGCCCGCAAGTTTTGAAAAAGTCTTTACAGCAGGATTTTCAAGTGTTGGGAGTGCAAATTTATAATAATCATATCTTCTTTCCTGACAAAAATATTGTCTTTCGAACAGTTCTGGAAGAAGAATAATATTAGCACCGTTCTTGGCAGCTTCTTTCACCATCGAAACTGCATGTTCAATATTCGTATTGACATCGGTGGAGCAATTCATCTGAATTGCGGCAACTTTTGTAATGCTCATTTTTTATTCCTTTTTGTTTTTGGCTATATTTAGTACAGGCAGCAATTTGGTTGGAGGTTTTAGCAAAATGGAATTTGCTGTGTTATGCAGTGAATATTTCCGCCTCCAAGAAGTATTGCTGTTGAATCTATTCCAATTACCTTTCTGTCTTTGCAGAGGTCTGTAAGAATATCTATGGCTCTTTTATCACTGGCTTTATTTTCACCACCAAACTGAGGAACAAGGACTATGTTGTTTCCAAAATAGAAGTTGACATAACTTGCAGCAAGTCTTTCGCCTACTTGCCTTGTATCTTCGCCTTCTTCGAAAGTATAATCCATATCTTCATCACTTATGCAGACAGGAACATCAGGGATGGGGAGTTTGTGAATAATAATTTTTCTTCCCTTTGCATCGGTTTGGTTCTGAAGATATTCATAGTCCGCAAGTGACATTTTGTATTGTGGGTCATTTTGGTTGTCAGTCCATGCCAGAACTACATTGCAGGCAGAAGTAAAACAGCACACATTATCAACATGTTCATTGGTTTCGTCATTGTAGATTCCATAGGGTAGCCATAATACTTTGCTTACATTTAGTGCGTCCTTTAGCGTGGACTCGATTTCTGACATTGTAAGCTCAGGGTTTCTGCCTTTGCTTAGAAGACAGCTTTTAGTAACCAGAAGAGTTCCTTCTCCGTCAGTATGAATAGAACCTCCCTCTAGTACAAAGTTTCCGAAATCATAATAGTCTTTTCCTGTGTTTTCGCAAAATAAAGAAGCTACTTTATCATCAAGTTCCCAGTGAGAATAAAGTCCATCGAATTCTCCGCCCCACGCATTAAATTTCCAGTTGATTCCGCGTATTGTCTGTTTGTTCGTAACAAAAGTAGGAGCGACGTCTCTAGCCCATGAGTCGTTTGAAGGAATTTCCAAAATGACTGCATTGTTCTTGACTTTTCTTTTGGCTTCTTCAAGATGATCTTTATCAGTCAGTAAATATACTGTTTCATTTTTGGACAATTCTGTTATTATTTTGCAAAAAGCTTCCTGTGCATTAGATGGGTCATTTCCCCAGCTGCCCGGACGAACAGGCCATATTAGAATAGTACCATGATGCTTTTCATATTCTGCGGGCATATAAAATCCATCAGCAGATGGAGATGAGTATAGTTTTGCCATTAACTGCAACCTCGTTTATAAAATATATAGGTTTTGAAATCAATATAATCCGTTTTGCTGTTTGTATATTTCATCGCAGACACGCTTTCGCTTGATTATAAACGTAATGGTTCATAAGATGCTAAAATACAGCATCTAAGAATGCGACATAATTTAAACACTTTTAAATTATGTTGTCTGCCACAGGCAGATTGAAAGGCATCATTGATGCCTTTCAACCCCAGAAACCAACGTTTATAAACAGTTCTGCTCACGAAATATTACAAGCCAGCAAAACTCATCCATAAAATACACAAAATCAAAACCTATGACTTTTAGGAAAGTCGATTTTTGAAATCTGAATAATCAAAATGTCTTATCACTTCGCAGTCTCCATCCACGTGCATGAGTGCAATGTCGGGAAGAGGCATTCCGTTAAAGGTATTATTTTTGACCATGCTATAGATAGCCATATCTTCAAAGATAAGAGTATCATCAATCCTTGGCATTTCTTCAAAGCTATAATCGCCTATTACATCACCTGCAAGGCAAGTTCTTGAAGAAAGCCTGCAAGTATATTTCTTTTCATTCGGCATAAAACCATCTTTAAGAGGCGGTCTATAAGGCATCTCCAGGACATCAGGCATATGACAGGCTGCTGAAGCATCCAGTATCAGTATAGGCATAGTGTTATCCACTATGTCGAGTACCTTGGTATAAAGATATCCAGCATCAAGAGCAATAGCTTCCCCAGGTTCAAGGTATACTTCTAAATCATATGTTTTCTGAAGGTGCTTTATAATCTTTTCTAAAAGCTCTATGTTATAGCCTTCTTTGGTTATATGATGTCCGCCGCCTAGATTTACCCATTCAGCTTCGTGCAGATATGTTCCAAAATTTTCCTCTACGCTCTTTACTGTTTCGTAAAGAGGCTCTGCACCTTGTTCACAAAGAGTGTGGAAGTGGATTCCTGTGACACCCTTTGGAAGGTGAGGTGGCAAATCTTTTTTGCAGATTCCAAGCCTGGAGCCTTTAGCGCAAGGGTCATAGATTTCATGACCCTCTTGCGTGGAAAACTCAGGATTAATTCTAATTCCGATTTTGACATTACTCTTTTCGAACACGATACGGTGGTGCTCGAGCTGAGAAAGTGAATTGAAGCTTATATGATCACAAATCTGGCATAGATTAACCATCTCGCTATCTGTATAGGCTGGGGAGAAAACATGGTTTTCCTTTCCCATTTCTTCATAGGCAAGTTTGGCTTCGTATAGTCCGCTTGCAGTAGCACCGGAAATGTATTTTCCGATAAGTGGATATACACTAAACATTGAAAAAGCTTTTTGGGCAAGCAAAATATGCGCGTTCGTATCTTTTTCGATTTTTTGTAAAATCTCCAGATTTTTGATTAGCTTTGATTCATCAACTATGTAAACAGGAGTTTGTAATTCGTTTGCCTTCATAGGGTGTCCTTACTGTCTTATTTTTATATGAAAAGTATTACTCTACAGTTACTGGATTTTCATCAACGATCCATGGAAGTCCGAATTTATTCAGCATTTCCATATATGGATCTGGATCAAATTCATCTGTTGTAAGAGCACCTGTCTTGTTCCATACACCACTTGCAACAAGAGCTGTTCCAATCATGGCAGGAACACCTGTTGTATAGCTGATTGCCTGACTTCCAAGTTCTTTGTAGCATTCCTGATGGTCACATACATTGTAGATCATGATAGTCTTTTCTTTGCCGTCTTTAACACCTGTGAAGATGCATCCAATGTTGGTCTTGCCGACTGTTCTTGGTCCAAGTGAAGCTGGATCAGGAAGAAGTGCTTTCAGGAACTGGATAGGTACAATCTGCTGTCCGTTGAAATCTATAGGTGTTGTTGATAACATTCCTACGTTCTCAAGGCACTTCATATGTGTCAGATAGCTCTGTCCAAATGTCATAAAGAAACGGATTCTCTTAACACCTTTAATGTTTCTTGCAAGTGCTTCAATTTCCTCATGGTGGAGAAGGTACATATCCTTTTTTCCTACCTGTGGGAAGTCGTACTCACGCTTGATACTCATAGCAGGAACTTCTACCCAGTGGCCATCTTCCCAGTAGCTTCCAGGTGCGCTGACTTCACGAAGGTTTACTTCGGGATTGAAGTTGGTAGCAAATGCATATCCATGGTCGCCGCCGTTGCAGTCAAGGATATCGATGGTATGAATTTCATCGAAGTAGTGCTTCTTGGCATAAGCTGTAAATACGCTTGTTACACCAGGGTCGAAACCTGTTCCCAGAAGAGCTGTAAGACCTGCTTCTTTGAACTTCTCGTCATATGCCCACTGCCATGAATAATCAAAGTATGCAGAAAAACCAAGCTCTTTGCATCTTTTTTCATAAACTTCGCGCCACTTAGGATCATCTGTGTTTTCAGGTTCGTAGTTGGCTGTGTCTATGTAGTGAACTTTGCATGCAAGGCAGGCATCCATAATTGTAAGATCCTGATAAGGAAGTGCTACGTTAAGAACTGCATCCGGCTTGTAAGAGCTTATAAGTGCCTTAACTTCCTCGACGTTATCAGCATCAACCTGTGCAGTTGTAACAATAGTAGATGTCTTTCCATTAAGTTTTTCTTTTAGTGCATCACATTTTGACTTTGTACGGCTTGCAATGCAAAGCTCTGTGAATACGTCGCTGTTCTGACAGCATTTCTGAATTGCAACCTGTGCAACTCCGCCACATCCAATAACTAATAATCTGCTCATATGTTTTTTTCCTCCTCAGAAAGCATATCTTCAACATATCTTGGCAACATAAATGCGCCTCTATGTAAGTGTGTTGTGTAATACCATGTTTTAATACCTCGTTCATCCCATCTTGTTTCATTGAAATCTTTGAGTGGATGATATTTTTTGGAAGCAAAGCCAAAAAGCCAGTAACCAGCAGGACATGTAGGAATGTGTGCCTGATAAACCCTGTTAATAGGGAAGCTCTTAAAGGCTTTTCTGTGCATTGCTCTGCAACTTTCTTCGTCTTCATCAAAGAAAGGACTTCCGTGCTGGTAGACCATGATTCCGTTGTCGTTAAGAGCTTTAAAGCAGTTGCCATAGAACTCTTTGGTGAACATTCCGGCGGTATGGCCCAGCGGATCTGTACAGTCATTTATGATAAGGTCGTAAAAATCTTTTTTTGAACGAAGGAATCTAAGTCCGTTTTCGTAGTAGATATTTACTCGTTCATCGTCAAGTCCGCAGGCATTGTCAGGGAACCATTCTTTGCATACTTCGACAAAGAGTTTATCTTCCTCGACTACATCTATTGATTCGATTTCTTTATAGTAACTTAGCTCTCTGGCAACACCACCATCGCCACCGCCTATTACCAATACTTTTTTCACATTTGGATGTACTGCCATTGGTACATGAACTATCATTTCGTCATATACGAATTCGTCAGCTTCAGAGAAGACAACGCTTCCGTTTGATGAAAGAAAACGTCCAAATTCTGGTGAGTGGAAAACGTCTATTTGCTGATATTCACTACTTCCCGAAAAAAGCTGTTTGTCAACTCTGATGGACATTTTAGTGTTTAGTGTATGAAATTCTTCAAACCAAAACTGCATTTTAATAAGTCCCTTCTTTCAAAACATTAAGTCTGGAAATATCTTCGCTTTCAGGTCCCTGCATTGAGCAACCTTTTTCTTTTGCGAACTGTATATATTCGACGATATCTTGAGTAATCATTTCGCCTGGCGCCAAAATCGGAATTCCCGGAGGATAGCACATAACTGATTCGCCGCATATTCTGCCTATTGTCTCTTTCAAAGGAAGTGACTCTTTCTGGGCATAGAAGGCCTTTTGCGGAGTTGTAATGACTTTTGGTGAAATGTACTCTGCAGTGAAAAACTGTTTTTCAGGCTTTGAATATAGTCTTTCGATATCCGCAAGTGCCCCTACAAGTCTTTCGATATCCTGCATAGAGTCTCCAATTGAAATGTAGGCAAGAAGATTACTGATATCACCAAATTCCATCTGTATGTCATATTCATCTCTTAGAAGGTCATATACTTCTATTCCTGCAAGACCTATTCTGTGAGTCAGTACTACAAGTTTTGTTACGTCGAAATCGAATACGCTTGAACCATTTATAAGTTCTTTGCCGTAGGCGTAATAACCTCCGATTTCATTGATTTCATCTCTTGCATAGCTGGCCATCTGAGCTACTTTTTCAAAGGACTCTTTTCCTCTTAGTGCAAGGTTTCTCCTAGAAATATCAAGACTTGCCATAAGAAGATAGGAAGCACTTGTAGTTTGTGTAAGGTTGACTATCTGACTTACATATCCAGGGTTCATGTTAGGTCCTAACAGTAGGAGAGAACTTTGTGTAAGGCTTCCTCCTGACTTGTGCATGGAGATGGAAGCCATATCAGCGCCGGCTTCCATTGCAGAGACAGGAAGCGTGTCGCTGAAATAAAAGTGTGTTCCGTGAGCTTCATCTACAAGAGCCAGCATTCCGTGATCATGAGCCATTTTCACTATCGTTCTAAGGTCTGAACAAATACCGTAGTAAGTCGGGTTATTAATAAGGACAGCCTTGGCATCAGGATTTTCTTCCATTGCTCTTAATACATCGCCTGCCTCCATTGAGAGTGGTATACCAAGTTCTTTGTCTACTTTAGGATCTATGTAAACTGGTGTCGCACCGCAAAGAACAAGAGCATTAATGGCACTTTTGTGAACATTTCTTGGCAGGATAATTTTTTCACCTGCTTTGCAGGCGGACAGCACCATAGCCTGAACAGCAGAAGTTGTACCACCTACCATCAGGAAGGAATGAGCTGCTCCGAATGCATCAGCAGCAAGTTCTTCAGCTTCCTTGATAATAGAAACAGGGTGGCATAGATTATCAAGCGGTTTCATGGAATTAACGTCGATTCCTACGCATTGCTGACCAAGGAACTTAACAAGCTCCGGATTGCCACGTCCTCTTTTATGCCCCGGTACGTCAAAAGGAACTACATGCATTTTTCGAAAACGCTCTAATGCTTCATAGACTGGAGCGCTTTTTTGTCTTTCAAGATCCATACTTCCAACTCCCATAATTCTAGATTTTTACAAGCTTCAATTCTAAGTTAATAATCTGCATAGTGCTTCATGTTAACTGCGAACTGTTGCTGGAAATGTCTAATAGCTTGTTCTAAATAGCTAAAAAGAGACAGTACCGCGTTAGTGCAGCACTGCCTCTTGTGAATTCTAACTTAATATTATATAGATAAAACCTGTAGTTTAGATAAAGCTATAAAATATTACGTCAATTTCTATGGTCTATCTGTGTACGGCAGACTGCCCTATTGAACGTTTCACAAGTGGTGTGCGATTAGCACGGGTTATGAAGTAACCAACTTATAAAATTGAGCTTTTAACTCGATCAATATGTGGCAAATTGCCACGTCGGCAGCGGCCAGCCCTGTCCGATGAGCTTTTTTGAATAAGATTCATGACAATCATAAAATGATAAATCATATACAAACCTTATAGTAGGCCTTTGTACAGCAGACAGACATTTGTCTGTCAAAAAATCATAAAAATATGCGTTGAATAAATCTCAACAGCAATCGAAAGATAGTTTAGCAAATATAGACAAAAAGTCAATAGCTTTTTGAAAATTAAGCAATTTTTTTCTGAGTGTTCTCGTTATTAGAAACACCAGACTTTTTTTCATCAGAAGCATAGATTAGCTTCATGAAGATAGGAGTTAAGATGGAACTTATGATGATAAGGAGAATAACTGCAGTAAAGTATCTGCTGTCAATTATTTCAGCCTTAAGACCTCTCTGGGCTACAATAAGAGCAACTTCTCCTCTTGTCATCATACCTACCCCAATCTTGAGACAGTCAGAAGAGTTATAACGAAGAAGTTTTGCTACAAAACCGCATCCTGCAACTTTTCCGACAAGTCCAACTGCAACAAAGGCAAGTGAGAACAAAAGAATAGTAGCATCAACTGTTCTAAGGTTTGTTGAAAGACCAATGCTTGCAAAGAATACAGGTCCGAATATCATGTAGGAGTTGATGTCCATTTTTCTTACAATGTATTTGGAATCAGTAAGTGAACTTAGAATGATTCCTGCAACATATGCACCTGTTATATCAGCAACACCAAAGTATTTGTCTGCAACATAAGCCATTACAAAGGCAAGAGCAAGTCCTATTATAGGAATACGTCTCTTATGAGGCCATCTTTTTACAAGGACTTTCATTGCTTTGTATATAATGATTCCAGATACAATTGATAGAGCAAAAAAAAGAACTGTCTTGACGCATACCATAGTAAGATTTGCACTTGGGTCTTTTAAACCGAGTACAGCTGTAAGAACTACGATACCGATGACATCATCGATAATGGCAGCACTCATTATAGTAATGCCGACATCGGTTGAAATTTTGCCCAGTTCTCTTAAAACCTGAACTGTAATACTAACAGAAGTAGCAGTCAGAATTGTGCCAATGAAAAGAGCTTCCATGAAAGTCTTTGATCCTGGTGCAGCAAAGCCGTAGAAGCACATATAAAGAATAGTTCCAAGAGCAAGAGGAAAAGCAACACCTGCGCAAGCTAAAATTGTAGCCTTAATTCCCGATTTTTTCAGTTTCTGCATATCTGTTTCAAGACCAGCACTGAACATAAGTAGAATAACTCCAATTTCGGCCATTCCTGAAAGAAAATCGTCAGCTTTTACTAAATTGAAAACACTTGGTCCTATTAAAAGACCAGCTACTATTTCTCCAGCAACCTGGGGAGCTTTCAGTTTTCTGGCTACAAGCCCGAAAAACTTTGCTGCAATAATGATTATTGCGAGATTTTTGAGAATCTCTAGCGTATCCATAATAAATTCCTACCTTTTAGATTATTGTTAGCGCAGTAGCTCCGAAAAAATCAGAAACTGCACATACTGATAAATATTAATGGTTTTTGGAAGATTACGCAAGCAAAAAAGAAATTATAAAAGAAAAATTAAATATATTTAATAAATATGTTATTCACGTCGTCTCAGGCACTTTTCACGTCGTTTGCCACACAAACATAAAAAAAGGGTGTATACTTCTAATTGTCTGCAGACAGGAAAAGAAGTAATGAGTATTCTGCAAGAATTAAATAACAGTGGCAAAACGATTATTATGGTTACTCATGATGTAAACATTGCTTCATATGCACATAGGATATTACGAATAGAAGATGGGAGAATACAGGATGAAAGAAAAAATCAAATGCATATTGGCGCTTAGCTTTGTAGTTGTTTTACTGGCTTCGTGTAAGAAAGATGCTGCTACAGTTTTGTATTCAACAAGTTTAAATTTTGACAAAGAGGAATATGAAGAAAAGTATAGCCATTATGAGAAAATACTTCCTAATGATAATACTTTCGATATAATTCGTGTTAAGGGAAATACAAGTTCTGGAAGTATAAATGTTAAGATAATGTCAGATAAAAATGATAAATATACCTTTACAATTTCAGGTACGCTCAATGAGGTTATTTCCGTTCCCGAGAAGTATGATAATGCTAAATGGACGGTATATGTGGATATAGATAAAGAGACTGATGGTGAAGTTACAATATCATTAGAAAACACATAATTGCATAAAAACTAAATACTGTAAAGTAAGCTTGTTACATAAGAGTTTTTAAACGCATTCAGATGAAGTATGTTGTATGGATACTGGCCATTTGAACCAGGAAAGAAGGAATCTCAAATAGTTTCTTTGAAAAGAGTCTAAATACAGCTTCGAACGCTTCTATAATTATCTTTCTTCGCTGCCGACAAAAAGCTGATTACGTCTGCATTTCATAATCGATGCAAAAAGACTTTGCGTTTTCAGAAACCAGCCTTATTTGTCAATGCTTTTTAAAAAAGCCCCCTACACCATTTTGATGTAGAGATCTTTCTGATGTAATCTTAACTTAATGACATTGCGATAAACGATGCGCAGCTTTTTGCGGGTTACGTGGATTTTACATCAAGATATAGTCATCATCACATGTTCCATCTAAACAATATAAACAATGGTAGGTACAGATGCTTGTACCATTTGCTATAACATCAAGTACTACTGCATAGTGCTCGGCAGGCGTATCGGTCTTGTAGCTGATTTCGTATCCGATATTTAGCACTTTGAAAGTTACAAGGTCTTCAAGATTATTCTCACGAATTCCAGACATTTCAAGCCAATCATCGTATGTCTCCCTTGCATCAGATTTACAATTTATGATATATGCTAATGCATTTTCTTTTGTTTCCTGAATTAAATGATATTTTTCAAGGTTGTTTTTTATTTCAATGTAAAATTTACTATATTCCATGTGTGCTTAATGCCTTCCGAATTTTTCAAATACCCATCTACCAGTAGATTCACGATAACCGAATATTCTAAAATCACCATATCGACCCAGAATTTTCAATTCATGTGTGTATTTTCCATAAAAAGTATAGAATTATTTTCATTTCCGAGAGAAATTGTCTCCTTGGCATAAACAGTTTCTCCAAATATAGGCAATGAACAAATCGTCATCATAAATACTAATAAAAATATTACAATCCTTTTACACATAAATTTTCCTTCCGTACTTTCATTTAGAGTTACGCAAAAAATAATATCAAACGATTAATAAAGTTTCAATATATTTTTTTAATGAGGTCATTTCCGTTCCCGAGAAGTATGATAATGCTAAATGGACGGTATATGTGGATATAGATAAAGAGACTGATGGTGAAGTTACAATATCATTAGAAAACATATAATTGCATAAAAAACTAAATACTGTAAAGTAAGCTTGTTGCATAAGAGTTTTTTAGTGTATCCATGTATTTTTTGCTAATAGGGAGCTTGACACCTGTACTGAGGTAAACTTCAGAATCCTGTATCATTTCCACAAAGTCTATATTAACAATATATGATCTATGGATTTGGATAAAAACTGATGGCAAAATATGTTTCAAATCTTCAAATTTGGCTCGTTGGGAGTACTGAGCTTTTGTGGTTATAATTTCAATACTATGATTGTTGCATTCGAAAAAGCAAATATCTTTATAAAAAAGAGTTAATTGTGAACGAGTTGTAGTTTTAAAGGTGTATACTCCATTGGCAAATGATTTTAATATTTTATCTAAAACTTTTTTGAGTTTCTCGTATTCTACAGGCTTGATGAGAAATCCTGTTGCATTAACGTCGTATCCGTCTATTACAAATTCAGAAAAAGAAGTAGTAAATACAATTGCTCTGTTGTATCCATTTTTTCTTATAAGCTTTGCAAAATCCAGACCATTTGATTTATTTATCTTTATATCGAGCAGGAATAAATCAGTTTCGGTGAGTTGGTCTTTGGTATGGTAGGACCAGAAATCTTCAACTGAAGCATATGAAAGTATAGTAAGCTTGTGGTTTGATGAAAGTGACCATTCGTTAAGAAGGCCAATTAATTGTTCTCTGTGATTTTTGTTGTCTTCTAGTATAATAATATTCATTTTGATTTCTCACCTTTATTGGAAAAAGAATATTCACTTTAAATATATTGTTGTCGTCGGAAAATGTTATAATACCGTTGTTTCTTTCTACTATTTTTCTTATATTTTTTATTCCATAACCATGGTTTCTAGTTGTTTTCTTCGAGATATAATTACATTTTGAAGTCTTTTTCAAATCCCCTTCGTATGGATTTTCAATATAAATCAGCAGCATCATATGAGCTGGTTTGATGGTGAATTTTATATATTGCGTTATATCTTTTCCATGCAAAGACGAAACTGCTGTAATTGCGTTTGACCACAAATTGTTGAGGATAGTCGATAAATCGAAAAGATCAATCAAGATATCTTTGGGCCATATTATATTTTTCTCGACAATAATGTTGTTTTTTTGAGCGGCAAAAAAATGTGTGGATAAAATACAGTCTAAAATAGGAATGCCGGTGACGTTGCATAAAGGACAAGTGTCAATATCGTATAAATACCTTTTAATATACTGTTGTACATCGGAATCCTCACATTTGTTGTTTTGTGCTAGCAGCTCTAGCGTTGACAGATGGGATTTGAGATCATGCTTAAGCATTTTCAGTGGTTCTAATTCGGTGGTAAGTTTTAGATAATCGTCATGTTCAAGCGAAAGTTTGTAGTTTTCGTGTTCTAGTTTTGCTTTTTGTGCGTTAGAACACTTTAACAAATAAATATGGTGTAAAACAACATAAAATAAAATCGAGTAAAAAAACAATGACTTATTCAATTCTGATACCATGAATTTACTATGATACTTTTTGTAAGAAAAAATTATCACTGAAATTATATTCTCACAGTAAAAGAAGAATAAAGCATAAAGCAACATATAAAAAAGTGTATGTGAGATAGAAAAGTTAAAATCTTTCCATTTAATGAAATTCGAAAGGTATATAAGTATGGACACAATAACTAGATTTATTATTGTGTTTGCAAAATAATACTTTGCTCCAAATAGAGTCTTAGAAAGGCTCAAATTCGATAAGGTAGTCAGTATGTAAAGACTGATAGAATGAGCTATCAGTAACATAGTCAAATAGTAGTTGACGAAGAATATCTTTTTAGAAATGTGTCCTTCAAAGAAAATACACAAAAAAGTGAATACAGAAAAAACATTACTATAAAATGAAGTTTAAGAGAAAAAAATATGTACTTTTGTATTAAAAAAACAATGGAATAAATTATCGCAAATGATACAGACAGTACATGATAGGTGTTCATGCTAAAACGGGAATTGAGTGTTAATTTTCCCTTGAGAAATAACAAGAATAGAAATGTAAGAACAGTTGTTACCAAAAAACTCCAAGCATAATATATGTGTGTCATCATCATAATATAAGCAATATAAATGGGCTAAAGTTGATAGAAACATAAAAAATATTAAACTTATAATTATGCAATGTCAAGGGGGGAAATGTTTTTTTACAAAAAAAATCAAAAAACGATTAAAAAAATTAAATAAACATGCTATTCACGTCGTCTCAGGCACTTTTCACGTCGTTTGCCACACAAACGCAAAAATAGGGTGTATACTGCTAATTGTCTGCAGGCAGTAACTTAAAACTATTTATGTTAGGAGAAAGGAATGCAATGAAAAAGAGTATTAGAATTATGCTTGTTGTTGGGGTTTGCACCAGCATGCTTTTTGGATGTCAGTCTGCACCAGTAGCTCAGAATGAAAATGGGGTAAGCTTTGCCAAGGACAGTACCCAAAATAGTGAAGTTGATGAGAAAACATTAGGTATAACACAGTCAGATAATGTATACCATTGTAAATATACAGTAAAAGCAAAAGATCGCGAATTTAATATAGATAGCGATATACAAGGATATGATAAAAAAAGTATATGTGTTGCAGAAGTTGAATCTGATGTAAAAAATCTCTCAATGGATAATATAAATAAGACTTTTATGGATGGTAAAGGTGAGGTAAGTATTTCTGATAAAAGTTCTGATATGTCTGTAAATGATGATTTTGACAATGGAGAATCTTCCTCATATAATCATACAGTTGCGAATGGAAGTGCTGAAATAAAAAGTGAAAATTTATCTATAGAAATTATCGGATCAGACTTTAATTTTACAAATGAAACTTTAGATAAAAAATATGGAAATCAATGGGATAATGGCGCTACTGAAGGTGGTTTTGACGGAGTTCCTGTGGCAGATAAAATAGGTGAATATTCAATTAATCAGGCACAAAAAGATGTAATAGATAAATTATCATCAGCATTTGGAGATGGCGGTGTAATAAAAGATGTTAAAAGTGTCGCAAAAGCAGACGGAGACGGATATTATGAATTCAATTGCTATCCGTGTTATCAAAATTCTCCTATAGTATCAAAATTATTTTCTTATAATTCAGGCGTTGAGCCCAATATTGATGTGAAAATATGTAAAGATGGCATCTTTTATATTAATGCTGAAGAATGCCTTTGGAAGACATTGAAGAAAGAAGAAAAGTCTATAATAAGCTTTGGTGAGGCTGTTTCTAGTGTGGAACGTTATATGAAAAAAGGACTTATAGTACCGGACAAAGGATTCACATATAATAAGTGCGGCCTTGGTTATCTGGCAAAAACAAAGGACTGGAAAACTGTAACACTTACTCCTGTTTGGTATTTTATGACCGATCAGAATTCTGTATCTGATAGTACAGATATGCAGTCTTTAATGTCTATGGGTGTTTATATTAATGCTTTAACAGGCGAGATAGAATGATGAAAAAGATTTTTTGGATTGATTTAAAAAGAGCATTTTTATGCAAAGGTTTTTACCTTGCATTTATAATTATTTGCCTGATTTTCGCAAGAGCTATTGAACAGAATATTCCGTTTGACCTAAATCCTAGCTGCTACGAGATTATAGTAGCAGCAACGGCTTTATCAGGTTTCACACCATTTGCGGCAATATTTCCGTCAATAGCGTATTCGATAGCATTTAGCAGTGAATGTTCCAGCGGATATATTAAGATGATAGCAGCCAGAATGGAAGCTAAAAAGTTTGCAAAAATGAGAATTATCACAGTGGGATTTACAGGTGGACTTATAATTGCACTGCCCATGCTGATTATGTGTTTGCTTGCTTATAGTGTCGGAGAACCTGGTATGCCTACAACTGGCTTGTATCAAGGAACAAGAATAGAATATTATATTACTCATTATGGAGATTGGTATGTTCTGTGCGGCAAGGTGATACTGGGATTTTTGTTCGGTGCTATTTGGTCAATCTGTAGTCTTGCGTTTGCAGCGTGGACCTGCAATAAATACATGGCTTTGATATGCCCTTTTATTGTATATGAGCTTATGTGGGTGATGTTTTACAAGATAAAGTTCATAAATCCAATTTTCTTAATAAGAGGAGATGATATTCAGTCTTATCCTCTAGCTGTGTTGATGGAAATTGTATATATAGCACTTATGAGTATAGCTGCTTACATTGGAATCAAGAGGAGAATGAAAGTTGAGTGATCTGAAAGGTGAATTGCAGGTGTGTTCATATCTTTTCAGAGTCCAGGTCAGACAAGTTAAGGTCTGGCTTGGATTTTTTGTTGGAATATGCATTGTGATCTGGAAAGGAATGTCATATCTTCAGTATGCGGATGTTATAAGTGAGAATATCAATGTTTTGGAACTGTTCATTATAATCGGTAATGATAATATTTCTATGTTGTTGATGGCGCTTGGTATTATTCTGGTAATCTCTAATGCCCCTTATCTAGATAAAGACAGTATAAATGTATTTTACAGAACGAAAAAAATAATATGGAATAGAGGAGTTAAGCTATATCTACTTATTCAGGGATTTGTTTATTATTCAGTTATAGCTATTTCATCAATAGTATTCGGATTTGCAAAAGGTTATCTTGCAAATTGTTATAGCAATGCTATGGTAGATATGTGCAAGGGAATAAGGTATGAGAAATCGTTTGAAATAGGATTTAATAATATCGAATTATTGCATTCTGGAGGTCCTTTGACTATTTTTGCAATAACACTGCTTGGCAGCTTATTGTATGGATTAGTTCTCGAATATGCATTGTATATGTGCTGCATAATATTTAAGCAGAATACAGGAGTTGTAATAGCGATTGTTTTTCACTTTGTGAATTATGAATTGATGAAAGAGGGTTTTATGCTGGTGTCTGATTATTCACTCATGGCTAAGGCTATGCCGACAATTGTTCTTCCGGGAAATTCTTTTGTCGAGATTTTTTCATCGGTTGCAGTACTTCTTCTTTGTTTGATATTGTTTTCTTCGGTAACTAACAAGGCTATTAAATATTGTGATATTGTGGGTGCATAGGTTAAGATACGTCATCTTACAATTAACTGTGAGGGAAAATGAAGAAAAAAACTATAATATTTGAAGTTATAATCATTTTTTTATTTTCAGTTTTTATGATTATATGGAATGTGGGATGTAAAAACATAGTTTGTAATATTTATGGTGGAGTAGAGTATAACTATGGTGATATAAATGTACTTGCAATGGGAAAGTGGCTGTTTGTTTTTGCAATGTATTTTCTCATTACCGGCTATGAAATGTTGAATAATCAAAGAATGTTTTTGTTCGAAATATATCGCTATAAAAATTATAAAACATGGTGGAGAAATTATTTTTTTAATACTCAGTTTAGTATCTTTCTGATTTATATATTTAGCGCTTTGGAATTAGTAATAATAGAGCAAAGAGATGGCATTTCATTAATGAATGATTTGTTAATAATAGTGTTTTTTTATATGCACCTGCAGATGTATATTAGTATATTGATATGCAGCGGAGTTCTTTTTAAGAATTCGATTTGTCCAGGTGTGTTGGTAGTATTTGAGGGATTATTATATGTTTTTTCAGTGTCAGATAATAATTTAATAGGCATAAGTGGAATGTATATACGATTGAAGGATATTGACAACACTGTATATTCAGGGATAGGAATTGGAATTATTGAAGCTGTGATATCGATTGTGTTGTTTCTGGCTGTAAAATCATTGATTTCTAATGAAAAATGTGAAAGGCTTGTGTTATGAATATTATAGAGTTGAAAAATGTGTCAAAAAGTTTCAAAAATGAACAGGTATTAAAAGATATAAATCTTACAATGGAATCGGGTAAGATCTATGGAATCATAGGGAAAAATGGTGCGGGAAAAACTGTTTTGTTTAAAATTATATCAGGACTTGTAAGACCGACTTCAGGTAGCATAGTAGTAGAAGGTAAAAGGATAGGAATTGATGTTGACTTTCCGGAAAGCCTCGGAATGATAATTGAGACACCAGGCTTTCTAGGAGAATACAATGCCTTCGATAACCTTCATTATCTGGCTAAGATTAAAAATATCATATCAGATGATGAAATAAGGAAAGCTATTGAAATTGTGGGCTTGGATGCAAAGAGTAAGAAAAAGGTAGGAAAGTTCTCGCTTGGAATGCGTCAGAGACTTGGAATTGCTCAGGCAATAATGGAAAATCCTGATCTTATCATTCTGGACGAGCCTATGAATGGATTGGATAAAAATGGCATAAAAGATGTTAAACGAATTCTTTTAGAACTGAAAAATCAAGGCAAAACTATAATAATGGCCAGTCATTATGCTGAAGATACAGAGATATGTGACATGGTATATGAGATGGATGGCGGGGAGTTAATAATCAGGGATTTGGAACAATCGGCTATGTGATGTATTATAGGGGACTTATAGAGTTGTAAAAATTAACGAAAAACAGTTTGCAGATACACTACTTTGAGATTATAATAGTTTTGGAAAGGATGCAGTATATAAGATTTGTGTTTGATTAAGTAAAAAAAGAGGGTATGCCATGTCTATAAATGTGAATATAACTCGTCAAACTACTGCTAAAACGTCTCCTTATGTAACTACTGTTTCAAAACCATCTTCTGACACAAGTGAATCTGCAATGTGTGGTAAGGCAACATATAAAGTTTCACCTACGGAGGGCGGTGAGCGAATTGGAATTGTTTCTTTTGGCTCAAATGTATATATAGCCAGCTACTCCAAAAATTCTACACCTGAAGATCCTATAGTTTTAATCGGTGATAATTGTGAAGTTAAGGTGAATGAAGTTGATCCTAGAAATGCAACAGAATTGGAAATGTTCGCACTATTAACACATATGGATAAACAGGGAATTGCTGAGAATAACTATAGCTTTGGATCTTTTCATAAACTTAGATTGGATGCTCAATTTGCTGAAAATTATGGATTCTGTACAGGAATCTCATCTCCAGAGTATGCTTTTACTACTAAGCGTGACTGGTTAGAAATACTGCAGTTTACAAAATCCAAGTACATGGAAACTCCAATAATGTACACGCAAGGTCTTGAAAGTGAAAAATTGTTGTTTGATTTTTCAAAGAAGTGGTGTACTAATAAGACACAAAGTGATAAGTAATGGGGACTTTGTATAGATATATTTCATAAAAAAGCGGTGGGTGGTTCAAATTTTATTTTTGAAGCCACTCACCGTTTTTCTTGGTTGACGCAAAGGCTTTTTTCATGGTATTTATTTATTAACACGGTAGTACTGCGCAGAGATGAAAAGAAAGGTGACGGGGATTATGTCAGGAAGAGTATTTGATTTTAGCCAGGATGATAATAAGGATAATGAACAGGAAAACGGGCAGAAAAGTGGTGGGAATATAACATATACAACCTACTATTCAAATGAAAAGACTGCCAGTGCAATATATCCTATATTGGTATTGGATAATAAGGATGGATTTTTTGAACATCACATTACAGGAAGCTTTATAGATCCTGAGAAGAGAACCTGTTTTGAGACCAAAGAGGTAAGATCTGATATTGTAAAGATTGATAAACGTTTCGAGCAGTTTATCAGGTGGATGGGTATTAATCATATTTTAGTTCAGTTATCGGGCACAGATACAGAGGAAGGATTTGCTGTTTATAAGATAAGAGAAGTGGATAATCCTTCACATTCAAAGCTTTCTGCAGGAGATGGATTTTTGCAGTTTATGATGCAGCGTTTGTTTAACAGTCAGCTCCAGAGAGAGGCTATGTGCGCAGGAGATGTGGATGAAGATATGGATGATGACGATGATATGAAACTTACAAGTCTTCAGAGTATCAGAGATTTTTTGGACTGTGCGGGTAAGACTTTTCCATCCAATATCAGAAGCTGGGCCAAGAGAAATCTTATGGTGGCAAGTTCTAGTGAAGTTAGTGAAGAAGAGAGAAGACATGCTCAAAGAGCGCTTTCTATAATGCTGAATATCAGCTGGAAGAGTTCGAGTTTCGAGCCGATAGATCCTGTGAAGGCTAGAGAGATTCTCGATGAGACAATATATGGTATGGAGAAGGTTAAGCAGCGTATAATAGAGACTATTATCCAGATAAATAGAACTCACAGACTTCCGGCATATGGTCTTTTACTTATAGGTCCTGCCGGTACTGGTAAGTCGCAGATAGCATATGCTGTTGCAAAGATTTTGAGACTTCCGTGGGTTACTTTAGATATGAGCGCAGTTCATGATCCGGAACAGCTTACTGGAAGTTCTAGAATATATGCTAATGCAAAACCTGGAAGCATTATGGAGGCTTTTTCTAAAGCAAGAGAGTCTAACCTTGTATTTATTATTAATGAACTTGATAAAGCAGACAGCGATTCTGCTGCAGGAAATCCTGCGGATGCGCTTTTAACCTTGTTGGATAATCTGGGTTATACTGATAACTATATGGAATGTATGATTCCTACAGGTGGTGTTTATCCTATAGCGACTGCAAATGATAAGAGTAGGATTTCAGAACCGCTTCTTACTCGATTTGCGGTGATAGAACTCCCTGACTATACTATGGAGGAGAAGAAGACTATTTTCTTGAAATTCTCTTTGCCAAAAGTATTGAAGAGGCTTGGACTTATGGGAAGTGAGTGTGTCGTAACAGAGGACGGAGCCAAAGAGGTTGTAGAGCATTATAAAAATGTCTCTGGTGTAAGAGATTTGGAACAGGCAGCAGAGCATCTTGCAGCTCATGCTCTTTTTCTGATAGAGACAGAACATGTATCAAATGTCACTTATAATGCAGAGGAAGTAAGAAAACTACTAGACTAAAAGGAGAATTTATGGAGATAAGTAAAGAAGCTTTGAAAATGAAAATGGTTGCACCAAAACTTGCAGCCAGCAGTATTGATACAAGAAATAAGGCTTTAGAATATATTATCGAAGGCCTTTTGCGAAATAAGGACAGAATCTTTGAAGAAAATAGAAAAGATATGGAAAATGCTGTAAAAGATAATGTGGCAGCTTCCATTCAGAAAAGATTAAAGTATGACGAGCACAAGCTTTCTGACAGTGTAGAGGGGTTGAAGCAGCTTATTACATTAAGTGATCCTGTAGGAAAAGTTCTGCTTAATAGAGAACTTGATAAAGACCTTGTACTTACAAGAGTGACAGTTCCAATTGGTGTTATCGGAGTTATCTTCGAAGCCCGTCCTGATGCGATGGTACAGGTGGCATCTTTGTGTATCAAGAGTGGAAATTGTGCGATATTAAAAGGTGGAAAAGAGACTGTTAATACCAATAAAATCCTTTTTGACATAATAAAAGAGAGTGTCATTAAGGCTAATCTTCCAGGTGAATGTCTGATGCAGGTTACTCTTCACAATGAAATTGATGAACTTTTAGCTTGTGACAGGGAAGTGGATTTGCTGATACCAAGAGGGTCAAACAAATTTGTAAGGTATATTATGGAGAATACCAAGATTCCTGTAATGGGACATTCAAGTGGTATTTGTCATATTTATGTTGATGAAAAAGCAGATTTTGAAAACTCTATTAATATCATAATCGATGCCAAAACGCAGTATGTAGCAGCATGTAATGCGGTTGAGACAGTACTTATAAACAAAAAAGTTGCAGATTCGTTTCTTCTGGCACTATATAAAGCTTTGCAAAATAATAATGTGGAGGTTAGAGCCACAAAGGAAGTGTTCGAAAAACTTGCAGCATTGTCTAACGGGGAAATACCAGTACCTTCAGAGACGGATAAGGTCAAGGATTATGAGAAAATAATGCAGGAAGAAGATTTTGCAACTGAATACAACGACATGATTATTTCGCTTAAACTTGTTGATGATGTGGAGAAAGCTGTAGAACATATTAATACCTACGGATCACATCATACAGATGCTATTATGACTGGTGATGATAAGGTGGCAGAATATTTTGAACAAATGGTAGATAGTGCAGGAGTATATCGCAACTGTTCTACCAGATTTGCTGACGGATTTAGATATGGATTTGGTGCAGAAGTAGGAATAAGCACAGGAAAGCTTCATGCAAGAGGACCAGTTGGCTTGGAGGGACTTGTAACATATAAGTATAAGCTTATTGGTAATAACAATATTGTGGGAGATTATGCAACAGGAAAGAAGAGTTTCCACTTTAAAGAACTTTTGTAAAAAGTTTGTTTGGTCTGGGGTTTAAAGGCATAAATAATGCCTTTAAATCTGCCTACGGCAGACGGCATAATTTAAAAGTGTTTAAATTATGCCGCATTTACTTAGGTTCTGTATTTTAGAACCTTATGTACCATTACGTTTATAATCAAGCGAAAGCGTGTCTGCGACGAAATATACAAACAGTAAAACGGACTATATAGATTTCAAAACCTATAGTATTGCAAATTATTCTTTCTTGGCTAAAGTTAGTGAATGTAAATATTTTTGTAAATCCAGTAATAATCGTCTTCAGTATGATCAATATTCATTTGCTGTGGTGAAATAAGGAAATAAGTATATCTTAGAGGAATTCCGATTTCGCCAGTGTCATCCCAGGTTACGTCTATTGCGTAGAGTTTTCCTTCTATCTCTACTTCATTCCATGCATGAGAACCGCTTCGTACTCCGTTACTGGCAGAGCCAGTTGCGATTCTGTCTTCAATTCCCAATATGTGCATAAATAAATCAAACATTTCAGCATATCCCTGACATACTGCTGTCTTTTTGTTCACTGCGTCCAAATAGCTATAGTACTTAAGCGAATTATCATAGGACAAGTTAAGACACATCCAGTCATGAACCGCTTTGACTTTTTCTCTGTCACTCATAGATGAGTTTGTTATACTGGCTGCAATGTCGCATACATCAAGGACACCTTGGATTCTGCGGTCGGTCGAGAATACACGTCTTCCTTCAAGATATCCGGCTGTTTTGTAATGATGTAATAGAGCTTTTGGGGAAGTTCCTACTGCGGCGGCTACGTCAGGATTATCTGTAGCATAGCGTGCGGCATCAAAATTTTTAACTGTTAAGATGGATGGTTTATCGACAGTTGCTATTCTTCCTTCAAGACAACCGCTGCTGGCATAGTGATTCCAAAGGGCATCTTTATTATAGCCAAATGCGCTTTTTAAATCAGGATTTCTATCTGCATAGGACATATATCCAAACGCTTCATAGTTTTCAAATAGAATATATTCACCTGCCTGTGCAGGTATTGTAGTAAGAAAGCTACTAAAAAGAGTAATTCCTATTCCTAAAGCTATTTTCCTAAATATACGTTTCCTAATCATATATTTAACCTTTCTTTTATCAAAAAATAGAATCGATTGAAAATTATAACTGACGAAAATAAAATCAAAATCTTTGAAATATAAAAGATACTTAAACGAAAATACAATATATTTATTATATCGGATTTTCGATAATTTTTGTATAGGTATGCTGAAAGTATCTTGTTTTTGTAATAATTTCGTTAGATTTTTACAAAATCTGGACTGGTATTTGAGCGGGAAATTCTTTGTATACTATATGATTTCTCTGCAGCAGATGAGCCAGGATCATACAGAGGATAATTACTATTGGATATATAAGAATATATAGATTTTTGTCACTACGTTCCAAAAACTACGCAAACTGGCCATTTGAAAAGGCTTCGCCTTGGACCAGTTTGCCACTTGACTTTTGTTCTCACGAAACTCGCAGTAAATGCGAGTTTCTGAATGTAAGTTACAAGAAGTCATACATTCATTGAATGATGTTTTTTAGGGATGGATTTTTTCTAAAAGAAAAAATCCATCTTTTAGTTAACAGAAATGTCATTGATTTAATGTTTTTATCTAGTTACAATGAATTAAAGGTGGAGTGTTAAAAGAGAGAGGTTAAAAAGAAGTTATCGACAGACTGATTAATTCGACATTAGGGGCAAGTACATATCATGATGAAAAGAGTTGAATTTGGCGAATATATCAAGTATATTAGGGAGCAAAAAAGAATCCCCCAAGGTAGGGTATGCGACGGAATATGTAGCAGGGTTTTATATCATTACTATGAAGAGGGAAAATCCTGTCCTGGATTTTGGATTAGAAATAGATTTCTTTCTAGATTAGGAGTTTCGCAAAAGAATAGAATTGCATATGTGCATTATGATGAGTATAGTATGTGGGAAAAATATTGGAGGCTAGTGGAATGTGTAGATATCGGAGCTAATGAAACTGCTTTGAAATTAATCAATGAAATCCAAAAATGTTTTTCTGAGTACGAAGTTAGCTCAATAGAAAGACAAATGATATATGCATTAAAAGCAAAAGTGTTACTTCAGATTAATCCAAAAAGTGATGTTAGATATCTATATTTTATGGCAATTAAAGAAACTATTCCAGATTTTCAAAAGAAAAGAATAGACAATTTTTTGTTATCAATAGAGGAATTATATTATATTTTGGCTTTTTATAAGAGTGAATATGAGTATTATAGTGATAATATAGAAAAAAATTTTTCTGCCGAAATGAATGAATTATCTAATAATGTTTGGGATTTGATAAAATATATTGAACAATCAGAACTGGATACAGATAATAAGTTTTGGCTTTTATATTTTGCTAAAAGATTGGAAAATGAACTGGGGATTGCAAGAACAACTTATGTATGTGGAAATAATAAAACAAGTGAAAGAAGTAAAGTAAAAGAGAACTTTGCTTTATTATGCAATATTCCCAAGATATATTGTGAGTCTCAGGTTATTGATGTATATAGGCGAAAACAAAAAAATCTATTGAAGATGTTTCTGAGTGCGGAGTATCACCAAGAACAATACAGCGAATTGTGAGTAAACAAACTAAGCCAAAGCAACAAACATTAAATGCTATTTTTGATTATTTAGAAATTCCTGAGTGCTATGAACTACCATCTGCTAGTATGATATAGTGAAATATCTGAAGAATTAAATGGGGGAAATAATGCAATTACCTATGGTGAAGGATGTATCTTATATTCCATCAATAACATATCAGGGATGCGCATTTGTGTTGGGTATAATAATATCTAATGAAGGTATTAGAGAAGCATACTACAACAACTACATTAACTTGGAGAGATTATAAAATGAATAATAAGAATTATCATTGGAATCAAATACTAGTAGTACTTATAGAAATAATTTGTGCATTTGCTTCTTCGTTTATTGTTTTCTCACAGGCTAAGTTGATTGATTGTGTGGTATTGAAAATTCAGGGAAAAATCGATTCTAAAACTTTATTTACTGCGCTTTTTTTATGGATGATTACATTTTTTATTCCGATTTTACAATGCTTATCGAGGTTTGAAATCATTCAAATAAACCATATTCTTGATGAAAAGTGGGAACATAAAATCTCTGATACTATAAAAAAAATCCCCTATTACATGTATGAGGAAGAATCAATCAATTATATTTCAAAATTGAAGGAATATAATTTGTACAAGGAGAAGTATGCACTTATAGTATCTTTTTGTTCTGAAATAGTTCAATTATTAGTTTTAATAGCCATTATTTTTCGTATTTCTGTTTATCTTGTATTCACATTTTTTTTATTAGGACCACTTGTTGTCTGGTATTCCTTCAAATTATCGAATAAAGAGTTTTACAGGTCGCGTTGCTTTGATTCTGAAAGAAGACATATTTTTTACAAGTCTTCAATTCTTAGATCAAGAGAATATGCGAAAGAAATAAGAGCTTTTAATTCAGAAAAATTTATGCTAAACGATTGGAAAGCAAATCAGAAGAAGGTTGATGACAAAGTCCTAAAAGTGAAGTTGAAATGTGGTTTTTTAGGGGCGCTATTAGGAAAAAGTGAGTATTTGGTTATGTTTATCAACCTTTTGATAGTACTTGTTCAGTTTGTAAAAGGAAGTATTTCAATTGGAAATTTTGTATCAATATCTGGGGAAATGTTTAGCTTTCATGTTCTTTATAAAGTGCAAAAAATATCGTCAAATTTCAGAAATTATATGAATTATAAGAAGATTTTTTCTGAAGTAAATAATTATAAGTGTGATCTGGATAGAAAAGAAATAAATCTGAAAAAAGAAGATTGTATCGAGTTTAAAAATGTTTATTTTAAATATGAAAAATCTGACGAATTCGCATTGGAGAATATTTCGTTTAGTATAAAAAGAGGTGAAAGAATTGCATTAGTAGGTTCAAATGGAGCTGGTAAAACTACTCTTATAAAGTTGATTTTGGGATTATATAAGCCAACTAAAGGTTTGGTATTAGTAAACGGGGTTAAAGCAGAAGATTTAAGTCCTGCTCAAAGAAAAGAACTCTTTTCAGTAGTATTCCAGGATTTTGCAAAATTTTGTCTTTCTGTCAAAGAAAACGTGTTTTTTGACAACGATAAGGACTCTGATTATGATTTGGATATTTCAAAAAATATAGATCGGCTTCCTGAAAAAGAAAACACTATTATTGGAAAAGATTTTGGCGAACATGTGGATCTTTCAGGAGGGGAGTGGCAAAAAATAGCAATTTGCAGAGCTATGAGCAAACAAAAAGAAGTACTGATATTAGATGAGCCTACAGCGTCTCTTGATCCTATTGCTGAAATCAATACATATAAAGCGATAAACGAAAAGTGTGACAATGATATTACAACTATATATATAACACATAGGCTTGGACTTACCAAAGATGTTGATAGAATATTTGTTATGGATAAAAAAACGATTGTTGAAACTGGATCATTTAATGAGCTTATGAATGCAAAAAAAGTTTACTATACTTATTATCAAACTCAAAAAGAAATGTATTCATATTAAATAATAGAGGGTTAATAACTGTTGAATAATACTTATAAAACTATATAAATAGATGTTGACTTTTATGGTTTGCTGATGTATAATAATATTGAAAGGAGCTAGCACTTTGAGTAAATATTATTCTATACATGAATTTTCAAAGATTATAGGTGTATCTGCGCAGACATTACGAAATTGGGATGCTAACGGAAAACTTCATCCACATCATACTACAGCAAGTGGTTATAGATATTATTCTGATGAACAACTTAACCAAGTAATGAATGTAAAGCCTAAAAATCGTAT
>NZ_AUKC01000025.1 GCF_000424545.1 Butyrivibrio sp. NC3005 | reverse complement strand
CTATAAGATACGTTCTCACATTTTCAATTTGCCACTCTAAGTCATCTTTTTGTTTTTGACTCGATACTCGGCAATATCCAATTGTGATACGATTTTTAGGCTTTACATTCATTACTTGGTTAAGTTGTTCATCAGAATAATATCTATAACCACTTGTTGTAGTATGATGTGGATGAAGTTTTCCGTTAGCATCCCAATTTCGTAATGTCTGCGCAGATACACCTATAATCTTTGAAAATTCATGTATAGAATAATATTTACTCAAAGTGCTAGCTCCTTTCAATATTATTATACATCAGCAAACTATAAAACGCAACATCTTTTTATATAGTTTTATAAGTATTATTCAACAGTTATTAACCTCTTCTAACAATCTTCTATACAAACTGCACCATTAATCCCGCAAGCGCACATCTAACAAAAGCTAATGCCTCGCCAATAAAAAATCCTTTGATATGAAACCAATAAATCACTTCCAAGGACGCTTGTCAGCTGTCCAGCCTTTTTCGTTCCAATGTTCCATATCCTTAGGATTGTATCCATTCTTTTGTATAAATCGACATAGCATAAACCAAGCCTTTAATTTAGCACTTGGCTTCACTTTTCCATGGTTGTTTTTAATTGCTGTCGCCAGTCTATCTGTATCTTTATGAATCTTGGCCAATTTCTTCTCAGAAACCTCTTCCCAACTTGTAGCTGCCACAGCCATTCCATATTTATAAATCTTTGGAATTCCCCAATTAAACAAACTGTCTGCCATATCTTTGTTGGTAGATTTCATTCCTGCCCCTGCTGCAGTACTTATGCAAACACCCTGCTTTTTAAACATCTTTTCCTCTGGTCTATGAACCATCCATCTATAACCAAGATGATCCAAAAATGCTTTCATCGAACCTGTTGAGTGCAAAACATAAACGGGGCTTGTTAGTATCACAACATCAGCTTCATCTAAAGCCTCTACTATAGGCTTCAACTTTTCATGATGTGGGCAGGCCTCCTCGCCTTTCATAAAACAATTGGTACACCCCAGACAAAACTCTCCAAAATCTTTTGGAAGAAAATACTCCTTTGTATCTCCACCAATTTTATCCGCCAACTCTTTGCCTATATGGTAAGTCGATCCCTGATGATTCTGACCGTAAATTATTAATGTTTTCATATTCATCTCCTGCCTCTCTATACTCGTCCATCTTTAGAGCCTTACCATCTTTCAACTAAAGCTTCATCTTTATTAAATACTCTGTAGTTCCTTCTTCTAGCTTTCTTTCACCACTATCGTGAAAACCATGGACCTCATAGTTTGATTATATGTACTGCTGACGACTATTCTCATACGCCTCCCGTAACCCCTTGATATACGCATGATAGGTTTCCGAGATAGGGAAAGAATCTGTCTTAGAGACGTAGTCAAAACCTTGTATGTCCTGATTCGAAAACTTCTGAAGATAGGTGAATTTAACTTGTCCGTCTTCGAAGTGCATCTCCGCATCCGAATATAACTTTAACATAAATTCATAGTCTCTTTGCCCTAATCTATGCAAAATATTTGCCAAGGTTTCATCCACGAGATAACCTATCTCCGTGTCCTTTTTATAGCGTTGTCCAAAAAACGCTTCGTAATCTACTTCTTCGATAGGGCAACTATGTCTGCCCCAAGCAGTATCCATATAATAAAATCGATTGTTAAACCCTTGGAACCCTAAATCCTTATAGGGATTTACATTCGGGATTGATATACTTTTTATATACAACATATTTCTTTTCTAGACCTCTAACCCCGTCCCACAGGGTTCATTTCAAAGACAGTACATACACCTGGCAGGGATTCCACTCATCCCATAAAAGAGGGAACACTTCCAGTTCCTTGAATCCACAGCTGATGTAAAAATGATTGGTTTTGTCATAATCATCGTATACACCCATTTTTACTGTCTTCACTTGCATGAATTCATAGCCCTGGCTTCTAGCAACCTCTTTTGCTCTTACTACCAGCTGTCGTCCTATACCACTCCGATGATGGTCTTTCAAGACGCCCATCACAGCTAGTTCGACTGTAGCCTTGCCAGTTTCTTTTAAACAGAGGAATCCCACGTATTTCTCTGCTTCCTTAGCAGCTAAAAATGTCCAATCCGCACTTCCTGTGATGTATTCTTCTCT
This sequence comes from Butyrivibrio sp. NC3005, assembly GCF_000424545.1. Lineage (GTDB taxonomy): Bacteria > Bacillota > Clostridia > Lachnospirales > Lachnospiraceae > Butyrivibrio. The sequence continues at coordinate 57,667 of NZ_AUKC01000025.1, read as the reverse complement.
GCTTTCCTCGATTCCAAACCACTCTGTGAGAGCCTCTAATATGTTTCTTGCAATCGTCTGTTTTTCCTGTGGATTTGTAATCTCTACAACCATGATTTTCTGCCCCTTTACATACCCTTAATTCTGCGTTTCATCCGGATAGTCCCAGAAACCACCTGTATGGAAGTTTTTATTTCCCAAGGGTTTTGCCGTTAGTTAAAATATCAAAGTTCTTTATTGGAATCGTTACTTTAACACAAAACTCAAAATTATCAGCCGCGATAGACATGGAGCCATTGCATTCCTTTAAATTCTTTTGGATATTAGCTATTCCAAATCCATGGTTATTTATGTCTTCCTTGGTTGTTTTCATTTTTTCGGGTCTCAAAATGCTCTCTTGTGTCATCGCATTTGCTACCATAATCTGAGCATATCTGTTACCTTCTTTCAACGTCACTTTAATATAGCGTTCACGCCCCTCTGGAAGTCTCTTTTGTTCTTCGATGGCATTCGACAATAGATTTGAATATATAGATGACAAACCAATACTATCCACTGTCAGTGGCTTATGTATGTTTCCAATTACTGAAAATGTTACATCATCATCTATACTATCTGAATAATAATTCGTCATGGCATCCAAAATATCATTACCCGTTTTATATCCCTTATTTACCAGACTATTTGTATCTTCATAAAGATTGGAAATATATCCTTCAAGACTATCATAATTTTTTTCATCAAGTAGTGCTTTTATACAAATCATATGGTTATTTATATCATGACGATACTTTCTGGTGTCTGCCTCTTTATCCAACAAAGACAAATAGTAGTTTTTCTCCATCTGATATAATTCATGTTCTGCTGTAGCGTGCTTCTCCAACTGCTCTGCCAACCATTTCTTATATAGAATGGTAATTTCTAGCAACAACAAAGAAACAGCACCAAAACTGGTATAGAGAGTATCTTCGAAAGCATTAAAATTACCTATTATAATCTCTCTATAGCACCACCAAAGGCAAGTGAAAATATCAAATAGACCTAGAAAAATCAAATAATCCAAAAAACTACCAATCTTACGAATCCTTCCACTATCAAAATTAGATATCACTTTTCTAATCACTATTGCAAATACTAATACTGCTATGGTTTCTCCAGCAAAATATAAAGACAAATAGAAAAAATTAGTTTCAATATTGTATGTCCTGCGAGCAAACCAAGTTTCAATGGACAGTAGCAAACAATCTTTCATCAGCGCTATTAGAACAGCGCTCTCAATCTTATCTCGTAACTTTTCCTTGTCGATCATGAAAGGGATGGTAATAAATGCTATTCGAATCCCATAAAATGCTTCACCACCAGGTTCAAATGTACGCCCTAGAACAGCCCAAAACAGTACTAAAATAGCTATTCCGATACAAACAGCATATCGACGCTTAACACGAATCTTCAAACTCCACAAAATAAAGAAATATTGCGTCATGGTAAAAGCATAAGTCAAAATAATTAATCCTAATTCCATGTCAACCTCCATAATGTAAATCATACTCTACATAATCTTTTTCAAACTTCTGAAGGTTTCTTCTGGATATTTTTAGCTCTTCACCGTTTTTTAACTGTATTACGCCTTTATTCACACGACTTATATGCTTTAATCCAACAAGATATTGTCGATGAATACGTGAAAACAAACGACAGTCTAATTCTTCTTCCATCTTTTCAAGAGAAACATTTTTGGTAAATACATTATTTGCCGTATATACTTCCACATATCCATTGTAGGCTCTTAAGTAAAAAATTTCATTCTGTGCAATATTGTACTTGATCCGATTAAGATAAACCTCTATTGTACTTCCACCAACAGCTTTTTCCATTGAAGAAGAAATAGCCTCCTCTATTTCTTCTTCCTTTAAAGGCTTATTAAGATAACGATGTGCATTAATCCTAAACGCCTCGCCATAGCGTTTATCATTGCTAGTGGCCATTATAATACGGCAATTTGAGTTTTTATTCAAAATCTCCTTCCCTGCCTCAAGACCATCCATTTCAGGCATTTCAATATCCAGGAACACAATATCCATATCCTCAATATTATCTAGTAATTCTTTTGCTGTGCCATAAATTTTTATTTCAAAAAACTCATCGTCATCTCCGTACAATTTATTTAAGGCAGCTAAAATCTTGTTTTGTATTAATATACAAATTTGTGGTTCATCATCACAAATACCTATGATTGTCTTCTTCAAAACCTGTCCCCCTTCGCTAGTCTCAAAATATTTATACAATATATCATCATGAGATTCAATATCGTAGGGGAATAACGAAAACTATTGTAAAACAATGCTTGTATAAACCTTATAAGCACCGTAGTACATAATCATGTACGCTGTTAGTAATGCTCCCGAAAATACCAATATGCATATTCTCGTAAAATCCATATCTGTAAGCATAAACAACTTTAATAAATCGCAGATTATCTTAAAGCAGGCGATTACATGGAAAAATGCCATCCCAATAGGGATAAAAAACAATATTCCATTTTCAGCCATAATGCAACGTTTAATCTCCCCAGCAGTCATGCCTATTTTTTCCATTATTCTTACATTGTCAGCATCGTCCACTGCTTCCTGTATCTGTTTGTAATACATGATAAAAATCATATACATTACAAAAATCAAACTAATAAATGTACCAATGAATAAAAATATAGCATTTTGCTCATATCTGGTTCGTTTCTGAGTAGCATTACTATCATAATAATCTACTGATTCTATTTGCTTTAACTTTTCAGTTAAAATAGTCTCCACTCTTGTCTCATCCTCGATATCCCCTGAAACGTTATAATCTACATAATGGAAGATTTCTCTCGTATTCCCCTTACCTGCTAAATACTCATGAATATCCTCAATATCTTCGTAGTCCTTTACTATGATTGCGAACTTATATCCATACTTGATGTTATCTACGTAAAAATCGGACGAGGGTGAAAGAGTCCCTTTGACTTTAAAATATCTACCGTAAACATTAAGAGTATCAAAATCCTTCATATCAAGGTCTATATCAGGAACAAAATATACTTCGCCGTTTTCAAGCTTTAAATTTGTGTTCTCACTCTTATTGAAATCTTCCAAACTAACAAAAGATATTATTTCCGGCAACGATCTATTTGATACGTTATCATTTAAAAATGTACCGTTTTCTTCATCAAAGACTGTCTGAAATGCGTACTCATCCATCGTACCTATAGTTTCTACATCAACTCTAGCCTCAGTAGCAGCTTCATAAACTGCGTCGACCACAAGTCCAACATCTTCGCGATTTTTTGTGTTTATTTCTCCATCAACCTTATATGCAGCACTTGCCTGTCTATCTGTCCCTAGATAAAGAGCTATAGTAGTAGATGCTCCGATTACTATACAGGTAAATAAAATGTTAATCACAGCCAAAGAAAGTGCATTATTCTTTGTTCTTGAAATAAGTTTTGCTATGGTTGTGAAAAATGTATTCTTATAGTAAATTCCATCTTTCTTTTTCAAATAAAACTCTATCATCACAACGAAGCATGAAATAACCAGATAACTTCCGATAAACAAAAATACAAGTGCTATAAATATATTGGAAATACTATTTATAAGATCATCTACGGTATTAACATATATATATGCCCCTACAATTAAGGCCAATCCACATATTCCCTTAATAAAATCAGTCGCCTTTAATCTTTTTATAACCTTGTTGGAATCCTCAGCCTTTAATAGTGTAATCACTTGCTGCTTACGAATAGTTTTCTTATTCTTCATAAGAATTAGAAAATCTATTCCTAAGAATATAAACATCGTGATCCAAATATTTGAAAACATAAAACCATTTTGGTATTTAGAATCACATCTCATAAGTGAAAACAATCCTTCATACACAAATCTTTGAGATAGAACGCCCAAAAGTATTCCTAGAAAAACTGAAGTTAAATACATATATAATGCTTCAAATGTCATAATGCTGTTTATATGCTTTGATTCCAATCCCCAAACTGCATATAACCCCAGCTCTTTATTTCTTCGTTTGATAAAAATTTTATTGGTGTATGTTTTAAACACCAGTGTAACTACGGATAAGAATAGGCATCCCAAATATAATATTAGTTTTAAAGACGCTGCGCCTGACGCATTATTCAATCCTGGATTAGTAGCCATAAAAATATACAGATAAAGTGTCATGACTGTAAAAACACTTACAATCAGGTTTGCCAAATGATACTTTTTATTCTCAAAAATATTTTTAAAGGCTATCTTCGCCCAAAAGCTTTGTTTCATAACACCTCACCTACTTTCCACTGTTATATAAAAAGTTTGCTATCTCTTCCTCAAACTCGTCATCATTTCGGTCAGCTTTATCAAGAGTATTTCCTATCATTCCATCTTTTAGGAATAATACCTTTTTTGCCTTTGATGCAGATTTGATGCTATGGGTAACCATAATTATTGTCTGTCCCTTTTCATTAAATGTCTGAAACAACTCCATAAGCTGGTCTGAATTCTTTGAATCCAAAGCTCCTGTTGGCTCATCTGCAAGCACAAGTTGAGGGTCACAAACCAAAGCTCTTGCCACAGCTGTTCTCTGCTTTTCTCCACCTGAAATTTCATATGGATACTTGTCTAAAAGCTTTGTAATACCTGTCTGTTCTGCCAATTCATTAACCTTCTCATCTATCTCTTTCTTGCTCTTATTTAAAAGAACTAACGGAAATGCGATATTATCCTTTACTGTAAAATAATTCAAAAGATTGAAATCCTGAAATACGAATCCAAGATTCTCTCTTCTAAATTTACAAATCTCTTTATTGTTCATTTTAGAAACATCAACTCCGCCTATTACTACTTCACCACTTGTAGGTGTATCAAGAGACGCAATAATATTTAAAGTTGTGGTCTTGCCTGAACCAGATTCTCCCATAATAGCAATAAAATCGCCTTCCTTTGCTTGGAAATCAACTCCTTTTAGTGCCTCATATTTCACACCACTTTTTTCAACACTATAAATTTTGTGTAAATCCCACAGTTCCAACATTATTTTTTCCATATTTACTTCCTTTCCTCTGGGTTCGCCCGATACCTAGAGTATAATGAAGTAATCTTGCAAAAACCGTCTACCCCATTAAACGGTCTTAAAATCCCTTAAATGGTAAAAAAATCATAAAAAAGAACAGCTACCTCAAGCTGCTTTTTCGTTTGACCTTACAGCGATTCTAACCTAAAGAATTTATCTATTTTACTTTTAATACAGAGCCTGCAATTTATTGATAAACATAAAAATCCCCATTCATTAGACATTTTTGTCTAACAAATGGGGTTCAGTTCACATTGGTAGAGGTCGTTTCGACAAGCTGGAATTTATATAAATAAATCAATAGCAATATAAACTGCTAGCAGAACTGTTTATAAACGTTGGTCTGGGGTTTAAAGGCATAAATAATGCCTTTTAATCTGCTTTTGGCAGACGACATAATTTAAAAGTGTTTAAATTATGCCGCATTCTTATGCGCTGTTTTTTAGCGCATTACGTACCACTACGTTTATAATCAAGCGAAAGCGTGTCTGCGACGAAAAATATCCTTTTAAACAAATAAATTTCAGCTTCCTACTCTTATCAGTGTGAAAAAATCAATGAATATGCTGTAATAAACAAGCTAATAACTGCAAACAGCACTGAGCCAGAGTTCAAAAATGCAATTGGTGAAAGCTCTTTTGCTATTACTTCATCCTTTGTTTTCTCAAAACTTATATCTTTCTTTATTATCGTGTAGATAATAGATATTGTTCCCAATACGCTCATAACATACTGAAAATACTGAAGTAATTGTGGTGACAACGGATACAATACTGACGTTGAAGTATTCACAATCATATGCATCACTATAGTCATTATTATATTTCCAGATCTTACATATATGTATCCGAAAATAATACCCATGGCAAAAGCATAAAAGAACTGATATATATTGCAATGGAATAATCCAAATGCAAGTGCTGAATACACAATAGCCATTACTTCGCCATATCTTCTGGTTCTATCGATTATAAGTTTTCTAAATACAAGCTCTTCAAAGATTGGAGCAAGCACTGATACCATAATCATTGCAAGTATATTGTTATCCGAAACAAGTCTTCCAATAGTAGCATTCTCAGCCTCTCCACCTGACAGTATAGATGCAAGAAAAGTACTAAAATATGAAAGTGCTATTGATACAGGAAAAACAGCAAATATTGATCTTATGTACAAACTTTTTGAGACATGCCCTTTTACCTTTTGCACGGAATCATTAGCAAATTTCATAACAAGTGCACATAAAGGACATGCAATACAGTATACTATAACAATATTAATAATCGAAATGTTAGTAGTATCCTTATAAACCTCCGTAAGACTAATATGTTTATGTGCTGCAATAAGATTTGCTATTACATTTCCTATTAATCCTCCAATCGTTTGACCTCCCAGCGTAAGTGCAAGAAGAGCAAATCCAACAATGGTATAAGCTTTTTTTGCTTTATCAATTTTGGCATAATCAAAGCCGCCTGTCACATTACTACTAACCTGTTCTTTATCTTCAAAGTCAGATGTTTTTGAAATTGTCTTACCTGTAATTGAAGATACAATTTCTGCGAAAATTCCCTTTGTACCTCTTTTAAACAATCTGTTCTTATACACTCTTCCAGTCAGAATCGCCAACATGACTGTAAAGAATATAAGAAGCATCATATACAAAATCCATGGAACAATTCCTATTCTGGCAGCCACTATATCTCCTGGCAAAACGAATGCTGCTGTAAAAGGAACAATTCTCATAATTATCATAAATACTTCAGAATTATCTGTAATCATAGGTATATACGTAGCTGCAAAAAAACCAAAAAGTATAAACATTATTGATAAAGAATTAGTCTGTGAAAGTTCTTCTGCAGTTGCTGCAAATGAAGCAAAAAGTGCTGATACACAGCAGTAAAACAAAAAAGCAAAGAGCATTGTGATAACTAAAACAATTAAAAGCATTATAAAGTTATTGCTTATTCCGCCCTCTGGAAGCATATCCATAAATGCGGATATAATTGTTTTTTCATTGGTACCACTTTTTTGGGATATTATGACATTACTGATTGCAAAACCACCTATACCGCACAATATCCATGAAACTACCTGTATCACTGCTTCACAAAATATAGCTGTAACTTTGCCAAATACAATTCCAGAAGGACCTGTTAGAGTCAGAATATACTCCATTAGTTTGGATGTTTTTTCCATACTTATTATCTGTCCAATATTCTGTCCATAAATAACTACCAATACATAAATAAATACCATAGTAATAATAGAGACTGTACTAGACAAAAAATCATGATCTTCCTGACTATCGGATTCTTCTGCTATTACTTTTTTGAAACGAAGATCACTTATTGCCATATTTAGTTTTTCTTCTGAAACATTGGTATTTTTGATCTTCGAATTTTTAAATTCTTTTGCAAAGTCTTTGCCAAAATCTTTGGCATCATCTTTATCTATCTTGCTAAACTCAGGGATATAGATTGTAAGATTACTGCTTTCTTTATCTTCTGTAATTTCAAGTACTACAGACAAATCTTTATCTTCATTAAGATATTTAGAGTCTGATGCTGCCTTTTTTCCACTAATACCTGATATCTCTTTTATGCTTAGAAACGGATAATCTTTTTGATGTTTTTTAACAAAACTATCTGAATCAATTGAAATACCAGTTTCATTAATTACATATGCTGCTTTCAAGTCTTTAACATTGGAATCATCATCAAATACTCCAGATAAAAGAACATTTGAAACAGCTGTTGCTGCAATAATAAAAATGCCCACCAAAATTGTTGATACTATAAACTTAGAGCCATTAACAGCCTGCTTTAATGTAAAATTCAATACTTTTAGCCAGTTCTTCATTCAACCACCTGCTTTTTCATGAGAGTAACCACGTCTTTTATCTTGAGTCGTTTGCCCTGATAAAGAAGCATAGACTCATAAACTGCTGCCGCAAAAATATAAACTACAACCACTGTAATGATAATAACCATTAGTGCAAAAAAACCTGTCATCGTGCTAATTTTCCCTGTCAGTACAAGTGCCGGGGTAATAAATGCACCTGTAATAGGGCATATCGCACAGAAGTTCTGAAAAAATCCAAAATCAGCCGAGCGAAGCATCATAATGATAAGAAACATATCTACATAAACACAGGCTACAAGGAAAAAGCTATATGTTTTAAAAGCATCCTGAAGTTCATCAAGTTTAGATACACTAGCGCCTGTCAAGGCTCCTATAATGGAAAACAAAATAAGTCCTGCCAAAAAATACACTACCGCAATAAGTAACTTTGAAATAGTTATAGTCTCCCAAATAGAAGCAACAGCCATTATTTCACCTTGAGTGCCGGAAGCCGGAAGATTGTCTGCTTCCAAAATCAGACAAAATATCTGTGATAAATAATAACTAGAATATACTGCTACAGTTGTAATCAGTGTTTCAAGAAGTCTTGCACTTATTTTGCCCAAAAGAAGTGCTAAAGGTCTTGTTCCTGTAAGCAAAAACTCAATTACTCTGGAGGACTTTTCAGTAGCAATAGAAGTAGCCACATTACTTGCCGACATATTTATGAGCATAAATACTACCATAAGACCAGCAATCATTATGAAGTAATCGTCCATAGAAATGCCTTTTGATTCTTTTGCAAAAGTTCCATTCTTTGAAGAAGTCATAACTTCAACATTGATATCTTTTGACAGATACTCATAGTCGTTTTTACTTACATCAAGGTTTTTCAAAACTTCTGCCCTATAAAAATCAGAATAGTCTTTCTGAAACTTTGTAAGTTCAGAATCTTTTATATCAGACTTTTTAGAAGTAACAATGGTTACATCAAAACCATTCTTTTTATCATATTCAGTTTTAATAACAAGATTATTATGATTAGAATCTTCCTTAAGCTTTGCAGATGCATCTTCATAAGACATTTTATTGTCTTTTATAAAAGACACTTCTTTATATAGAGCTTTTTTTCTTAATAGGTCATAGTCTATCAAAAGATCTGTTTCATCATAAACATACACAGACTCAATAGAGCTTTTTTCTTTCTTTCCATTTCCTGAATCCTTATCACCATGCATATTTCCTATAAGGATAAGAATCGGCGAAACAAAAAAAGCCATAGCACATAATATTAAAAGAAATACTTTAAACGAAGTCTTTTTGATACCTGTCATAAATTCAAACAAAAAGACCTGCTTAAATCCCCTGAAATCACCTTTATTCACTTACCTTTTCCTCCATCATATCTTCACTAGAAAGTTTTTGACTATCTTCTACGTTTCCATTTACACTTTCGAGGAAAATCTCATGAAGTGAAAGTTCTCTAAGCTCAAATCTTACTATCGTTTTATTCTCCTCGTTCAGACGTTTCATAAGATTCTTTGCTTCCTGCTCATCCCTGACTTTTAACTGGATTCCTGCAGGTGTGTCGTTTACAACTTTTATACCCAACTCACTTATAATATTATTAATGTCTTCATCACATTTAACAAAAAGATTAACTCGTCCATAGGATTTTTTTATCTCATTGAGATTTCCGCAAACAACCACTTTTCCTCTGTTAAGAATAGTTATATCTTCGCAGAACTCCTCGATTACCGGCATCTGATGAGAAGACATAATAATGTATTTCTTCTTATCTATTTCTTCATGAATAACACTTTTAAAAAGCTCTGTATTTACAGGATCAAGACCTGAAAGAGGCTCATCCAATATCAAAAACTGTGGATCAGATATAAGAGCAGCCATAAGCTGAATTTTCTGCTGATTACCTTTGGACAATTGATCAGCTGTAACCTTTTTAACTTTCTTTCCTTTTTTTCTCTCAGGGAAAAGATATTCTGTCACCTTAAGTCTCTCTCCCCAATACTTTATTCTTTCCATTGCAACATCTGTTGACAATCCTTTAAGAGATGCAAAGTATAAAAGCTGATCCATTATAGGATATTTTGGATAAAGACCTCTTTCTTCTGCAAGATATCCAACATTGACCTTACGAGTATCAAACTTCTCACCATCTAGAAGAACTTCCCCGTGATCTTTCGCAAGAATACCCAGAATCATTCGTATCGAGGTAGATTTTCCCGCTCCATTTGTTCCAAGAAGTGCGTAGACACCAGGCTCTTTAAGTTCAAAGGATAAATCCTCAACAACCTGCTTGTCTCCAAATTTTTTTTGCAAATGTTTTACTTCAAATGACATTAATTTTTCCTCAACAATCTTTATTCTTTTTTTCGCTACAAATATAAATTATAACAAAAAAAATTTAAGTTTCCAACTGTATTTGTACAATAAAAAAGTTACTGTATACCAGTTCAAATCAGATATACAGTAACTAAACAGTTTTAATTTTTTTGTCTTCTACTAAGGACTATGCTCTGAAGAAGTATGAAGAAGCAAAGCATTCCGCCAGTTGTAATACTCTGCCACCATGGATCTTTAAGTCCGCTTGATACTACTATCTTCTTAATCGTCGAAAGTGTAACTGTACCAAAGAAAGTTCCAATGATATTACCAACCCCCCCTGTAAGAAGTGTTCCTCCAATAATAGAAGATGCGATTGCATTCATTTCCATTCCAAGCGCATTGGTAGCATTTCCTGCTCCTGTATGCATCATAAGAACAAATCCTGATATTCCGCTGAGTAGTCCGCTTATTATATAACTAAATAAACGTGTTTTATTAACATTTATTCCCAGCATTAAAGCACTTTGCTCATTTCCTCCCATCGCATAGAAATTTCTCCCAAGTCTGTTATACATTAGAAGGATAAAAACTAAAATAATGCATAATAGAGCAATCACAACACCTAGCTCCATTTTTGCAGGAACAAGATTTCCATTTTTGGCTACATATCCCAGGAAAGGAATTTTTATTTTAACATTTCTAAGTGCCTCAAATTTGCTGTTATCAACCTTTACCGGGTTAACTGACAAAATAGTAGTCATTCCTCTTGCAAAGAACATACCTGCAAGCGTTACTATAAATGGCTGAATTTTCAAATAGCTTATTAGAAATCCCTGCACACTGCCAAAAGCTATACCAATTCCAACTGCCATAAGAACTGCTACTAATACATTTCCACCTTTATTAAGATAAAGAATACAGCTCATAGCAACCAGTGAAGTTACCGCTCCTACACTTATGTCTATTCCACCACCAATCATTACAATAGTAAGACCACAGGAAACTATAATCAAACTGGCATTATCATTTAACAAATCAAAAATCTGCTGAGCATGCAAAAAGCCCCCCTGCAAAATAATCATAGCCAAAATATACATAACTGCAAAAATGCATATTGTTATTGTCATCAAAAGCTGTGTATCGGTAAGCGGCTCTTTTCTTTTACTTAAAGCGTTCTGCATTCGCATTCACCTCCCTTAGACTGCGTCTTTGTCCTTTGAAACAGTTTTCTGCAATGTTCTTTCACAACTGGAGAACCGATTACGACTAGCGCTACGATTACAACTGCCTTATATGCCTTAACATCTGTAGAAGAAACCTTCATTGCATATAGAGTTATAGTAAGCATCTGTATTACATATGCTCCAAGGATACTTCCGCTTATTTTAAATTTACCTCCGCCAAGACTGTTACCTCCAATTGCAACTGCCAAAATTGCATCCATTTCTACGTCTAAGAGCAAAGTCTCATGATTTATAAGTCCAAGTCTGCTAACGCCGATACATCCAGAAACAGAAACACAAAAACCTAGAAGAACAAATGATAAAAGCTTTATAAATGTTGTATTGATACCGTTAAGTCTAGCTGCAGACTGATTAATTCCAACTGCCTGTGTCAAAAGTTCTAACGATGTAAAATGAAAAATAAGATAAAAAATTGCAGTAACAATTATGACTATAATAACAGGCATAGGAATAGGAATACCTGGTGCAAAGCTTCCTATAGCAGAAATAACAGGACTCGAAACCGTAGGAGTTGCGCCTCCGTTTATCCAATATGCTATAGATCTTCCGCAAGTATAAAGTATAAGTGTTGCTATCATTGGCTGAATCTTGAATACAGAAACAAGTGTTCCATTGAATGCTCCAAAAAGCATAGCTACTATGCACGAACATATAAAAGCAAAAATAACTGTACCTACCGATATAGATGAAAAAGCCTTAAGCACCTTAACAAATACGCTACCCGCTATAGCAGCAGCTGCGCCGACACTTATATCCTGCCCTTTCGTTGCGGCTGTCACAAGAGTCATTCCAATTGCAAGTATTGCAAGCTCACTTGCCCCATTTATAATACTGATAAAATTTCCTGATAGCACTGCGTTTCCATAATTATTATGTGTAATACCGATACTAAAAAATCCAGGATCTCTTATCAAATTAAATATAACCAGCAAGGTTAGAGCAATAACAGGAATTGTCAGCTGTCCCAATCCGTTTCTGGAAATTCTATTAGATTTTCCCTTCATTTCTCCCCTCCTTTTGCAATGGTCTTCATTACTTTTGTCTGATTAAGATCCTTTCCTTTGAGTTCACCCACAATGTGCCTGTCTCGCATAACAATAAGTCTGCTGCAGGTTCTAAGCATCTCTTCAACCTCAGATGAAATAAATGTAACGCTTACACCTTCTTTAGCTAGCTTAAGGATTAGTTTTTGAATTTCCAGTTTTGTACCTACATCAATACCTCTTGTTGGTTCGTCTAATATCAAATAGTCAGGATGGGTAAGAAGCCATCTTGCCAGAATTACTTTTTGCTGATTACCTCCGCTAAGTGAGCCAACCGGAGTCTCGCTACTTGCTGTCTTAATGTTTAGAGCTTTAATATACTCATCTGCAAACGCTTCCGATTCACTTCTACTTATAGGTTTAAAGAATCCATTCATCACCTGAAGCGCCAGGATAATATTCTCTCGTACGCTTAACTCTGCGATAATACCATCACGTTTTCTATCTTCCGCAAGGTATCCGATTCCATTTTTCATTGCATCTATAGGACGATTAATCTTAACTTCTTTACCATTTATGAATACTTTTCCTTTGGTAACTTTATCAGCACCAAAAATCGCTCTTACAATTTCACTTCTTCCTGAACCAAGAAGCCCTGTAAATCCATTAACTTCTCCTTTTCTGATAGAAAAGGAGAAAGGATTTGTTTCATCACTGCAAAGATTTTTTGATTCATAAAAAACTTCTGAATCTACTGATTCATGAACCTTGCTTTCCTCAAAAGTATCCAATTCGTTTAATTCCTTGCCCATCATCTTGGATACCAGCATTACCTGTGGAAGATCCCTTGTAAGATACTCTCCAACAAGTTCTCCATTTCTAAGTACCGTAATCCTATCACTTACTTCATAAACCTGCTCCAGAAAATGAGTTACAAAAATAATGCCAACACCTTTTGCCTTTAAATCTATCATTAAATCAAAGAGCATCTTTACCTCTTTATCATCAAGAGATGAAGTCGGCTCATCTAATATAAGAACCTTGCAATTCATATCAACGGCTCTTGCTATAGCCACCATCTGCTGAACTGCAAGCGAACATTTTCCTAACTGTTTTGAACCTTTTACCGGTATTCCCAGACTCTTTAACTGCTCGTCTGCTTTTTTCTCATAGCTTTTATGATTAACCCACTTTTCTTTTTTTCTTCCGATAAACATATTTTCAGCCACAGTAAGATTCGGACATAAAGTAATTTCCTGATATACTGTGCTGATTCCGTTTTCCTGAGCATCTTTGGGAGAATGAATGGAAACACTTTTTCCTTCTATTGATATTTCACCATCATCTTTTGGATATACTCCGGTCAAAATTTTTATAAGAGTTGATTTTCCTGCACCATTTTCACCCATTAGTGCATGAATTTCACCTTTTCGCAATGTAAAATCCACATTTTTAAGAGCCTTTACCCCTGGAAAGGACTTCTCTATTCCCCGGAGTTTAAGCAGATATTCATCAGACATACCAATCCTCCTTTTGTGTTAAAAAAGCAGCCTTATTGTCACAAAAATACAACAAGGCTGCTCCTTTTGGCTTATTTCACAGAATTATTCGCCTAAACCATAGGTATCGATGTCGCCCTGAGTAATTGTCTTTGCATCAAAGCCCTTTTCTTCATTGATGATTACTTTTGATGAAGGTTCTTTTCCACTCTTAATAAGGTCACTTATAATCTTGGCCTGGAATGGAGAACACTGTCCATCATAGTTCCATGTACCTGAAAGAAGTTCTCTAAGAGCCCACTTATTGCAGTCAAAACCAATTACTACAACATCACCATCTTTTCCATGAGTAATACCTGCTTCATCAAGTGCTGCTACAGCCCCCTTTGCCATACCATCATTTTCAGCATAGATTACATTGAATTTCTCTTTGCTGTTAATTACAGACTCAACGATTTTCTTAGCTTCTGCTTCATCCCATGTTGCTGTCTGCTGAACGACTTTCTTCATCGTACCAGCTTCAAACTGTGCATCAAGAGCACCTGTACGTCCAATCTGTGCATCAGAACCCATAGCGCCCTGAATATGAATTACGTTGTATTCAGGAAGCTTTTGATCAAGAAGCCAGTTAACAGCTGTCTCACCCTCTTTTGCCATATCTGAAACTACTGCTGCCTCGTAAAGGCTTTCATCTACATCAATCTTTCGGTCGAACAGATATACCTTGATTCCAGCTTCCTTTGCAGACTGAAGGACTTCATCCCAACCTGTTGTCTCAGCTGCAGAAATAAGAAGATAATCAACACCTTCAGTAATAAATCCCTGCGCTGCCTGAAGCTGTTCATCATTCTTAAGGCTGTAGAACGCTTTAAGTTCATAACCATTTTCTTTTGAGAAAACCGATTCCATGTCTTTTACATTAGCTTCACGATAGCCGGACTCTGATGGCGGATTATTAACTACTCCGACAGTAATCGTACTGCCTGATGCTCCGCTTGCCTTCTCACTTTCAGAGCCGCATGCGCAAAGTGAAAAACAAAGCGAAAATGCCATTACCGCTGCTGCAACTTTTGTTAACCTCCTCATGAAATACCCCTCCTTATTTTTGTACTTTCCTGTTACCGCCAAGTCTTATAAATCCTTTTGGTAGTAACTTTTGTCACGACATTTACTAATTAAAGAGTACAAAATTATTGCTTTAGCGTAAATCAACATTCATTTTGGAAGGGTTAAATATCATTTCATTTTTTGATAAAAGGTTAATAATTATTTTACATTGGTTGATTTTGGTATCGCATACGATACTCAGAGGGTGTCATTCTCATATTCTTTTTAAAAATATAACTAAAATAGTGTGCGTCGTTATATCCAACATCAAACGCAATCTGCGAACTTTTGCAAGATGTTGTCCTAAGCATTTCTTTTGCCTTATTAAGCCTTAGGAAGATTAAATATTCAGTAAACGTCTGCCCGTTTTGCTGAGAAAAAACTGTTGAAAATCTGCTGTTACTCATACCGACAGCCCTAGCCACATCCTGAAGCATCAAATTTGAATCTGTAAAATGCTTCGTCATATAAAGTTTTGCTTCGTTTATAACATTCAAACTCTTCTTATCTTCTGTCAAATCTCCAAACTCTCTGCATCCAAGTATAAGAGCTTTCTCATCGTCTTTTTCTACAAGGAGATGCCTTATATGTCTTGCTGACTTAAAGCTTTTTAGTATATCCGAAGGATTATTTACTATTTCACCTATTCCTATCCTTATACTACCGCAGCCTGCTCTTTCAAGTTCCTGTGACAATGAATTTGCAACAGCATACACTCTTTCCTCTGTATCACTTGTACTATCCCCTAATACCAGTAGTCTTGTTCCACTTCTTGCTGAAGACGTATGTACTTTCCCGAAACTTTTATCAGCCAACTCCGCTGCAATAGCCTGACCGTTTGTTACTGGACTAAAAGCTGCATCTATTACGACATAAAACGAAGCATTTACACAGCTTCCCATAGCATTTAACTGTTCTAATACATTGACTGCATCACCTTCCATTGCATCTTCTGAAAACAGTGCATCTATTAGTTTTTCTTTTACGAAACGATTTCCTGTCTCGATTCTTTTTCTTAGACTCTGTGCATGTTCTCTTTCTTTTTTCTCTTGTTCAATAACAAGTCTTACTTTATCCAGACAAATATGAAGTTCCTCTGCATTTATAGGCTTTAGCAGATATTCTTTAACTCCAAGCTGGATACACTTTCTTGCATATTCAAATTCATCATATCCGCTTAGTACTATAATGCTTATCCATGGAAACTGACTTCGCAGGATATTACATAGTTCAATTCCGTCCATGAAAGGCATCTTAATATCCGTGATAACAATATCTGGATTGGTATCACGAATCATTGGAACAGCCATCTCACCATCAGGCGCTTCTCCTACTAGAGTATACTGACTTTCATCCCAGGGAAAAGCCTCCCTTATCCCCTCTCTTACTACAATTTCATCATCAACTAGAAATACCCTCATACTCCATTACCTCTTCTCTTGTTCTGCAGGGAACTTTAAAACCAACTGTTGTTCCGCCACCGTCACTACTTATATCAAGTCCCTGCGTCTGATTATAATAAAGTCTTATCCTGAGATTCACATTTACAAGACCAAAGCCCCCCGACTTCTCGCTAAGAAAAGGCTGCCCCTTTCGCATCCTATCCTGTAAATTGTAAATCTGCATAGGTGTCATCCCTATACCACTGTCTTTTACTTCAAACAAAAGATAGTTATCTTCAAGCCTGACTGTCACTTTAATAACACCGCCGCCCCTTTTTATCTTTATTCCATGATAGAGAGCATTTTCAACAAGTGGCTGCAAAAGGAGTTTTAGTATATAAAAATGACCTATCTCATCTGGAATATCAATCTCGTAGCGCATGATATCCCTATATCTTGTCTGTTGAATTTTCAGATATCCTTCAATATGCTTTTTTTCCTGACTAAGTGGAATCCAGTCTGCTCCTGATGACAAACTGATTCTAAAAAAATCACTTAAAGCACTTGTTAATGCAATAACTTCTGTTTTATCTTCAGCTTCCGCCTTCCACACTATTGCATCAAGCGTATTGTACAAAAAATGTGGATTTATTTGAGCCTGCAGCGTCCTTAGCTCTGCTTTTCGAAGATTTCTTTCATCTTCTATACTTTTTTTCATCATTGTTTCCAGCCTGTCGGCCATTGTATTTACCTGAAAAGTCAAATTTCTTAATTCTGTAACTTCGGTTTCTTTTATTCTGGCATCAAGGGTTCCTTCAGCTAAGGCTTTGGCCACTTTTTCAAGATTATCGATAGGCTTTTTGACAAAGATTGAAGTCTTTTTCATAGACTGTTTTCTTATATAAAGCGCCATTATTACGATGAATGTTTCTATTATAGCAGTCACCATAATTACGGCTTTTAGTGTTAGACTCATCCTGCCTGTTGAGGCTATTTCTTTGGCAACATATTCGTTTAGCATAGAATCTACAAGGTTTGCAACTTCCCTTATTTCCACTAGAACGGCTTCATTTTCTGCTACAGGAACCTCATTGTTTATGTTATTCCTTATCTGATTAACATATTTTTCCAAAGTCTTCATCGTCCTGTTCGCCACAATAAGTGAAAGTCTGTTTTCTTCTCCGGTCGCATTTCTAACTTCATCTATGACTTTCTCGACATTTTCAATAGAATGATATATCCTGCTTTCTTCAATGCTGTCACGACCACTTACTATATTCCAAGCTGTTTCCGGAATCTGCAATGCCACTATGTTTTTCAGACTGGCGATTGTATTCATTCTCGAAATGGCTCTGCTGTACTTACCAGCATAAAACAGCATCAAAACAAGACTTAAACAAATAGGCACAACCAAAATAAGAACCAGTTTGTGACTCATATCATTTATCTGGCCGATAATGCTTTTTTCTGTTTTTTTGCTATTCATTCCCTAATACCCTCTCAAAGATAATTCTGATAAATCCTGCTCATCACAAAAATACCCCTCTTTTGGATGAATAACCTTTTCTACCTTTTCACCATTTTTAAGCTTAGTCGCTGTATCCATAAGTTCTTTGCCCAGCATAGGCGTACACTCAACAACGCAATTAATTTTTCCTTCTTTGAGAACATTAATTGCTTCCTGCCCAGCATCTATTGATATAATCACGATATCTTTGCCTGGAAGCAGTCCTGCCTTTTCTATTTCAGGAAGTGCTCCAAGAGTCATTTCATCATTATGACTGAAAACCACATCAATTTCTGAGCCATATTTTTTCATTAAATGACGCATGCACTCGGCTCCGCAGCTTTTGAGAAAATCACCGTTTATGCTCTCTATCACAGTCATTCTGGAATCTTTTTTTATAGTATCCATAAATCCAGACTGTCGCTTTCGCATAGGGGTAGAATCTTTAGTTCCTGTTATTTCCACTATTTTGATTTCTTTTTTCCCGAGAGAATCTGCTTTTCTAATAAGATAGTCAGCCGCCATTACTCCTTCGTTGTAAAAATCCGCACCTATCTTGCAACTGATAAGATCAGGATTATCTGTACTGATATCTCTGTCTACCAGAACAACCGGTATTCCTGCATCTTTAGCCTCCAGTAGTACATTATCCCATCCTTCTTCCACTATTGGAGAAAAGGCAATCACATCGACTTGATATGCTATAAAACGCCTTATTGCCGCAATCTGATCCTCTTGCCTTCTATTACCATTTTCCATCATAAGACTTACTTTAGAAGCCTTGGCCTTATTCACAATGTCCGCAGTATTGCCGCTTCTCCAGGCACTTTCCGTACCAAGCTGACTAAATCCAAGTAATATGTTCTGTGATTGAACTTTGTCTTTGTGTGGCGAACATCCAGAGATAATAATAGAACTAATAAGAACTGACAAAATCAAGGCTTTTTTGCCCGAATTCGAAACAGCAGACTTTTCTAAATCAACTGTTTTTAAAAATCCACCAAAAAACATATGTAACCTCCCAAAAAGAAAAAATGTGATATGACTTCTACTTTCTTATTACTATCAATGCACATATTATTCTTAACCCTTAATGCTATGTTAGCATAAAATGGTGCTTTTTTCTTTGAAAAACAGATCACTTTTTTGTCGCTTTATTTTCATAAATCTCTGCCTTATATCTAAAAGAAGATACTGGCATTTTCAGGCTTTTTGCAGCATTCGTAGCAGTTATTTCTCCGCTACTGTATTTTTGATATATATCAGGGAAATTTTCAGGAAGAGGCTTTGAGGGTCTTCCCATTTTAACTCCCCGCCTCTTTGCTGCTGCAATTCCCTCTGCCTGTCTTTGACGAATTAATAGATATTCATTTTCTGATACATATGATAGTAAAGCCAATATCAAATCGCTAATAAATGTACCTAGAAGATTTTTTTCTGCTCTTGTATCAAGGATAGGAATATCTATTACGACCACATCGGCCTTTTTCTCTTTGGTGATTATCCTCCACTGCTCGCACAAATCTTTGTAGCTTCGTCCTAGGCGATCAATGGATTTTATATAGAGGACTGACTTTTCATCAAGCTTTTTTAACAATTTTTGATACTGAGTTCTCTCGAAATTTTTACCGGTTTGTTTATCTACAAAAATATGACTTTTCGGAACTCCTTTTTCTTTTAACGCGATAAGTTGTCTGTCTTCATTCTGCTCTTTTGTTGAAACCCGTGCGTATCCAAACACTTTTTCTTTCTCTTCCATCATAATCTCCTTTCACAAAAAATACTCCCCTCTAGGCTATACAAGATTTTTTTAATTATCTTGTCAGCTTAGAAGGGAGTATATTTTCAAAAGATAGCAGGTATACTCCAAGTTGTATATCGTAGATGTAATAGCAAGTGTTAATTGAAAGATGCTTTAGAATTCAAGGTACTTTCCTTATTTAACAAATATCTTCCTTTAAAACAGCAATTATCTCATCATTTTTTATTTTTGAAATACTAAGAAGCATACTAAGTCCTATCACTGCAAATACAGCTACTATCACTGCCAGATATGTCACAATATCTATTTCAAGAGGCATGCTGGCGTTTGCTTTCTTAATCATTGCAGATGATAATAATAATGATAATGGAATTCCTATTACAAGCGCTCTTATTCCATACAAAACAGTTTCAAGTAAAATCATCTTCTTAAAACCTTTCTCTGTCATTCCTACAGAGCGCAGCATTGCAAACTCTTTTCGTCTCATGATAACTCCTGTCGAAATAGTATTAACTAGATTTGCAATAACAATAAGCGTAATAAGAGTTGTAAATCCGTACATTACTGTTTTTAGAATTATCATTACCGCCTTCATTATGCTTAGACTTTGTTCCATATTTCCATATGTATAATTGTGATAATCCCCCTCGTCCATCATCTTTACAATTTCATCATAAAGCTTTGTAGAATCATTTGTCTCTATAGCCAGAGTCCTTGTAGCTAGGGAAGTTCCAATATTTTCTTCATATTTTTGGCCAAAAGTTGTCTCAGGAACATATATAGCTACTGCGTTTTTGGGAATAAGATTAAACAGATAATTATCCTTGTCATATGCGACAAAATCATCAATTTTCACCTTAGGAGGATTTCCTTTTTCTTTGTCATAGTGAAGTATCTGTCCTAAAATACCGTTATTAAATACCGATTTTTTTCCTGATTCTCGATAATAATCGTTTAGAAGAACGCCCTTTAATTCACTTCCAAAATAGCCTTCTTCTCTAATTCCATTTTTTCGCAATAGTATTCTAAAATCCTCGTCTTCAACTGCAACCACAAAAAATCTTTTTTCTTTAAAAATATTCTTGTATCCTTCATTAAGATAATCTGTATTTAAGATTTCATCATTTGCAGGTATATACTTAGGATCATTCTTATCAGGCTTAAAACTGTAATTATAAAAATCTGTAAAATAGCACTTTGTCACTAGTTCATTTTTCATAATATCCTGCTTTAACCTATCACTGTCTTTAATAGACGATGACACATAAAGCTGATAAGGAATATTTAATTCCATGCTATTATTTTTTTCAAACATAGAAGTAAAATTTGTTATCGTAAGGAACATAACAATAGAAGCTACTATAGAGATAGTAATAACTGTTGATTTAGAGCCATTTCTTTTTATATTTTTATAAGCAAGCTCACCTTCATATCCGAATATTTTCCTGATAACAGGACTTGTCTTTAGTTTCCCGGCCTTGACCTTAATACTATTACTTTGTTTTAAAGCATCAATTGGCATGATTTTTGATGCCCTTGCAGCAGGTACAACTGATGATAGAAAAATAGTTAAAGAAGATAATAGTATAATGAGAAAAAATACGGGAAGCGGCGCATTTAGTGATACGTCTCCTATCTCATTTCCACCTTCTAACATTCCGACAGAGAGCATGATTTTTCCAAGTACTCCTATTGTAAAATAAGCTCCTATTAGTCCTATTCCTATGCCTCCTGCAATTCCGAATAGTCCGAGAATAGCACCCTCGTAGTAGATAGAGGCTCTTTTTTGTTTTCTTGTTGCTCCTACACTTGCAAGCATTCCTAAATATCGCATTCTTTCTGTTAGTGACATCCCAAATGCATTGTAGATAAGAATAACTGAAGTTCCTATTATTATAAACAGTGCTATCATTCCAGCCGGGATAATACCTGCAATACCTTGAGATTCTTTGTTAAAAGAAAAAACACTGACTAAGTATTCTGAATTTACCGACGAAAGTTTCAGTCCATGATCTTTGGCTATTTTCTGTAACCTAGTATATGCAGTATAATCACATTTTTTCAGACAAATTTCGACAGTGTTTTCTTTGGGTATATTTCCATCTTCCAGCAAAAAAAGAACTCCAAAACCTTTTGTTGGACTGTTTCCATGAAGTATGGCGGTTACTTTACATTTTTTTCTTGCAACTGTATTAAACTTTTCACTTGAGTGGTAATTTCCTCCCATAGCAATTTTGTTGCCATCACTATCGAGAATGTATCTGCATCCAAGTTCAAGATTAATCGTACTTCCAACGCTAAGCTTAAGCTTATTGTTAATAAGAAGTCTTTCTTCAACTGCTACCTCATCTTCATTTGCAGGAAGTTTTCCATCATAATCGCAGACTATTTTATTCTTCATGCACTGTTTATCCATAAAAAGTGCATTTCCAAGTCTAAGTCTTTCAGCTTCATCAGAATCTACACGTATTCCGCTTATACTTGCTTCTTTTCTTGTAACAGCAACGCTTTTTATCCTGTCATCTTTATATAGACTTTCTACTTGAGCCTTTGTCAGGTTATCAAAGCTTCCATGCCAATTTCCTTCTTCATGCAAGGCTATTTTGCCAAAGAAATTCAGGAAAGATGTGATTCCTACGAGCATAGTCGTTATAAGGGCAGTTGAAGCAGCAATTCCCAATATAGTAACGATTGTTCTTTTCTTATTCTCTTTAATATGTCTTAGGGTAAGTGTATATATGATATTCATCAGGCACTCACCTCAGCTTTCCCTGTATCTTTGGTAATTCTTCCATCTTCAATGGTAATAACTCTGTCAGCAGAAAGAGCTATTCTATCATCATGAGTTATGATAATAACTGTCTGATGATTTTCCCTGTTAAATTTTCTAAGAAGCGTGATAATCTCTTTACTGTTTTCTGTATCGAGATTTCCCGTAGGCTCATCTGCAAGTAGTATCGCCGGATGATTCATAAGTGCTCTTCCTATCGATACTCTTTGCTGCTGCCCTCCTGACAATTGACTTGGCAAATGAGTAAGTCTATTCCTAAGTCCCAGTTTATCTACCAGACTGTTAAGAAGCTTTTTATCTGGTCTCTTCCCGTCTAGAAGAATTGGTAGTGTCATATTCTCTTCCACATTCAAAATCGGGATAAGATTATAAAACTGGTATATAAGTCCTATATTTCTTCTTCTGAAAATGGCAAGCTTTGTCTCATTAAGCTTCCCAATGTCAGTTCCCGAAATAATAACTTCTCCTTTTGTTGGAACATCAACTCCTCCTAGAATATGCAAAAGAGTTGACTTTCCTGATCCTGACGGTCCTACTATCGCCACAAATTCGCCTTGTTCAACATCAAAAGAAACATTCTTTAAGGCATCTACCCTTGTTTCACCTTTTCCATAAACTTTACACAGATTTTTTATTTCCAGAATTTTCATCATTTCCTCCATTCTCAAGTAACACAGATTTTTTTCATTATTACTATTTGCCTGTTTGAGAATAGAATAACCAAACCACCTTACTTTAAAGTGACTTATTTATTACAATTTAGTCACTTTAGATAATCGTCTTATAGAATCTTATAAAAAAGCTGCTTCCTTCGCCTTTTTTACTTTCCACCAGAATATCACCATGCTGACTTAAAATAATAGTTTTAGAAAGTGCAAGTCCTATTCCTACACTGTCTTTTCCAGCATTCTTACCTTTATAGAAACGTTCGAAAATATGCGGAATATCCTCCTTGTCAATTCCACATCCGCTATCAGATATTATTATCTGTTTGAAAATATTTGTTTCCTCTGCTCTTATAGAAAGGCTTCCCCCTTCTTCCATATGCTCTATGCAGTTTTTAATAATGTTCTGCAAAGCTTCAACAGTCCAGTTTTTATCACAGCTTATATCTATTTCTAAACTGTCTGTACTACATTTTATATTCTTTAATTCCATCTGAATTTCAAAAGCTTTTAATGCCGATGCTAGTAGATTCTTACATGATGTTTCTTCTTTTTTCATCGTAATAGTCCCTGCATCTATTTTGGAAAGTTTCAAAAGAGTCTGTATAAGCCAGTTCATTCTATCGAGCTGATCTGATTGAGTTTTAAGAAACTTTCTTTGCTTATCCTTATCATCTTCAGCCTCAAGTAAATCATTCATAACCATCATAGATGTTAAAGGCGTCTTTAACTGATGACTGATATCAGCAATTGCATCAGCAAGCCTTTTTTTATCCTGAAGGATAAGTTCTCTTTGATATTTTAATGTTGTGGTAGTTTTATATATATTAGATTTTAGAATAGATAGTTCTCCCTCTTCCTGACTTAGTATATCAGGAACCTCATCACCCGAAAGAACTTTTACCAAATACGAATTTAGAGCCTCAATATTCTCATACCTTTTTTTAGTAAAAATAAAAAAAATAAATATAAGAATAATTCCCAGTATTGTTGTTAGTAGAAAAAGTGTTTTTCCTCCTATAAAAAAGCCTGCAATACCAAATACTATAGTAACTATACTGGAAATTGAAAAAACTGTCTTGTTTTCTTTATTATGCAGCATATCTGTCACCTTTCCATGATATATCCTAGACCTCTAACTGTCTTTATCAGCTGCGGATTTGCAGGATTTTTCTCTATCTTATCCCGTAATCTTTTGATATAAACGGTGAGCGTATTATCATTTACAAAGTCTCCGCTTACATCCCACATTTCTTCTAGAATACTATTTCTAGACAAAACTGTCCCCTTGTTATGACAAAACATAAGTAAAAGCCTATATTCAAGTGCAGTAAGTTCTACGCTTTCTTCTTTGCCTGTCAGAACATTTTTAACCAATACTTTGGCTTCATTTGCATAAATTGTTATATTGCCGGCTTTTATAATATTATCATCATTTTGTGATGACTTATCCTTACCACTTCTTCGAAGAACTGTACGTATTCTCGCCATTAGTTCATTAACTCTGAAAGGCTTGCAGACATAGTCATCTGCACCTAGCTCCAGTCCCATTACCACATTAACTTCAGCATCATTTGCTGTCAGGAATATAATAGGAACATCTTCTTTTTCTTTAATAAATCTGCAGACATCATAGCCATTTCCATCAGGTAAATTGATATCAAGAATACATAGAGAATAAAAACCTTTTTTCCAGTCTTTTAAAGCTTCTTTCTGCGATTTTGTAAGAATCACTTCATATCCTTCTTTTTCAAGAGAATATTTCAATCCCATTCCAATTGCATCATCATCTTCCAGTACGAAAACTCTCATAATTATCGCTCTTTCTATTTTCTTTCCCCAAGGCCGTAGTTAAGAATGTCGTTATAAGACGCATTTGCCCTTTCCGCTTCCTTTTTGGCATGCCATGCATCTATATCGCTGCATATGGCAAGCATTTCATCTACTATCAGTTCTGCACTTTTTGGTTTTACATTTACCAGATATGATTGCATCCTCTCCATTGCCTTTGGACTTCCAAGTTGCCTTGCAATGCTATCTCCCAGTTCCTCTGGGAATCCAAGCTTTATTATAGTGCCAACAAGTTCATCTCTTGCTGCTAGCCACTGTTTTCTACTATCTGCCATAAAGCGTTACCTTTCTTCAAGTCATCCAATCATGCGTATCAGCATCAAGATGCTGCATATAGAAAAAATCACTGTTCCTGAAAGTGCTATATTATAAAACCAATTCTCAATGCCATTAACTTCTTCCTCCATAGACCAGAATTCAATGTTATTCTGAACAAAAGGAAGCTGCAAATAAAATGTACTTCTATGATCTTTTTTATCATCTAACACGTTCACATAATATCTTCTTAGATCACCTGGTTCAGGCTTTTTCTCAGGTTTTACAAATAGGTTTCTATTCATACTATATGTCCCTACTATATGAGCATCATGAAGCACAATATCTTTATAATTCATGTCATAGGTACAAACGTACATTGCCCTATCGCTATTTGTTTCATCGTCATGCGCAAATACTTTTCTTACTTTGATGCATGTTCCTGTCAACAAAATTCCCTCCTTGCATCTATTTCTAATCCCCGCAATCATTTTGAAATATAATGCAAAGAAAATCGCCGCAGATATTGTTGCCACAATACCTACTACTGACATTACCATATTATTCACTTTTTTCTCCCCTTAAACTTCCTTTACTATTTGTCAAAAACAACAGACAAACCGTAACAATAATTCTATCATATCACTTGAATCTTAATCAACTTGATGCTATATTATCCTTCGGATGGTATTCGATAAAGAAACTATACCTATATGAAACTTTAAGGTATAACTGCATGACGAGCTTGTATCTTTTTGAACGAGACAGTATCACCTTTTACATGGGAGGTGATGTCATGAAAGTTGGTTTTGTGGGTGCTGGCAAAGTAGGTTTTTCTCTTGGAAAATTTCTCTCTGATGCCCACGTTAATATTAGTGGCTATTATAGCCGTTCGCTGCATTCTGCTAAAGAAGCGGCAATTTTTACTAATTCAAAAGTTTTTAATGATTTAAGTACATTGATTTATGAAAGTGATGCTGTTTTTCTGACAGTTCCCGATGATGCTATCGCACCTGTATGGGAATCAATGAAAAAATTACCCATCTCTGAAAAAATGATATGTCACTGCAGTGGTTCATTATCCTCTAGAATCTTTTCTGACATTGAAAAGCTTGGAGCTTATGGCTTTTCAATCCATCCATTACTGGCAGTATCTGACAGATACGTTTCATACCAGAATTTTTCAAATGCTTTATTTACAATCGAGGGAAGCGCAGAAAAACTTGATTTTATGCGCAGTTTTTTGGTGCAGGCAGGTATAAATCTGACGGTCATAAATGCTGATGCCAAGGTTCGTTACCATGCATCTGCAGTTATTGCTTCAAACCTTGTAGTAGCACTCATCAAAACAGCTGAAGACGAGCTTATTAAATGCGGTTTTACTGAAGATAATCTTCAGAAAGCACTTGCTCCTCTTATAACGCTGAATGTTTCAAAAGTTCTTTCCATGGGTCCTGAAAAAGCTTTAACTGGTCCTATTGAAAGATGCGACCTTGGTACCGTTCAAAAACACTTGGATATCCTTGATGAATCAAGCAAAGAGATATATACTTCTCTATCCAAAAAAGCTCTCGAAATAGCAAAGAAAAAGCATACAGAATATGATTATTCAAAAATTGAAAAACTTTTATCAGAAAGGGAATAAACAATGAAAAACACAGTTACTACATTACAGCAGATGAAAAGAGATGGCCAGAAAATCAGTATGCTGACATGTTATGACTATACTACAGCCTGTCTTATGGAAGAGGCTGGAATAAACGCAATTCTTATCGGTGATTCACTTGGCATGACTATGATGGGTTACAGTGACACTCTCCCTGTAACAGTTGATGATATTATTCACCACTGCGCATCTGTATCTAGAGCTCTCAAAAACACTTTCCTTGTAGCTGATATGCCTTTTATGTCATATCAGGCATCAGTTGTTGATGCTGTAAAAAACGCTGGGAGGCTTATCAAAGAAGGTCATGCTCAGGCTGTTAAGCTTGAGGGCGGTGCAAGTGTATGCGAGCAGATTAAAGCTATCGTTAAAGCTGATATCCCTGTTGTGGCACACATCGGTCTTACTCCTCAGTCTATCAATGCTTTTGGTGGTTTCAAAGTTCAGGGCAAAAACTATGATAGAGCATTACAGCTTCTTAGAGATGCTAAGGCAGTTGAAGAAGCAGGTGCTTTCATGGTAACTCTTGAATGTGTTCCTGAAAAACTTGCAACTCTTATTTCAAACGAACTTTCCATTCCTACTATCGGCATTGGAGCAGGAAACGGATGCGATGGACAGGTTCTTGTTTATCAGGATATGCTGGGCATGTTCACCGGCTTTAAACCTAAGTTTGTTAAGAGATTTGCCAACATTGGTGAAGATATGAAAAACGCTTTCAAAGCATATGATGCAGAAGTTAAGTCCATGGCTTTCCCTGCAGAAGAACACAATTTTGCAATTGATGAAAAAATCATCGCTGATATAGAAAGAGAAGAACTTTCGGTAGATGCTGACGAATCTCTTTGCAGCTAATATCTATAGGTTCTTGTTTTCATCAGGAAAATCAAGAACCGTACCAGACCAAAATTTGTCGTTAAGACAAATTTTGTCCTGCGAAGCAGGATTCTTGCTGATGATTATCCTAAATCTCAGCAAGAAGTCATAGGTTATTGTTTCTATATAGTCCGTTTTACTGTTTGTATATTTCGTCGCAGACACGCTTTTTCTTGACTATAAACGTAGTGGTACATAATGCGCTAAAAAACAGCGCATAAGTAAATGCGGCATAATTTAAACACTTTTAAATTATGTCGTCTGCCGTAGGCAGATTTAAAGGCATTATTTATGCCTTTAAACCCCAGACCAACGTTTATAAACAGTTCTGCTCATGAAATATTACAAGCCAGTAAAACTAATCTACTAAGTATTCAAAACAATAAAGTATAGATTTTTGGAACGCAGTGACAAAAATTATTAGTCGGTTTTACTTTATATATTTTTAGTTGCAGACACATTTTTTCTTTTAGGTAAAAACATAAATATATTGTATTAGAAAGGATTGTTTAAAAACATCATGAAAATCGCACATACAATTGATGAAGTAAAAACTCTTGTTAAAGAATGGAAAAAGGAAGGACTTTCTATAGGTCTTGTACCTACTATGGGATATCTTCACGAAGGCCATGCAAGTCTTATCGAAAGAGCACGAAAGGAAAATGACAAAGTTATCGTCTCAGATTTCGTTAACCCTATTCAGTTCGGACCAAAAGAAGATTTAGCAACCTACCCAAGAGATTTTGAGGCTGACTGCAAACTTTGCGAAAGCATTGGCGCAGATCTTATTTTCAATCCAGAACCTTCTGAAATGTATGAGAACAACTTCCATTCTTATGTTGGAGTTAACACCTTATCTGAAGGTCTTTGCGGAAAGAGCCGTCCTATTCATTTCAACGGTGTATGCACTGTTGTCAGCAAACTTTTCAATATTTCTGAAGCTGACAGAGCATATTTTGGTCAAAAAGATGCCCAGCAGCTTGCAATTGTAAAAAGAATGGTTCGTGACCTTAACTTCAATATAGAAATAATCGGATGTCCTATTATCAGAGAAGAAAGCGGTCTTGCAAAGAGTTCTCGAAACACTTACCTTTCTGATGAGGAAAGATCAAAGGCTACTATCCTTCATAAAGCGCTCGAGATGGGCAAAAAAATGATTGAAGATGGAGAAAAAGATGCCTCCAAGGTCATTGATGCAGTTAAAAACATGATTGAGTCTGAGCCTCTTGCAAGAGTTGACTATGTCGAAATCGTTGATTGGAATGAACTTCAAAAAGTCAATACAATAGGCGGTCCAATCCTTATGGCTATTGCAGTGTTCTTCGGTGAAAAGGTTAGACTTATTGATAATTTCATCATGGAATAAAAGGGGTTAAAAAAATGAATTTAACAATGTTAAAAGGAAAAATCCACAGAGCAGTTGTAAAGCAGGCAGCTCTTGATTATGTTGGAAGTATAACTATTGATGAGGATCTTCTCGATGCAGCAGGAATTCTTGAGTATGAGATGGTTCAAATCGTTGATGTTGAAAATGGCAACCGTTTTGAAACTTACACTATTGCAGGCGAGCGCGGAAGCGGAATGATCTGCTTAAATGGAGCCGCTGCCAGACAGGTGCAGGTAGGGGATCATGTTATTATCATGTGCTATTGCCAGGTTAGTACAGACGAAGCAAAAACTCATAAACCTCAAGTAGTCTTCGTAGATGATAATAACCTTATCTTAAAGAAAACAAACTACGAAAAGCATGGAAAACTTTTGCTGTAACCTATTGCATACAAAATGCGTACAAAAGCAAAACTCATCGACTAAATATGCATAACCAAAAAGGGATGCGATACCCTAAAAGTACCGCATCCCTTAACTCTTTTCATAGGGTCTTGTTCTTTAACAACCGTCTTGCTCTTTCTCCAAATACTCCCCGTTATTACTCGAACGTATATGAGATTGTGCTGTGTGAAGCACCATTTCCGATGATACCAAACTGAATTGTAGCACCGTCTGTAAGCGTTGAATTCCATGAAAGAGGTGTGATTACATAATAATCTCCTTCTTCTGTAATATTTACACACCAGCTCTGTGCAATATTTACATCGCTCTTTTTGAGCTTGAGTTTCCAACCATCAACTGTCTTACCAGTCTTGTTGGAAATCGTAAAGTTTACAAGATATCCTGAACCCCAATCATTGATTGTATAATCAAGACCAAGCTCTTTCCTTTCCGGATCTGGTTTTACTGGATCTGGTTTTTCTGGTGTTGGATCTACTGGCTGTGGATCTGGCTTTTCTGGTGTCGGATCTACTGGCTGTGGATCTGGCTTTTCTGGTGTCGGATCTATTGGCTGTGGATCTGGCTTTTCTGGTGTTGGATCTTCAGGTTGTGGGTCTGGCTTTTCTGGTGCACTCTTTGCTTCCCATGTGGAAATTGTGCAAGATCCAACCTTTCCTAAGAAAGTAATTGTCTGCTTACCTTCAACCTTCTTCATCTGGCCATATACTGTCTTATACTGACCATTTGTATTAGAAATCTTAATTGAGCCGAGTACTTCACCATCTGCGCCGCCATTTCTAACTTCGATAATAGCAGGCTTTTCTGATTTAACTGTAACACCAATTAAAGCAAGTCCTTCACTGAAATTAACGTCTTTAACTGTGAAATAATCTCCTGCATCAAAGCTGGAAACAACTTTTGTTCCGTTATCCTCGATGATTTCGATTCCTGAACTTCCGAAGTTAAGTGTTGCAGGAACCTGTCTGTATGGGGATACCGACGGACCTGATGGATTTGGATTAGGATTAGGATTTGGGTCTGGAGCTGGTGTTTCTTCAGCCTTCTTACCTTCTGCAATCCAGTTGTCGACAGAAACATTTCCCATCTTACCTACGAATACAATGTTGTTCATGCCTTCGAGGTTTTTCATTGTTCCTGTGAAGGTCTTATACTGACCATTTGTATTAGAGATTTTGATAGAACCAAGCAATTCTCCATCAGGAGTATTAGTTCTAACCTCGATAAGTCCCATCTTATCAGACTTTGCTTTTACACTGATTTTGGACAAACCGTTCTTAAAATTAACATTTTTAACAAGGAAATAGTCACCTGCTTCAATTCCAGAAACAACCTTTCCCCCATTATCCTCTATAACTTCAACGCCTGAACTACCAAATATAAGTTCAGCTTCGCGAGTATTATAAGGATCAAGGGATGGTCCTGTTGGCTTTGTACCTGGTTCAGGTGTCACTGTACTTTCCTCAGCAGCTTCTGCAGACCAGCTATCAATTGCACAATTTCCCATCTTACCTACAAATGCAATTGTTTCGCTTCCTTTAATGCTTGTCATTTTAGCTGAGAACTCTTTATATTCTCCCTTTGTGTTTCCAATCTTGATAACTCCAAGGGATTCGCCTTCAGCTCCACCTTTTCTTACTTCGATAAGTGATGCTTTGTCAGACTTAGCCATGATGCTAATCGTCTTAAGACCACTTGAGAAATCGACATCTTTTACAACAAAATAATCACCTGTTTCGATGCCGGATACAGCTTTAACTCCATTGCTTTCTGTAACAACTTCTACACCTTTTGTTCCAAAATTAAGTTCAGCCTGAACCGTCTTATATGGATTGATGTGTGGGGCTGCATTTGCTGTCATAGTTGGAGCAACAGTAAGTCCTGCAGCCAAGAAAATACTTAATATTACGGGTACCTTTCTCTTCATTGTAACTATATACCTCCTTTGGTATCTTTTGTCTTAATACTTCCGTAAACGTTTCGTATCACTCGAGCGAATTAATTGTAACAATCACTTAACATTAATACCACTCGTTTTTTGCTGTTTTCTCCTCATTTTTTGCTATTCAGGTCATTTTTCTGCTATTTTAGTTCATATTACTAATATTTGCGCATGTATTTATCATTATTTATCGCTCAATTAATTTCTTTTTTATTGCAATTAATTTTCATAATAGTATTGTAGCGAAATATTTTCATCTTTTTTTCGAATTTTTTCGCGAGAATCATAAATATTATTTATAGCAATAATGTTTCCTGACTAGTGTAATGTCTCATTCGTTTTTAGACCAAAAATGAAGTGTTATTTTAATATGCAAGGAATCGGATTGAGTCGTAGAAAGCTACGGCGATTGATGATGACAAGGATTATAGAAATAATACAAGTCATTAGACAAAATAAGAACAAGACATTACACTAGTTTGCATTACAAATTTGCACACTAAAAAGGCCTCAAAAATTTAATTTTTGAAGCCTTTTAAATAACTCATTGTTTTGTTAATTAATTCTAAATCCCAATGACTTACGAAGATTTCTTTCCACCATTTCATAAACCACAATGTTGGGATCCTGCTCTAAAAAGTTCTGATAATTGTATTGTCTGACATGGATAAAGTAACTATCATTAAACTGACTAGCTATATATGGTGCCATAGCTGATGCAAATGAATCACGAATCATATAAATTTTGCGACAATCAGCCTGTTCTGACTTAAAAATAAAGACATTATCAGGATCTATTTCAATCGCCTGCATATTGTGGCCATTATATCCGACTACGCTAAAATCCATGTCTTTATGCGCCATGAACTTATTCAGATTAAGAAGTTTTGCCAAATCGCCCATATATTCATTTGATTCTTCTATCCTTATTTTATCACTTGCAATATCAGGCATTTTTATTCCCAGCTCATGTAAAAGTGCAGCTGCACCAACATATCCGCCTATCATATTCCAATGTGTATCTGTTTTATACCAGATATTCTGTTTGAGCTCATTTTTTGCTTTTATCAGCTCTGCATATGGATACACAACTCTTAAATCTGTATTTTTTCTGGCATATTCATAAAACTGTAATGCTGCGTATTCTTCTGCTGCCTCGCCATACCTTGCAGGCATATATTCCGAATATATTCTTTCCTTATTAGGTGCTATAAAGATGATAAATTCCTTGCCCTGACTAAGCAGATAATCTCTTTGCTTTATAAAATTATCCGTCATCTGCCTTAGTTCTTCGTTAGTCAAGAGGTTTGTTCCCTGATAACATCCAACAGGGTCTCCATCTTCATATTTTGAGTAAAACAACCAATCATTTTTACCCGGTATTACATATGGGCTTGATGATTTTTTGAAAATATAAAAATCTATCGCAGTATTAATAGTAACAAGTTCGTTTCTAAATGGAATATGATCATTAAAATACGAATTATACTCTGATGAATAAGTATCATAGTTATCAATAGATAACTTAGGCTTAGTCGCAAGATTTCTGTTCTCATTGCTTTCTTCTGACATTTTGTCTCCACAAAAAAGCCATGCAACAGAAACAGCTAAAAGCACTATAAAACTAGCAAAAATCATAATTGATCCAGTTTTCTTTTTCACGTTCTCTCTCCTTGACTAGAATTGGAAATAAATAAACGGATTGTAAGTATCACTTGCAATTGATGCCATACACAATCCAAGTATTACTATACAATAAACTGCTTCGAGAACAGAATCTTTGTACTTATTACTGATTTTTTCAGGAACTGTTCTTTTCAAAATACCCATTCCAAGAACTGCACAGATTCCTATAAAAAAAGTTTTCTCATCAAAATATTTCCACATTGGCACTTGAACATTGTTGTATTTCCACGGCATCAGCATTCGTCTTAAATACCTTAGAGCTTGAGTTGTATTATCTGCTCTAAACAATACCCATCCCAAATTTACAACAATAAACGTATATATAAAACCTATAATCTTTGACTTTGCAAGAATTTTTTTAAATCCAAGTCTTTCTATTATAGTAAAAAAACCATGATATATTCCCCACAATACAAATGACATATCTGCTCCATGCCATAAACCTGTAAGAAGAAATACTATAAAAAGATTAAAATATGTTCTTCCTTTTCCTTTTCTATTTCCTCCAAGTGGAATATATACATATTCTCTAAACCATGAGCCAAGAGATATATGCCATCTTCTCCAAAATTCAGTGATAGATTTGGAAAGATATGGATAATTAAAGTTCTCCAAAATATCAAAACCGAACATTTTACCAAGGCCTATTGCCATATCTGAATATCCTGAAAAATCATAATATATCTGGAATGTATAACACACAGCGCCTATTATCGCCATCTTTGTATCAATAAGTGATGCGTCATAAGAGTATATTGTATCTACACAAAGTCCAAGAGTATTTGATATCAGTACTTTTTTTCCAAGACCATAAATAAATCGCTTGAATCCAGACGAAACTTTATCAAAGGATAAACTTCTTTTCTCAATCTGTTTATTGATATCTCTGTATTTAACAATAGGTCCAGCTATAAGCTGAGGAAAAAAAGAAATGTATAACGCAGTATTAACAATATTCTTTGAAGCCCTGGTATCATTTCTATATACATCAGCTATGTAAGAAATTGCCTGGAATGTAAAAAATGAAATACCTATCGGAAGTTCAATATTTGGTACATCAAACAGCTTTTTTTCTGCAATATCATTTAAAGTGCTTACAAAAAATCCTGAATACTTATAATAGCCCAAAAATGCCAGGTTCAAAGCAACTCCCGCTACAAGGAAAGCTTTTCTAATGTTGCCTTCAGAATTCGAAATTAAAAGACCTGTCAAAAAATTTATAACAATTGAAAACACCATCAAAAGTACAAGGTATGGTTCTCCCCATGCATAGAAGAACAAACTCGATAGTAACAAAAACAGATTTGATGTGCCCTTTTTTATAAAAAAATTCATTATAAAAACAATTGGTAAAAATAAAAACAAAAAAACGGCAGAACTAAATACCATTACTTACAACCCCCTAAGGTTTTCTAGCATCGCTCAATACCTGCTTTTTTCTAAAGCAACGCAGGTTACTCCATATTAAGCAACAAATTATATTCTACCATATTTTGATCATACTTGAATTATTATTTTGCGCAAACTGGTATTATAAAAAATAAATATATTGGCACTATAAATATATCCAGATTATTTTATACTTGTTACAACAAAGCAAAGATGTCCAACATACATCTAAGATAATTCAACATAATTTTAATTAACATTATAAGGAGGCTTTATCATGGCACAGGTTAATAACGCAACTCTTGAACAAGCAGCAACACATGAAAATTCCGAAACAGTAAGAAAAATTGCTTTTGCTGCTGTCTTTGCAGCTCTTACATACGTGGTGTTTACTTTCCTTTCTATACCGATTCCTGTTCCAGGCGGTCAAGTTTCAGTTCACTTGGGGAATGCATTCGTAGCATTAGGCGCACTCCTTCTAGGAAGCTTATATGGCGGACTTGGCGGCGCAATTGGTCTTACAATTGGTGACTTGATTAATCCAGCTTATTTGCCAGAAGCACCTATAACTTTTATTATTAAATTACTTCTTGGTATTCTTGTGGGCATAGTAGCTCATAAGTTTGGCAAAATCACAAGAATAAACGACTCCAAAAAAATAACATTTTGGACAACAATCGCTGCTTTATCTGGAATGATTTTTAATTCTGTGGCAGATCCTTTACTTAGATATTTTTATAAAATTCTTATTCTCGGAAAGCCAGCTGCAGAGGTAAGTTTTGCTATAAACCTTGGAGTAACTATTCTTAACAGCGTCGTTTCACTAATAATCATAGTTGCTCTCTATCTTGCACTTAGAGTTCCTTTGAAAAAAGCAGGTCTTTTCTTCAAACTATAGGTTATTGTTTTCATCAGGAAAATCAAGAACCGTACCAGACCAAAATTTGTCGTTAAGAGAAAAGATGAGTTCTGATGGCTTGTAATATTTCATGAGCAGAACTGTTTATAAACGTTGGTTCTTGGGGTTAAAAGGCATCAATGATGCCTTTTAATCTGCTTTTGGCAGACGACATAATTTAAAAGTGTTTAAATTATGCCGCATTCTTATGCGCTGTTTTTTAGCGCATTACGAACCATTACGTTTATAATCAAGCGAAAGCGTGTCTGCGACGAAATATACAAACATCAGAACAGATTATATAAAACAAAAAACTATAATAAGATGATGTTTTTCATAATCTGTAAAAATATATATTCTCCCTTGAAAGTCAGGCGTTATGCCTGACTTTTTTCTTTCAGTATTTTTTCAGTTACAAATGATAATCTTTTCAATGTAAAAAAATGTCGATATTATATATAAATAAAAACTTTTAGAGGTTAAACTATGCGTATATTAGTTATTGAAGATGAAAGACTTTTGGCTGATTCTATTGTTGCTCTTCTTAAAGGCGACGGGTATCAGGCTGAAGCTGTTTACGATGGACTAGATGGCCTATCTCAAGCTAAACTTGATATTTATGATTTAATAATTCTTGATGTTATGCTTCCTGGTATGAACGGATTCCAAATCGTTAAGGAACTAAGAAATAATCACATTGGTCTTCCTGTTTTAATGCTGACTGCAAAGGCTGATTTGGATGACAGAGTAAGAGGTCTTGATCTTGGAGCTGATTATTATTTGACAAAGCCATTTGAATCCATTGAACTTCTCGCCTGTGTACGTGCTCTTCTTCGTAGGCAGAAAGAAGAAGTCAATGAAATTACTTTCGGTGATCTCCATCTTGATTTGTCAGGAATAAGTGTCAGCTGTAACGGCGAAAGTCTGCGATTATCTTCCAAGGAATTTGATGTACTTAGACTTTTAATGCAAGCTGGTTCTTCCAATATTCCCAAAGCCCGAATTTTGGATCAGGTTTGGGGTTATGACTCGGAAGCTATAGAGAACAATGTCGAGGTTTATATTGCATTTCTTAGAAAAAAACTTCGTAATCTGGGAAGCTCTACCAAAATCGTTGCTATGAGAAATGTTGGTTATCATCTGGAGATCGAGAATGAAAACTAAAAGAAGTATTATTAAACGCTTTTTTAATGCTATCAAATATATAAATCGCAATCCCATGCTCAGAAAGCTCCAATTCAGATTTATTATAATATTAATGACTATTGCTTCTGTGCTTACTTTTGCTCTTCTCTACACATTTAATGTATTTAGCCGCAACTCTGTTCAAGATTCACTTCTTGCAGGCATGGAGCGTATAGCAGATAATCCTGAAGGAATACTCTCTGATGATTCTAGCTTTGATTACTATATTTATTCAGCTTTTTTTGTTGATAACAATGGAAATATCCAAAAGATTTTAAGCTCATATTATGATGAGAAGTTTATAAAAAAAGTCTATGATACCATAAACACTCAATGGGACAACAATAATTACACATTCGTCATCCCAAGATATGCTCTTTCATATTATTATAAATACTCTGATGATGGTTGCTGGTACATTGTTACTGACTGTTCTTATGATATAGCTTATCAAAAACAAACTACCAGAATATGCATAGCTTTATTTATATTGTCTCTTATAATATACTTCTTTGTTGCGCTTTTATTATCTGTATGGCTGCTTATGCCTGTTCAAAAATCCTGGAAGCAGCAAAAAGAGTTTATTGCAGATGCTTCTCACGAGTTAAAGACTCCTCTTACAGTCATACTAACTAACGCTGAGTTATTACAAAACAAGAACTTTTCGGAATATGAAGTTCAAAAATTCAAGAGTAACATCTTAACTGAAGCTCACCAAATGAAGTACCTTATAACTTCTCTTTTGGATTTGGCAAGGATTGACAGAGGACTTCCAAAAGAAAATTTTGTAGACGTTAATTTTAGTAAATTATGCGAAGATGAGTCACTTATTATGGAGGTTGAACTCTTCGAAAGAGGTCATTTGTTAGAATCTGATATTGAAAAAAATATTCATGTAAAAGGCGATTTTGGAAAACTTAAAGAAGTAATAGAAATACTATTAGATAATGCCGGTAAATATGCATCTTCTCAGAGTAAAATACTATTTAACCTCAAAACAGAAAACAACAAGGTTACTATGAGCGTTTCTGACTATGGAGATCCTATTCCAAAAGAAGAACTTCATAAGATTTTTCAACGTTTCTACAGAATGGATTCTTCCAGAACTCTTAATGGCAGTTACGGACTCGGTCTTTCTATTGCTCAGGAAATAATAGCTCAACACAAAGGAACTATCTTTGCTGAGAGCAAAAACGGTTTGAACACCTTCTATGTACATTTAACACAAATTTCGGGAAGAAATGCGCACTAATCGCGCATTCTTCCCGAATAATTAATACTCTCTTTTGTTTTTGCCATAAACTTTCTTTTGACTCTTTAAATCCTCATATAACATTTGATAATTCTCATATCTTATATGTGAAATCAGACCTTTTTCTACTGCATTTTTAACTCCGCAGTCAGGTTCTGAAATATGTACACAGCCGCCAAAACGGCAACTTGGCTCATAATCTTCAAACTCAGGATAGTACAAAGGAAGCTGCGCGATTGTAACATCTTTAAGATACAAGGACGTAAATCCAGGTGTATCACACAGATATGTATTATCTCCAATTCCATTTAGATGGAACAATTCGCTATGCCTTGTAGTGTTCTTTCCGCGCAGTATTTTTTTAGATAACTCACCCGTTTCCATATTTGCCTGCGGATGAAGAAGATTTAGTAGCGACGATTTGCCCACACCACTTGGCCCAGCTAAAACCGTTGTCTTTCCTTCGAGTCTTTTCTTTAACTCATCTATTCCCTTATTCTGTGCTACACTTATGAACATTACTTCATAACCGCATTTTTCATAGGTTTCACGAAGTTCCTGCTGTTCCTTCTCGCTTGCTATATCCTGTTTATTAAAACAAATCAAAACCGGAAGATTTTGTTGTCTCATCATTATCAAAAATCTATCCAGCAAATTGTAGGATGGATTAGGATGTACTATTGCAAAAATAATAAGTGCCTGATCAATATTAGAAACCGGAGGTCTTAATAATTCATTTTTTCTAGGCAAAATCGATATAACATTTCCTGTAGCATCATCACTTGAAACTATATCAATTTCTACGATATCGCCCACCATAGGTTTTATCTTCTGCTGCCTAAAAATCCCTTTAGCCCTGCATTCATATAGTTTTCCATCAGTAGCATCCACATAATAAAAACCTGCGATACCCTTTATAATTCTTCCTTGCATGAATCTCCATTTCTATCTTTTACAAATTTAGGCATTAACATATTTTAACCTTGTGGCGCAAATGTAAGTGGTCTTGTAACAGTCTGTCGTTGAACTGCTCCACCTGTCTGCTGGCCTGTTGCTGGATCCGTACTAATCGGAAGCGTAGCATCAAAACTCATTTCAAGTGTTCCGGTTCCAGACGTAATACCTGTAATTTGAGAAACCTGATAAGGAAAATTTGTCACCTGTGTATTCAACAATTGAGTCCCATCAGCAGATGTAATGCAGATAGTTACTACTACTCCATTTGAATAATACTGATTTTCAGTAGGTGCTTCAATTGTTCCGCTATAAGAATATGTTGTAACTGCGGTAGCAGGACCTATAGAAACTTCAAGCGTAATGGATGAACTTGTTGAAACAACTGTTTCTGCGGCAGGAGACTGCTTAATTATCATCCCAGTCTTAGCTGCATCATTATCATTAACTTCAACAATAGTAATTTTATTATCACTAAAACCTTTTTCTATAAGTGCAAGTCTGGCAGTTGCCTCATCCATTCCTACAACTCCCGGCATAGTAACTTTCTGGCTCTGACTTAAAGATGCTTTGGTACTTGCAACATTTGAACTGCTAAGTTCTTCCACTGCTTCTTTACTCTTATGCTCGCCAGTGCTGACTTTTAAAATAATAGTCTCGCCTCTTTCCAAACGGTCGCCAGCCTTTACACTCTGTCCTGTAACAACATTTCTTTTCTCAGCTGAAGTTACATCATCTTCCTTTTGCACTACATATCCGTACTGTGAATTTTCTCCCGAAAGTATACTCTTTGCTTCAGCAAATGACTTTCCAAGTAAATCCGGAACTGTCATTCCAGACTGTGAAGCTCCGGTACTAGCAGTGCTACTTGAAATACTCGAATCTTCTCCGGAATTACCTCCAAACAGGCCAATCTGGCTTCCAACCATAAAT
Organism: Butyrivibrio sp. NC3005; assembly: GCF_000424545.1. Lineage (GTDB taxonomy): Bacteria > Bacillota > Clostridia > Lachnospirales > Lachnospiraceae > Butyrivibrio. Next base: position 17,786 of record NZ_AUKC01000025.1, on the reverse strand, counting down.
ATAACAATAATACCGACCAGAATAAGTGCAACAACCGCCATCACAATTATAAGCCTATCCATGTTATCTTCGCTTCTTCTAGGCGATGTCTGTTCCTCTAATGCATACTTTTTAGGTGTTGACTCATATCGCTTATTTTCTCTTGCAATATATTCATTATTTTTTCTAGGCCTGGCAGGCTCAACTTTCTTTTTCTCTTCAACTTCATTGAGTCTCATCTGCTCTGTTTTGGAAAATGAACCAGTTGTACTATGACGAATCATTTCTTGCTCGCCATCAGTTGCTATTCTTGTCGCACCTTCCGCATCAGGGTCGATTAAAACAACAAAATCTTCATCTGGAGTTATCAAGGATCTTTTCAAATCCTTGATTAAATCACCTGCACTTTGATATCTTCTGTCTGGAGATTTCTGACAGCATTTTAAAATAATCTTTTCTACGCTTACGGGAAGATTACTGGCATATTCTTTAGGATTTGGAAACGTTTCCTGAATATGCTTAATAGCTATTGCCACTGTCGTATCACCATTAAATGGTACTCTTCCGGTAACCATTTCAAAAATTGTAACACCAAGTGAATAAATGTCACTCTTGGCATCAGAAAAACCACCTCTTGCCTGTTCTGGCGAGGTGTAATGAACTGACCCCATTACATTGCTTGTAATAGTATTACTAGATGCCGCCTTGGCAATACCAAAATCTGTTACTTTAACTTTTCCATCCTTACTGATCATGATATTTTGTGGTTTTATATCACGATGCACAATTCCATTTTTGTGAGCAGCTTCAAGTCCCATTGCAACTTGAATTGCAATTGACACCGCCTCACGCACAGTAAGTCTTTGTTTCTTCTCTATATATTTTTTCAAAGTGATGCCATCAACAAGTTCCATTACAATGTAATGAATTCCCTTATCGTTTCCGACATCATAAATATTTACGATATTAGGATGCATCAGACCTGCTGCAGCCTGAGCTTCTGTACGAAATTTATCTACAAAATTCTGATTCTCTGAGAACTCCTGCTTTAGTATTTTTACAGCAACAGGACGGTTCAACTTATGATCCAGAGCTCTGTAAACATCGGACATTCCTCCTGTACCAATCTTTTCCTGTACTTCGAAGCGATCCCCGATGATCATACCAATTCTAATCATTTAAATTCCTCCCAGGGGTTCTATCAGTATTACCGCAATGTTATCTTTTCCGCCATTATTATTGGCAGCCTTAATAAGATTTTCTGCTTTTCCTGCAATGTCGTTTGGTCTCTGAATAATTGTGAAAATTTCTTTATCACTAACCATATTCGTAAGTCCATCCGAGCACATCAAAATCATGTCACCCGATTTAAGCTCTTCCTGGAAAAAATCTACATCAACATTTTCTGTTGCACCAATCGCTCTTGTAATAATATTCTTATCAAGATGATGGCGCGCTGTTTCCGGATCAATTCCACCCATACGAACCATTTCCTCAACCAATGAATGGTCATGAGTAATCTGCCGGATTCCATCATTATTTATAATATAAAGACGAGAATCTCCGATATTAGCAACCTGAAGATATCGCCCTATAATCGTAGCTGCCACAAGTGTTGTTCCCATGCCACTTAGTTTAATGTCTGACGCAGCTTTGGCTCTTAGTTTTCTATTTGCAGTTTTAATGGCAGCACTAAGTATCTTCACAGGACTTTGCTCAAATGAAAGACCTATCTCCTCAACAATAGTATCAACAGTAAATCTTGAAGCAAAGTCTCCTGCATTATGTCCACCCATTCCATCTGCAACAATAAAAACATTAGAAAGATTCCCTATCCTCTTCTCGGATGTAAAGACATAATCCTGATTCAGTTCCCTCTCTCTGCCTATATCAGTAATGGAAAACGTCTTAATCAAAATGTTCCTCCACTAAAACATGCCTGCGACGCAACTGACCACAAGCACCATCAATATCCCTACCCATTTCCCTTCTAATAGTAACATTTATTCCACTTTTTTCAAGTTTATTTTTAAACGAGATAGCATGTTCTCTGGTAGGCTCTACAAAATCACGCTCTTTTATAGGGTTTACGGGTATTAAATTAACAATACAGTTTATTCCTCTAAGCATCTTTACAAGCTCTTCAGCATCCTTGTCTGTATCATTTACACCTCCAACAAGAGAATACTCAAAAGTAAGCTGTCTTCTTGTTTCACTAAAATAATATTTGCATGCATCTAAAACTTCGCTTATCTCATATTTATTTGCTATAGGCATAAGTTCTTTTCTTTTTTCCTGATTTGATGCATGAAGAGACAATGCTAAATTTATCTGAAAATGATGACTTGCCAATTCTTTTATCTTAGGGACAAGTCCACACGTAGAAACTGTAAGGTTTCTTTGGCTCATATTCATTCCATTTTCATCAGTGAGCATTTTAATAAAAACAAGCAAATTGTCATAGTTATCCAAAGGTTCTCCAGATCCCATAACTACAACATGAGAAATCTTCTCTCCTGTTATTCTTGAAATAGCATAAATCTGATCAAGCATTTCACCAGGTAAAAGAGACCTTTCGACTCCGTCAAGAGTAGATGCACAGAACTTGCATCCCATTCTACATCCTACCTGTGAAGAAATACATACACTATTTCCGAATTTATACTTCATAAAAACGCTTTCAATAACATTTCCGTCATATAATTCAAAAAGAAATTTTTTGGTTCCATCAATTTTAGATTCCTGAACCGTTACCTGCTTTAACGAAACAAGTCTGAAATTTTCAGATAGTTTCGCCTTAAGGTTTTTAGGTATATTGGTCATTTCATCATAGCTTCTTGCAAACTTTTGATGCATCCACTGATACACCTGCTTTGCTCGAAATTTAGGTTCTGACAATGCCACGATTTCATCCTGAAGATTTTCAAAAGGAATTGACCTTATATCTCTTTTTTCTAATTCATTAACCGGATCTGATACCATAACCATTCAGATCATCCTTTCCATATTTCAAATTCAAATACGTCTGAGTTTTGCCATAAAAAATCCGTCAGTATTATACATACCCGGAATAAGTTTCAAATATCCTTCTTTTGCTGATTCTTCGCCTTGTAGTTTAACTGGCAGATTTTTGGTAATATCAACTCTTTCAAATGGCAATTCTTTACATATCCATTCAACAATCTCTTCATTTTCTCTAGAATTTAGTGTACAGGTTGAGTACATCATAATACCGCCTTTTTTCACATAATTCCAGGATTTTTGCACAATCTCTTTCTGCAATGAAGTTAGAGATTTGAGCATATCTTTTGTTACTGAGTACTTTATATCGCCCTTTCTGCCAATAATTCCCAAACCAGAACATGGAACATCAAGGTAAAGTACATCACATCTATCCTCAAGAAAATCATCATGGACAGTAGCATCAGCCACCTTGCATTCGACTATATCCTCAAGTCTCATTCTTTCTATATTCTCTTTTATGAGACTTGTTTTATACTCTGTTAAGTCTCTAGAATAAACTTTTGCAGCCCCTTTAGCTGCAGCATGCATTGTCTTTCCGCCAGGGGCACTGCACACATCAGCTACTATATCGCCTTTTTTTATTCCGGCAACTTCACTTACAAGCATAGAACTTGGGTCTTGAACCACCCATCTTCCTTCTTCAAATCCAGGAAGATACGTTATATTGTCTGTATGACTTAATTCATATGCATAGGAAAGAAGGTCATTTTTCTTTATGCTAAATTTCTTAATTCCAGTCTCGTGCATAAAATCTTCCATTTCTTTTGCAAGCTGTTCCATTTCACTAGCAGTATATCTCTCATCCATCCTGATTATGACAGGACGAGGAAAAAGAAAAGTTTTAAAAATCTGTTCTGTTTTTTCGTATCCATACTCAGACAAGAAAATTCTGCATATAAGTTCAGGCATGGAATAAGTTACAGAAAGAGCATTTATACAACTCTTTTCATCAGATTTTTTGGGAAGTGGAAAAATAATCTTATCTTTATATCTTACGATATTTCTAAGAACTGCATTTACAAAACCTTTCAGCTTTGCAAAACCTCTTTTTGCAGTAAGATTAACAGCTTCATTCAAGACTGCCGAATCAGGAACCTGATCCATATAAAAAATCTGATAAACACTTAGTCTTAATACATTACGAATAAGTGGCTTTTGCTTTTTGGTTTTAACACTTGCATACTGATCAATAATATAATCAAGTGTTATTCTTCTTTCAAGTGTTCCTTCACTTACTCTTTTTATGAAAGCTTTCTGCTGTGGGAGAAGGTAATCATACCTTAGCAGTACATTTCTTATAAGACTACGGCTGTTATTACCTTTCTCCATTTCTAATAAAATATCTAATACAATTTCTCTTTCGTTCATTTTAATCTCTTTTTAATCATCATCTCTCTGATTCTTCAGAATAATCAATCTCAATAGCTGAAGAATAGATGCTGCTGCAGAAGCAACATATGTTAGAGCTGCAGCCTTCAATACCTTACGGGCGCTTGAAACTTCGCCTGGATCCAGCAAATTGTACTCTTCCAGCATTACCAACGCTCTACTTGAAGCATTAAACTCAACCGGAAGTGTAACAATCTGGAACAAAACAGCCAATGAGAACAGAATAATTCCAATTGAAATTAGCGGACTAAGTGATAATACCATTCCGAAGAAAAAAATATAAAAACCAAGTCCCGAACCAAAATTAGCCGCCGGAACAAGCATAGTTCTAATTTTAATCGGTGTATAACCATTTTCATGCTGCATTACATGTCCGCACTCATGAGCAGCAACTCCAAGTGCCGCAATAGAAGTTGAATTATAAACACTATCTGAAAGATTTACAGTTCTTGATGAAGGATCAAAATGATCTGTAAGTTCACCACTTACATGACGAACCTGAACATCATAAACTCCATTTGTTTCAAGTATTCTTCTAGCCACATCTGCGCCTGTTAATCCTCTAACATTTCTTGTTCGAGAATATCTGTTAAATGTTGTTTTGACATTCGCACTTGCCACAAGACTTAAGACTACGCCTATTAAAACCAACACGTATGTTGGATCAAAACCATAAAAACCATATCCATACATAATTATCACTCCTGACTATATAAACCTGTCTCCGTTTTGCAAATGGTTACCTCTAAGAAAATCTCCCGCACTCATACGTTTCTTTCCAGAAAGTTGCACTTCAATTACCTTAAGAGCTCCCTTACCTGTCTTAACCATAAAATCATTTTTTGTTATATTAAAAACAGTTCCATTTTCAAGAACTTCATCAGTGCTTTCCAATGGTATTGCTTTCCAGATTTTCAGAGTTTTCCCATTCATCGTGGTATATGCACTTGGCCATGGATTTGTTGTTCTTATAAGCCTATCTACATAATCTGCATCTTTATTCCAGTCAATGCATCCCATTTCTTTTGTCAATTTACCAACTTTAGTAGCCTTACTCTCATCCTGTGGTATTCTAGTAAGCTGTCCTTTTTCAATTAAAGGAAGCGCTCTTACTATCATGTCTGCTCCTAATTCCTGCAATTTATCAAAAAGAGTACCTGCTGTATCCTCATTTGTAATCGGAATTGCCTCTTGCATTAGAATATCTCCAGTATCCATTCCGACATCCATCTGCATAAGTGTCACACCAGTTTCTTTTTGTCCATCAAGAATAGACTGCTGTATAGGCGATGCTCCTCTATATAAAGGAAGAAGAGACGCATGAATATTAACACATCCAAACTTTGGAATATCTAAAACTTCTTTTGACAAAATCTGGCCAAATGCAGCTACGACAAAAATATCCGCGTTAAAGGTTTTAAGATATTCAACACTCTCTGTTTCTTTTATTTTTACAGGCTGATAAACTGTAATATTATGCTCCACTGCATATTCTTTTACTGGTGAAAAAGTAAGTTCTTTACTTCTTCCTTTGGCTTTATCGGGCTGAGTTACCACACATACTATTTCATGGCCTGCTTTTACAAGCGCATCTAGTGCTCCTACTGCAAAATCAGGTGTTCCCATATAAACAATTTTCAAAATGATACCTCCAGTTATTCTAGATTTACTCTTCGCTCTGAAGTTCTTCGTTGTCAACTAGACCTTCTTCGCCGCCTACAACCTTTTCAACATACATATGGCCATCAAGATGATCTAACTCATGCTGAATTGCTCTTGCCAAAAGCTCTGTTCCTTCCAAAGTAAATTCCTGCATATTCTCATCAAGAGCCTTTACAATCACATGATTTGCTCTTGTTACTACTCCAGACTTTCCAGGAAGTGACAAACATCCTTCATATCCTGTCTGCTCTCCATCCATTTCTATTATTTCTGGATTGATGAAAACATATGGATCTTCTCCTGTACAATCAATTACAACAAGACGCTTTAATATTCCAACCTGTGGTGCCGCAAGACCTACTCCATTGGATTCATACATTGTTTCAAACATATCATCGATAAGTGTCATCAAAGAAGGTGTCATTTCCTTGATTGGCTTACACTTTTTTGTTAATACCTCATCACCATATTCACGAATTTCTCTTATTGCCATCTCTATTTCCTCCTAACATTGGCTTTGTCAGTTAACTAGAAGCCTTGAACAGGGTCAAAATCAAATTGTACAAAAAAACCTCGATACTGTCCAGACTTTGTTAAATTATCGATAAATTCCTCTATTTTATATCTATCCTCAGTTAATATACCATAATCTTCATGTTTCACATATATAACAAATCGAAAAATATCATTAATTTTCGATATAGAAGCTGTTGTTGGTCCAATTATTATTTCATTTTTGGCAACCTCTGCTTTTTTTCTTAACATCTGATTAGTCTCTATTATAGCCCTTATCCTATTGGCAAACGATATCCCTTTTGTCTCATCTGTCGAAGAAATCTGCACGGCCATCATATGAGATACTGGTGGATAGTTTAATAGTTTGCGGTACTCAATCTCTTTTTCATAAAAAGATTCATAATCCTGTCTGCATGCACACCTTATAGCATAGTGTTCAACCTGGTAGGTTTGAATTACTACATTACCTTCTTTTGTGCCTCTTCCTGCTCTTCCAGCTGCCTGTGTCAAAAGCTGAAAAGTTCTCTCAGATGCTCTATAATCATTAGCATATAAGGACATATCTGCTGCCAGAACACCTACCAAAGTAACATTTGGAAAATCATGTCCCTTAACTATCATCTGAGTTCCTACTAGAATATCAGCTTCTTCATTTGCAAAAGAACTTAGAATCTTCTCATAACTTCCTTTTGTTCTTGTGGTATCAGCATCCATTCTAAGCACTCTTGCCTTTGGCCACATTTTATTTACTTCTTTTACTATCTGCTCCGTACCTGCTCTGAAAGCCGAAACATATTTTGACCCACATTCTGGGCAAATTCTTCTAACATCTTCGCTATAACCACAGTAATGACAAACAAGCTTTCCTCCCCTATGTTCTGATAAAGAAACGTCACAATGAGGGCACTTAAAAACGTATCCACAACTTCTACAAGAAACAAATCCGGCAAGTCCTCTTCGGTTTATAAAAAGAATTATTTGTTCTTTTTTTTCAAGGCGATTTTCTATTAATTCCTGCAATCTTCTAGAAAAAACAGATCTGTTTCCACTTCTTAGTTCTTCCCTTAAATCAGCACACTCAACTTCTGGAAGTTTTCCTCCAGTTAATCTTCTTGTTAATTTCATGAGCTGATATTTTCCAGTTTGAGCATTATAATAAGAGTCTATTGACGGAGTTGCAGATCCCAAAACTACTATTGCCGGCTCATCCTGAAGCATCGCAAGTTTTATTGCTACTTCTCTTGCGTGATACTTTGGAGTTTGTTCACTTTTATATGAAAGCTCATGTTCCTCATCTATTATAATAAGACCTATCTTTTGAAACGGCGTAAATAAAGCTGAACGAGGTCCTATTATAACATCTATCTCTCCATTTCTAGCTCTCTCAAACTGATCTTCTTTTTCACCTTTTGAAAGAGAAGAATTAACCACAGATACTCTATCTCCAAAATTTTTATAGAACCTCATCAAAGTCTGAAGAGTAAGCGCAATTTCAGGAATTAGTACTATTGCCTGCTTTCCTCTTTTAATATTTTCTTCAATAAGCCTGATATAAACTTCTGTTTTCCCGCTTCCTGTTATTCCGTGCAACAGAACCGGCTTGAAATTTCCATTTGAATATTCCTCAAATACTTGTCTTACAACATATTGCTGTTCATCACTTAGATTAAGTTTATCCGTATTTTGTACATCAATATTGACCGGATTTCTATAATACTCTTCCTCAGTAATCTCTATGATACATTTTTCTTTTAATGATCGAAGTGCAGAAGCTGAAATATTAAGCTTATGAGTTACAAGTTCATAAGGAATCCTCTCTCCTTTTCGTAGAATCAGTTCTTCTAAAAGTCTTCTTTGAGCTACCCTTTTTTTCACCTGACATTCAATAAGATATTCAGATACCTCTCTTTGAGGAATTTTCAACGATACATACTTATGAACTAATCGTTTAGACTTTTTATGGGCTGGAATAACTGTCTTTAATGCAGAAATCATCGTAGCACCATACCTATTTCTCATCCAACCGGCCAGCTCAATATATCTTGATTCTATTGGCAAATTGCTCAATACAACTTCAGTTATATCCTTTATCTTACTCTTATCAAATCCCGGATCATCTGTAAAATCTATAATATATCCCTGCCTTAGCGTATTTCCTTTTCCAAATGGCACTTTTACACATGTTCCTATAGACACTATCTGCTTCAAATAATCTGGAACTCTATAACTAAAAGGTCTGTCCAGCTTGTCATACGCAATATCAACTATGACTTTAGCATATTCTTTAACGCTTAAAATATCAGGCATACTCTTCCTCATAATAATTCTTTAACGCTACTTAGCCTGAATTTTCATAAAATATTCAGGCACATATTTATTATTTTACCACCAAATAATAATAATTTTTTTAGAATTTAAACATTATCAAAATTTCATATCTTCCGATAGTATTTTTGCATTAAGAGTTATTTACACACTCATATTAGGTGATGAAATGGAATTCATCTGAATTATAATATTGATTTTTATCATTGTATTAGCGCTTTAGGTTGATAGATTTCGATATAAGACAAAGGAGGTCATATGAGAACTGTAAAGTATGTTTTTCTATGTATTGGAATGATTGTTGGAATAGTAGCATGCTCTCTTGCACTTGCCTATCTTGTAGAACCTACAGTTTTTACCCAAATATCTGCTAGCTTATCTAACATTTCAAGCTCTGATAATTCATCTAATGCCACAGACAATTCTTCTACAGATACATCTGATGAAAGCACTAATAAATCGACTTCAACAGACTCATAAAAAGTATTATATTTAATAATATACTCTACTATCTAAAAAAGTTCCTCCACTATACTCTTAATCAGAATATATAGTGGAGGAACTTTTTATTATGTTTTTTATAGTTTTTTCTTATAGATTAGTTCTGTAAAATTATTTATTTTTATTTTCCTCGAGAATTTCTTTTATAAGAACTCTTTCATCCATTGGGAACTTTTCTCCCTTGATTTCCTGGTAATCTTCATGGCCTTTTCCAGCAAGTACAATGATATCACCATTTTCACCGTGATTTATAGCATACGCAATAGCTTCTTTTCTATCAGGAATTTCGACGTATCTTCCATCTGTCTTCTTCATTCCAATTTCAATATCATGAATAATATCCATTGGCTCTTCAAATCTTGGATTATCTGAAGTAATAATAGTCAAATCAGCAAGCTTACCACTTACTTCGCCCATCTCATATCTGCGAAGCTTACTTCTATTTCCTCCACATCCAAAAAGACAGATAAGTCTATTAGGTCTATAATCTCTCAATGTTGAAAGAAGACTCTTCAAAGCCATAGCATTATGTGCATAATCAATCATAAGTGTAAATTCATCAGAAACTTTCACCATTTCGATTCTGCCTTTAACCTTTGCCTTCTTTAAAGCATCTTTTATTTCTTCTTCATTGCATCCAAAATAGTCAGCTACAGCTATTGCACAAAGAGCATTATAAACTGAAAATCTGCCCGGTGTACGTACTTCTGCATGAATGTTAATCATTCCTTCAGCATCAAAAAATACTCCTAGTTCACCTGGTTTACGAATATATGCAAGGTTTACAGCTCTTATATCAGCACCCTCATTAAATCCAAAAGTATGAAGTTTGCAGGTATGTCCTTCCATAACTTCATTCATATGCTTATCATCAAAGTTTGCAAATCCGACTTTGCACTGTTTAAACAAAAGTCCCTTGCAATGCATATAGTCTTCGAAATTCTCATGCTCACCAGGACCAATATGATCAGGCTCAATATTTGTAAAAATACCGATATCATATATAAATCCCTGACTCCTGTGAAGCATAAGAGCCTGAGAGGATACCTCCATTACAACGCTATCACAACCTTCTTCTACCATCTGTGCCATATATTTCTGAAGATCATAAGACTCTGGTGTGGTATTTTTAGATGGAATATGTTTATCACCAATTACAATTTCAATTGTTCCAATAAGACCTACTTTATGACCGGCATTTTCAAGCATGCTCTTTATAAGATATGTCGTTGTAGTCTTTCCTTTAGTTCCTGTTATTCCAACTGTCTTTAACTTAGAGGCAGGATGTCCGAACCATGCAGCTGAAATAAATGCCATTGCATATCTTGTATTCTTTACTCTAATAACAGGAAGTTCAGAATTATCTGAAAGCTCAACATCATGTTCAACAAGAATAGCTGCAGCCTTTTTTTCTTCTGCCAGCTTTGATGCACTGTGACCATCAAAATTGGCACCAGGAATACACATAAATAAGCATCCTTCAGACAACTTTCGTGAATCATTCACTACATCTGAGATTTCAATCAGCGAAGCATCAACTTCAGCATCAGAATTTCCTTTTGTAATCTTAAATTCGAGATTTTCCAATAAATCATTCAATTTCATAATAGTCAGCCTCCGCTTGTTATAAAACAATATTAACAAAAATCAGTCATTACAATTTGCAGACTTTCTCTTCCTTGCCAGGAATTAATATCTGGATAATAAGCTACATTAACCTTAATCTCTTTGCAATCACCCTTATTATACATCCTCTCACATATATCATTTCCATAACGACTTATTAGGAAATCGTGCCATTTTTCCATATCTCCAAAATAAACCATCTCATATTGATTATTTCTAGAATCAACAATTTTGTACTTTCCGCAGTTTTTATTCTTTCCCATTATTCTACCTGAAATAATAGAAACGTCTCTTACAGCAAAAATAGGCTTTGAATTACCATTTCCGTAAGGTTCTAATAAATCAAATTCCTTAACCATATCCATATTCAAAAACCAAAGTGGAAGCTCCATATCAAGATACTTTACCTGAGTAAAATCATTTTCAGTAAGCTCACAATTGTCATTGAGTTTTCTTCTCAATATATCAATATTTTCAATTGGAAGTGATAAGCCTGCCGCCATTTTATGTCCGCCAAATTTTGTAAAAAGATCCTTACAGGCAGAAAGTTCTCTAAACATGTCATAATTTTCTATAGATCGCCCGCTGCCTTTTGCTCCTTCGTGAGCATTTGTAAGAACTATTGTTGGTCTGTTATATTTTTCTTTTACTTTTCCAGCCACAATTCCAGCTATTGATTCATGTAAGTCTGGTTGATACAATACGATAACTTTTGGAATCTTATCTACTGTTTCCATTTCGTTAGATGCTTTTTCAACACCCTCCTGAGTCATGGTCTTTCTGCTATCATTTAACGCTTTCAATTCAGATGCAATTGTAACAGCTGTATTTTCATCTGTTGAAGTAAGAAGTGCCATTCCTCTCATTGCTGTATCAAGACGTCCGGTTGCATTCAAACATGGACCAAGAACAAATCCCAAAGTATAACTAGATATTTTTTCACTATCAATATTATTAACTAAAATCAAAGCTTTAAGTCCGGTATTATGAGAATTTCTCATCTCTTTCAGGCCTTCTTTTACTATGATTCTATTCTCATCTTCAAGTGGCATAACATCACATACTGTTGCCATGGCTGCAAATTCTATCATTTCTTTAAAGAACTCGCTATTCTCAAAACTATTTTCATCAAACATCACTTGTAGAAATTTATAGGCAACAACTGCTCCACATATTTCTTTAAACGCCATGTCACAATCTTGTCTCTTGGGGTCTACTACAACATCTGCGTTTGGTAAAATTTGTTCAGAAGTATTCTTATCAAACGGCACTTCATGATGATCAGTTATAATAACCGTCATTCCATATTTTTTTGCCATATCTACCTGCTGTTTAGCCGCTATTCCATTGTCACAGGTAATTATAGTATCTATACCATCTGCTTTTGCTTCTTCAACAAGTCTTTCATTAAGTCCATATCCATCAAGTATCCTATCAGGAAGTCTATAATCAACATTTCCTCCTGCGCGTCTTATTCCTGCCCAAAGAATGTATGTAGAACATACTCCGTCTACATCATAATCTCCAATAATTCTTATTTTTGACTTTTGCTTTATTTTCTGTAGCAATAATTCGGAAGCTTTTTTTATATCAGTAAGTTCATAAGGACTATGAATATCATTAAGATTTCCCCTAAGATATTTTCTAATACTATCTGTTCCAATTACACCTCTGTTTCGTATTAGTCTCGCCGTCACAGGGCTTATATTAAAATCTTTTGAAATTTGTTCAAAATCAGCACCTCGATGTGCTATCATCCACTTTGACATCTGTTCACTTTCTTTCTTAGCTAAAGAAAAGACCGCATATTAAAAACTTAATAATACGGTCTTTTAATCTTTATTAGAACTGTTTTTTTATATTATTTATTAAGCACTAATTTGTTGGGATTTTGCTTTCACGAAACTCGCAATGAATGCGAGTTTCTGAATGTAAGTGACAATAAGTCATGACTTCTTGCTGAGATTTAGGATAATCATCAGCAAGAATCCTGCTTCGCAGGACAAAATTTCTCTTGGCGACAAATTTTGGTCTGGTACGGTTCTTGATTTTCCTGATGAAAACAAGAACCTATGACAAATTATCAGCAGTTTTCTTTGCCTTAACTGTCTTATATGCTCCGCTTGCCTTAAGACTCTTATTCTTAAATCCAAACCAAAGCTGTGAAGCAATACATATAGACGAATATGTACCACTTACTACACCAACCATAAGTGGAAGAGCAAAAATTCTTATATCATTTACACCAACAACAAACAGACTCAAAACCATAATAAATGTTGTAATAGATGTAAATAAAGATCTTGAAAGAGTCTGATTGATAGAATCAATTACCATACTCTTAAGCTCTTCTTCACTTCTGATACCATGCTGGTTCTCACGAATACGGTCAAAAGTAACGATTGTATCGTTTATTGAATAACCAATAATAGTTAATACTGCTGCGATAAAAGTACTTCCAACTTCAATTCTAGAAAATGCATAACACATAATAACCATGATAGCATCATGTGCAAGTGCAATAATTGCGCTAGAACCAAATCTAATATCTTTAAATCTAAACCAAATATAAATAAGCATAAGCACAAGAGCAATAATTGTTGAAACAATTGCACTTCTACCCATCTCATTACTGATTGTAGCACTTATTGTTTCATAGGTTACATCTTTTGCACCATAATTATCTTTTAAAACTTTACCAACACTCTCAGATGCTGATGTTGAAAGTGTAATTGTCTTTAAGATAACCTGTTTTTCCTTTTCAACAACCTGATGTGAAATTGATGTAACATTTAAATTCTTATCTGCACTATTAGCAGCTTTCATTACTGCAGGCTCAATCTCTTTTTCAATCTTATCAATGCTTGGAACAGAATCAAAAGTAATAGTTGTTGCAGTTCCACCTACAAAATCAATTGAGTAGTTAAATGCGCCATTACCCTTGGAATGATTAACACCCATTACAGCAATACCAGCAATTGCAATTGCAAGAGAAATTGCATAGAAAACCTTTCTCTTTTGTACGAAATCAATTTTCTTAAGTGCCTTTGCTTTGCCATAGAACTTTACATCTTTAAATCCAAGATTATAAATAATCCTTGTTATAATTCTTGTTATAAACAAAGCTGTAAACATTGATACTATAATACCAAGTGCAAGTGTTATAGCAAATCCACGAATTGAACCAGTTCCACCTATACCTAACACAAGTGCTGCAATAAGAGTTGTTATATTACCATCAAGGATAGCTGAAAGGGCTTTATTATAACCAGCTCCAATTGCCTTATCTACAGGTGTTCCAGATGCAATTTCTTCTCTAATTCGCGCAAATACAAGAACGTTTGCATCTACTGCCATACCAATAGAAAGAATAATACCAGCTATACCAGGAAGTGTCAGAGTAACTTCAAACGCTGAGAGAAGAATAACCTCTAAGCAGCAATAAAATCCAAGAGCTATTGATGCAGAAACTCCAAGTACTCTATATACAATTAACATGAAGAGTACAATAAAAACAAATCCAATTTCAGCAGCACGCTTACTTGTATGAATTGCGCTAGATCCAAGTTGTGCGCCAACAACATTCGCACGAAGTTCTTTAAGAGAAACATCCAAACCACCGATACGAATTGTTGAAGCGATGTTTTCAGCTTCTTCATAAGATTCCATACCGGAAATTTCAGCCTTACCTGTGGTAATAGCCTCATTAACAGTTGGAACACTTACAAACTTTCCATCATAATAAATACCAATGGACCAACCTTTTTTTGCAGCTTCTGTTGTTGCTTCTGCAAATTTCTTTGTTCCTTCAGATGTAAGTGACAGTTCAACAACATATTTTCTTGAACTCTCATTATTGATACCTGCCCTTGCGTTGGCAATATCACTTCCTTCAAGAACAATTCCACCGTTATTTTTCAATGAATCAATAGTAACACCCTCTGAAAGAATTCCAGTACCATAAATTCTCTGGTAGTTTGCTTTTCCATCTGAATTGTATTCACGAATGAAATATAAATTACCAGGAGTACTAAGAGTCTCAAAAATCTTATCTGTTGCACCAGGAATTTCAACAGTAATTCTGTCATTTCCTTCTTTGTATACAGATGCCTCTGTTGTGCCAAGTTCAGATTCTACTCTCTTCTGAAGCTTTGATACTGTATCATCCATTTCCTGAGAAGTAGGTGTTTTTCCATCTTTACCTTCTACCTTATAAGTGATACTAGCACCACCAGCCAAATCAAGACCGAATTTTATATCGTGCATTGATCCGACTTGTTTCTTCACTTCACCTTCGCCACTCTTGTCTGTTACGCCAAACCAGGCCACATAAAAAAGACCCCCGAGCATAAGCAGAACCACCAAAAAGGCGAGATACTGTTTAAACTTTTTCATTTAAATAACCTCCGCTCATCCCTCTTCTTCGGCTAAAGCCGCTTTTATCATAATCGCACATTCTATGCGCTTACGTTGCAATTCACAGCCCTCTTTATAAACGGTATTGATATTTCCATTGAAATTATAAGCGTTTGCACTACATCCACCACTACAATAATAACGAGCAAAGCACTTCTGACATTCTTCTCTGGAATATACATTGCTTTCTTTAAATTTCTTCTGAATATCGAAACGTTTGATACCTTCAAATACATTTCCCATAATAAAATCTTCATTACCAACAAACTGATGGCAAGGATATAAATCCCCCCAAGGAGTAACGCCTAAATATTCACATCCGCTTCCACAACCAGAAAGTCTCTTGGCAACGCAAGGTCCACCAGAAAGATCAATATTGAAATGGAAGAAATTAAAGCCTTTACCCTCTTTTTTGTACTGAAGATACAACTTAGCAAGCTTATCATATTCTTCTTTGAGTTTTGGAAGATCTTCTTCTTTAATCGCATACCAGTCACTTGGACTAGCCACAACAGGTTCCATTGAAATCTGCTTAAAACCAAGATCAGCAAGCTGTTTTACATCTTCACTAAAATCAAGATTATTGTGAGTAAACGTACCTCTTACAAAGTATCTTAACTGATGTCTTGATTCAGCAACTTTGATGTACTTAGGCACTATTTCATCATATGTACCCTGTCCACCTGCCTTAGGACGCATTTTATCATTTACTTCCTTACGTCCATCTATTGATAATACAATATTACCCATTTCCTTGTTAACATAATCAAGGATTTCCTGATTTAATAAAGTACCATTTGTTGTAATTGTAAATCGGAAGTTCTTTCCAGCTTCTTTCTCAATACTTCTTCCATATTCAACAAGCTGTTTTACAACATTCCAGTTAAGAAGCGGCTCGCCACCAAAAAAGTCAACTTCAAGATTTCTTCGGTTTCCAGAATTCTTAACAAGAAAATCTAGCGCTGCTTTACCAACTTCAAAGCTCATCAAAGCTTTACGACCATGATACTCACCTTCATCAGCAAAGCAATACTTGCAGCGAAGATTACAATCATGAGCAACATTTAAGCATAATGCTTTTACAACAGTGCCTCTTTCTTTGAATTCTTCGACATAGTTCTGATAAATATCATCAGTATATAACTGACCAATCGCTCTAAGCTCCATAATATCTTCAACAGCTTCCAAAACTTCATTAGAATCATACTGCTCAAGTTTTTCTTTGGCCTTCTCGAATACTTCTTTAACTAATGAGGAATCAACATCCTTGCCTTCTTCTTCGTCTGGAATCTGTGCAGTTCCAAACTTATCTTTCAAAATCTCTTCAACAACCGGAATAGCATCATAAACAATTTCATCAACTACATGAACACTACCGCTATTTACATCAAGGACAATATTAAATCCGTTATTTTTAAACTCATGAATCATTAACTATAAAACTCTCAATCTATTATATTTCTAAAAAATGTGCAAACTGCCAACATACACATATTTTTCTTTTTGACACAGTAAATCGTCAAAACAGCTTTTATCATACAATTAATTACTATAATGACTAAAATCTGGTTTTGACGAATACTGCAATTTTTTGGAAGAATACTGCTTATACTAGACTTCTTCCATTGTTAACTAAATAATTAGTTCTGTGCAAGCTGCTCACAGCTCTGATTACCAACAGTACATGAAGTTTTGCATGCAGACTGGCAAGATGTCTGGCACTCACCACATCCACCCTTCTTCATGGATTCTTTTAAATTTCTTGTTGCAAGAGTCTTAATATGTTTCATAACTGAAACCTCCTAATCTGGTTATATAATACTTACACATCTAGATAGTATATCATATATTAGTTAAACTGTAAAAAAATATTTATTCAAAATTGCAGCGCTTTCAAGTAAAAGAAGTTTCACCTTTGATTGTTTTAACTACTTTTTAAGTAATTATTTTTTGATATATAACATAAAAAAGCCCCATGACATCATGTCATAGAGCTCTACTTTACATTATACATTCAAAACCGAACACTGAAATTCTAAACTAATCAATCTATTTCCTATCTTGGTTAAGTCCTCGACCTATTAGTACATGTCAGCTGAGTGAATCTCTTCACTTACACCTCATGCCTATCAACCTTGTACTCTTCAAGGGGTCTTACCCATTTCTGGGGGATATCTCATCTTGAGGGGGGCTTCACGCTTAGATGCCTTCAGCGTTTATCCCTGCCAGACTTGGCTACCCTGCCTTATGCGATTGGCTTCGCAGCAGATACACCAGCGGTCCGTCCATCCCGGTCCTCTCGTACTAAGGACAGCTCCTCTCAAATATCCTACGCCCGCGCCGGATAG
>NZ_AUKC01000024.1 GCF_000424545.1 Butyrivibrio sp. NC3005 | reverse complement strand
TTCCATTTGAGCTTAGGGAGAGGTTCTTCGACAATAGGGAGCTCATCTATCTTGAACTTTTGATATTTTGGAGAATGGGCATCATCAAAGGCCCATTGCTTTAAAGGTATATATTTGCAGATAAAATTTATCAGCCAGCAATTCTGCTGATAAAGGTATTGGATTAACTGAAGTAAATAAAGTATAATGTCCATGAGCATTGGCTCCTTTCTGGATGTCGGTTTGGCGATTGACATTATACCAAAAAAGGGAGGTCAATGCTCTTTTTATTTAAATCTCCCGAGAATAAAGGATTTAATAACAAAAAGGAGTGTCAGATTTGACACTACCAAAAAGAAGGAGGAGGTTGCAATATGAAGCTAGTGATTGCAGAAAAGCCTTCGGTAGCACAGTCTCTGGCAAAGGTGATTGGAGCAACCGATAAAAAAGATGGTTATCTGGAGGGCAATGGTTATATCGTCAGCTGGTGCGTTGGACACCTGATCGAGCTGGCAGGACCGGAACATTATGATGAGAGATACAGTAAATGGCGCAAGGAAGATCTACCGATTTTTCCTGCGCCTTTTTCATATCAGGTGACCGGTTCCACCAAGAAGCAGTATCAGGTATTAAAGGAGCTAATGAAGCGTTCCGATGTGGATGGACTGATTGAAGCAACAGATGCCGGACGAGAGGGAGAGCTGATCTTTCGTTTGGTCTATCACCAGGCGGGATGTAAAAAGCCCTTTGAAAGACTCTGGATCTCATCCATGGAGGATAAAGCAATCCGGGAGGGCTTTGAAAATCTGAGACCCGGCGCAGATTATGATGCTCTCTATGAAGCGGCTCTTTGTCGTGAACGTGCGGACTGGCTTGTTGGAATCAATGCCACAAGATTTTTCTCAACGGTATATGGCCAGACCTTAAATGTCGGTCGTGTCATGACACCTACACTTGCAATGATTGTAGAAAGGGAAGCTGAGATCAAAGGATTTAAGCCGGAGAACTTTTATACGGTTCAGATGATGATAGCAAGTGTGCCGGTTATGTCGAAACGTTTTCAAACAAAAGAAGAGGCAGAAGAGCTTGTCGGTAAAATACAGACAGAAGACAAGGCCAGGATCATTAAGATGGAGACCTCAGTAAAAAAGGATAAGGCTCCGCTTCTGTATGATCTGACAAGTCTTCAGAGAGATGCGAATAAGTGTTATGGATTTACAGCACAGCAGACATTGGATTATACACAGAGTTTATATGAAAAGAAACTGGTCACATATCCAAGAACTGACAGCAGATATTTAACGGACGATATGGGAGACAGTACAACGGATCTGTGCCATCTCATGAGGGAGAAGTACGGATATACCCGGCAGATTGTGATCCATGTAAATCAGGTATTAAACAGCAGGAAGGTATCGGATCACCATGCAATCATTCCTACAGTAAATGTTGCTGAGACAGATTATTCGGAACTTCCATCTGGTGAACAGAAGATCCTGGGACTTGTTACGGCAAGGCTGCTTTCATCCGTCGGAGAAGATGCAGAGATCACAGAGTATACGCTGGAGGTTGCGTGTGCAGGAGAGATCTTTAAGGCAAAAAGCAAGAGCCTTACAAAGTCTGGCTGGCATCAGATAGAGGATTGGATCCTTGGGAAGAAACAGGAAGATGAGGAAGGAGATTCCGACAAGAAAGAGGATGGTGGTTCTCACAGCGTTTTAGAGATCCTTGAAGCAGATGCATCGCTTTTGGAAGAAGGAAGAGAACTTCCGGCCAGAGATCCAAAGGTGAAGGAAGGAAAAACCACACCGAAGAAGCGCTTTACAGAGGATTCTCTACTATCCGCTATGGAGTCAGCCGGTGCAAAAGAAATGCCGGATGAGGTTGAGCGAAAAGGACTTGGAACACCTGCCACAAGAGCCGGTGTTATTGAAAAGCTGGTTCGCATCGGTTTTGTGGAACGTCAGGGCAATAAGAAGACGAAATACCTGGTCCCATCCGTTAAGGGAACTTCACTTATTACCGTAATGCCGGAGCAGATTCAGTCAGCTTCCATGACAGCGGAGTGGGAACAGAAATTGCTGGAAGTGGAAAAACAGGAAATAGCATCAGAGGATTTTATGGCGGAGATCAAGGATCTGATCACAGAACTGATCGACACTTATGAACCGGTAAAGGGTGTAGATAAACTGTTCCCTCCACGCCAGTACAGGCAATATAAAAAGTATCCGAAGAAAGGAACGTCCAGATGGCAAAGATGAAAACAATAAGAAAGTGGGATGAAGTCTCAGGCAATGCGGTAGAGGAACAGATCCCGGAATCCATTGATCCGATCGAAGATGTTGGCTTAGGACCTTCTATCAGTAGAAATCATATGCGGGGTATCGAGGATATGGTAGAGCAGAATGACAATTCCTTTGATGGGATCATCAACAATGTGCCTGCTCCTCCGATGCCGGATTTTGCAGCTATTAATGAGAAGGCAGATGAAGAGGATATCGAAAATGATACCAAAGCCTCTATTTTGGAAAAGATAAAGGAGCAACAGGAAAAAGTAAAATCAGCTCCGATTCCGGATCCGGAGAAGAGTTCTCCGGTGATCTGTCCCTGCAGGGAGATGTAGTTATGGAGCATAGAACGGAGCAGTTTCACTTCTATGCAACGCCGGAAGAGGCAAAGCTGATCCGCGATAGAGAACAGAAAACAGGCATCTTAAATGAGAGCGCATATCTTCGCAAAATGGCATTGAATGGTTATCTCATTCAGATGGATCTAAGTGATGTCAAGGAGGCGGTCAGACTCCTTGGCATTACTTCTGCCAACATGAATCAGTATGCCAAAAAGGCAAATGAGACCGGCAGTATCTATAAAGAAGATATAGAAGATATGAAGCTTCGTCAGGATGAACTCTGGCAGGTGATGAAGGACATATTACAGCGATTATCCACGATATAGGAAAGAGGTGAAAACGTATGGCGGCTACCAGGTTAATTACCATGCATCAGAATAAAGGTAAAAGCGTGGCAAGATCTCTTAGCGACAGAACCGACTATGCCAAGAACGGTGAGAAGACAGAAAACGGTCAGTTTATCAGCTCCTATGCCTGCCAGGCAAAGACGGTGGATGAAGAATTCATGCTGTCAAAAAGAGAATATGAGCAACTTACCGGCAGACATCCAAAGGGAGATATCATTGCCTATCAGATCCGGCAGTCTTTTAAACCGGGAGAGATCACACCGGAAGAAGCAAATAAAGTCGGATATGAAACTGCCATGCGTTTTACCAAAGGAAAGCATGCCTTTATCGTAGCGACTCATACGGATCGGGCGCATATCCATAATCATATAATCTTTAATTCAACAAGCCTGGACTGTACCCATAAGTTTCGGGACTTCTTCTTTGTCGGAATAGCATTGCAGCGATTATCTGACATTATCTGTCTGGAACATGGACTATCTGTTATCGAAAGAAGAAAACCAAGTGAACGGGAGAAGCGAACAACTTATCCGAAGAAAAAAGCCTTTCGTGATGAGATCAGGGAAGTGATTCAGCAGATCTTTGCGGAATACAACGTAAAGGATTTTGATGAATTCCTCCGGCTATTGGAAGAGCAGGGCTACGAGATCAAGCGTGGAAAATATATTTCGATCAGAGGAAAAGAGCAGAAGCGATTCATCCGGCTTCGGTCTCTTGGCAGTGGATATACGGAAGAGGAGCTTAAGAGAATCCTTGCAGGAGAGATGGAACGTGCTTTGGATGATGAACCAAAGGAAGAGATAAGAACTTCGAAAACTTTCCGGAGAAAAGAAGATCATGCGTTTGATCTTCTTATTGATATCCAAAAGAAGCTGGCAGCAGGCAAAGGGAAATATTATATCCGCTTTGCGAAGAACTTTAATACCAAGCAGGTAGCAAAGGCTGTTTTATTTTTGAAGCAGCATAACATCCGAAGCTATGATGTCCTTACTGAAAGAGTAGAAAAGGCTGTAGCCAACTTTAATGCATTGTCTGCTTCCATCAAGGAGAAAGAGAAGCGTCTGGCTGAAATACAGGTTCTTAAAACGCATATCATAAACTATATGAAGACCAAAGATGTGTATGCCGATTATCGTAAATGTGGATACAGCAAAAAGTTCCTGGAAGAGCACCGACAGGAGATCATTCTTCATAAGGCGGCAAAGGAAGCCTTCGATGATCTTGGGGTAAAGAAGCTCCCGAAGGTAAAAGAACTGAATGCGGAGTATGCTGAAATCCTTACAGAAAAGAAAAAGCTCTATGGTGAATATCGTGAGGTCAAGAAAGAAATGCAGGAGATCCAAAGAGCAAAATATGATATCGACCAGTTCTTAAAAGACGATGAAGAGCAGAAGAAGGAACGAATCAGAAAACATAATATCAGTCGATAGGTCTATCAGGGAATCTACAGTTTTTATCAGCTGCAGGTTCCCTTCTTTTTTTATTTCTGAAGATATATCCAAAGATGAAGTTAGCGATTCGGAAGAATTGCGTAGCCAGCCGAAAGGCTGTTCAAGGGGATTGGGGATGTGCCTCCAACGAGCGGATAATAGCTTTTTGTACAAAAAAGCACTGCTCGCGAATTTGCGAAGATGCGCCCTAACACCATCGAAGATGGTGACGTGCGGGTGGGAAATCAGCTGATAAAAACGAAAAAATAGCTTAGGAGTCCATATAATGGGACAGCATTTTTGATAGGATTACATTGGTTAATAATTAAGAAAACTATATATAAAAGAAGCTGTGACATTGTCACATTTAATAAGTAAGTTGTTTGTAGTTCAGATTAATAATCTTGAGTTTTTCAAGAAAATCTTGAGTGAATTCGTACAGAGTGCTAAAATAAAATGATGTACGCGTTCTAAAATATTCCGTCATGAAAGGTTAATATGCGATTATGGCAATGAACTACGACAAATTATGGAAACTGCTTATTGATAAAAAAATGAACAGAACGGATCTACATGAGCAAGCGCAAGTGTCTACAAATGCCATAGCTACTATGGGAAAAGGTGGAGATGTATCGACAAAGGTTCTCGATAAGATCTGCAAGACACTGAATTGTCAGATTCATGACATTGTTGATTACGTTCCGGATAAAGACGACGTATAGGAAAACTAATTGCAAGGAGCATTTTTGTGTGGTGCAAGAATTGTAATATAGAAACAAATGAAGAAAACTGTCCTATCTGCGGTGAGAAAACGGTTGAAGATTATCCAAACGAAGTATATTGGTGCGATGATTGTAGAGTTCCAGTTATGCAGGTAGTGAATCAGGCAGACAAAGGAATCTGTCCTAGATGTGGCAAGCCGATGAAATATCTTGCCGCTGATATTCGACCTGTCTTCCCGGAAGAGAGGCTACTAATTGAAATATTACTGGGTAAGAAACCTCATCAATGGATAGATGAATCTGTATGGGCTTCCAACAACAGATATTATATAAATGGCAAGTCTGTAGCTTTGCCAAGTAAGCTGTTTAAAGAAGCAAATGCAGATGAGTATATTGATCAGCTTGAAAAAAATAAGGAAGATAATTCTTATGAGGCGTTTGATCGCTATATAGAGGCTTTTGTTGAGGCAAACAGGACCAGACTGGACTATCTGATTGATGAGTCACACACCTTTGTCAAGAAAACAGCGGCAAAGTTTCCAGAGGAGAATATAGTCCTATCGTTCTCGGGTGGAAAGGACTCCACCGTAACTGCAGATTTGGCGATAAAGGCATTGAGTGATCCATCACTGGTGCACATTTTTGGAAATACAACACTTGAGTTTCCGCTCACTATAGAGTATGCCAAGCGCTATAGAAAGAATCATCCACAGTCTATTTTTAAGACTGCTGAGAATCGTGAGCAGGTGTTCAAGGATGTGTGTGTGGATATAGGGCCGCCAGCCAGAATGATGAGATGGTGCTGCTCTATGTTTAAGACAGGCCCGATTACCAGAGTAATAAATTCCTTATATAGAGATCAGCGAATCCTGACATTCTATGGAATCAGGAAATCGGAGTCTGTAAGTAGAAGTAAGTATAACAGAGTCGAGGATGATGCTGAGTCAGTAAAGATTCAGCAGCAGACAGTAGCATCTCCAATATTCTTTTGGAAGGATATGGACATTTGGCTGTATATCTTGGCTGAAAAGATTGATTTCAACGATGCTTACCGCTTAGGCTATGACAGAGTTGGATGCTGGTGCTGCCCTAACAACAACCAGAGGGCACAGTTTCTCTCAAGGATATATATGCCTGAGCAGTCAAAGGCTTGGAGGGACTTTCTCATAGACTTTGCACGAAAGATAGGAAAGCCGGATGCAGAAGAGTATGTGGACTCTGGTGCATGGAAGGCAAGACAAGGTGGTAATGGTCTTGCTGCAGCAGGTGATGTGAAAATTCGCTTCACCAACTGCACAACTGAAGATCATGCAAAGATTTATCGCCTGGTACGTCCGATGGATGATGAGTTCTTAAATATGCTCACACCATTTGGAAGGGTGGCTCCTGAGCTTGGTCAGAAGCTACTGCATGAGGTGCTGGTACTCGATATAAGGACGAATGTTCCTATTCTGTCAGTACAGCCTTTTGAACAGGGCGGATATGAGTTTGCTGTTAAAGTCAGAACTATGAATGTTAAGGATCATGATGATTTACAGCATATGGTTGGATACCAAGTTAGGAAATTTAATGCGTGTAGAAAATGCTTGAAATGTGAATCTCTTTGCAAAGCAGGGGCGATTTCGATTTCAGCAGACAGATATTATATTGATCCGGAAAAATGCGTCCATTGCAAAATGTGCGTGACCGCAAAATATCTTAGAGGCGGCTGTATGATGGACAAATACTTACGGACAAAAGATTAGGAGGAACAGAGGGATGGCTACGAAGTTTCGAGCCCATGAAACATTCTTTATTAGAAAGGGATGGCTCAGCAAAGGCATGCGATATGTATCGCATAAGCCAGATGTCTTTACTGACAAAGATGATAATCCGATGGATGTTCTTGGAATCGGTGCCAATATGGTCAAATCCATTAGATATTGGCTTCAGGCAGTAGGTCTGACGAAAGAACCAAAGACTGGTAAGAAGTATCAGTCCCTGACTCCTTTCGGAGAAATTGTATATGAGAAGGATCCGTATACAGAAGAGTTAGGAACACTTTATCTT
Source organism: Butyrivibrio sp. NC3005 (assembly GCF_000424545.1). Lineage (GTDB taxonomy): Bacteria > Bacillota > Clostridia > Lachnospirales > Lachnospiraceae > Butyrivibrio. The sequence goes on along the minus strand of NZ_AUKC01000024.1, from coordinate 53,061 downwards.
CTCCACTATAAGCTCGTTACTGATGAAGAGATGGCTCCATCTTGGTATTACTTCTTCAATAAATTTGCAATGAAAGAATTCAGCAAGGATGATTTCGTTGCTCAGATACAGAATGAATTGAAGATGGATGGTACAGCGGTAGCTATCAGATCATTGACCGATGACTTTACCTGCGTTGTTAATACATATGTGCCAAGGTATAAGTCCGATCCAAATAAGATTTCTCCAGAGAATAATATTAATTGTCCATTTGGAGAGCTTGGGCTTATTGATATTCTAAGCAAAGAACGAGGAAATTATACATATAAGAAATCCATACCAATGGCAAGGAGTTTTAATCCTTGGGTGATTATGGCTGTAATCGCAGATCAGGCCAAAGGCAGGGAAGAGATTAGCTTAAATGAGCTTCTTTCTGCGGAGAAGAATATTGGTAAGGTGTTTAACTTAGATTCAATCTGTATGCTTTCTTTGCTTCATGAAGTGGAGAAGCTTGGAGAGATTAAGATTATCCGTACAGCAGGATTGGATGTTGTCCGGGTATTACATAAACGTAGCTTTATTGACTGCGTTAACAAATATTATGCCGATATAGAGGGAACAAATTCATGAGCAAAATGATTTCTGTTGCGTCAGGATTCCAGTATTCAGTAAACATTGGATACGACCTAAACAATGATGACAAATTAAAGAATTTCATACCGACAAAATCGGCATTGACGTTGTTAAAGGACATACTTAGCAGTACAGCTCCTGATGCAACGGAAAGAGCGCGAGTTCTTGTAGGAGCATATGGAAAAGGTAAGTCTCACATTATACTTACTATTCTTTCGATGCTCATGCAGAGAGATCAATCTCTATTTACACATTTGATGCCGAAAATTAATGAGGATCCAGAGCTGAAGCAGCTGGTTGATAATTACTATTCAGATAAGAAAAATAGGATCCTACCGGTTATTATTAATGGAACAAGTGGAAGCTTACCACAGGCTTTTCTGCTTGCATTGCAGAGAACGCTTGATGAGAATGGCTTGGATATCATGCCAGAGACCAATTACAGGGCTGCTATCAATGCCATACAGAAGTGGAAAGCTGATTATCCGAAGACCTACGACAAATTCAAGAAAGAAATAAGTCTTCCGGTAGATGCATTTATTTCTGAACTAAACGATTACAATGCTGCAATCTACAGCGAGTTTGAAGAGGTTTATCCTAAACTGACATCAGGAAGTATCTTCAATCCGTTCGTGGGATTTGATGTTGTAGAGTTGTATGAGAGCGTTGTAAAGAGTCTCAAGCAGCGTGGATATCTGGGAATATATGTTGTCTATGATGAGTTCAGCAAGTTCCTGGAGTCTAACATTACAGCGGCATCTGTAAGTGATACAAAGATGCTGCAGGATTTCGCTGAGAAATGTAATCGAAGTGGTGAGAATGAGTTGCATCTGTTGCTTATCTCACACAAGGAGATATCCAACTATATTGACCAGTTACCAAAGGCAAAGGTTGATGGTTGGCGTGGCGTTTCTGAAAGATTTCGTCACATTCATATGAACAATAACTTTGCTCAGACATATGAGATTATATCTACTGTTATCATTAAGGACATAGATAAATGGAAAGATTTCCAGAATGATAATAAGGTTCAATTTGACCAGTTGAAGTCAAGATATGCTGAGCATGCAATATTCAGCGACACAGATCAGAAGGAATTGATGACAACAATATATGAATGCTATCCGTTACATCCGGTTTCAACATTCATTCTTCCAAGACTTTCTGAACGTGTAGCACAGAATGAACGTACATTATTTACCTTCCTGTCTGCCGATGGAACATCGACTCTACCGGCATTCTTAAGAGGATTAAAGGATAAGGACTTCAGAGTAATTACTCCTGATCTTATTTTTGATTACTTTGATCCGGTTCTGCAGAAGGAGCCTTTTGCGGGAGAACTTCATAAGAACTATGTTTTGACAAAGACTATTCTTGATAAGATTGAAGATCAGATTCTTGAAAGCAAGATAGTAAAGACAATTTCTTTGATCTATCTGCTTGGCCAGTTTGATAAGCTAAAGCCTATTAAGGAAGAGATTGTCGGAATCTACAGCATGGAATACAAGCCTGCTGAGATTGAAGCTGCAATCGATCATCTTATCAAGGATGAGTATGTGATTTATCTGAAGCGTAGTAATGACTATCTGAAATTAAAGCAGACATCCGGCGTGGATGTAGAGCAGAAAATATCAGATACGATTGCAGCTTTGTCACCTTCATTCTCACTGAAGAGAGCATTGAATGCCTCAAATATTGATAACTACCTTTATCCATCAAGATATAATGATGAGAGGGAGATGATTCGCTACTTTGAGTTTGAGTTCATAGAAGAGCAGGAACTTGAAGGTCATGTTGACTGGGCGAAAAAAGCTGAGGATATCAATGCAGATGGTGTTGTATACGCTATTGTCTGTGAGGATCCAGGGTCTATCAAGGGCATAAAGAATAAAATCTTACAGACCAGCCAGGGATGCGATAGATTTATTTTTATTATGCCAAAGAAAGCTACTGCAATTAGAGACATCCTGCAGGAGTTTGAAGCTGTAAGTGCACTGAGAGATAAGGCGAAGGAGGATACAGTTCTTTTTGAGGAGTATGAAGTAATATATGAGGATTTAAGAGATGTAATCAGTGAATTTATCAGTGGTTACACTCATCCTGAAGATTACAAGTCTGCATATATTTACAACGGCGAAGAGAAGAGCGTATTACGTAAGGCTGCCTTGACAGGGCTTGCATCGGATATTTGCTTTAATATTTTCTCTGAGACACCTGTTATTAACAATGAGGCAATCAATAAGGATGAGATTACCTCAATAGCAAATAATAGCAGAAACAAGATTCTTTCTGGACTTCTCAGGAATGTGTTGGAGCCAAATCTTGGGCTTACCGGAACCGGTCAGGAAGTGTCTATTATGAGAAGCACACTTGTAAGAAAAGAGGTTCTTCTCGATGATCAGGAGGGTACCAGAATCAATCTGGCTCCATCGGATAAGCTGATGAAGGGTGTGCTTGATGCAATTGTTTCCTTCGTCATGGATGCCAAAAAGAAGGGTACAGCATCTTTTGATCAACTGTACAATGTGCTTACGTCTCCGGAATATCATATAGGTATTAGGAGTGGAGTCATTCCAATCTATATTGCAGCTGTTTTTCACGAATTTAGTGAGGACATTATTCTACAGAATGATTTAGGACAGTTGCCATTATCTGCTGATACCTTACAGATGATTAACGCATGTCCTGAGGATTACACACTGGTATTCCTTGAATGGAATCCTGAAAAGCAGGAATTTGTAAGCAAGCTTTCTGAGATATTCAGTAATTATGTAATTGAGGCAGAAAAGAATCTTAGTGCTTATGATTTTGCAGCGTCTGCAATGAAGCGCTGGTATCTGTCGCTGCCAAGATATGCTAAGGAATCCAAAGGAATTGGAGATAAGGAATCAAGCAAGAGATACCTTAAGATGGTTAAACTGCTTAAGCAGAATCTTAACGGTCATGAACTGTTGTTTGAGAAACTTCCTGAAGCCTTTGGATATAGAGATTTCAATGAAGGCCTTGCAGAGAATATTGAGAATGCTAAAAACTATTATGATGGCAAAATAGCTGAGCTCAAGGTTGAGCTGATAAAGCAGACCAAAGAGATCTTCTCAATCGCTGCAAATAGGGCTAAGTTGAAGAGGACATCCTTATCATCTGTAATTAAGGATTGGTGCGAAACACTGGATCCGCATGTATTTGAACAGCTTTTTGAAAATGGAACTAACAAGTGCCTGGGACTTTTCAAGGAAGTTACAAATGATGAAGAGACATTTGTTGCCAGATTAGCAAAGGCTGCAACGGATCTAAGAGTTGAAGACTGGGATGATGATACTGTAGAACGTTTCAAAGAGAATCTTGCAATGTACAAAAAGACTGCTGAAGAATTCCAAAGCAGTGAGTCTGAAAGTGAAGACAGTGCAGCAAGTACTTATGAAATCAGATTCCGCAGTAATGACGGTTCATCAGAAGTAAAACGATTTGACAGAGTTGAAACAAGTAAGAGAGGAAAGCTTTTGTATAATTCTATTCTGTCTGAGATAGATTCCATGGGATATTCTATTTCAGAGCAGGAGAAGAGGCAGATCCTCATGGATATATTAAAGAAGATGTGCTAAGGGGAGGTGTTACAAGTGGCATATTTTGACAATGCTGCAACTACATACCCAAAGCCGGATTGCGTCTATGACTTCATGGATAGCTTTTATCGTTCCAGCGGAGCAAACGCTGGACGTGGAAACTATAAGCTTGCGCAGAGCGCAGGAGCCTTAATTGGAGATACACGAAAGAAGATCCAAGAGCTCCTGCACTGCCAGGCAAAGCAGGTTGTCTTTGAACCAACGGCAACAATAGCTTTGAATATTATTATTCAGGGCATTATTGAAAAAGGAGCTGTTAATATTTATATCAGCCCCTTTGAGCATAATGCAGTTACCAGAACACTTCATCATTTTGAAGAGCAGGGGAAAATCAAGGTCACACAGTTGACTGTTTCAAAGGATATGGTGTATGACCTGGAAAAAATCAGATATCAGTTTGATACTGTTAAACCTGATTTTGTTATAGTTAGTCATGCAAGCAATGTGTTTGGACTTATCGCGCCAGTAGAGGATATTTTTGCGCTGGCTAAGAAGTACGAAGCCATAACCCTTGTGGATATGGCACAGACTGCTGGGTTGGTAGATTTGAACGTAGGCCTTACTACTATAGATTTTGCTGTATTTGCAGGACATAAAACATTGTATGGCCCAACTGGAATATCTGGATTTGTGATGAATCCATCGGTGAAATTTCCCGCAGTAATATTTGGCGGTACTGGATATGAATCTGCAAATCAGGACATGCCAGAAGATCTACCTCAGAAATATGAGATGGGGACTCTGAACATTGCTGGTATAGCAGGATTAAATGCAGCCCTTGGATGGTCAGCACAGGTTACTATCGATGCCATAAGAGAAAAAGAGGCTGAAAATAGAAAGAAGCTGATAGACCTTTTAGGCAGATACTCCTATATTAAAATCATTGGGAATTATGACTCATGTAATTATGTAGGAATAGTTTCTTGCACCATAGAGGGAATAAGCAGCGACAGTGCAGGACCTGTGTTTGACAGGTGTGGAATCGCTGTCAGAACAGGGCTACAGTGTGCACCGCTGGCACATCAGTTCATGGGAACATTCCCAGCGGGGACTATCAGATTCAGTGTTAATTATTTTACAACAGATAAAGATTTTGCAGAGTTAGAAGAAGCTTTGGATTATATAGATTCAGAGCTGTAGGAGGATTGTTGTGAGCTTAAAGGACAAGATAATAAAAAGCGAATACCGGTCCTTGATTGATAATGTGGTGCAGGATTTTTATATTCCGCTGCTTCATGAGTCAACATCATATAAGCGTGCTGTGGGATTCTTTTCGTCTTCAGCCCTTGTCGAGATATCAAAGGGAATAGCTGATATGGCTAAAGGTGGCGGAAAGATTGAAATAGTTGCCTCACCGTATTTGTCTGATGACGATATTCAGGCTATCAAGGAAGGATATGAGAACAGGCAGAAGATAATAGAGGGAGCACTCATACGTCAGTTGTCTGATGAGCATGAGGATTACTATTCTATGGAACGCTTGAATCTTCTGGCACATCTTATATCAGACGGAATCCTTGATATTCGCATTGCCTATACTGATAAGGACAATGAAATTGGAATGTACCATGAGAAGATGGGAATTCTTGAAGATAAAGACGGAAATCGTGTTGCCTTTTCTGGATCCATGAATGAGTCTATGACAGCGATGTCCATCAATTATGAGACTATAGATGTGTTCTGTGATTGGAACGAGGCTGAAGCTGATAGAGTTAAGTTAAAGGAAAATGCCTTTTATTCCATGTGGAATAATGTTGAGCCAAGCTTAAAGGTTTTGGAATTTCCAAATATTTCCGATGTACTTATAGAGAAATACAGGAGAAAGGATCCCAATTTTGATATTGATCATGAGCAGTTCAAAAGAAGAATCCTTGCTTATGGAAGTATGTTGCAAGGGATGAGCGATTCTTCTGGAGCTCAGGTAGGAGCAAGAATACCGGCAGATGTTGAGTTGCATGAATATCAGAAGGAAGCTATTGCTGCCTGGGTAGGTGAAAACTATCGAGGAATTTTTGATATGGCAACGGGTACAGGAAAAACCTATACCGGTCTTGGTGCCATTTCAAAACTTTCAGAAGATCTTAATGATGAGCTTGCTGTAATTATTGTTGCTCCATATAAGCATCTGGTAGAGCAGTGGGTTGAGGATATTGTCAAATTCAACATGAAGCCTATTATCGCTTATGGTGATCCAGCCCACAAGGATTGGAGAAAGAAATTCTCTAAGGCAATAACAGATCAGAAAATCAGAAAAGATAAAAGATTCCTCTGTGTGGTGACAACGAATGTTACGTTTGCAAGTCCTGACTTTCAGGAGAGAATAGATAAAATCAAGAGTCCGATTTTGCTGGTGGTTGACGAGGCTCATAATTTTGGAGCAAGAAGCTATGCCAAGCATTTGGATGACAGGTTTGCTTACAGGCTGGCATTATCAGCAACACTCGAAAGACATAGAGATGACGAGGGCACAGCACTTTTATATAGCTTCTTTGGAAAGAAATGTATTGAATATCCTCTGGAAAGAGCTATTGATGAAGATAAACTGACTCCTTATAAATACTATCCGGTTCTTGTTTACCTGAGTGAGCTTGAGCTGGAATCCTATGAACAGCTTTCTTATGAGATGTCCAAGTGCATGATAAAGGACAAGCATGGAAAGTATAAATTAAACAAGCGAGGAGAAATCCTTGCACTAAAGAGATCCAGGGTTGTTGCAGGAGCGATGCAAAAACTGGAGGCTCTGAAGCGAGAAATCACTCCTTACAAAGATGATAATAATATTCTGGTGTACTGTGGAGCTACGAGGGTGATAGACGATAGCGATACATCATCAGATGACGAAAGTGATATCAGGCAGATAGAAGCAGTTACCAAGATTCTTGGAAATGAACTAAATATGAGCGTAGCGCGTTTTACCTCAGAAGAAAATATGGAAGAGCGTGCGTTGATTAAAGAGCATTTCCAGGACGGTGGCAAGCTGCAGGCTATTGTAGCGATAAAGTGTCTGGATGAAGGTGTTAATATACCAGGCATACGAACTGCCTTTATACTGGCAAGTACAACGAATCCTAAGGAATACATACAGCGTAGAGGTAGAGTGCTCCGTAAAGCGGATAATAAGCCATTTGCGGAAATATATGATTTTGTTACTCTTCCTAGACCGCTTGACTCAGTGTCAGGGTTGACGATTGAGCAAGCGAATAGGGATAAGACATTGGTGAAAAATGAGCTTGCCCGGATTAAGGAATTTGGTAGGCTGGCATTAAATTCGATGCTGGCAAACAACCTGATCTGGGACATCCAGGAGGCTTATCATCTTAACGATACAGATCTTGAAAAGGAGGGTGAAGATTTTGAGTGATAACGGCGAAATCCAGGTTGATAGCAAGGCCATAGAGCGCCTAAAGCGATCAATCATCATTAAGGAAAACATGAATCTGAAAACGAGAACAATGAATGATTCTCAGATGGTGGCATGGATTAAGAAGAAAATTGAGGAGGAAGTGCAATGTTACTTAAATCAATAAAACTTGAGAACTTCCGCCAGTTTCGCAATGAGTCCATTGATTTTGCCCAGGGAGAAGGCGGCAAAAATGTAACCATCATCATTGGTGAAAACGGAACAGGTAAAACTACGTTTGCTCAGGCATTTTTTTGGTGCCTGTATGGAGAAACAGAGTTCTCTGACAAGATTATTCTGAATAAAATGGTAGCCACAGAAATGACTCCTGGCTCTGAAGAGAAGGTTCGTGTAACCTTGGCTCTTAGACATGGTGAAGTTGACTATACCCTCATAAGAGAGCAGGCATATCACAAGGACTATTCAAACAATGTAAAAGGTGATAATACCGTATTCGATATTGCAATTAAGGATGCCAGCGGTAATACTTCTTACGTTAAAAAGTCCCAGTGCGAGGCTGAGGTTAAGAGTATTCTGCCTAAGGAACTTTCCAGATACTTCTTCTTCGACGGAGAGCGTATTGAGAAGATGAGTAAGGATATTTCTACAGGTAAAAAGGCAACTGACTTTGCTGAGGCAGTAAAAGGTCTTCTGGGGCTCAATGCGATGATAAGTGCTATTGGTCACTTTAATCCGAGAAGCAGTCTTAGCGTTATTGGCAGCTATGAGAAGAGCTTCGACTCAAAGAGCAACACTAAGATTCAGGAATACACTGCAAAAATAGATAAGTGCAATGCAAGATTGGCAGAGATTGATGCAGCCTTAGAGGAACTTGATGTACAGAAAGCGGCAGCGGAAACCAGAAAATCTGAAAAAGTTATAGAGCTGAAGCAGTATTCCGAGGGTGAAAAGCTGCAGAAAGAAAAGGAAGATTTACAGAAGCAGATTGATAATACTACTCGTATGAGAGCCACAGTCTATAAGACGATGTGCAAGGATTTCAATGCTTCAATGAGTCCATTCTTTTCACTTTCTTTGATTAAGAGAGCATTGGAAGTTCTGTCAAGACACGATTATTCTGGTAAGGACATTCCGTTTATCCGTGATAAGACGATTGAGTACCTGTTAAGACAGAAGATCTGCCTTTGTGGTACCCATCTGGATGAAGGATCCGTGCCTTATGAGAAAGTGAAGTCATTGCTGGATGTTATTCCTCCAAAGTCGCTCAGTACATATGTGACAGATTTCAAGAAGGAATCAAAACGTAGAGCGGGAGCACTTCAGGATTTGGTTGAACAGATGCAGGAGAATCTTGCGACTGCCAGCCAGCAGAGTGATGATATTATGGATAAGACTGATGAACTCCACAAGATTGAGGCAAAGCTTAGTGGTGAAGATGTCAGTGAAAAGGTTCGTGCCATAAATAATGAGATTCAGATTTGCGTTAAAACTATCAATAAGTGTAATAACGATAGAGACAAGCTGAATATAGAACGTGGCGGTCTTGAGAAGGAGCGCGAGCGTGCGGATACAGAGAGACAGAATCTGACTTTGCTTGATGAAAAGAACAGAAAGACTCAGATGTATCTGACTTATGCCAGAAAGATTTATGAGGAGCTGGAAAATGTGTATCGTACAAGCGAAGAAGAGATCCGTAACCGCTTGCAGGATACGATTAATGATATTTTCAAGCAGATTTATGAAGGTGGCTTATCATTAACAATAGATTCAAAATATCATATTACCGTTCAGGCCAATGATTATGAGGGTGATGTAGAGACTTCAACAGCACAGAGCATTTCAGTTATCTTTGCTTTCATTACTGGTATTATCAAAATGGCTAGAGATAATCGTAATGCAAGTGATGATGATGCAAAGTTGCTGTCATCTGAACCATATCCATTGGTAATGGATGCACCGTTGTCTGCGTTTGATAAGAGAAGAATTAAGACAGTTTGTGAGGCTCTTCCAGAGACTGCTGAACAGGTTATTATCTTTATCAAAGATACGGATGGTGAATTAGCCGAAGATTACATGGGTAATAGGATCGGCAGAAGGCATCAGTTTGACAAGAAAAATGAGTTTGAGACTAATTTGGTATAAGGAGGGGCGCTATGTTTGATAAACAATATAGGTTTAAAGGTAGGCATGCTCTTCGAGTGGATCAGCTCACAGGAGTGTTCGACGAATTAAGCAAAGCAAAACTAATAGACCGTAATGTCGATGTCTATGCGAATGCACCGCTTATTGGATTTTTATATGGAAGAACTGCTGACATTGATGATCTTAAAAATCCAGAGACTGGCCAGATATATAATCAGAATGTCATGGGTGATCGTGTAATGTACTCTAGTGAGGAATTAACGTACAATTTCTGGCTAATTATGCTTCTTGATGCTAATTATGAGCCTGATGAAGAAAAGCGAATTGATAAGGCTTTTAGGCATTTTGGTCAAGATCCTGCTGATGAAGAACGTTTTGATAGTTACGTAAGAGGCGGAATAGATGTTCTTTATGAAAAGCTGATAGAAGGGGATAGTACTCCTGAGGCATTCGCAAATAGACTTTATGAGTTTATCGATGAGTTTAATGATCGATTCAATAGCGAAATCAGCAGTGATGATATCCTGGAGTTATGTGTTAATAAGTCATAAGTAAGAGTGAAATGAGTTAATGAGTAATAACGATATAGACAGGGTCTTTATAGAATTAAAGGCTCTATCACAGAAAAAAGGTTATTTGCTCTTTGATGATTTAGAGAAAGGGTCTGATGGCTTATCGCTTAATGAAGTGGATTGGCTGACAAACCGCCTGTTAACATCTGGAGTGGAAATCTTTGATGATGTGCCGGATACAATTAAAAAAGGACCTGGCTTAAAAAAGGCTAAGATACACGGGAATCCTTCTGGAACGCTTTTGTTTTTGAAATACAAGACATTAAAAGCTACTGGAAGAATGGTCTTGCCTAAAGGTTTTATTGTGTATAAGGGTTCAGAGTACAATGAGGTTGTCACTTCCTCTTGCACAATTTCAATAGGTAACAAGCGCCGTGATCTAATGCAATCTGGCAAAATGAAAAATGGGATTTTGACTGAAGATGTCCAGTTTGGGAGCCCTTCGACCGCTGCAAAAGTATTGATAGGAAATTCGGTAAATGGAAATATTGTATGGGTAGATTCTAGTGGATATACCTTGAAACAACTCCTTGCCGAAAAATGGGAAGAGAACTAATGGAGAGTAAGAATGGTATTGAAAGTGCTCTTGCAAATTTAATACAGCTATCATCTGAAAAGGGATTCTTGGTATTTGATGATATTTATGATGAGGCTGATAAATGGGCTCTATCTATCCGAGATGTAGACTATCTTTCAAGCTCCATTGCTACCCGTGGAATCCTTGTATATGATGAGGCACCGGTTACTAATACAGCCGGTTCAGCCGAGGATGATTACGATGATTATGCGCAAAGAGACTATGAGGCTGTATTCAATAGAGTTATTGAGCTTGATCCGGATTTAGAGGATTTTATCAACGCTGTTCGGGCTGTCGTTCCACCTCAGGCGCGTGAGATGGATCAGCTGAAATATCAGGTTCATGAGGGGAATTTATACGCTCGCGACCGAGTGATACAGATGCATTTAAGATTTGCGGTGCGTATTGCTTTGCAGAGAGCCGAAGCATACGATTGTGAAATTGCTGACACATTGCAGGAGGCATGCATCGGGTTGATAACAGCAGTTGACAGATATGATCCTGATTCGAGTGGCGCTTTTGGGTCATATGCGTCATTGTGGATTATGCAAAATATAGAACGTTCGCAGGCAACTCAAAGACCAACAGTATATTATCCTGTCCATAAAAAGGAAGGTTATTTTACAATGTATCCGATCCTGAAAGAAGAGAGTTACTTGGATTCAGATATATGGACTAATCCTGAAGTGAGAAGAGTGATTCAAGAACGGCTTGGTTGCGATACTGCTCAAGCTGAGGATATAATTAGGCAGTCAATGCCAATTGAATCACTTGATTACATCTATGAAGTGCTTCTCAAAAACATCGATGAAAATGAAATACAGGACGATGCTTTTGAGAACATAGCAGAAATCGAAGCACAACAGGATATCTTTCGAAATATCAATGCGGATGTATTCTATTGGAAAAATGATGCTTGTGAGGTGATTGAACGTCGTGCATTGAGAGAAATTCTTGAAAGGCTAATGGGAGAATTAAAAAATCGTGAGCAGGAGGTTCTTAAAGCAAGATACGGTTTTGAAGATGGTGTTGAAAAAACGCTAGAAGAGGTAGGACAGATGTTTGGCGTTACTCGCGAGAGGATACGTCAGATAGAATCAAAAGCTTTAAGAAAGCTTTCGAACCCAGCAAGGATACGCAAATTGAAGGATTTTCTGTAGCTTTACTATAATATAAAAATTCTAGTATTATATTTGGCTAAATATTACTACAATTGTATTTTCAAAATGTTCGTTATCGAAAAAATGTAAATTTAATTTGAAAGGGTTTATTTATGGAAACATATTTCTGACATGTAAGAGGCAATTCTGTAAATTATGGATCGTTTTTTCATCGAAATGATAAGATAACATAAGAAACAAACAAAAATTGTAAACAATCGTAAGTCCCTGTCCAAACATTTGGATAGGGACTTTATTAAAATATAATCAAAAGAAGGGAAAACGTTTAAATTTGTTGAATTGTCGAACATTAATAACTATTTAGTGGTAGTATTGTAACTATTTGTTGAAAGTGCTATATTGGAGGTCGGGAGTAAAGCAATACGCTTCTATTAGAAAGGAGTGGCGTATGAGACACAAATCTACGGAGCTCATGAGCAATATTAAGGCATTTGTAGAGGGATACTACAGGAATTACCGCCACTCACCATCTACAACAGAGATTGCAGATGCGGTCGGTATTGCACGAGGGACTGCATATAAGTACCTGGTTGCTATGAATGAGAATGGCATGATCAGGTATGATGGCCAGCAGATTTCTACAGAGCAGACCGAGAAAGTTCAGACAGAATTTACCAGCGTGGCATTACTGGGAAATGTTTCCTGCGGTGTACCTTCGCTTGAGGAAGAGTGCGCAGAAGAATATGTGTCATTGCCGGTATCGATGTTTGGCAATGGAACTTTTTTCTTATTAAGAGCAAATGGAAATTCTATGATTGAGGCTGGAATTGCTCCGGGGGATTTGGTACTTATCAGAAAACAGTCGGAAGCCAGAAATGGGGAGATTGTTGTGGCTCTGGTGGGAAATGAGAACACGCTAAAGCGTTTCTATGTGGATAAAGAGAATAATCGTATCAGGCTTCATCCTGAGAATAAGACCATGAAGGATATCATTGTTCCGGAATGTGAGATTCAGGGGGTTGCTGTTAAGGTTATTAAGAATCTGATCTAATATGTGTGCTAAGCAGGTATGAAGATCAGCGAATAGTCATTGCAGTTGATGATGGCAGTGTTGACTACACATGCGAAAAGTCATTGTCTAGAATTTTACTCATCATATCGGTTTCTTTCCCTTTTCCGAATGAGAGATGTCAAGCTTGTGCGATAAGGAGGCGTGATGTTGATGAGTTTGATGGGAGAAAAAACTGGGGAGTGCGTGGTCTGTTGCAACAGATGTGGTGGATTTCTTATGGAGTCAGCAATTACAACTTCATATATGGTCTGCCCGGAATGTGGCAACAGAGTTGTAGTTTGTGTAAAGAATGGCAGGGTATCCGTGTTTGATGATACCAGATCGGAAGAAGAACTTGCGGAGAAAAGACATGCGCGTTTAACCGGATATGCCGCCAAATTTAAAAAACTGATAAAGTAAATAGCTTTTAAAACTGAATAGGAATGAGGTTATCAGGGAGATTGCTGAATTGGTCGCTGTAATCGAAAGGCGTTAAAGGATTTACAAATGAGTGACGTCTGATAGCCAAGAGTTTGCGAAGAGAGTCGTATTTACCACGGACAGGTGCAGCCACGAGAGCATAGGACGCCTGTTCAGATTAAAAGGGCCTGCAAAACAGAAGCTTACCGAAGGATATGTTCATGCATATCAGTAGGTTTAATAGCATTTGTTTTGCGGAGCTCTTTTTCTTTTGCATTTTTATGAGTAAGACGATTGTAATCGTCTACGAATTATTGCTCATTCAGCATCCCTAATCGGTTTGCTTCTGTTTTGGAAGGCACCGGAAAGGGTGCGGAAGATGAAGAAGGGAAACAGAAACAATGGAGTTATCGATGTAACGACAGTCGGGGGAAGAATTAAAAAACTCAGGACAGATTTAGGAATGAGTCAGGAGGAACTTGGCTTTGCTCTTCACATGGAAGGCAAGAGTGTGATCTATGGATATGAGTCCAACAGAAGGGGAATCAGTGGAGATATCCTTGTGGATCTTGCCAGAATTCTGCATTCTACACCGGAATATATTATGAATGGAGAATCACCGGCAGAGGAAGATCCCTACATATCTGCTGTCGTTGCAATAATGAGAGAAATGAAAAGTGATGCTGACAGAAAGGTTGCATTGGAGCATGTTAAGCTTGTAAAACTTTTAGCGGATAATGATAGATGAATATATATGTGGCGTCTGGTCTTTGTGCCAGGCGCTTTTTTTTATCTGTCAGTCGCCAGAACGCACACCGTAAGTGGACGCATCGCAGACGACTCCGCATAGACAAAGCATTAACATTATATCTGTAAGGAAGTTACATAAGCGGCGCCGCTTTCGTGACATGACTGCAAATTTGAAAAGGAGGCAGGAAATGCATACGAAAGCAAAGGTAACTACAAGCTATGGTAAGTGTTCACCTATAGAGAGAGCAAACTTGATCTATATGAATTATGCCACGTTTGAAGTGATCATCGAGTGTTTTAAAGAGGATCTGATCAATGACATTCAGTCGGAGCAGCGGTATATAAAACGATCCGGTCATGGGGAGCTTGGAGTAAGAGTGCAGGGCTCAGGGATGTATTCGGATCCGACGGAATCTCAGGCAAGCAGTTTTATTATGCTGGACAAACTGATTTCAGATGAAACTCTTTCAGAAGATGAGCTGGGTGATCTACTGGATTGTGAGGAACTGCTCTACCGATACAGAACACTTTATCTTATGAAAAAAGATTATCATCGGTTCAACATGCAGTTGCAAAAGCTGGAACCTTCAGACAGGGAAATCATGATTCCGTTTTTGAACAGGGAAAAGGATTATATACAGCTTTCAGATGAGCAGGGAATAACGATTGCATCAATGAGAACACGTGTTTACAGGATACGTAAAGATATGATTGAGGAACTGGCTCACAATCTTGTATCGGTATTCGGGAAGGAGGAGCCATGAAAGTTACAGAGGTTCCTCAGATAAAGCTGACAGATAAAGAAAAAGAGTTTGTGATAACGGTTGCTGCATTTGGGTGGTTACAGGATTTAGGAAAAGAGGGATATCTAACCAATGAAGAATTACATGATCTTGCAGACAAATATGGTATCCCGGTTGTGATTTCAGAGAGGTGATATATAATGAAATTGTATTATAAGAGTCGAATTGCCCCTGGAAAGTGGGGTGCATGAGATGAAAAGGCGAGCAGCAATATATGCACGTGTATCGACAGAACATGAAGCACAGATCTCAGCGCTTGAAAACCAGGTGCAATACTACGACGAATTATTACAGAGACATCCGGAGCTGACTCTTGTGGATCGCTATATTGATGAGGGTATCACGGGTACTTCGATTCAAAAGCGTAGTTCATTTTTGAGAATGCTGAAGGATGCAAAGAACGGAAGATTTGATCTGATCATAACAAGAGAGGTCTCTAGGTTTGCGCGAAATACAGTTGATACATTACAACAGACCAGAGTCCTTAAGTCTTACGGAGTGGAGGTGTGGTTCACAGAAGACAATATCTGGACAATGAATGATGAAGATGGTGAATTAAGACTATCTATTATGGCAACTCTTGCACAGAATGAAAGTAAGAAAATTTCCCAACGTGTTAAGGCTGGTCAGATGATATCCTTTATGAATGGCGTTCCTTATGGAAACGGGAATATCTTAGGATATGACAGAGTGGATGGACAACTGGTTGTGAATCCGGATCAGGCTGCAACGGTTAAGAGGATTTTTGAACTTTATTTGAGTGGATATGGAGTCCGGAAGATTCAGGATCAGCTGGAAGCTGAAGGCCGGGTATCATCAACTGGTCTTACAAGGTGGCATGCTTCTAATATCAATCGTATTCTTCACAATTCATTTTATTGTGGCAGAATCGAATACCGGAAGCAGTATGTCCCGGATTATCTGACACAGAAGAAGATCAATAATCATGGTGATATTGACCGGGTATATACCCAAGGTACACATGAGGCGATTATTTCTGTAGAAGATTTTGAAAAAGCCCAGGAACTCAGAAAAACCAGAGTAACTACTACGAGCAAGGGAAAGCCTGTAGGGTCGAGAAATTCAGCATGTGTTTGGGGACGTAAAGTGATGTGTCATTGTGGACACAAGATGCATCGTTGTCTAAACCATATTAATAAGAATGGAACACACAATGTCTCCTATCAATGTAACAAGCAGATTCATACCGGTACGCCAAGAACCAGACTGAAAAAGGGATTATCTATTGAAGGAATATGTGATAATAATTCTTTTGCAGAATGGAAGCTGGATGTGCAGAAGGAGTTCATCTTTAAGGATATGGTCAAAGATAAGAAAGCAATCTGTGCTAAGGCGTTGGAAATGCTCGGGAATCTGGAGAAGAAGGAGAAGCCGGAACCATTTACGGTTACAAAGTTGGACAGAAATGAAAAGGAGCTTGAAAAGCTTAATAAGAAAATGTCGGCTCTTGTAGATCTGTATATGGAGGGAGATGTCACCAGAGATATTTATCATGAGAAGAAGGATAAGTTAGAAGATCAGATCAGAAAACTGGAGAAACAGAATATCGAATTAAAAAAACAAATGGTAAACCAGGATGTTCAGGACATTAATACCATTAAGCGAACTAAGATCGAGGAACTTTTGAAAATGCGTGCAGTGAACGAAAATTCAAAAGTTCCGGATTCTATAGTAGATGTCTTTGTTGAGAAGATCATTTATTATCGAGGACAGTATACATGGTACGTAAACTTTGATTCCTTAAAAAAGGAAGAAAATGGCCTAAACATCGAGGATTCGCCTGAAATGAAAGCGTATCGTGATGTTAAAAAAAAAGCAACTGTTGTTTGTCTCAACACAGGCAGCTATCGCCGAGTCACGTCAGTAAAAGATGCAAGCTGTTTTTTGGGAACTTTTGAAATCTCCAAAGATTTCATGAGACAAAGTATGAGGATTTATCATCCGGAAAATACTTTCCATTACCCAGAAAAGCTTGAAATAAAGCTATTCCTAGTATAGGGTGTCTGCAAAGACACCCTATCTTTTTTTACTTAAGAATAATTTCAACCAAGCTGTAATGAGAGCTAGACACAAGAAATTGTTGATTGCATTCGACAAAAATTTTGTCAGAAGTTCGGGAAATCCGAACAGTGAAAATTAACCATTTTGGAAAAAGTTCGGAATATCCGAACTTAGAAGGAGGTTCAAAAATGTCGGAATTTACAGCTAAAAAGCTTAAAGAAGCGCGTGTTAGGGCAGGTTTTACTCAGGATGAAGCTGCAAAGCTCATGAACTTGAAGAAGACGACCATGAGCGAAATGGAAGCTGGGAAGAGAAGTATATCTGCTGATGAGCTTGCACAGTTCTCTCGTATCTATGAAGTTGATGTAAGGGAATTATTGTTCCTGGAGTTTACAGAAGCCGGAGAAGAGCAGAGGCTTGCAGCTAAGTACAGTTCTTTCTTTAAATTACTTGAGAAATTATCTGATCGTGATATTGAAGATGTTTATTGGGTAATAAAGCGTAAGGTTGAAGGATTGCTTTAAAAACTAAATAAGACTCAGGATGCCCGCATTGCAGATTACACCTGCTTTGCGGGTATTTCTTATATATTGACATATACGCAATGACTACATATAATGAAGATAAGAATACACGCATTGACTACATTGGTGTAGGAGGTAGTGCCATGGATAAGGAAATATATAGCATTGAAGGTATAGATATTGAAGTGGAAAAAACTGATAAAACAGACGCTGATGCTGTACGCCGGAAGATGGCATATGCGTTTAAGATGATTAGAGCACAGTCTGGAATGAATAGAAAGGATTTTTCTGCCTGGCTTGGTATTCCATATAGAACTATGCAGGAATGGGAACTTGGCCGTAGGGCAATGCCGGAATATGTACTTCGTTTGATTGCTTATAAGGTTCAGATGGAGAAGGAAAGGGGGAACCTATAATGACAGTATTGTATGGTATTGGAACAGTTTTAAGAGTTATCCTTAGAATAGCATTATTACCTGTACAAGCAGTTCTTACATTGCTGATGCTTGCAATTGGTTTTATCGGTGGCCTGGCAAATCTTGTATGCTGGTTGCTGGGTGTTTTCTTTGTGATTGGTGGTATTTGTTCATTTATTAATGGATCTGCTTCTCTTGGATGGCAAGGACTTATTGTAGGTATCCTTGTTGCAGTGGTTCCTCAGGCATTAACTCTATGGGGAGCAGAAGGGATTGGTTGCTTAAAGGAATTATTAGCAAGAATATAAAGCTATAGTGTGTTAAGTGTTCTATTGAAATTCTTTCCGGACTTGGTAAGATGTATGCCAGTGGCGGAGAATTCACCGAAAATATTGATAAGATGGGCGGGGAAGGAACTGCTGAATTTCTCACTGTGCGATACAGATCTACTACGGATGATGCGGTTATGCACTGAACATTCCTGTATTCTGGAAAGTTATGGATTAATGAATATGCCCACGGAATTGCCACATGGTTGTTTGTATCGGCTATGTGGCTTTTTTATATCATAAAATAGTTGACAAATACAACTAATGATTTTATCATTTAAATCTATAGGAGGGCATTCGATGGATAAGGTAAAACTATTTCGAGAAAGTACCAGAGAATTAGAACGTAATCTTGATAAGCTAAACAGTTCTGATTGCTGTCAATGTAACGTCAATACATCTCAATGCTTTCTGGTTGTAGAGATAGGCAGACAACCTGGAATATGTGTAAAGGAACTTGCTGAACTTCTTAAGATGGATAAAAGTGCTGTAAGCAGATCTGTAGAAGAGCTTGTTCAAAAAGGATATGTTTTGCGAGAACCTTCAACAAGGGATCGCAGGTGCGTAGTGCTTAATCTGACTGATGAAGGAATGGCAAGATTCAATACAATAGAAAAAGATATGAATTTGAAGTTTGAGAGAGTTTTTTCTATGATTCCAAAGGAAAAACAGAGTCAGGTTTTAGAGGCATTAAATATCTATAATGATGCGATAAAAAAATCGGAGGTGGAATGCTGTGATTAGAGAAATGAGAGATGAAGACTGGGGGACAGTAGCAGAGATTTACAAGCAGGGATTAGAAGAGGGAACATCAACTTTTAATACAGAGTGTCCTAGTTTTACTGAGTGGAATGAAGGCCACATAAAGAATTGCAGGTTTGTTTTTGAGGAAGAAGGAAAGGTTGTAGGCTGGATAGCGTTAAGTCCCTCTTCAAGTAGGTGCGCATATAAAGGCTGCGTTGAAATGAGTGTATATGTTGATAGAAACTATAGAGGTCATGGGATAGGAACAGCTTTGGTAAATACGATTATCCGAGAGGCTGAGCAATGTGGATATTGGAGCATATATTCTGCAATATTTTCAATTAATAAAGCAAGTATAGCCTTACACAAAAAATGTGGTTTCAGGGAAATTGGCTATAGGGAAAGAATAGCTAAAGATCGATTTGGAAAATGGCAGAACACAACTCTTATGGAGTACAGAGCTTCATAATTAGTTTATAGGAGAAGCTACTTATGACTATTGAAGAAAAAGCAAACAGGATTATTGAAGATATACGTAATGAAAAAGGCGTAAATCCTATCAAGATGTTTAAGATAATGGCAAAAAAAGATTACATAAGCATACATGGGCCAGAACATCATATATTAGACGGGGCATGTCTCTTGATGTCTTATTATAATGCTGGTGGCAAAATAGATATAGACTCCGCTTTAAAGAAACTTCTTAATGAAGGACTCCGGATGCCGGGAGCAATGTGTGGACTCTGGGGAATATGCGGAGCGATAACTTCTATAGGTGCAGCTCTTTCTATTATTGATGGTACAGGGCCTCTTTCTGAAGATGGCACCTGGGGAGATCACATGGCATTTACATCAAGCGCCATAGGAGAACTTGGCCGGATAAATGGCCCAAGATGTTGTAAAAGAGATGCTATGATTGCGTTCAAACACGGAATAGAGTACGTAAGACAGCACTACGGCGTACAGATTGAATATGAGAAGCAACACTGTGAGTTCTCACCTCAGAATCAGCAGTGCATCAAAGAAAGATGCCCGTTCTTTGGATAATGGAAAGCTTTTGGTTTCGGATGATTTAGAAATTATGGAACTTTGAATTTCAGGATAATGAAATAAGCAAATCGGGATTAGTGGAGTAGAACATGGATAAAAAAAAGGCTTTGTCTGGCGCCATAACATTTATAACCCTGATGGGAATCGTAAGTCTGTTTTCGGACATGACTCATGAAGGCGCAAGAAGCATATTGGGCGAATATCTGAACCTCGCAGGGGCATCCGCTGCAACCATCGGATTTGTGTCCGGTATAGGAGAATTGTGCGGGTATTCACTAAGGCTCATATCCGGATTTATAGCAGATAAAACGAAGAAATACTGGACATTTGTTATCACAGGCTATGTAATACAGGCTCTGGCGATTCCTGCACTGGCACTCGTACCTGAACATGGCTGGATTTGGGCCTGCGGTCTTGTGATCCTGGAGCGTATCGGAAAAGCGATAAAAAAGCCTGCCAAAAACACATTGGTAAGCTTTGCGGCAAGCGAGATCGGAACCGGAAAAGGCTTTGCCTATCAGGAGTTTCTGGATCAGCTTGGCGCGTTTCTCGGACCTGTACTGCTTTTTGTAACAGCTCTTGTAAAAGGTACAGACGACCTTTTTACAACGTATAGGATCTCTTTTGCGATACTGCTTGTTCCTGCAATGATCACCATAGCTCTTGTTTTGGCAGCAAAGATAAGATACCCTGATCCGGAGATCTTTGAAAAGCAGGAAGATAAACCGGCAAGCTTTGAATTCAGGAAGTCATTTGTTCTGTTCATGGCGGCCATCTGCTTTTTTGCTTTTGGCTTTGCAGACTTCACCCTGATCACACTTCATTCGGCTAATACCGGAGCATTTAATGAATCCATGCTCAGTCTGCTATATGCTGGGGCAATGGCTGTGGATGCCTTTGCTGCACTATTCTTTGGCTGGCTTTATGATAAGGTCGGGCTGAAGGCTCTGATTATTTCCACACTATGCAGCACATTCTTCTCATGTTTTGTTTTTATGACTGGAAATGCCTGGTTGATCGGAGCTGGGATAATTCTGTGGGGGATTGGAATGGGGGCGCAGGAAAGTATTATGAAAGCAGCTGTCAGCGGAATCGTCCCGCGTTCCATGCGAAGCACCGGTTTCGGAATATTTGAGACAGGATTTGGTATTGCGTGGTTTCTGGGCAGTTGGCTTCTCGGTGCCCTGTATGATTTGAATCCTGTGTATCTTGTCACTGTGTCTGTGGTATCACAGTTTCTGGCGATTGCATTTTATGCTTTATGCCTCCGGTGCAATAAGACAGAGTGCTAACAATTCAAGTTTTTCGAGATGAATGATAGAACATAAAATTGGAAGTTATGATATGTGTGCTTGACAAAAAATACTCCTATATCGTAGTATAAAACTACGATATAGGAGTATTAAATTATGAAGACAAATGGTGGATTTCTTGTTACAAAAATAAAACAGCTGGGTGATCGTATATTTGAAAGGATACTGGCAGAAAAAAACATTGATGCATTTAACGGAGCTCAGGGAAGGATTCTGTATGTCTTATGGCAGGAAGATGGCGTTCCTATTAAAATTATTTCCGAGAAAAGCGGACTTGCAATTACTTCACTTACGACCATGCTTGAGCGGATGGAAAAAAACGGACTGATAAGCCGCAAAACTGATGAAGCTGATAAGAGAAAAACTCTTCTGTTCCTCACAGATAAAGCCAAAGAACTTAAAGAAGCTTATGACTCCGTATCCAATGAGATGGGGAATATCTATTATCGTGATTTTACGGATAAAGAGATTCTTCAGTTTGAAGAGTATCTTAACCGCATCAGGGTAAACCTTGAGGAATGGAGTGACAAATGAGTATTTGTATTAAAGATCAGATTCAGAACATGAATCTTGTTATAGGGTGTACTGTTGGATGTCCGTACTGCTATGCCAGAAACAATACGAGGCGTTATCACATCATAGATGATTTTGAAAAGCCACAGTTTTTTCAAGGAAAGCTTCGTATGATGGAAAAGAAAAAGCCGCAGAATTTTCTGCTGACCGGTATGAGCGATCTCTCGGGCTGGCATGAGGAATGGAGAGAGGAAGTCTTTAAAAAGATAGCAGAGAATCCTCAGCACCAGTTTCTTTTTCTTACCAAACGACCGGATCTTCTGTCTTTTGAAACAGATCTTGATAATGCATGGTTTGGCGTTACAGTTACTAGAAAGTCTGAGTTATGGCGTATTGATGCACTGCGGAGCAACGTGAAGGCAAAAAAATATCATGTTACCTTTGAGCCTTTGTTCGATAATCCGGGTAAGGTTGATCTTACAGGCATTGACTGGATTGTGGTGGGAACCATGACAGGTGCAAAAAGCAGGACTGTTAAAACAGATCCCGGGTGGGTTTATTCATTGACAGAACAGGCTCATGAACTGAACATTCCTGTATTCTGGAAAGAAGATCTTGTTCCGATTATGGGAGAAGAAATGATACAGGAAATGCCGGATGCTTTTAACAAAGTGTTGGAGGAACAGAGGATATGGAACAACCAGAAATCAAAGTAAATCATATAGAAACCAAAAGTGTAATGACAAAATCGAATACTCCTATTGGAGGATATTCGGTGAATCCCTATGTGGGGTGTCCCCATGCCTGTAAATACTGCTACGCATCTTTTATGAAACGCTTTACAGGGCATACGGAGGAATGGGGAACCTTCATGGATGTGAAAGACTGGCCTGAAATAAAGAATCCAAAGAAGTATGCCGGCCAGAAGGTGATCATTGGAACAGTTACGGATGGTTATAATCCGCTAGAGGAAACATATAAAAATACAAGAAGACTTCTGGAAGAACTAAAGGACAGTGGTGCGGACATACTTATCTGCACAAAGTCAGACCTTGTACTAAGAGATCTGGATCTGCTAAAAGAGATCAATGAAAATAGCAGACTTACAGTATCATGGTCAATCAATACTCTTGATGAAGAGTTTAAAGATGATATGGATGCGGCAGTAAGCATAGAAAGAAGGCTTGCTGCAATGAAAGAGGTATATGAGGCAGGAATTCGTACAATTTGCTTCATTTCACCCGTGTTCCCGGGGATTACGGATATAGAAGCAATCATAGACAGGACAAAAGATCAGTGTGACCTTGTATGGCTTGAGAATCTGAATCTTCGCGGAGGTTTTAAGGCAGATATCATGAAATACATTTCCGATAAACATCCGGATCTGGTGCCACTGTATGACGAAATCTATAACAAAAAGAACCGCAGCTATTTTGAAGCGCTGGAAAAGAAAGCAGAAGAGCTGGCTAAAAAGTATGATTGCAGGTTTGTTGATAATGAAACTCCGTATGAGAGAGTAGAGAAAGGACATCCAACAATCGTAGATTACTTTTACCACGAAGAAGTAAGAGGAACTGCCAATAGTGGAAAGAGAAATGTAATACATAATCCTTGATGGAAGAATAAACCGGAAGTTAATCGCACAAATTCCTGTTGTTGAGTTCTTGACCGACATTGTCTCGTTTTGACTCGTTTTGTCTCGTCTCGACCGACATTAGCACTTTTCTTATAGTTTTAACGGTGCTATTATTATCATAGACAAGTGAGAGGTAAACAAAAGCCACTCACTTGTTTTTCTTTTGCAGAAGAATAGGAAGCAGATCCAAGCGTCCACATGACCAAACCCTCACGGTCGTGTGTGGCGCTTTTTTTGTTATCCGAAACCGGAAAGCGCGCGCCGGTGTTTCTATTAAAACTGTCAAAGAAAAGGAGAAAATTGAATATGGATTATGAACGTTTCAAAGAAGGTTTCCAGGATGCGTTAAAGGCTGAACTTGCTGTTAGAGGAGCTGATGTTGAACTTACTGCTCGCAGAGTAGATAAGATGAATGAAAGCTATGATGCTATCACAGTAAGACCTGTGGACAGTTCTATTGGAGTGAACATCAGCGTTGAAAAGGCGTTTGCTGCTTATGAGAATGGTACACCAATCCCTGAGATTGCAGAACATTTTGCTGATGCAGTGGAGAAAGGATTCCGTGAATCGCCTCAGGTGGATCTGGAGTCGCTCTCTGATTATGAGCAGATGAAGAGCAAGCTTTCTATGGAAGTGGTTTCTGCAGAGAAGAATGCGGAACTTCTTGAGAGCGTACCTCATGAAAGAATGGAGGATATGGCTGTTGTTTATCGCTTTGTGCTTGATCAGACAGATTCCGGCAATGGAACAATCCTTGTTACCAATCAGTTGCTTGATCAGTATGGCATTACCAAAGAGCAGCTTCGCGCTGATGCCATGGAGAATGCACCAGAGATCAGACCATCTGAGATCAGAGGTATGTCTGAAGTAATGAGTGAGCTTGCACCTGGCATGATTCCTGAGGTTGCACCGGAAGATGAGCAGATGTTTGTTGCTACAGTTCCGGATAAGATCCATGGAGCTGGTGTTATCGCATATCCGAATTTTATGGAGGATGCAGCTGAAAAGATGGGCGGCGATTTCTTTGTTCTCCCAAGCAGTATTCATGAGGTCTTGCTTGTAAAGGACAATGGCCAGATGACAGCCAAAGAGCTGGAAAACATGGTCAAAGAGGTCAATGCTACTCAGGTTGAACCTGCAGATCAGCTTACCGATCATGTTTATCATTACGACAGTCAGAATCATATTTTTGAGTTGGCTGATAAGTATGAGGAACGTCAGCGTGAGGCTGAACATGAGGCTGTTGATAAAGATTCTGTCCTTGGAGATCTAAAAGAAAAGAAACAGGAGATTGCAAAGAAAGATCCGGCTAAGGATGCAGCAACAAAGGCTGCAACCAAGAAGCATGAGACTTCTTTATAAGCTCCATCAATAAGTAAGAGAGAGGCTTCCCTAGTTTTAGGGAGGCCTTTTTCAGTGGTGAAAGGAGATATCTAAGATGAGTAAGAAATATATGAGAGTTCAGAAGAACTTTGACAAAAATGGCATTTCAAGGGTGCCACACAGTGTTGCACCTAAGCTTGGTCCAGTAACACCTTGCAATTGCAGTCATCCTTGTCCTTATGGTGATGGCAGAACGTTTTGCTTTCCCTGCTATCAGAAGCTTGTTGCTGACAGCAGAAGTAACAGTGTTGCTACAGGTAATGCCTAAGGAGGTGTAGTATGGACTTTGGCTATTTTCATGAGGAAGAGTCTGAGCAGTTTGCCTTCTATAGGATTCCTCAGGTTCTCTTTAAGGATGAAAAGTTTGCAAAGCTTTCTACGGATGCCAAGGTTCTGTATGGACTATTTCTGAATCGGGTATCCCTTTCCAAAAAGAATCATTGGATTGATGACGAGGGCAGAGTGTATGTCTATTACACCCTTGTCAGTATCCAGGAGGATTTGCATTGTGCGAGTCAGAAGGCTTTAAAGCTTTTAAAGGAGCTTGAGAGTTACGGACTTATTGAAAGAGTTAAACAGGGACTTTGTAAACCTGACAGGATCTATGTGAAGAACTTTATCCTGCTTCAGGAATCACCAGTCCGGAGTGGTGAAAATCACCATGCCGGTGTAGTGAAAATCACCAGCCCGGAATGTCGAGAATCACCACCTAATAATATTGAGTTAAATAATACTGAGTGTAGTAATACTAATCTTATCTTATCTAAGAGCAGAGAAGATGAGAGGGAGCTATACAGACAATATTTATACCAGTCACTGGATATAGAGATACTCAAAGAGCGCTATCCCTATGGAGTAGAAGAGATTGATGAGATTTTTGACATAATCCTGGATGTGCTGTGCAGCAATCAGGAGTTTATCACTATATCTGGGGATAAAAAGCCTATTAACGTAGTGAAAAGCAGATTTATGAAGCTGGATAGCAGCCATATCCAGTTTGTAATGGACAGTATGAAGGACAAGACTACAAAGGTTCGCAATGTAAAGAAATACATAGTGGCAGCACTTTATAATGCGCCAATTACGATTAACAACTATTATCAGTCGCTGGTCCAGCATGACATGGCGACAGGAAAAATCTAGGAGGCGTGATGTTGGTGAGTTTTGCGGAGGAAAAAACTGGGGAATGTGTGGTTTGTTGCCACAGATGTGGGGCATTTCTTATGGAGTCAGCTAGTACAACTTCGTATATGGTTTGCCCGGAATGCGGTGCCCGCCTTGTTGTGTGCGTGAAGAAAGGCAAGGTATCCGTATTTGATGATACTAGATCTGAGGAGGAACTTGCTAAGAAGAGACATGCTCGATTAACCAGATATGCCGCCAAGATTAACGAAATCGTTAAATAGCTGTGGCAGTTATATCATAACAATTAAATATGGATGAGGTTATCAGGGAGTTCGCTGAATTGGTCGCACTTATGATGCGTTAAAAGACTTACAAATGAGTGACGCCTGGTTGCCAAGAGTTTGTGAAGAGAGTCGTATTTACTACGGATAGATGCAGTCAGGGAGCATAAGACATCTATTTAGATTAAAAAGGGCCTGCAAAACAGAAGCTAACTTGAAGTATGTTTTACATACCAAGAGATTTAGTAGTTGTTTTGCAGTGCTCTTTTTATTTTTGCGCTCTTTTTCCGGTTCGCTTCTGTTTTGGAAGGCACCGGAAAGGGTGCAGATTATGAAAAAGGTAAACAGAAACAATGGAGCAATTGATGTAACAACAGTTGGTGGAAGAATTAAAAAACTTAGAACAGATGCAGGTTATACCCAGGAGGAGCTTGCTGAAAAGCTTCATCTTGAGGGAAAGTCTGCCATTTCCAATTATGAGAACAACAGCAGAGGTGTTTCAGCTGAGATGCTTATGCAGCTGAGTCGCCTGTTTCATGTATCTGCTGATTATATATTGAACGGTGATATGCCGGATAATCTTGATCCTATTGTGAATGAAGCAATAGAGATTCTAAACAATCTGAAGACGGATAAGGCAAAGAAGTCTGCACTTGAGATGCTGAGACAGATTCAGATTCTTGAGGGCTAAGGTACAAGAGTTTCTAGAGATTGTGCAAACACTGTCGGCACAATTTAATCTGTATCGAACAAAAATGCGGAATCCGCAAAAATGTCGATTAGAGTATTGAATAAGCTATTCCTATGATGTATAATTCTATTGAACAAAAATGCGGATTCCGCATTTTTGTTCAATAAGCAATGAGGTGGAACGATATGGAAATACGCAGAGATATATATTTGAATAAGCTTATTTCAAAAAAGCATAACGGACTAATTAAGGTTGTAACAGGTATGCGAAGATGTGGAAAATCATACCTTTTATTTAATCTTTTTAAAGAGTATCTGGTAAATGAGGGAGTTAATGAAAACCATATTATTGAGATTGCATTTGACTCTTTTGAAAATAGAAAGTATCGAGATCCTGAAGTTTTATTTCCATATCTAATGGAAAAAATCGCTGATAAAGAAATGTATTATGTTTTATTAGATGAAGTTCAGATGCTCGATGATTTTGAATCAGTTCTTAATAGTCTCGGAAGAAAGAAAAATGTGGATGTATATGTAACGGGAAGTAATGCCAAGTTTCTGTCAAAAGATATTATTACTGAATTTCGTGGACGTGGGGATGAAGTTCATATGTATCCGTTAACATATAGTGAATTTATGAGTGTATATGACGGTGACAAACAGGAAGGCTGGAGGGATTATGTTCTGTTCGGTGGAATACCGCTTGTGCTAGGCTTTGAAACGGCTGATCAAAAATCTGATTTTTTAAAATCTCTATTTGAGGAAACCTACATTTCTGATATTACTGGAAGGAATAATATACGAAATAAGGCAGAGTTAGAAGAACTTCTGAATATTTTATCTTCAGCAATTGGATCGCTTACGAATCCAAGCAAGTTATCTGCGACATTTAAAAGTGTTAAAAACAAGACTATAAGCAAAGATACAATAATCAAATATATAGATTACCTTAAAGATTCATTTCTTATTAATAGTGCAATTCGATATGATATCAAGGGGAAAAAATACATTAATACTCCATCGAAGTATTATTTTACCGATCTGGGACTTAGAAATGCGAGACTTAATTTTAGACAGGTTGAGGAGACTCATGCAATGGAAAACGTTATATTTAATGAATTAAAAGTTCGTGGATATAATGTGGACGTTGGTGTTGTTGTGATGAATGAAGTTGATAAAAATGGTAAGAAGATTCGAAAACAGTTAGAAGTGGATTTTGTCTGCAACAAAGGTTCAAAGAGATTTTATATTCAATCAGCCTATGCGCTGCCTGATAAGGAAAAAATGGAACAGGAACAGCGTTCATTAGTGAATATAGGTGATGGATTTAAAAAAATTATTATTACAAAGGATGCTGTGGCACCGCTTTATAATGATGAAGGCATATTGGTAATGAGTGTTTATGATTTTCTTCTAAATCCAGATAGCATGGAAATCTAACTGAATATTATAACTTAGCGTCAGCTCAGGATTAGATTAATCCTGATGCTGGCGTTTTTCTTTGTAAGAGTTCACATTATGTGTACTTTATGTCCACATTAGCGCTAACGATTCATAGGCGCATTCCAATTAGAATTAAACATGTAAAGAAGTTACGAAGCAGCGCGCAGCTTAGTGACATAAACACAACTGAATATAGGAGGTGTATATGGCCACTAAGGTTAATTTTTATGAAAACTACGGTGACAAGTCAGCGAGGGAGAGGGCCGAGCTGATCTATTCCAATTACTCTTCCTTCCAGGGAATCATCGAGGATTGCAAGATGAGATTGATCTACGAGATCAAGGCTGAGAAGGAGAGAAAGCGTAGCAATCACAAAGATGAGCTTGGAGTCCGTATTCAGAATTTGGGTAACTATAGTAATCCTACAGCGGATGAGGCGGTTCTTGATGTAATGCTTGAGGGAGCTATCAATGGACTGAATTCAGCAGAGGATGCTTTATCAGATTCGGCGCTGGTACAGGAATTCAAGCGAAGAGAGTATGTCATTGTGATGATGGCTGATGAATACGCTTCTTTCAGAAGACACCTGCATGCACTTAGCGTGAAGGAGCAAGAGATTATTATTCCGCTTCTTAAGCAGGAGAAGGACTACTACACTTTGGCTGAAGAAGCTGGTGTAACGGTTCCTGTAGTCAGGAGAAAGGCAAGCCGTATTCATTGTGAATTGATTTCCTACATGGAAAATTATTTCATCGAGAAGCTTTAGGAGGGATGGTCATGAAGGAATTAAAAGAGATTACATTTCCTCCGGAAGCTGAGGAAATGGCTATTAAGTATGTTGCTTTTGACATTATGAAGCAGCTTAATAAAGAAGGAAAGATAACAGACGAAGAATTGCGGTATATCGCGAAAAAACGCAATATACCCGTTGAGTAAGCAAGATAATAATTATATAATTAAGCTGTGCCTAGATCTCATCTAGTACAGCTTGATTGAGGAATGTGAGGTGCGATATGGCGAGAAAAGTTGCCGTCTACGCCCGTGTTTCTACAGAGCATGAGGCGCAGATATCTGCATTGGAAAATCAGGTGCAGTACTATGATGATATTTTGAGCAGGCATGCGGACTGGACGTTGGTAGATAGATATATTGATGAAGGTATTATCGGTACATCTATTCATAAGCGTGAGTCTTTTATGCGAATGCTCAAGGATGCAAAAGAAAAGAAGTTTGATCTAATTGTTACCAGAGAGGTATCTAGGTTTGCAAGAAACACAGTGGATACACTGCAGCAGACCAGAACCCTCAAAACTTATGGTGTGGAGGTGTGGTTCACAGAAGATAATATCTGGACAATGAATGATGAGGATGGAGAGCTAAGACTTTCTATTATGGCTACACTGGCCCAGAATGAAAGTAAGAAGATTTCTCAGAGAGTAAAAGCCGGTCAGATGATTTCTTTTAAGAATGGAGTCCTATATGGCAATGGTAATATTCTTGGATATGACAGAGTTGGTGATAAGCTTATTGTGAATAAGGAACAGGCCGACACTGTGAAAAGAATCTTTGAACTTTACCTGGCTGGCAATGGTGTTCGTAAGATTCAGGACATCATAGAGCAGGAAGGGCGCAAAACAGCCACAGGCCTTACCAGATGGCAGTCTGGCAATATCAACAGAGTTCTTAGAAATCCTTTTTATTGCGGCAGAATCGTATACCGTAAGCAATACGTTCCGGATTATCTGGTTCAGAAGAAAATCAATAATCATGGGGCAGTTGATAAGGTATATGTAGAAGGTTCGCATGAGAAACTGGTTTCGCCGGAAGATTTTGACAGAGTACAGGAGTTAAGAGAAAAACACAAGTCCGTGAAGACAGACAAGAACGGCAAAGCAATTGGGCAGTCGCCTTGTAAGCATCTGTGGGGCAATAAGCTTGTTTGTACCTGTGGTCATGCTATGAACCGAAGAATTGCTCATAAGGCTAATGATGGAACTCTTAGTTATATCTATCGTGCTATGGACAGTTACGGACAGGAACTCCTGCAGGAAGACTGAAAAAAGGTCTTGATATCGAAGGTATTTGTGATAACTCATCATTTATGGGATGGAAATTAGAGGTTCAGGCCGATTTTGTTTTCAAAAAGCTTCTTGGAAATAAAGAAGCAATCTATAAGGAAGCTATGGCTATGGCACAGGATGTTGCTGAAGTAAAGGCTCCTGAGAGAAACGATAAAGAACGGCTTGAAGCAAACAATCGTCAGATTGAGAAGCTGAACAAACAGCTTGCCAATCTGGTTGATATGTGTTCTGAAGGAGATATTTCCAGAGAAGTCTTCCGAAGCAAGAAAAAGAAATTAGAAGATCAGATTTCAAACTTAGAGAAATTAAATGATGAATGCAGACAACGGGTTTTAGAATTGGAAGATAATGGCGCAAAGGACAGACGTATTGAAAGTCTTTCTGAGTTTATCAAGATGACTGCCTTTGATGCCAGGGCTAAGATACCTGATACTGTGATTGATAATTTCGTTGATCAGATTGTTTTTGATCACGGAGCATTTATCTGGTATTTGAATCCGGTATTCGGTAATGAGGTATATAAGCAAGACGCTTCCGATTGGAAAAAAAACAGCATCTGCAATCTTTAAGTGAAAAATGTAAGTTACAGGCCTGTCTCAGCGCAGGCAGCTATCGCAAATAAGTAATTAGCGATAATTTGAATGCGTTGCATAATATGAACATTTGCCCAGTCCCTTTTGGGGGCTGGGCTTTTTTATTGTGTGGCTTATGTATTAGGACACTGCTGGCGCAGGTTTTTGCCTTTTTTGGTCTAAGAATGGCAAGCTGAGTAGTGTTGATGTGAAAAATGGCATTGGCACTGTAAAGTATGATGCTGGATTACAGTGCTGGAGTGAAAATAGGAGCCGGCACTGTAAAGCATGATGCTGGATTACAGCGCTGGAGCGAAAAAAGGTGCCGGCACTGTAAAGTGTGATGTTGAATTACAGTGCTGGAGCGAAAATAGGTGCTAGCACTGTAATTAATAGAGTGTTGGAAGAAACTAAAGCTTATGGCTGCAGAGCGGTACTATGGATAGCACCGCAGATTTCGGTTCCCAGAAAAGCCTGAATTTAACCTATAAGCTTATAACCTTATTTTTTTAAAATATTTTCTTTTAAAATGTGAGATGTGATAAGCTTATAATGTAATTTAAATTAACAAATCAGAATTTTTAGAGGCAAATTATATTTCAGTTTTACATTTTATGAAATTTTAAAAAAGTATATTGACTCTCACATTATGTGAGGGATTATCGTTGTAGTGAGCTCAAGAGAAAAACATCCATGGAGGTAGAAGCAAATGCTTAAAATAGGCGAATTTTCAAAACTATCCAGAGTAAGCATCAGGATGTTACGTCACTATGATGATATCGGACTTTTGAAACCGGCAGAAATAGATGATTTCACCGGGTACCGCTATTATCGCGAGGAACAGCTTTTTACCATCGGAAGGATCACATCACTCAAGGATATGGGCTTTGCCCTTGCGGATATTATCAAGATCCTTGACAGCTATGATGATAAAGAAAAGATGGATGCCTTTCTGTCAGAGAGGCAGAAGGAGCTTTCAAAGCTTTCCAAAGAAACGGAGTACAAACTGATGCTTCTGGAAACAGCCAGAAAGAGGCTGAGGAAGGAGCAGAATATGAGTTTTGATGTAATTGTAAAAACAATACCGGAGAGATATGCTGCAACTGTTCAGATGGTGGTTCCTCACTATGAGGATGAAGGAATGCTCTGGAATACGATGATGAGTGAGTGCAAGAATCTTGTGCCGGCCGACCCGTGTCTTGCGGCGGCTGAGTTTCTTGATCCCGAGTACAAGGAAGAAAATGTTGAGATCATTGCGTGGATGACCGTGAGTGGTTCTTATAACGATACGGAACATGTGAAGTTTAAAAATCTTCCTGAAGTAAAAGTTGCAAGTTGTATTATTAAAGGCAGCTACGATCAGATGGGTGAGGCATATGCAACTGTGGCATCATGGATCAAAGCTAATGGATATAAAATGAATGGACCTATGTTTAATATCTATCATGTGAGTCCTGCACAGACACAGAATCCTGATGAGTATGTAACGGAAGCTTGTTTCCCTATTGAGTAAATACTATCTACGCCAAGGAACTTAAGCGTTACTTGGCATATTATTGAAAGGAGCGGTCATGGAATATGTTCATGTAACAAAAGATAACCTCGAAGAGGAGCATATTTGCTGCGCGATATCAAATAATAAGGATGTTCAGGTTTCTTCTAAGAAGGCATGGCTTTCGGAGAGGTTTGATGAAGGACTTGTTTTCCTAAAGAGCGTAGAGCGCGGAAAGTGCTTTATCGAATATATCCCGGCGGAAAACGCATGGATTCCGATAGAGGCAGATGGATATATGTACATTGACTGTCTCTGGGTGTCCGGGGCTTTCAAAGGACATGGATATTCTACTGATCTACTTACTGCCTGCATCGAGGATAGTAAGGAAAAGGGGAAAAAAGGGCTTTGTATTCTTTGCGCTTCAAAGAAGAAACCGTTTCTGGCTGATCCGAAGTTTCTGAAGTACAAAGGATTTGTCGTGAGCGATGAAGCGGATAATGGGATTAAGATTTGGTATATGCCATTCGATAAAAATGCAAAAGCTCCGGTGTTTAAGGAATGTGCAAAACTTCCGCATATAGAAGAGCAGGGATATGTTCTGTACTATACGAATCAGTGCCCGTTCAATGCAAAATATGTCCCGGTTTTGGAGCAGACGGCAAAAGAAAATGGTATTGCATTCAAGGCAATACATATTGAAAGCAAAGAAGAAGCACAGAATGCACCGACACCGATCACGAATTATGCGTTGTTTCATGATGGGGAGTATGTTACAAACGAGCAAATGAACGATAAGAAATTCTTAAAACTTACAGGAAAGTGATATTCGTATTAACCGGAATACAATGTAGACCGACAAATCGGCAGTTTGTCGAGCTCTTAATTGAATAATGAACATTACAAATGGCAGTTATCGAAAGATAACTGCCATTTTTTACTTTCAAAAAAATAAATATATTTAAAGTTTTGAAAATGCGGCGTAAAAATTTACGTTGTACTTGCGTCGGGTTTAATAGTTTTCGCCTGTAAAAATGTATTTCTACACTAATTGAAAAGACTGCGCGGATATAAATCGAAATATATGCCGATATATGTTAAAATATAATAGAAAAGGAGGCGGATATTATGACTAATGCTGACGCATGGAATTATGCAATAGGTATGATTAAAGTAGACGGTCTAGAGCCAACTAAAGATTTTAAAGAATATATAGAAAAAGAAAAACGTGGTGAAGTAACAATGGAGGATGCAAAGCGTTTTTTAGATAAGAAATATAAGATGAAGGAGTCCACAAATGCGTGATCCTTATCTTTATGAGGACGTTCCTGTACTAAAAAATATTCTTGGTATAAAATCTCAAGAATTGCTGGATGAAGCTGAGGCTGATTATGTTGTATATCGATTAAAAGATGTAGCAATTAATCCATTGCCGGGAGATTATCACACGGAACATTTTCTTAAGATGCATCAGGTTATCTTTCAAGATATATTTGATTGGGCGGGTTCGCCTCGAACTATTTCGATTTATAAAGAGGAAGATGTTTTAGGTGGACAATCTGTAGAGTATTCTGATCCGTTTGATATTGTTTCTGATATTCATCATGTATTGAAAGACATGAGAGAAAAAGAATGGGATGCATTTAATCATGAAGAATTAGCAAATCAATTCTGCGATTCTTTAGCGGCATTGTGGAAAATTCATCCATTTAGAGAAGGAAATACTCGAACTACAATAACTTTTTGCTGTCAATTTATTGAAGCACAAGGAATAATGATTAATCGAAAGCTTTTTGAAGAAAATGCTGGCTATGTTAGAACTGCTCTTGTTGCATACAATGCATTCTTTTCTGATGGAAGTGATTTTAGCAAAAAAGAGTATTTATATAAAATTGTTTATGATGCTCTTTCTGAGCAATAATGTGAACGTTGCAAAAAGTGTCGTAGGATAGCACACCACTACAGGCAGCTATCGCTAACAAGTAATCTGAGATTACTACACTGCGTTGCATAAAATGAAATAATTGGGCTCAGCCCCTTGGGTTTTTGCTGGGGCTGGGCCTTTTTGGTTATTGTGGGCTTTTTGTTGGAGGGGGTATTTGGGTCAAATTCTAGTTAAACTTTATAAAATGCATCCTAAATTTTAAAATATAAAAATATCGCAACAGGACTGCTTAAATATCAGGAATATCTATTTGGTATTCCGTGACGACTAAGGATTCTGTATAATTAAAGGTAGTGAAATTAACAAATCGAATTTGTGGTGGTGATGGAATTCCAATAAAACAGCATTGTATGAATTGAATTGTCGCTTGCTTGAAGCATGTTAAATCGAGGGATTGGAGAGAAAACCATGTTAGAAATATTAAAAGCGAGGTTTCAGGATAATAAGAATCTTCATATGGAACTGAGTTGGCTTGACGTGGAGAAACGTTTGCTTGAGCATCCGGAATCCATGGACGTTTTGAGAAGGATGGAGGAGAGCGGCGGAGAACCGGATACCATCGGCTATGACGAAAAGACGGGAAAGCTAATTTTCTGCGACTGCGCAAAGGAGTCTCCTTTTGGTCGCAGAAGCCTGTGCTATGACGAAAAGGCATTACAGGGGCGTGCTAAAAACCCGCCGTCAGGCAGCGCCGAATGGAAAGCAAAAGAAATCGGCGTTTTGATCATGACGGAGGAACTCTATCGCCGACTGCAAAGTCTCGGGGAATTTGATTTGAAAACGTCAAGTTGGATCACTACGCCGGATGATATTCGCGACAAGGGCGGTGCATTGTTCTGCGAACGACGTTACGGAACGGTTTTCACATTCCATAACGGGGCGGATTCGTACTATTCCGTGCGCGGGTTCAGAGGTTATACGCTTATATAAATCATATTTGTCGACCTAATTGAATATTGAACGTTACATAGCAGTTATCTCAATCGAGGTAGCTGCTTTTTTTGCGCTCATTTTGAGCAGTAACTATTCACTATTCAAAGGAGGTAGACAATGGACTACGAGAAATTCAAACAGGACATGGAGCAGGATGTGCTAAAGAATCTTGCAAATAGGGGAATCGAAGCAGTTATAGCGAAAAGCTGGGATTATGAAAAGAATACGGATATGGATCCGAATTCCATAGCTTCTACTTCAAGGATATCTGCATGGTGGAAGTGCGATAAAGGGCATGGGTGTCCATACTGCTCTGGACAACTTCCGTCAAGAACGAGGATAGTACCATAAAATCATCTTTTTCTGTGACATGATTTCTGACAGGTTGTTTTGCAAATTTGAAGGACTGTGATAAGATGATTCTTGTCGATTTAAATAACAGAAATATGTCAGGCAGGTGAAGCATGAATTACAGACTAATGACAGAACAGGACTTAGAGTATGTAGTCCAGAAGAACATTGAATATTATAACAGCGTCGAAGATTGTTGTTGGACATTTGAAAAGGCATATAAAAGAATCCATCAGGTATTAACCATGGAAGATTCTATGTGTTTGGTTCAGATGGATGATGATAACAACATTACAGGCTATCTTATGGGATACTTTAAGGAATTCGATGATATAAGAGGCTACTTTCTTGAAGAGGTTGTCATATTTAAAGGATTCCAGGGAATGGGATATGGTACAGACTTCATGAAGACACTGGAGCAGGAGGTTCGTAAGAATGATGCGTCAATCATTGAACTAAACAGCGTAAATGATGAGAAGCATAAGCATTTCTATTCAAAGCTATCCTATTATGAAACCAAAAATTTCGTAATGATGGGGAAATTCCTTGAAGAAGCATAACAAAATGAAGCTTCAGAAAAAGATTTGATGGAAAGCAGCTCCAAAAGTAAAACTTAATTATAGCTACAAAGCATATAAAAAGCAGTGGACTTATGTCTGCTGCTTTTTATGGAAGGTTCTACGATAAGGACAGTCTGATGTAATTTCTATTGCTTGTTATAAAGATAAGGAAGATGTGGTCTGGGTTTTGAAGCAAAGAATAGCGGGACTAATATAGATTTGGTATTTCATGAAGACTAAGGATTCTGTATAATTAAAGGCAGTGAAATCGATATTTGTGGGGGGAAGAATGAGAATCGGAGTTATTCAGGCAAGTTCACAAGCGACTAAAAATAAAATGCTTTATAATGCAGTAACAAAATATGCACCAAAAGATTCTGAAGTAATCAATTTTGGTTGCACGTTGGAAGAAAAAGAAAATTATTCTTATATAGAAATTTCTATTCTTGTAGGTATGTTATTAGCGAATAGGATGGTGGACTTTATAGTTACGGGTTGTTCTTCTGGACAGGGAATGATGTTGGCTTGCAACAGTATGCCAGGCGTCATTTGCGGGTATGCACCGACACCGAAGGATGCTTATTTATTTGCGCAGATAAATAATGGGAACGCGATATCTTTACCCCTAGGTGAAGAATATACTTGGTCTGGTATTGATAATCTAGAACGAACAGTTGAAGCTCTATTCTCAGAGCCTTTTGGGCAAGGATATCCTAAAAGTGAAGCTGATAGAAAAATAAAGGATTCTGAACAACTTAAGGAAATAAGAAAGTCTGGCCAAATTTCGATGCAGGAGCTTCTAAACAAATTAGATGCATCTCTGGTAAATAAGTTGAAGAATAAGATGGATTTTTAGGTAAATTCAATTTTTTCGACCTAATTGAATATTGAACGTTACATAGCAGTTATCTCAATCGAGATAGCTGCTATTTTTGTGCTCATTTTGAGCAGTAACTATTCACTATTCAAAGGAGGTAGACAATGGACTACGAGAAATTCAAACAGGACATGGAGCAGGATGTACTAAAGAATCTTGCAAACAGGGGAATCGAAGCGGAGACCGATGTTCGGCACATTGATAAGTTGAACGATGGATACGATGCTTTGACAGTGAAGGCACCGGGAAGCGTGATTGGTGTAAATATCAATCTCAGCAGTGCCTTTGAAGCGTATGAGGATGGAAGAGATTATATCGATATCGTGGAGCGAGCTTCTGATCAGGCTGCGAAGGGAATCACAGAGTCAAAGAGCTTTGATATCGATAAGGTCAATGACTATGACCAGATGAAGCAGACGCTTTCCATGGAAGTGGTATCAGCAGAGAGAAATGCTGACATGCTTGAGAAGGTTCCTCACAAGAACATCGAAGACATGGCGGTGATTTCTATGTATTGCCTTCATCAATCCATGAAATTCTCTTGGTAAGA
Organism: Butyrivibrio sp. NC3005; assembly: GCF_000424545.1. Taxonomy (GTDB): domain Bacteria; phylum Bacillota; class Clostridia; order Lachnospirales; family Lachnospiraceae; genus Butyrivibrio. The sequence continues at coordinate 15,199 of NZ_AUKC01000024.1, read as the reverse complement.
GATGATGGAAGTATGAATCGTGCTGAATTGGAAGATCAAGGAACCAGACAAAAAGATCAATCCGAAGGCATGGCAGAAAGAACTTGATGGTTTGCGTGAGAAGTATCAGAAAACCGAAAGACCGTTATCAGAGGCAACGCTGAATCTTGCGAAAATGGAAGTTTTGAGCCATAACAAGCGGGATCTTGAAAGGATACTTCAGAACGAGCGGAGTCGGAGAGAACACTTTGATATTGCAGAGCTTAGAGAAATCACAAGCTACGATGAATTGGAACTGGACACCTTGGGAGATAGAAAGACAGCATTATTTCTCATTGATGTGGTGAGGGTTTAGGAGATTTTAGGCACCTCATATTAAAGCTAATGTGATAAAATTATATAAAAGGCAATGTGGTGCCTATTTTTTTTGGCTAGAGAAGGAGAAACTCGATGAAAAAGTTATATGTTATTGGCAATGGGTTTGATTTAAATTTTGGTTTGTCGACAAAGACGCGTGATTTTGTTACGGAATTAGAAAAAATAAAGTTTGATTGTTTTAGTTCTGCAAGGGATATTTATTCTAGTTATGGGGTAGATTGGTCGTCCTTTGAAGAAGATTTAGCTAATCTTGATATAGAAGAAATAGATGAGGAAGTGACAGAAGCACCTGATTACATGGCTGATCTTGACTCTACCAGAGATGGTGTAGTTTTAAAAGTTGAAGAGTATACCGAGAATCTGTTAGATGCTCGTGAAAAAGCATTAAGAAATATGATTGCTAATGCTGAAAAGCAAATAAGTAAGATTGGGACAATTAGTTACGCAGATTTTTTTGATTCAAATGGAGTGATATTAAGTTTTAATTATACATCGACGGTTGAGAGTTTGTTTGACTATGATAAGGAAGTATTTCATATTCATGGTTCTTATAACAGTGATGATGTATTGGTATTTGGCTTTAAGTCTGACAGTGCAGATTTTGAACGATATAGCCGAAAACTAGACTCTGCAAAGAATGCTAGGATGCAGCAAGAAATTTTAGAATTGAAGAATAATCAATCACTTTCAGAAGAAGAAAAAAATCATAGTATCGAAGAACTTAAGTATTGTTATGAACAAGAGTGGAACGATCCATTTTTAGATAAAGAATATGAGGCGATAGCTAATTTTTATCAAAAGAATAAGAAGAACTTTCAATATGATAAGCTAGATACTTTTCTGAATGATGTTGGGAAGATTGATCAAGTAGTTGTATTGGGACATGGTCTTGGTGATGTGGATAGAGAGTATTTTGAATTAATAGAGAAAACACTTTCTCCAAGTCACTGGATTGTATCGGCATATGACGATGAAGATGTTCTTTGGATGAAGAAAATATGTGAAAGTTATTCTTTTAAAGATAAATGTGAAGTGCGGAAGATGACAGATATCCTAACGAATGCCATTCCTGCAACAATATCATAGTAGTCCCTATTTTGGGACAGTACTTAGTATAGAATAAGAGGCATAAAATCAGTACGTGAGATTGGAAGGTAATTTTATATGAAAACAATTAAGGAATTTATGGATTTTGTGCAGCACAAATCATGGATCTTTGCTAAGACTTATGCGGATAGGGCACCTCATGAGTATATTGTAAAAGATAAACTTTCCGAGGATGATAAGGTGTTTTTTGAAGAGGCAGTTCTTTATATTAGAGAGAACGGCTTTCCAGCATTCTTTGGTGGATATGAGCATATTTATCTTTATGCTGATGGTCATTATTATTGGACTATGGGAGATCCTGTAGAGGAAACTATTATATTGAATCGATGCAAATACAAGGATTATGAAATGACTTATAAGAAAGGACAGAAAAGCGAATGAAAGTCGAATTTTTTCAAGGGACAGATGGTAAATTGGATTCAAATTCCATAAAAGCAGGCGTATATAGAATTAGTATTTACTCTGATGTGGATAGAGAAAAAGTAATCCCGCTTTATATTGGAGAATCCTATTGCATGATTAAGCGAGGCGGGGAGCATCTTTATAATGTCCAAAAAAGTCCATCCTATTTAGGACTTACAGAAGAAACTTATGCAGATGATAGTTTAGTCCTTTCTTTCGAAGTTTATGAAGTAATAGAAGAATGTTGGAGTAATACAAAAGAACGAGATTTAGTACTTGAAAAACATGAACTGGATGCTTTGGCAAAAGTTCATCCTGTTTCTCAATACGAGACTAATGATCATGTGATGAGAAATGCTGTTGAGATAGTAAGTACAGCTATTAAAGAAAAACTTAAATAGTTATAATGATAGTATATTAATAGGTAATTGCGAAACTCCGGAATAGATTACGCGCAACCTAAGTAAAGGTGGCTGAAATGGCATTTTTGGATGTGATTTTTGTTTTAGGCGCACTTTAATAAGGCAATGTCTTTATGAAGTTGGTAAGTCCTACGCAATAAGAGATTTTAGGCTTCGGACGAATTCATGGTGCTTTATTTTATCGGCAAGTATAACGGCGATCAGTTGTGTTATACCTGCAAGGATTAAGTCAGCATGCAGAGTCTTTTCATTTTGAGTTCTGCGTCCTGCAAGGCAAAGGTTATCTTTGAAATGGTTTATATCTCTTTCGACCACAGTCCTGATTTTATAGGTGTTATTCCATTCATCTGTATCGCGTAGAGTGCTAGGGTATGCACGCAGGTTCTTCTCAGGGTATATGTGAACCATGCGTCCACAGGAAGATGTGGTACAAGGATTATCACAGTTGCAGGAACGATGGTTTTTACCGGTATTAGGATCTTTAATCCATTTAATTTTAGGACAGACAAATTTATATCTGGTAACGCCACTTCTGAGCTTTGAGGAACCCTCATATTTCATTTGTAATGAGGAATCATGTGGACAACAAGGTATGCCTGAATCGTTTATTGTATAGTCTTTGTTTCCGAGGCTTGCTCTTGAGTTGAGAGGAATATATGCCTTTGAAAAATGCATATCCTTTCCGAAGGTATCGCCTGTAAGCAACTCTTTGTAGATAGCTGCTGTATCAAAAGCTGCATCGCCAAGAAAAGTTTTGGGATTTATAAGCGGATGAAGCGAGAAGAAATCCTTCAGAGTTGGAAGTAAAAGCTTTGAATCATGAACACATTTATCTTCGTCAGGAGAATCGGATTTCTTTTCTACGATTATATCTGGATGGGATGCCATAAAATCTTTGTTATAAAAGGATATATGGCGGACAATACCTAAGCCATTGGTAACAATGCCAAACTTGAAAACATAGCAGAAATGTCAATTTATGTACAACTGCTTTATTTCGGGATTAGCTGATGCGTGAGAAGGCATGGCGCCATAGGCAGCCTTATAGGGGTCATAAGACTTGTTGAAACCCATTGCTTTTGCATAGGCTTTAAGTTGTTTGATAATCCGATTTGCATACTTTGGATTGTTTTCAGTAACAAAAGCTTCAATACCGGAGGAATCAAAGATTGTCATATCAGCTTTTGCAGAATCAATAGCTTGGCAGATGGTTTCTGACAATTCTATTTTACCATACTTGGTGAGGAGTTATTCATTTTTATGGCAATAAAAATGCCGTACTTATGCGGCTTTTGGCGTTTCGCAAACGCCTATATGATTATTTTAGATGGTGAGGATAAGCATAATTTTAGGGAGCTTGATCAGACGCAAATTGAGTCGTTTTTTACTTTGAATGAAATGGTAACTGCTAGTACATATTGATACTAATTTTGATAATGCTATTGTTTTTATAGGATGTTTGGATGGAAAAGTATCTAAGAATAGTAGTAAATACAAAAATGTAGCAGAAGATGCTGCAAGGATTGTATCAGCAATTCAAATTATTATGGCTATGAATCAATAACAGATAGATTACAAATACCAAAAATATGGAAGGAGCTGGTTTATATATGACAATTGAAGAAATGAGAGAGCTTCTTACGAAGGATGAAAAAATTACAGTCGAATATAAGGCTTGCCAGAATGGAATACATGATGATGTGTATGAGACTGTGTGTTCATTTTCTAACAGGTATGGTGGCTATATTATCATGGGTGTTGAGGATGGTGGAAAGCCAATAGGTATTAATAAGAACCTTACTAAGGATATGAAGAAGAACTTTGTTAATCAGCTTAATAACCCAGATAAAATGTCACCCACCTTGTATCTGTCTATAGAAGAGATTGAATACGAGGGAATGACTTTGCTATGGGTTTTTGTGCCACCAACGTCAACTGTGGAAAAATGTGCAAACAGAATTTACGATCGTAATGAAGATGGCGATATGGATATTACGGATTCTCCTATTCAGTTGCAGAATTTGTATAACAGAAAAAGTAACACTTATGCTGAGAGAAAAATATTTCCTTATGTTACAACAGCAGATTTAAGATTGGATTTGCTAGAAAAGGTAAGAAATCTGGCAAAGAGTAAAAAGCCAGATCATCCTTGGCTTGAGTTATCAGATGAAGATTTACTTAAAAGTGCTGGATTATGGGAAAAGGATTTTTCTTCAGGTATGGAAGGATACAATCTTGCCGCAGTGTTGCTTTTAGGTAAAGATGAAGTGATTAATTCTTGTTGCCCTGGGTATGTTACTGATGCTCTTTACAGGGTAGAGAATATGGATCGTTATGATGACAGACTGTTAGTTACAACTAATCTTATAGAAGCTTATGATCTTTTAATGGAATTTGTAGCAAAGCATACCTCAGATAAATTTCACTTAATAAATAACGTTAATACTAGCGTTAGAGATTTGATAGCTAGAGAGGTAATTGGCAATATTCTTGTACACAGAGATTATTCCAGCGCTTATCCGGCAAAGGTAATTATTGAAAAGGATTGGCTAAAAACGGAAAATTGGTGTATTCCAAGAAGACACGGAAATATTATGCAGGACGAGTTTCAGCCATATCCGAAGAACCCTATTATTCAAAGATTTTTTGCTAATATAGGTAGAACGGATACGATTGGTTCCGGCGTGATTAATTTATATAAATATACTCCGATTTTTTCCGATGGCGGAAAACCTGAGCTGTTTGAAGACGATGTTTTTAAGATTACTATTCCTTTGAATAAGGAAGCGGCTAAAGAGGCTAGCAATCAAAAGAAGTTATCAGATAGAGAACAGGCTATTTATAATTTAATCTGTGAGAATAAACATTTGACTGTAGAGCAGGTTATGGCTGAGTTTGATATTTCAAGGGCAACAGTATTTAGAGACTATGCTAAGATAAAGAAAATCACAGGTGCTGTTTATGATAAAAATGAATCTGTGTGGAAATTATAATACTGAGTCTCATATCAGTCTCATCAAAATGAGACTGTGAATTAATTGAAAAATGCTGAAATGGTGGGATTTATATAAGAAAGTCTCATTGCAGTCTCACCATAGTCTCGCTGAGTCTCATGTGTAAATGAGACTTTATGAGACTTAGTTATAAAATCTATATATGAGACCTAAAACAAAACAGCAAAAAATATAAGTGCCTGTCCATATGATTGAGGTGCCCCCTCAAAGTTAGACTTTTTTACGAGACGACTTTGGTCGTCTCGTTTTCTTTGTTTGCGCGCCATGGGCGCGCTCTAACGGGTGAAAGTCTCGAACACGCCCAGATAGTGGGAAGTGTATAGCTGAACAGCAAGGGTTTCCATCGTGAGGTGGAATCTGAAGGAAGCTGTAAGCAAATCTCTGGTCCGACGGACAGAAATCACATATAAGGCTAGGCTACGAGAGATAAGTTGGCAAAGAACAACGAGGTCTAATAACTATCACATTTGTAGTAGCAGAGTAAATGTGGCGGATATATGGAGAGAAAGAGCGTGCACCTTAAGCGTGGAGGTCTCACAGAGGTTTCATTAGCCTAGTAACAACGAACTGTGAGAAGTCAGCCGAACCCATAGTAGTGAAGAAGTTTCTGTAATGGAAATGGAGCGAAGGGGTGAACAATCAATAAGTTTGAGTATGTCTCGTGTTGCAGAGATGACAACATCTGCCGTAACCAATCGGGAAAAGGGTGGTCAAATTAAGCGAGGCGGAAAGGAAAGAACGCATGGACACAAGTAGTCTAATGGAGCAGATACTATCTAGTGCTAATCTCAATAGTGCATATCTGCAAGTCGTACGAAACAAAGGTGCAGAGGGAGTGGACGGAATGAAGTACACAGAACTCAAAGAACATCTTGAAAAGAACGGCGATATCATCAAGGAACAGTTGAGAAAAAGAAAGTATAAACCTCAGCCGGTTCGAAGAGTTGAGATACCAAAGCCTGATGGTGGTGTCAGAAACCTAGGAGTACCAACAGTAACAGACAGATTCATACAACAAGCCATAGCACAGGTATTAACACCAATCTATGAGGAACAATTCCATGACCACAGTTATGGATTCAGACCTAATAGATGTGCACAGCAAGCAATCCTAACAGCGCTCGATATGATGAATGATGGTAATGACTGGATTGTAGATATTGACTTGGAAAAGTTCTTCGACACAGTTAATCACGATAAACTTATGACTAATATAGATTTGGTAGCTAGAGTAAAATTTCACTCGGAAAATTGAATAAATAAAAAAGAACATCCTTCTTTGTGATAAAGTTATTTTTGCGAAAAAACAAAACAAGGGAGGATGTTCTTTTATGGAAGAAATTATAAGCTATTTTTACGAGGTTTTCATCCCTAAAATCATTGATGTTAGGATAAATTTTTATAAAGATGAGCATCATTGTGTTGGAGACCTTGCTTTAGCAACTAAAAATGAGACTGATAAACTAGGAAGGAAGGTTCTTGAAAGCTTTATCTCAGAGCTGGATATGCTAATTAAAGAACTGCCAGAGAGGAAACGACAGTGGTATGTTGAGCACTCAGCAGATAAGAAAAGCTTAACAACCACACTAGGAGAAATCGTTTTTACAAAGACTTTGTATACATCAAAAACGGAAGTAACTGATGATGGAAAAGAACTTCAATGCTACTTGTTAGATAAATTTCTGGAGTTAGAGGAAAATCAATCAATGACTGAAGATGTAGTTTCAAAAATCTACGAAGAGGCGGTTGATACATCATATCAAAAAGCAGGTGTTGAATGCGCACCTGAAGGGATTACAAAGCAGACGGTAAAGAATCTTCTTCATAAGACACAGTTTCCAAAAAGCTTTCAGATTCCAGAAATGAAAAAGACAGTCGATTATCTTTACATTGATGCTGACGAAGATCATTATCATTTGCAGTTTCATGAGGCTCGAGGTGACATAGAAGTAAATGAGAATGGCAGAAAGAATAATGATGCTATGACAAAAATGATATACGTGTATGAAGGTATAGAGCCAGAAGCTCCAAAGAGTAAACGTGATAAGTTGATTAACACACACTATTTTTTGAGAGACTATAACCAGTCTAGTAAAGATATGTGGAAAGAGGTTTTTGAATATATAGATGCGACATATGATGTTGAGAAGATAAAGAAGATTTATATTAATTCAGATGGTGGACAATGGATAAAGACAGGATATAGAGGGTTAGCTGATACCACATTTGTTTTAGATGAATTTCACTTATCTAACAATAAGTGAACATATTAACAATATTCTTTCTTCTGGAGAGCTTGATGAGACTTCTGTCGGTTTTTCCGACAAAAGTTTTGGAGGTAGAAAACCGAAGATTTATAATTTGGATATGATACTATCTGTTGGATATAGAGTTAATTCAAAGAGAGGTATTGCTTTTAGACGATGGGCGAATAACGTTCTAAAGCAGTATGTCCTGAAAGGTTATGCAATAAATGAAAAGCGTCTTGCTGCTTTAAACAAAACGGTTGTGATTCAATCAAAGATTATTGCAAACACTTTGGATATTGAAGAAGCAGAAGTTCTTCGAGCAGTAAACCTATATACCGATGCTTTAGTTCTTCTTGATCAGTATGATCACCAGTCGCTGAGCAAACCAGAAGGAAATAAGCCTGTTTATCGAATTACATATGAAGATTGTAGAAATATGATTAATCATATGGAAGACAGTTTTAGTTCAGATGTATTTGGCGTAGAAAAAGAAGCTGGAAAAGTAGCAGGAATTCTTGCAGCAGTATATCAAGATGTTTTTGGTGGTGAAGTGTATCCATCACTAGAAGAAAAGGCTGCAAATCTTTTGTACTTTATGATAAAGGATCATCCATTTGCTGACGGTTGTAAGAGAATAGCAGCATCGCTTTTTCTAGAGTTCTTAGACAAAAATGATGCTTTAATACGAGATGGTCAAAAAGTCATTAGCGATGGAGCTCTCGTTGCTATTACACTTATGATTGCAGAATCAAATCCAGAAGAAAAAGATATCATGACTACATTGGTGATGAATCTATTGAAGATGTAGAAAAATCGCAGTTTTACGAGGTTGGAACATGGAGTATGTTAGAGACAGAAAAAGTAATGTTGCACTTAGTTTGCATGATTGCAGGATAATAAGTATGGAAATAAGCAAAGACAATTTGTCTTTGAAGTTAGATCGAATATATCAATATGCTGACGATGAAGAAAAATGGTATCAAGGAATGATTGAATTTACAAAAGTTGACATGGAGGAGTGCGATATTATGTTGTTTAATGCTCCTTTTGGATACGATGGAGAGAAAGCTTTTTCTGGAAAATCTATGTCTTTTGAAGAATTTAATGTAGAATATCCGAATGCTGAGTTCGAAATTGTTACAGAAGGATATAGTGGATATGATACGGTATTTCAGGGGTGGATATGGCAGGGAGAAAATAATCCTTTATTAGGAATTATGAGAATATGGAATACGGGTGATATGATATATCGTATTTAACAAATTCCAGTTTTGGAGGAGAACATGCGCATAGATTTCAATGAGGATGCAAAAGGAAATCTAAGTTTGGAAACGAAGTATTTGACATGGATACCACTGATTGGAAGAAGATCAATATTTTCATAAAATGTGAGAAGGCACCAAAAAGAGGCTCATAAAATGTGAGAAGTATCGAAAAAGCAAAATATTGTAAGTTTTGAAAGTGAATTCGATTGAAACGATTCTTTAAGATGCGTTAGAAATCTTTCGGCGATAGGTGTAAACGCCTGATATCTATTCCATGCTATATATATTCTATTTTCGAGCTTCGGAGACAGTGGTCTGAATACAAGGCCGCTGTCTTTTGACGTATTTACAAGATGTTCATAGGTGAGAAGATATCCTAAGCCTTTATCGACTTTTTCAGAGAGCTGCTCTGTATCACCGCTTGTGATGTGATATTGAAGGTTCGGATAGTGTTGTTTAAAATCTTTTATAGATCTTGCCAGGTATCGAAGCTGGCAGGATTCAGCAAGACCAAGATAGAGTTCTCCACCAGCTATATCATCCAGAGAAACAAATTCCTGCTCGATTTTATCAGCCATGCTGACAAGATCTTCGGCACGATTGCGTAGCAGAATTCCTTCATCAGTAAGCTGGATACTAAAAGCATGTCTTGTGAAAAGCTTTTTCCCAAGTTCTTCCTCCAGCGATTTAAGCTGTTTTGACAGGGTAGGCTGAGTTACATGCAGAAGTTCAGCAGCTCTACTCATCTCTTTAAAATACCACTTGCTTACGGCAAAGAAAAACGGAATTACAAAAGATGAAATTTTAGCCATTGTTACTCATGCCGCATTTTATGCCGGCTGGCCAATGGCGTGGGCTGTATTTAATATGGCTAAGGAAATCTGGAATGATGATGCTCCAGCCTGTGATGATAAAGAAAAATTTCAGAAGGAAGTATTTCTTCCAATTGGAGAAAAGAATCCTTATGGAAAGTACTTTACAGGGCAAAGCTATCTTGCACAGGTATCCTTAGAACAGGTGCCTGCATTTAATGTGACATTTGAGCCTGGTTGTCGTAACTTCTGGCATATTCATCATGCAAAATCCGGTGGAGGGCAGAGTGTATGTCTATTACACACTTGTAAGTATTCAGGAGGATTTGCATTGTGCGAGTCAGAAGGCTTTAAAGCTTTTAAAGGAACTTGAGAGTAACTCGGTTGGTGGGAGAAATGGTGATAAAGGTTTATTTAGTATAGAGGGGCTTAGGACCCTCTTTTATATATAAGTGGATAGAAGTATACATTGACATCTATGGATACTATGCTAAAATTATTTTTAATAAAACATATTTTAGCAAAAGTAGTTTTAGTAAAGAGAATTATTAGCGGGAGAAATAACTATGTTTATAGGAAGAGAACATGAAATGAGTGTGCTGGAGGAAACATATAATCAGCCAGGTTTCCAAATGACTGTTATTTATGGTCGCAGACGTATAGGTAAATCTACTCTTATCACAGAATTTATTAAGGGTAAGAGAGCGTCCTATTATATAGCAGCAAAATCTAGCTTAGAAGATAATGTTAAAAAGTGGAGTGCACAATTCATTTCTGATATCGTACCAGAGATGGAAGGTGTGGAGTTTTCGGATTTGGAAGGCTTCTTTAAGTTTGTAGGTAATAGTTGTAAGGATGAAAGAACTGTAATCGCTTTGGATGAAATACCATATATTGCTGAAGTGGACGAGTCTTTTCTATCAAGATTTCAAGGTGCAATTGATTCAATTCTTAGTAAGAAAAATATATATATTATTATTAGTGGCTCTGCAATTAGTTTTATGGAAAAAAAGATCTTGAGTGAAAAGAGCCCACTGTTTGGCAGACGTGATAATCAAATTTTTTTAAAACCATTTGATTATCTGGATTCTGCTAAATTCGTGCCTAACTACAATAATGAGGAAAAGGCTGTTGTATTTGGTGTAACCGGAGGAGTCGCAAAATACTTAACACTTTTTGATGACTCTGTTTCGTTAGATGAAAATTTAATTAATAATTTTTTTAAACCATCCGGTTACCTCTATGAAGAACCATACAATTTGCTTATGCAAGAGTTTCGAACTGTTAACACATACAATACAGTGATTGAGGCGTGCTCAGGTGGAGCAAATAAAGTAAATAAAATTGCTGACAAAGTACATGAGTCGACCGCTGCGGTTTCATATACTATAAAGAATCTTACTACAGTTGGAGTTTTGGCAAAAGTTTCCGCCATAACAGATGAAAAGAACAAAAAGAAGGTTAACTATGAAATCGTTGATGGCATGTATCGGTTTTGGTATAAATTCATACCTAAGGGGCGTGCGGCCATCGAGATGAACCGCGGAGAAGTTTACTATAATATGTACGTGAAGAACAATTTGCATGATTTCATGGGTGAGATTTTTGAAGATATGTGTAGATATTACGTTCTTTCACACGGGCTAGATGGAAAGCTGAAATGCATGACTACAAATGTAGGAAAATGGTGGGGGATGGGACATGATCGTATTCCAACGGATATTGATGTTGTTGGAATTGATGAAATTGGAAAGAAGGCAATTCTTGGAGAGTGCAAGTTCAAAAATGAACAGATAGATAAGCCAGTTTATGAAGACCTGATGAACAGAAAGGGGCTCATTGATAGAAAATACGAGGAAGTTCAGTATATGTATTTTTCTTTGTCAGGCTTTTCTAAGTGGGTTGTTGAGAACGCTGATGCTGAGAAGGTATCATTGCTAACATTAGATGATTTGTATAGCTGATTTGAACTTGGATGCATTGTACAGGAGGGAGGTTACGTGGTTCCAAATGAAACATTTTATATTTAAAAATCAGAAATCGAACAATAATACAGTTGCGCAGGAAAACGGTAATCTAAACATGCTACTTTCTGAACCAACTGCTACGACTAGGCCCAACGCGGATCTTCGAAACAGAAGAATAGATTTTTATTTTGAAGATGACAAAGTTCTTATAGAAGGATTAGCTGATATTGGCTACACGTTTTGGCTATCAAAGACTGATATTACGGATATTTCGACAAACGCTAAGATATGCCAACATATTTTGCATGATTTTGTCGATGTGTTTTATTCTACAAACAAATATTATGATGGATTAACTAAATTATTTAAGAAATCTATTTTACGAATTGGAGATTTTACAGATTCAAAATGGGCTACTCCCTTTGGCACGTATATCGGCGATGATGATAAAACGGGATTATTTATTGCCAAATCTTTAGTTACCTTTAAAAGTGAAATAGATAAACTGTGTGAAGCGAGAGAAGATGGTGGTAATTATCTTAGCGTTATGCAGGCCTTTTTGGAACGTTTATCCCAGAGAACGGATGATCCGATATTGGATTATACTACTGCGGCACCATGGATTAAGATCATGGAGGACGAAGACTACCTTCTGTGTTCAAAGAACGAACAGATTCGAGAGTTATATTTGCAGTTACTAAAACAGTACAGAGATCTACATAGCAGATATATGACAGAGGTACGGTAAGTGGTTTCTTGGGGACGGAGTTAGCGGTTCACTAGGTAGTGTCAAGTGACCTATGAAAGAATGAGCTGAAAGGAAAAGGCTTACTTATCATATGATGATATTGAAATGAACTTTAGGAGAAATTGCCAATGAAAGAAACACGAACTTTAGAATATAAATCAGAAGTGACAAATTCATTTTTGAAAACAGTGAGTGCTTTTTCTAATTTTGGAACTGGAAAAATATTGTTTGGAGTTGCTGATGATGGAGCAGTCATTGGTATAGATAATCCAGATCAGAAATGTCTCGATATTGAAAATAGAATTAATGATTCCATTTCTCCTAAGCCTGATTATTATCTTTCAATTAATAGGTTAAATAATGTTATAACATTAGATATAACTGAAGGAAGATATAAGCCATATTTATACAAGGGAAAAGCATATCGAAGAAGTGATACTGCTTCTGTGTAAACGGCAAGTAGAAACCATCACTTTTTGGCAGTTAACAACCAGCAGATTTTGGCAGTCAGAAACCGCCACTTTTACTATTACCCACGTAGAATCTCTCCGTGGGTAATTTGTTGCACTTATCGCAGGTCGACGTACATAATGTCAAAATCATGGTAACTATTGTCTATCTTGAAATAAGCAGGAGATGTTCCAATCTTCTGGAATCCATACTTTTGATATAAATGTATTGCTCCTGCATTATCACTTCGTACCTCAAGATTTATGATTTCTATGCCATGATCTTTAGCATACTCAATCAGTTTTTGCATAAGCATGCTTCCAATGCCTTTATTCCAATAAGATTTCCTTACTGTGATTCCCAAATCGGCACGATGTGACATACGCCTAGGAAGTCCACTTAAACTTCCATCCCCAACTATTTCACCATCTATTACTGCAAGAAGATGTACAGACTTATCGGCGGAATAAACACTTTCAAGATAATCAGCTTCCTGTTCAACGGTGATAGGAAAACCTGATGCTCCAAAGGTTAAGTTATCAGTTTCGCCACCTATTGTCTTTGTGTATTCTATGACTCTTTCTGCATCAGCGGCTCTTGCTTCTCTAATCTCAACTTTCATCATGACTTTCCTCCTGTATGATTTTTATGACTGTTATAATAACATCCTACGTAAAAAATCTCAAAACGGGTTATCACAATTAAAGTCTCCCCAAAAATCATCGCCAGAGCATATGCCTTCGCATTCAGGATTTTCATCTGGTCCTTCTTCCATCATGGCTTGCCATAATCTAAATGTATTGATATAGTCCAAAGGCCATCCATCATCGTCAAAAACACCATCACCATTCATATATGGGATGTGTCCCGAATACACCCAGTCTACCAGACAGTTCCATTCCTCATGAGCGAGCTGAACAGACAACAATAAATAATATCAAACTAATGATGAAGAACATGAAGTGTTCTTTAGAGGATGCTCTTAATGCTCTTGAAATTAAGGGAAAAGAGCGTGCTATTATAGCAAAGCAGCTCCAAAAGTAAAACTTAATTATAGTTACAAAGCATATTGAAAGCAGTGGACTTATGTCTGCTGCTTTTTTCGTGCAATTTTTTAAAACGATAAATACAGTAATTCTATTGTTTTTATGGTTGGTAGTGTCAAGTGACCTATGAAAGAATGAGCTAAAAAGAAAAAGGCTCAAGCGAACCTTGAAAATGTAGATATTGATACCGAAAAGCTCTCCGAGGGCTTAGGGCGCCGCCCTAAGAACCTGCAAGGGACCAGTCCCTTGACCCAATCAGCGGGCTCTGCCCGCACCCGTCCTCACCGGAAGCAGGCCAGCAAGCACACTTGCTGACCAGGGATGCAGGATAATCCGTGAACCTTATGTCAAGGAACTTTCGCGGCATATCCTCGCCGGTCTTGCCGGCTCCGGTATTCCACGGTTTCCTTGACAACGGTTCCGCTCCGATTTATGAGGCTGATTCATTTTGCATTTTTAGTATTGTCTGCTGGCCAAGGAAGATCATGAGCTGCCATTTCCCGGGCATATTTCCACCGTTTGAGATCATGTCATCTTCAACGAGTGGTCGCTTATAATTATGTATTTTGTGCGGGCGAAGAAAGTTGTAGTAGGCAACCCAGAGGGCAAGATCGTAGTTGGCACCATCATAGTTATCAAAGCCGTTTGTAGGCCTGTATGATGACTTATAGGTTCGGTTTAATCGTTCGATCATCTGTTTGTAAGGGCGGAACTCCTTGGATACTGCATCATCGTTAGTAAGCCCGACAACCTGTGTGATGTCGAACTTAAACTTCTCGCCATATTTAAGGAAAAATTGTTGGGCGGCAAGAGGATACGCACTGTATGCATCAGCAATAAAGCGGAAATTTTCCGGGAGTTTTTTAAGGTGCTGGAAAGCCATTCGCATGGCCATAATGCATGGCCCCACACCACGGTTGTCAGATATCTGATACCCGATAATGACCCGGGATGCAGCGTCCATAACAAACCAGATAAAGCCTTTTATTCCGCGAACTTTTATATAGGTCTCATCGGCAGTAAAGACCTTACTCTTTTCGTAAGGATATTTATCTACAAAAGGCTTCACGCAGAGGGCGGCAGTTTTACAGTAGTTAGCAACCATCTGATGGGAAATGGAGATTCCATGTATGTCTTTTAAGGCCTGGGAAGTTTTTCTGAGAGACAGGCCGAGGTTGACTTTGTATGTGAGGCAGAGTGACATGACCTGTGCGTTATGCTTTGTGAATTTAAGGGATGATGCGTTCTTTGGAAGGGTGGTTATGTCGAAACTGAAAAAGTCTATCACAAACTCGCGATAGATGTAGTGAAGCTTATATTTATTCTTGCCATAGTCCTCATTAAGGTCTTCCTTATCAAC
>NZ_AUKC01000023.1:6647-60528 GCF_000424545.1 Butyrivibrio sp. NC3005 | reverse complement strand
TGCGAGTTTCGTGAGAACAAAAGTCAAGCGGCAAACTGGTCCAAGGCGAAGCCTTTTTAAATGGCCAGTTTGCGTGGTTTTTGGAACGCAGTGACAAAAATCTATAATTTGTTGAGAATTAGGATAATCATCAGCAAGAATCCTTTTTTGCAGACCAAAATTCTATTGGAAAAACAGATTATATTTGAATAATAATCACCTATACATTGCAGATGTGATAAAATATAATTGTTTTGAGATAAAATGGAGGAAAATATGATTTTGTTAAAAAAATTTGTCAAGTACTATAAACCATATCTTAATGTATTTATCTTTGATCTTATATGTGCGACGATTATATCAATTGTTGATTTGGCATATCCGCAGATTTTAAGGAATTTAACCAGAACACTTTTTACTAAAAACAGCGATATTATAATGTCAAAGCTACCTATTATTGCAGGTATACTTTTAGCAGCATATATTGTTCAGGCTTTATGTAAGTATTATGTATCATGTCAGGGACATATAATGGGTGCTAAAATGGAAAGGGATATGCGAAAAGAACTTTTTGACCATTACCAGGCTTTGTCTTTTTCATACTATGATCAGAATAATACTGGTAGAATGATGAGTAGAATGGTTTCTGATTTGTTTGATATCTCTGAGATGGCTCATCATGGACCGGAAAATTTGTTTATTTCGGTTGTGAAAATAATTGGTTCATTTTTCTTTTTGTTTAGAATACAAAACAAATTGGCATCAATATTGTTGGTGGTAGTTGTTTTTATGGCACTGTTTTCATTCAAACAGAATAAAAGGATGAGAGCAACTTTTGCAGATAACAGAAAAAAAATCGGGGATATAAATGCAACATTAAATGATTCATTTTCTGGTATTCGCGTTGTTCAGGCTTTTGCAAATGAAGAGCTTGAAAGAGAAAAATTCAGAATAGGAAATGAAGCATTTCTTGAATCTAAAAAAGATAATTATAGGGCAATGGGAACATTTCAGGGTGGTAACACCTTTTTTCAGGGATTTATGTATTTGCTGACGCTTGTAGCAGGAGGCTTTTTTGTTGCTAAGGGCGAAATGACATCATCTGATCTTGCTATGTATGCTCTTTATATAGGGATATTTATTAGTCCTATTCAAATCTTGGTAGAGCTTACAGAAATGCTCCAAAAAGGTTTTTCCGGATTTGCCAGATTTAATGAAATCATGGAAACAGAGTCTGATATAGTAGATGATAATGATGCTGAGAATTTTAAAAATCCGGAAGGAGATATTCTGTTTAACAACGTTTCATTTTGTTACAAAGATGACATGGAAAATGAAGTGTTAAGTGATGTATCTTTTAAAGTTAGAAGCGGTGAGTCAATTGCTTTTGTAGGGCCTTCTGGAGGAGGAAAGACGACAATTTGCTCTCTTCTTCCAAGATTTTACGATGTTACAAGTGGTAGAATCACAATAGGAGGTCAGGACATAAGAAAAATAAAGCTCTCCGAGCTCAGAAAATACATTGGAATTGTTCAGCAGGATGTATATCTTTTTGATGGAACCATACGAGACAATATTGCCTATGGTAATCCGAATGCAACAGATAAAGAAATAGAAGACGCAGCGAAAAAGGCACATATGGATGAGTTTATTAATTCACTTCCAGACGGCCTAGATACTTTAGTTGGAGAAAGAGGAACAAGACTTTCTGGTGGTCAAAAACAACGAATTTCGATTGCTAGAATTTTTTTGAAAAATCCGGCAATTCTTTTGCTGGATGAAGCAACTTCTGCCCTTGACAATGAAAGTGAGCAGTATATTCAGGAAAGTCT
This sequence comes from Butyrivibrio sp. NC3005, assembly GCF_000424545.1. GTDB lineage: Bacteria > Bacillota > Clostridia > Lachnospirales > Lachnospiraceae > Butyrivibrio. The sequence goes on along the minus strand of NZ_AUKC01000023.1, from coordinate 58,717 downwards.
TGAAGAATTAAGTAAGAACAGAACTACTATAACCATAGCTCATAGGTTATCAACAATTCGCGGTGCTGAAGAAATTCTGGTAATTGATGAGGGAGGCATAAAAGAACGTGGCTGTCATGAAGAACTTATGAAAAAGCAAGGCATTTATTCAAAGTATTATTCTTTATCGGTAGCAAGATAATTATTTAAAAAATGGCTATTGTCAGGGCCACTAAGAAATGGAGGGTTACGATTATGAAAGAGATTAAAAAGCTGGGTTTTGGTCTTATGAGACTTCCGCAGATTGATGACAAACACATTGATTTGCCACAGGTTAGTAAAATGGTAGATGCATTTATGGCAGCGGGATGCACCTATTTTGATACTGCGTATGTTTATGGGGGCGGTTTATCTGAAGAAGCTGCTCGAGAGACACTTGTTAAAAGATATCCAAGAGATAAATTTACACTTGCAACAAAACTTAATGCAAGTGTAGCTAAAAGCGAAGAGGATGCAAAGAATCAGTTTAATGTTTCGCTTGAAAGAACTAAGGCTTCATATTTTGACTTTTATCTTCTTCATGCATTATCCAAAGGAAATATAGATAAGTATGATTCTTATCATATCTGGGATTATGCTAAACAACTAAAAGAAGAGGGAAAAATAAAGCATTATGGATTTTCTTTTCATGATCAGCCAGAATTTTTGGATGAACTATTGAATAAACATCCAGATGTTGATTTTGTGCAATTGCAAATAAACTATGCTGACTGGGATAATCCAAATGTTGCTTCAAGAGCCAATTATGAGGTGGCAAGAAAACACAATAAGCCTATTGTTGTAATGGAACCTGTCAAAGGAGGAACTTTGGCTACACCGCCTAAGGCAGTTGCAAATATATTAAAGCAGGCAAATCCTGAGGTTTCTTTCCCATCCTGGGCGATAAGATTTGTTGCTTCACTTCCGGGAATATATACTGTTTTGTCAGGAATGTCGAACATGGAGCAGATGGAAGATAATCTTTCATACATGACAGATTTTGTTCCACTTGATGAAAAAGAAAAGAATGTTATAGAAGATGTAAAAAAGATTATTAACTCTTTTGACACAATTCCATGTACATCATGTAGATATTGTACGCCGGGGTGTCCGAAGCATATAAATATTCCTGAGATATTCAAGGCAAGGAATAACCTGACTATGTATGAGGATGTAGAAAAGTCAAAGAAAATGTATGAACTTGCAACTAGAGATAATGGAGGAAAGGCAAAGGACTGCATTACATGTGGGCAGTGCGAGAGACAATGTCCTCAGCATATCGAAATAATCAAGAATCTTGCACAATTATCAGAAATCTTTGATGCTGATGTTGAAAATAATTAAGCAAAAGATTAAAATTATGTAGTCGTAACAACTTTGGATTTTTTTGTAAAATTTTATTTTGTTGAGGAGGGAATTATGGCGGAAAAAAAGAAGATGATTTCCGAGTTTCGTGAGTTTGTAATGCGCGGAAATGTAATGGACTTGGCTGTCGGTGTTATTATAGGTGGTGCTTTTCAGGGAATTATTAATTCTTTGGTAAATGATATTCTGATGCCGGTTATCAGTGTTATTACAGGTGGTATTGACTTTTCAAACTGGTTTATATCACTTGATGGAAAGAGCTACGCAACACTTGCAAAGGCACAGGAGGCTGGAGCAGCAACACTTAATTATGGTGTATTTATTACAGCGGTTATTAATTTTATCATTATGGCATTTGTCATCTTTACAATTGTTAAGGGAATGAACAAGCTTCATGATAAACTAGCACCTAGTAAAGAGGCAGAGCCAAAGCATGTTAAGATTTGCCCTTACTGCAAATCTGAAATTGCAGAGGAGGCAACAAGATGTCCTCATTGTACATCTGAGCTTGCTTGAAAGTTATAGGTTTTGATATTATCTATTTTGTAGATGAGTTTTGCTGGCTTGTAATATTTCTTGAGCAGAACTGTTTATAAACGTTGGTACTTATGCGCTGTTTTTTAGCGCATTACGTACCACTACGTTTATAATCAAGCGAAAGCGTGTCTGCGACGAAATATATAAACAGCAAAACGGATTATAATAATATCAAAACCTATAATTAACAATAACTGTTTTTAGCTAAAAAGGAATGGCATATGCTGTGCTATTCCTTTTTTTGATGAAAAAAATTAATGTGTGACCTTAGCTTAAGTGATGGTGTCTATAAGAATAGAAGTTATAAAAGAGTTTCCAAAGCAATATTTACAATTTTGAAGGAGATTTTGATATGAAAAGAAGATTATTTATGTTTATAACCTCACTTACACTTATGGTAGGAACTTTGAGCGGCTGTTCTAAGGATTCAAACAATTTGCAAAAAGAAAGCACGAAAGATTATAAGAAAACTTTTGCAAATGATTTGAGTGCAGAATACAGTGATGTTAAAAAGATTAAGGTGGGAGGTGAATTTGAAAATTCGCTTGTGAGTTTTATTGAAAGTAATGGATATGAAAATGAAAACTATATGATTTCACCTACTTCCTATAGAGCTGCAATTGTACTTGCAACTGCAGGAGCTGATGCACAGACAAAGGATAAGCTTCTTAAAGCTATTGGATTTAAAGACATGGATGAGGCTAATAACTGGTACAATAGGGTTCTTTCTTCATCATTTGCATATAAAAAGAATGCTGATGGTAGTTTCGAATTTGATGAATCAAATGATTCATGTTTTTATGGTACTTTTAGGCTTGAGAACTCTGTTTGGAAAAACACAGACTATAAAGGAACTATAACTGACGAATATAAGGATTACGTAAAAAAGCATTACAATGCTGCGGCAAGGAATGTATCAGCAAACGAGATAACAGATGAAGTTAATAATTGGGTTAAGAAAAATACCAATAATCTTATTCCAAAAATAAGTGACGACTTATCGGGATCTAACCTTGTACTTGCTAATACTCTTTATCTTAAATCTTCTTTTATGGAACCATTTAAGGAATATGCAACCAAAGAAGATTATTTCGTAACTTGTGATGGAAAAACTGTATCAAAAGACTTTATGAATAAATGCGATTTTGCTGATTATTATGAAGATAAAAATGGAAAGCTTATTATTCTTCCTTTAAGAGGAAAGTTCAAAATGGTTGTAACGCTAGGCGACATTAAGGATTTGAAAAAAGCAATAGATAAAGTGCAGTCAAAAGAAGTTAGAATATCTATTCCTAAGTTTGAGATTGATTCATTTTTTAAAAACAAGGAATTAGTTAAGTTTCTAAAATATAGAGATGCTGAGATTGCATTGGGCGATAATGCGGATTTTTCTGTGATGTGCAAAGACTGTCCATTACTCATAGATAATGTTCTTCAGAAAACAAAAATAAAAGTAAATGAAGATGGAGTAGAAGCTACAGCGGCAACAATAGTTGAGATGAAAGAAACTTCATGTGCAATGGAAGAAGAAATCAAAGAGTTTAAGGCAGATAGACCATTTAAATTTATGATTTTAAATGGAAGTGATAATCCGGAAATATTGTTTTATGGCCAGCTTGTTGAGTAATGTTAAAGGGAAAAATTAAATGTTTAGAATTTATATGCTTTAATAAAATGATGATTTTTGTGAGATTGTCTTGATATTCATTATTTTTTAAACTAAAAAGCGTTGGTACAAATTTTGCAACTTTTGTACCAACGCTTATTTTAAAACTTATTTTTCCAAAAATGCTCTTTGAAGAAGAACCTCTTCTGGCATGATATTTCCTGACCGCTCAATCTTGGTTTCAATATTTTCAAGTGTATGAAGTTCTGTGTTGATTTTTAGATTAAATTTATCAATCAGTTCTTTGTATTGCGGATTTGCAAGAAGCTTTTGTCTTGTTCCTGCATCAAATGTGCAGTATTTGAACAAAGCTGTTCTTGATACTTTGTTAAGCCTCAAAGAACCATTGATTTCGAATTTCATGTATACTTGATAATCTTCTATAAACACATTTTTAAATCTGTTAGAATGCTTTTTAAGCTGCTGGTAAAGCTTTTCTTTTTGAGTTTCATTGAGTAGTCTGTTCTTTTTGTAGAACTGAAGATAGTCACAGTAATCAGCAGTAAGTGAAGGATCTGTAATGTCGTTCCAATAAATTCCCTGGACTGTTTTGCACATTTCCCATCTATAATCGCCAAATACTTTGATAAGTGATGACTGCAAATCTTCTGTATGGAAAATGGAAATAACAAATCGCGCTGGTGTATCACGTTTTTTGCCTTCGATTTCCTGCCACATGTAGGCTTGAGAGCCAACATTTGGAAGCAATATAAATTTTGGCAGAACCTCTTTTTGATAAAGGAACTGGTTGATTCCAAGTTTTTGGTCTGAGAATAGTACTTCTCTGCAGAAGAGACTATAATCAAGTTTTCTTATTTCATCTATAGTCGAGTTAAGCATTGGAGCTTGAAGATATGCATCTTCCAAGGCTTTTGTGATATTTACTTCGTCGAAAATAGGTATAAAAGCAGATGCTCTTCCAAAAGTTACTCTGTTACCCATTGAAAAGAGGTTTGTTACTTCGAACACGACTTTTGCTTTAGAATCATTGAGGAATTCTTTTACTTCTTTTTCTGTAAGATTTCCTTGTGTCTGTTGTTCTTTTAAATAGGCAGGATAATCAAGATTGAATTCATTACGTGAAGGTACAACCTCGTTATTATAAATCATGGTTAACCATTCCCTGATTGTAAATACTCTTCTGTAAGGATCAGGGACATATGACTTCATAAATCTGTATAATTTTGCAGTTACTTCAGGACTGACAAGATCTTCATCTGTATAACCAAAAGTAAGGAACATGGAAATGGCGTCTGGTACTATGCTGTCTTCTAAGCTCTTAATCAAAACTTCAGCGTATACTTTGTAGAAATATGTTGATAAATCACGTCTTATTCGTCTGTATTCATCAGAATAAACATCCTGATTGGAGCTTGTTTTATAGGCATATACTGCATTTGAAAATTCGGTCTTTAGTTCTTCATCAAGGTCTGCATAAGCAAGAATTGTCTTGCAGACATTTTTGAATTCAGGAACATCCATGCTGCTATCAGAAGAATTTCCCTGTTCAATGGTATCGGATTTTGCAGAAGCGATGTGAAATGCATTTTGGAAAGCAGAAGTTTGCCTTGAAAGTTCTTTTCTGTAATTCGTAATTGTCTGTGAGTGCTCTGTCATACTGACAATATATCTTATTGCCATCATAATAATGAAAATGTCAATATCAGCATTTAGCGTATATAGATTTGTACGAAGAGTCTGATCATTATTCATCATGGCTTTTAGTGCGTCAATAATCCAGGAGGGAGCAAATTCAATAGGTGCAATCGGAGAAGCTACCATTACTTCTGGAAAGACCTGAGCTGGAACACCAACTTTTGCACAGAGAATTGGATATTTTTCGTAATCATCTTTTAAAGTTTGAAATTGCTTTTTAGCATCATTAAATTGCTGTTCACAAGAATTATAAAAAGCAATGCAGGTTTTCACTATATTTGAAGATAGGATTGGTAGAATTTTTGGATTTGATTTGAACATATCTACCAGGTCATTTTGTGATTGATAAGGATAGCTTATAATAGTGGCATCAGATAGAGCTTCGTAAGAGAATAAAAAATCTTTTCCCGGAGTTTCAGACAAACCACATATTTGTCCACCTGTTAGATCTAAATTGCTGTATTCATTTGAAATACGAATAGTACCTTTGGATATTATTTCAATAGTTTCAACTTTCTGACCTTGTTTATGTAATACTTCACCTTTTTTTAGTTCCTGTACTTTCATAACATAATTACCTCATCATAAAAAGCATGTGTTATAATTTTTTAATACAACACACAAGGAGCAAAGATACTATGACAGATTCAAAAATAATATCGGATGAAAACAGTTATCTAAAAAGAGTGCATGATTCAAATAATGCAATTCTTTTGGAACTTGACCGTGTATGTCAAAAAAATAATATAAAGTATTTTCTGCATGGAGGTTCTTTTCTTGGTGCAGTTCGTCATAAAGATTTTATTCCATGGGATGATGATGTTGACATAACCATGCTTAGAGAAGATTATGAGAAATTTATTACTATTTGGGAGAAAGAAGCTGATAAAAGATTTAAACTTCTTTTAGATGATGCGTATCCTGAATTTTTTGATTTTATACCTAAGATTGCAGATGAAAAAGTCCGCTACAAACATACAGTTTATGGTGATGAAGATTTCTATAAGGGGAGATTTTCACATCCTACACTGGATATTTTCATAATAGATTATGTTGGAAAAAATCATAAGAAACAGCTTCTGATGCTGAAACTAATATATGCTCTTGCGATGGGGCATAGATTTCATGTGGATTATTCCAAGTTCAAAGGTGGAATGAAGATTGCTGCAAGAGTTCTTGTGTTTATCGGAAAACTGATTCCTTATAAATATATAGTAAACTGGTACCATAGGGTTGAAGTAATGGAAAATGATGAAAAAGACACTGCAACTCATCTATTCTTATCTAATGAACAACCAGATCCGCGCTACTGGGGCCTTATATTCCCAAGAAAATGGTATGAAAATCCGTCTACCCAAATGCTTCACGGAAAAATGTATCAGACTCCCAGCAATTACGATGAATGGCTTACTCTTATTTATGGTTCGTGGAGACAGCTTCCGCCAGAAGATAAGAGAGTTCCGCAGCATGTTAATGAGATTGAAGATTGATTGTAAGGAGTATTGCAACTATGTATAAAGCGCTTGTTACAGCTGAAGTTAATATAGAAACTTTGCGAAATACCATAAAAGATGTTGAATTTGATACTGCAGGTTATATAGTTTCTCATGAAGTTATGGAATCAGAAGATTTGGCAAAAATTATAGAACCTTACGATATACTGATTTCTGAGTTTGAAACAGTTACCCAAAAAGTTATTGAAAAAGCTGAAAACTTAAAACTTATCATTTGCTGCAGAGGTGGAGTTAAATCCGTGATTGACATGAAAGCAGCAGAGAAAAAGCATGTTTGTGTCATGCATAATGCAGGAAGAAATGCCAGTGCAGTTTCAGAAATTGTAATGGGATATATATTGGATTTATGTAGAAATATTTCAAAATCCAATCATCTTATTCACGAAAAAAAGATAACATCAGATAAACGAATGATTCCTTCTGAATATAAAGATACAATTTGGGGGTTAAATGATTCATCGCCGTATCATACGCTTAGAGGAAAAAGTCCGAGACTGATGACACTTGGAATTGTGGGCTTTGGGAATGTTGGTAGAGAACTTGCGAAAAAAGCTGAAGCCTTCGGAATGAAAATTTTAATTTATGATCCGCTTGATGTGGCTATTTCACGAACTGAAAATATAAAAGCTGTGAGTTTTGAAGAACTTTTAAAAGAATCTGATGTTGTATCACTTCATTGCCCTCTTACTGCAGATAATAAGGATATGATGAATGCAGAAACTTTTTCAATGATGAAAGATGGAGCATATTTCATAAATGCTGCAAGAGGCGGGCTTGTTGATGAAGATGCACTGTTTGATGCTCTTGTTTCAGGGAAACTTTCCGGTGCAGCGCTTGATGTCGTAAAAAAAGAACCAATTTCAAACGAGTATAAGCTTCTTGATGCTCCTAATCTTATAATAACACCGCATATTGCTGGGGCAAGTGATGAGGTTGTATATAAAGGAACAGAGATGGTTATACACAAGCTAATAAACTATCTTGGTGATGAAAGAGTTATGTGATGAATAATAATACTAGTACTAATAATAAATTTGTAGTAGATGAGCAATTATCTAAAAGTGAAGAATTCTCGAATAACCAAAAAAGTGTTAAGAATGTTGGGATACTTCTAGCAGCAGGTCTTGGAAGCAGATTTAATCAAAAAATGCACAAGCAGTATATAAAAATAAATGGAAAAGAAGCAATAAGCTATGGAATTAATTGCCTGAAAAGTTCAAAAAAGCTTGATAAAGTAATTGTGGTTCTCGAAGAAGAAATGCTGATAAATGGCAGGATAAAAAGGGAATATAACGTTGAAACTATAAAGGGCGGAAACAGCCGAGCAGAGTCTTTTCAAAATGCAATGGACTATATTGATGAAAATTACAAAGAATGTGAAAAAGTAATATTTCATGAGGCAGCTAGACCTCTTTTAAATAGCGATATTGTCGATAAATATATGGGAATATTAGATGAGTACGATTATGTCGAAACTTGTCAGCGTATTACTGATTCACTTGGAAGTTTCCTTGAAGGTATTCCAAAAAGAGAAGATTATTTCTTGATTCAGGCACCGGAAGCTTATCGTTACAGGATTCTTAGAGAGTATTTTGATGTTAATAGTGACGTTTATTTTGCTGCATATCAGCTTCCAAAGTCTTCAAAAGGATATAAATTTTTTGAAGTAGGTCCGAATTATAAACTTACATATCCGGAAGATTTGGATTTAATTGAATTTTTTTGCAGAAAAAATCATATTTAGGTTGTGAAAATCTGTAAAGATGATATAGTGTTACAAGTGGAAAGTTTCGGTAGCACTTACACTGAAATTTGAAACAAGGTTATGGGAGGTTTTTGCAATGCCAAGAAAAGAGTTAATCAGGCTTGAAAATATTTCTAAGTCATATAACGGTCAGATGATTCTTGATGATTTGAATCTGGTTATTAGAGAAAATTCATTTGTCACTATCCTTGGACCATCAGGATGTGGAAAGACAACAACTCTTCGTATGATAGGTGGTTTTGAGACACCTGATAAAGGAAGGGTTATTTTTGATGGAAAAGATATCACTAATCTTGCTCCTAACAAGCGTCAGCTTAATACAGTTTTCCAGAAGTATGCACTTTTTACGCACATGGATATTGCTGAGAATATTGCTTTTGGTCTAAAAATCAAAAATAAAACAGATGCTTATATAAAAGATAAGATTAAATATGCGCTAAAACTTGTAAATCTTGAAGGATTTGAACATCGTATGCCAGAGTCCTTATCTGGTGGTCAGCAGCAAAGAGTTGCAATAGCAAGGGCTATTGTTAATGAACCAAAAGTTCTTCTTCTTGATGAGCCTCTTGGTGCTCTTGATTTGAAATTAAGACAGGACATGCAGTATGAGCTTATTCGATTGAAGAATGAACTTGGAATCACATTTGTATATGTAACTCATGATCAGGAAGAAGCTCTGACAATGTCAGATCATATCGTAGTTATGAACCAAGGATACATTCAGCAGGAAGGTTCACCTGAAACTATTTATAACGAACCTGAAAATGCTTTTGTAGCTGACTTTATTGGTGACAGTAATATTATTCATGCAACTATGGTTAGGGATGAACTTGTTAGAATTCTAGGTACAAATTTTGCCTGTGTTGATAAGGGATTTGGAGAGAATAAACCAGTTGATGTCGTTATTCGTCCAGAAGATGTAGAACTTGTAAAACGTGGTGAGGGAACTTTGGCTGGAACAGTTAGCCATATGATATTTAAGGGTGTTCACTACGAAATGGAAGTTACTGCTGGTGGTTTCGAGTGGCTTGTACATTCTACAAAGATGTATGAAGTAGGAACACAGGTGGATATTAAGGTAGATCCATTTAATATTCAGGTTATGAATCGTCCTGCTTCAGAAGATGAGGAGGCTATTGAAATAGATGTTTAAGAAATCTAAGGCGTCAGTTGCACTTGCATCTCCATATCTTGCATGGTGTCTTATATTTATTTTGGTTCCTCTTGGAATGATATTTTTCTATGGTCTTACAGATAAGACCGGAGCATTTACATTGTCAAATGTAATTGCAATTACTGAGAAAAATAACTTGAAGTCACTGATTTTAGCCCTAATACTTGCTTTTATCAGTACTGTTGTATGTTTTTTACTTGCATATCCTCTTGGAATGATTTTAGCTAAAAACAAAGTCAATTCTAAAGGAATAATAACAACACTGTTTATTCTGCCAATGTGGATGAATTTTCTATTAAGAACATTGGCATGGATGACACTTTTAGAGAATAAAGGCGTTATAAATGGTTTACTTACACTACTCCATTTGCCCAATATAAATGTTATTAATACGCCTCTTGCGATTGTAATAGGTATGGTATATAACTTTTTGCCATTTATGATTTTGCCTATCTATAATTCTCTTGCAAGAATTGATGACAATGTAATTAATGCGGCAAGAGACCTTGGAGCTAATTCATTCCAGACATTTTTTAGAATTACACTTCCTTTGACTTTGCCTGGAATAATAAGTGGGGTGACAATGGTATTTATACCGGCACTTACTACATTTGCGATCAGTACCATGATGGGCGGATCCAAGATTTTACTTATCGGTAATGTTATTGAGCAGGAATTTACGCTTACATATGACTGGAATATGGGAAGCGGATTGTCTCTTATTCTGATGATATTTATCATTATTAACATGGTCGTTTCGGCTGTGTCAGATCAGAAGGAGGACCGTAAGTAAATGAAAAAGAAACTCGAAAAAATTTACATGGGAATAATACTGTTATTTATGTATCTTCCGATACTGACAATGATAGTGTTATCTTTTAATGAGAGTAAATCCCGTTCAAAATGGGGGGGATTTACGCTTAAATGGTATTTGAATCTTGCTTCTGATTCAGATGTCATAAATGCAGTAGCAAATACTCTTATCATAGCAATCATATCTACGCTTATTGCAACTATAATAGGAACAGTTACTTGTGTTGCTATGGTAGGACTAAATAAAAAGACAAGAGCAGTCATCATGGGAATGACTAATATTCCGATGATAAATGCTGATATTGTAACTGGTATCAGTCTTATGCTTTTGTTTAGAGTTTTGCATTTTAATACAGGTTTTATTACCGTTCTTATAGCGCATATTACATTTAACATACCATATGTAATGCTTAGTGTGATGCCGCGTATGAAGACGATTAGTCCAAGTGTTTATGAAGCAGCTCTTGATCTTGGAGCAGAACCTTTTTTTGCGTTTAGAAAAACTATACTTCCGGATTTGATTCCTGCGATTTTGTCAGGAGCTATGATGGCTTTTACTATGTCGCTTGATGACTTTATTATTACATATTTTACTAAGGGTTCAGGTTTTGATACTCTTTCTACTAAAATTTATAATGAGGTTAAGAGGGGTATTCAGCCAGAAATATATGCTCTTTCCACGATTATTTTTCTGGCAGTTATTATTCTTATAATGGCTAGAAGAGGACTTCGTGCACGCTCTATGCAGGCAGCAGGCAAAAAAAACGTATCATATGCAAAGAAGTCTTCAAAGGGCAGAAATTTTGCAATACTATTTGCAGTAATTATTACATGTATATTTGTTGGTTTGTCTTTTGGCGGTGTATTTAGAACAAAAGAAAATCAAGTATATGTCTACAATTGGGGAGAGTATATAGATCCCGATGTTGTAAAGCAGTTCCAAAAAGAAACTGGAATTGAAGTAGTATATGATGCTTTTGAATCAAATGAAATTATGTATGCAAAAGTAGCTTCAGATAATGCAGCATATGATGTTATATGTCCATCTGATTACATGATTGCACGTTTGATTAAAGAGAATATGCTACAGGAACTTAATAAGGAAAAAATTCCTAATGCTTATGCAAACATTGATCCTAACTATATGAAGACAGCGGCTTCATTTGACGAAGGTAACAAATATACAGTTCCAAACTTCTGCGGAACAGTAGGCATTTTGTATAACAAAAAGCTTGTAAAAGAACCTGTTGAGAGTTGGGATATTCTTTGGGACAAGAAGTATAAAGGTCAGATTCTGATGCAGGATTCAGTTAGAGATGCTTTTATGGTAGCTCTTGCTAAAAATGGTTATTCGATAAATTCAACAAATCCGGATGAATTAAAAGTCGCAGCTAAAGATTTGCTTAACCAAAAGCCACTTGTTCAGGCGTATGTAGTCGATCAGGTTAGAGATAAGATGATTGGCGGAGAGGCAGCACTTGGCGTTATATATTCAGGTGAAGCACTTTATACTCAAAGAGAGAACAAAGATTTGGCATATGTTGTTCCAAAAGAAGGATCGAATGTATGGCTTGATGGATGGTGTATTACTAAGAATGCAAGACATGTTGAAAATGCGCATAAGTGGATAGACTTTTTGTGCAGAGAAGATATAGCACTTAAAAACTTTGAATATGTCACTTATACAACTCCAAATCTAAAAGCTCAGCAGATGATAGAAGATGAATCTATAAAGAATTCTAAGGTTGCATTTCCGGATGAGGATACACTTAGTCGTTGTAATACTTATCTTTATCTTGGAAGCAAAGCAGATGAGATGTATAACAGGCTTTGGAAAGAAGTTAAGTCTGGAGAGTAAAAAAATATTAAAACATATACGGATTAAAGCTTAATGCAATTAAGAAGTGGATTATATAAGTCTATATTGTGGAGAAGAACGGTATGAATGAGATTGGGAAGCTGCTTAAGTATGAGCTGGGAGTAAACTTATTACTTCCGGCAGAAGGACTTGCATCTATTTTTTGGTTATGTATGACTATCAACGGGATGCTTGGTGATGGTAATCGTAGTGATTTAGGAAGTGCTATAGGTGTTTTTGGTGCGATGGGTCTTTTTATAGTTATATTTTTTATTGCGATATACCTTATACTTCAGGTTATAAATGCAGCTATTATTAGAATATCATGCTATAGGGCAAATTTTATCAGTTGGATATTTTGGGGGATTTCATCGATAATAAATGTTTTTGCAGCACTTTATGTTGTGTTACTTGGAACTGGTTATTCATTTTTTAATATGGTTGCTATTGAAATTGTTTTGATTATTCTAATTTCACTTAGGTTGAGAATGAAGATTTCTAAATGTGTGAGAGCTAATGGTTATTGTTATTACAGATGATTTTGATTTAAAAAAAATAGCGGAAAGCGGTCAATGTTTCAGATGGAAAGAAATTGACGATGAAACTTACCGAATAGTAGCTTTTCATAAAGTGTTATATGTACGCAAACTTTCTGATACGGAGTTTGATTTTTCGTGTACAAAAAAAGAGTGGGATACGATTTTTAAGTACTATTTCGATATGGATGAGAATTATCAGGCGATACGTGAAAACATTGATAGAAATGATTCATTTCTGCTGAAATCGTCAGAAAGTGCTAAAGGAATAAGAATCCTTAGGCAGGATCCTTGGGAAATGGTAATTTCATTTATCATTTCTCAAAGGAAAAATATACCAGCTATAAAAAGCTGTCTGGAAAAAGTCTGCAGAGTAGCTGGTAATAAATTAGGCAATTATGATGGCGAAGAAATATATGATATTCCAACGCCTTCGCAGATTTTAGAAGCCTATTATGATGATGACCAAAATAATTGTGATAATAATCTTTACAACTGTTCTCTTGGATATAGACTTCCGTATATAATTGCAGCTTGCAAATGGGCAGAAAATGGAGGTCTTGAAAGAGCATCAAGTCTTGATGATGATAAGCTTTGTGAAGAACTTATGTCCGTAAAAGGCATTGGTATAAAAGTTGCTTCATGCATAAGATTATTTGGATATCATAGAATGGATGCTTTTCCAATTGATGTATGGGTAAAAAGAGCAATGGAGAATTATCCGAAGGATTTTGATGTGAAAGTCTGGAGTCCTTATGCCGGACTTATGCAGCAGTATTTATTCATGGGTATAAGAAAGGATTATTATGACACATAAGCAGGCAGAACATGATATAGCAGCTTTTTTGGATGGCACTTTGGAAAATGATGAGCTTGCTGCATTTCTTGAACATATTGAGCAATGCGAAGATTGTAAAGAAGAATTGACAATACAGTTTATAGTCGGTACAGGAATGAAGAGACTTGAAGACGGCAATGCTTTTAATCTTGTAGCAGAACTTGATGAACAGATAAACATGGCAAAAAAAAGACTTCGTTCGTCTAGAAGACTTAAAATATTTGCACTTATTTTGCAGGTAATAGTTGTTCTTCTTGCAGGATGTCTATTAATTCTTGCTTTAAAAGTTCTTAGATAGAAACAATAATACAAAAACCTTTAGGAGGTTGGAATATATGAAAAAACTTTTGATATTCGATGGTGAAAGTATATTGGAAAAAGCATGGCTTTTGCTTCCTCGTGCTACCAAAGAGTATTCAAGTGGAATATATGGCTTTTTATATTTTATTTTAAAAGAATTTGAAAAAAATACAGACTCTGATTTTGTTGTTTGCTTTGATGGAGAAGAAAGTCTTGAGAGAAAGAAATCCTGTAAGTCATATAAGAAGAACAGTGATTTTTTTGTAAAAGAATTAAAAAAGCAAAGGCAAATCTTAATTGATTTACTTCCAAAAATATCTATTCCTCTTCTAAAATACAGTGATGCAGAATCTATTGATGTTATCAGAAAAATAGTAAGCCTGAAAAAGAATGATAACGATGTAGTTATCTATTCTGACAATGTAATTCTTCTCCAGGAAAAAAGTGAAAATGTTGTTATAGAAAACACAAGCACTGTTATATCTGAAGGTAGTGCATGGAGTGATTATCTAAATATCGAATCCAAATACCTGAATGCAGCTCTTGTTTTAACTGGACAATATTTTAGAAATGTTGAAGATGATGAAAGATGTTCTGAGATTTCATCGGATGATTTTCTTGGACTTGGTACTTCTTTAAGACTTCTTGAACAGTATGAATCTATAGAAGGAATATATACAAATATCGAAGAAATTTCAGGAAATTCTATAAAAGAAAAATTATTGAAAACTAAAGATATTGTATTGCTTATGAGCAACATTTTCTCTGAAAAAATATTTCTTTCAGATGAAAGCAATAAAGAGATAGACGATTATCTTCAAAAAGAGAATTTATCTTTCGAAAGAATAAGTATAAATACTGATGTCATAGAAATACTTAACGAGAATAAAGTTATCTTTTTGGCAAAGAAGTTCCCAGGTCTTTTTGAAAATGTTTCTTTAGAGAAAGATAATTTTGCAGAAGACAGCTGCGGAGAATTTATTAATGCAGATGAAAACCCGTTCGATGGTATAGTTGTTTCTGATGATGTAAAAGAATCCTTCGAAGAAGCAGATAATGATGAAATACTTACCAGAATAGATTTATCAAATGTTCCTTATGAGAAACATCTTGTATGTGGAATTAATGAAGCAGAAGAGATATTTAACAAAGCTTTAGAAAAGGGGAAAAACAAAGATACATTTGTTGGATATATGCTTCTTGAAGATTCTAAAAACACAGAAGACTTTATGGGACTTTCCTTGTGCTTTGACGAAAGGAAAGCATATTTTATCAAAAAAGATGATTCCATGTCTTTGGAATATTTTAGGAAAAAACTTGAACTATTATCAAAGGAGTGCAGACTTTCAACTTTTGATATAAAAAATACATATCACTTTTTTACACCATATGAAATTGATAACGAAAAAGAAGAAGGAAACTTTGATATCCTCCTTGGAGCATATTTGATAAATCCTTTGAAAAATGATTATACAATTAGTGATATTGCTTTAGAATATCTGAATCTTAGTGTAAAGAGTTATGAGGAATACTTTGGTAAAACAAAGCTTAAGGACTTTTTTGAAATACCTGTTCAGATGACTTTTGACTTTTTGTTAGAAACTCCAAAAGAGGATGAGAAACCAAAGAGAAAAAAGAAAAAAGAAGACAAGATAGAACTTGATCCAGAAAAAGCTTTAGAGAGGATGACTGAGTATTCCTGTGATAATGCAAGGGTTTTCTATGAAGCAGCAAGGGCTTTGGAGAAGTCATTGAAGGCTATAAATGAGCTTAATCTTATGAGAAAAATCGAAATGCCGCTTACATATGTTCTTTATGATATGGAGAAGGAAGGCATTATATGTAAGAAAGAAGCTTTGAAAGAGTATGGTGATAGCCTAAAACATGGTATTCTTTCGCTGGAAAAGGATATATATGAGGAAGTCGGCAAAGAGTTTAATATTAACTCGCCTAAACAGCTTGGGACTATTTTGTTTGAAGATATGAATATACCTGGCGGAAAAAAGACCAAGACTGGTTATTCTACATCTGCCGAAGTACTGGAAAGCCTTGCCGGAGATTATCCTTTTGTAAAAAAAATACTAGAGTATCGTACACTTACTAAGCTTAAGAGTACCTATGCAGATTCCCTTGCTGACTATATAGGTAAGGATAATAGAATACATACTAAGTTTAATCAGACAATAACAGCAACAGGAAGAATATCTTCATCAGATCCAAACCTGCAGAATATACCGATGAGAACAGAACTTGGAAGGGCAATAAGAAAAGTATTTGTTCCACGAGATGGCTATGTATTTGCAGATGCAGATTATAGTCAGGTTGAGCTTAGAATACTTGCAGATATTTCTAAGGATGAAGGACTCATTGAAGATTATAAGTCAGGAAAAGATATTCATAGAAGTACTGCTTCTAGGGTTTTCCATACACCATTTGAAGAGGTAACAGATCTTCAAAGAAGCAACGCTAAGGCTGTAAACTTTGGTATTGTATACGGAATCAGTTCATTTGGCCTTGCAGCAGATTTGGGAATATCCAGAACTGAAGCTTCAGGATACATGGATGAGTATTTCAAAATGTATCCAAAAGTTAAGGAATATCAGAAGAAGGCAATTGAATTTGCCAGAGAAAAAGGATATAGTGTGACAATGTTTGATAGAAGACGTCCTATTCCGGAAATAACTGATTCTAATCATAATAAAAGACAATTTGGTGAAAGAGTTGCCATGAATGCGCCTATTCAGGGAACAGCTGCAGATATCATGAAGATAGCAATGATTAATGTTTATAAAGAGCTTCGTACAAGAAATATGAAATCAAAGCTGATACTTCAGATACACGATGAACTTTTAATAGAAACAGCTAAAGATGAAGTAGATAAGGTAAAAGAGATTCTTACAGCACAGATGCAGAATGCTGCACATATGGCAGTACCACTTATAGCAGAGTGTAATATTGGAGAGGATTTTTTCAAAGCAAAGGGTTAAATTACAATATGAAAATAATAGGAGTAACAGGAGGCGTAGGAGCTGGAAAAAGTGAAGTCTTGCGCCATCTTGAACAAAAATACAATTGTAGAGTTATTTTTTCCGATGATGTAGCAAATATCATTAAGAAGAAGGGTATGGAAGCTTATGACAAATTGGTAGAGCTTCTTGGAACAGACATTCTTAATGAAGAAGATGGAGAAATTGACAGAAAGAAGATGGCTAATGCTGTATTCGGGAAGCCAGATGTATTAAAGAAAATAAATGATATTCTTCATCCTCTTACGAATGACTATATTTATGAGCAAATTGAAAAAGAAAAAAACGAAAAAAAATTACAAATTCTGTTTATTGAGGCGGCACTTTTGATAGAAACGGGTTATAATAAAATAGTAGACGAAATGTGGTACATTTTTGCAGACGAAGAAATAAGAAGAAAACGTCTGAAAGCATCTAGGGGCTATTCGGATGCCAAAATTGATAAAATTATTTCGTCACAGCTATCTGAAAGCGAATTTCGTGCCGGCTCGGATTTTATGATTGATAATAGCGGCAGTCTTGAAGATACGCTTCAAATTATAGATAACCATTTGAAAAAATAATTTATAGAACCTTTATTTGTATTCCGTTTTTACATGTAGCAATTACTACTTTCAAAAACAAAGGGGATTTCGCTAATGCAGAGTATGGAGCAGAAAGATCAGGGTGTTGTTTTTGGTTTGGATATTGGAACGCGTAATGTAGTGGGCACTATGGGATATATTAAAGATGGTAAGTTCACCATAATTGCGCAGAAAACCAGAGGTCATGAAACACGAGCCATGTTAGACGGACAGATTCATGACATTGGAAAAGTTGGTGCGACAATAACAGCTATCAAAAATGAACTTGAGCAGGAGACTGATATACATTTGACTGATGTGTGTATAGCAGCCGCTGGTCGTGTACTTCGCACTGTAGAAACTTCCTTGGAAGAAACATATGAAGGAGATCATACAATAACTGATGAGGATATCTACAACCTTAATTCTAAAGCTGTCGAGAAAGCTTATCAGGAGTTTCTTGCAAAAAATGATTCGGAATTAAAATTTTATCTTGTTGGATATTCTGTATTGCATTATTATCTAAACGACTATCAGATAATAAATCTTGAAGGTCATAAAGCGGGAACAGTGAAGGTAGAATTAATTGCTACCTTCCTTCCTGACGATGTCGTTGACTCTCTATATAAAGTTTGTGAAAGAGCAGATTTAAACGTTGTTAATCTAACGCTTGAGCCTATTGCAGCTATCATGGTGGCTATTCCAGAGAAATTTAGAATGTTGAATCTTGCGCTTATTGATGTTGGCGCAGGAACATCTGATATTTGTATTACGAATGAAGGAACAATTACAGCCTACGGAATGATTCCTGTTGCAGGAGATCATTTAACAGAGTCTATTGCAAAGCATTGCCTTGTGGATTTTAATACTGCAGATAACATCAAAGTATCTGCTCAGCATAATGATAGCATAAAGTATATCGATATTATGAATTTGGAAAAGACTATTACAAGGAAAGAAGTTGATGCAGTATTAAATCCTCTCGTAACTTCTATGGCAAAAGATGTAACTGCTGAGATTAAAAGGCTTAACGGGGATAATCCTGTAAGTGCAGTATTCGTAGTCGGTGGTGGAGGATGCGTTGATGGTTATACAACTCAGATTGCTCATTGCATGGGTATAGCAGAGGAAAGAGTTGCGCTTAGAGGTGAAGAGGTTATGAAAGATTTCGTTTTCATGAATGAAGACGGAATAAGACATGATTCTCTTATAGTAACTCCGCTTGGAATATGCCTTAGCTATTATCAGGACACAAATAATTTTATTTTTGTTTCATTTAATGGAGATTCAATAAAGCTTTATGATAATGGAAAGCTCCAGGTAGTAAATGCTGCAATGCAGGCATCTTTTCCTAATGAAGATTTGTTTCCGAAGAGGGGAACTCCTCTTAAATATACAGTTAATGGTAAAGAAAAAGTTGCTCCAGGAACTCTTGGTGAGTCTGCTGTAATTACTGTAAATGGTAAAATAGCAGATATTCATACAAAAATTAGAGCTAATGACATTATCGATGTAAAATCTTCAACAGCAGGTCAGGCTGGCGAGATGGATATTAATTCTTTACCTGAATTTAAATCTAAATTTAAAATTATAGTTAACGGTACGGAAGTAATGGCTTCCCATTTTGCAACAGTAAATGGAGAACCACAGACACCGTTATATCAGATTCAAAATGGCGACAATGTTAAAGTTTTGGATTATGTAACGCCTTCTCAAATAGCACAGTTATTGGACATAGAGATTGATGGAGACACTTTTGTAATCGTCAACAACGAAGAAGCGGATTTGGATACACCAGTTTATGAGAACTTTAAAGTTGAATTCAAGTCAAGAGAAGATTCTATTATGGAATATTATAGAGATATTCCGGATGCAGATGAAGTTGAAATGGAAATGGAAAATGAAGCCTCAGCTGAATCTGCGTTAGAAGCTGATGTGGCAGAAAAGAATAATTTTGAGATAGAACAGGTGGCAAATCCTCCGGTTAAAAATATTCTTGTACGAGATTTGCATGTTATTATCAACGGAAATGCTGTCACACTTAGAAATAAGGCTGAATATATTTTTGTAGATATTTTTGATTATATTGATTTTGATCTTAGTAAACCACAGGGACATGGAATAATAACCCTTCTAAATGGTAACAGTCCAGATTACATGCAAACATTATCTGAGGGAGATAAGATTGAAATACATTGGCAAAAATAAAAGTTGTCAAAAAGCACTTTGATGTGTTAAAGTGTACATGTTGTTTTTAATAAGAAAATGACCATGAAAATAAAACATGGTCTTTTTCTTTGTAACGATATGTAGTATTCTATAGAGAAGGTTTGAATGTCTGTTCAAACTAAGAGGATTATGGTGATATGAGATTTGTCAGTCTGGCTTCAGGAAGCAATGGAAACAGCACATACATTGGTACTGAAAAGACGCACATCTTGGTTGATGCAGGATGCAGCAGGAAAAAAATACTGGAAGGTTTGAATTTTCTGGAACTTGATTTTTCAGATGTTAGTGGAATATTTGTAACTCATGAGCATATAGATCATATAGCAGCTCTTAGGGTTATTCTTAAGAAAAATCAGATACCTGTCTATGCGACAAGGGGAACAATTGAAGGAATTAGGCTTTCTGACAAAAAGCATGAACTAGATGATGCAGATTTTCATGTGATACACCCTGATGAAATTGTTGAAGTAGGAGATATGACAATCAATCCGATGAAGATTTCTCATGATGCCAGAGAACCGGTAGGATTTAGAATATCTAGTGGAAATAAAAAGGTCGCAGTTGCGACTGATTTGGGATGTTATGATGACTATACGGTTAAGAGTCTTCAGGATATGGATGCTTTACTTCTAGAATCCAATCATGACTTGAGAATGTTACAGACAGGGCCTTACCCATACCGTTTGAAAGCAAGAATTGCAGGTAATAAAGGGCATTTATCGAATGATAAATCAGGGGAACTTATCTGCAAACTGTTAAATAATCATATAAAAGGAATTGTTCTTGGTCACTTGTCAGATAAAAACAATATGCCGGAACTAGCTTATGAGACAGTTCGTCTTGCAATTGATATGGGCAACAATCCATATAATAGCAAAGATTTTTTACTGCAGGTTGCAAAACGCAGTGAGATTTCTGAAGTTATAAATGTTTAAATTTTATTAAGTGCATTAGAGTTAAAGGAGAAGTATCATGAAAAGAGCTATCATTACAGTTGTCGGAAAAGATACTGTAGGTATCATTGCCAAAGTTTGCACATCTCTTGCAGAGGAAAACGTTAATATTCTGGATATCAGTCAGACAATCGTTTCTGGTTATTTCAACATGATGATGATTGTTGACATCACAGAAAGAGATGCAGATTTCGTAAAACTTGCCCATAAAGTTGAAAGTCTTGGAACAGAAATCGGCGTTGTAATAAAGATGCAGAGGGAAGATATTTTTAACTCTATGCACAGAATCTGAAAGGAATTGAAGTAAATGATCAATATAAGTGAAGTTTCGGAAACTAATGACATGATTGAGAAGGAGAATCTCGATGTCCGTACTATCACAATGGGTATCAGCCTTTTAGATTGTATAGACTCAGATTTGGACCGTCTTTGTGAAAAGATTCATAACAAAATTTATGAATCAGCTAAAGATTTGGTAAAAACAGGTGAGGATATTTCCAGAGAATTTGGTATTCCTATCGTTAATAAAAGAATATCGCTCACACCTATTGCACTCGTAGGAGGAGCAGCATGTAAGTCATCTGCTGATTTTGTACGTATTGCAAAGACATTAGACAAGGTAGCACATGAAGTAGGCGTCAATTTTATCGGTGGTTATTCAGCCCTTGTCAGTAAAGGAATGACAAAGGCTGATGAAATGCTTATTCGTTCTATTCCAGAAGCACTCGCAAGTACAGAACTTATTTGCAGTTCAGTAAATGTAGGTTCTACTAAGACTGGTATCAATATGGATTCTGTTAGACTTCTTGGAGATATTATTCTTGAAACTGCCGAGAAAACAAAAGATAAGGATAGTCTTGGATGTGCAAAACTTGTAGTATTCTGTAATGCTCCTGATGATAATCCATTTATGGCAGGCGCATTCCATGGCGTTACAGAGGCTGACAGAATAATAAATGTAGGTGTATCAGGACCGGGCGTTGTCAAGACAGCTCTTGAAAAAGTTCGTGGTGAGAACTTTGAAGTTCTTTGCGAGACTATAAAAAAGACTGCATTTAAGGTTACAAGAGTAGGTCAGCTGGTAGCAAAAGAAGCATCTAAGAGACTTGGAGTTCCTTTTGGAATTGTAGATTTGTCACTTGCCCCCACACCTGCAATTGGTGATTCAGTTGCTGATATTCTTCATGAAATTGGAGTTGAGTATGCTGGTGCACCTGGAACAACAGCAGCTCTTGCTTTATTAAATGATCAGGTTAAAAAAGGCGGTGTAATGGCTTCGTCTTATGTCGGAGGTCTTTCTGGTGCATTCATACCTGTAAGTGAAGATCAGGGTATGATAAATGCCGTAGAAGCAGGATGCCTTGTCCTTGAGAAACTTGAGGCAATGACTTGTGTATGTTCAGTAGGACTTGACATGATTGCTATTCCTGGAGATACAAAAGCTACTACAATAGCTGGTATTATCTCAGATGAAATGGCAATTGGAATGATTAATCAGAAAACTACAGCTGTAAGACTCATTCCGGTAATAGGAAAGAAAGTTGGCGAGACTGTTGAGTTTGGAGGTCTTTTGGGATATGCACCTATTATGCCGGTTAACAATTTTGACTGTAGCAATTTTGTTAACAGAGGTGGCAGAATACCTGCACCAATACACAGCTTTAAGAATTAAACAAAAAGTTTTTTAAGTATATTATGCATAATATATAAAAATCATCATGGGAATTTGGTAAATATTAATTTTGACTAAATTTTATGATAAAACATATGATAGCGTGGCTCTGGAATTAGAGCCACGTTTTTGCTAAAAGTGATATGTTATAATAATTGCTGGTTTTATCGGGCTTTATTTCGTTGTATTTTCCGTTGCGCAAGATGTTTTTTTACTATATATTGATAAACGCACTGTATAACAAACGGATTTGAAAAAGCCAAATATCCATGGGAGGATAGGCTATGAAAGAGGGAGAGGAAAATGGAACTTTTTAATTCTTTTAAGGCAATTAATAGCAAGGATGTAGATGGAATAGTTGATTTCTTTATTAAGAACGACTATGTGGTTGATAATTTTACTAATATTGTTGAAAATTTAGATTCCGCAGATGATGTTGCGAATCTTACAGCTTGTTACTCTGAGCTTGTACTTATTATGCAGACTATAAGAAGACTTGATTCCGGTACTTATATTAAAGTTCATGATGCATTCAGACGTAAATGTGGAAAAAATTCTCTGCCAAGATTATATAAACTTTGCATGATGATTGACAATAAATCAAAAATTGATTATGTAAACGAGCAGTGGGAAGCACTTGAGAAAAAAGATCCTGCTGCATTTGCTTCATTAGAAAGAGTATATAATTGGCTTGCTGTTAGATTTAATGAATATGCACTTAGAAATTATTATAGTGAACTTCAGTGCGATGTAGTTTCAAGCTGGGATAATGGAAAGCCTAATTATATTCACGAAAGAATTTGTGATTTTTATTTCCATGTAGTTACACATGATGAATCTGTTGATGGAAATCTTGACTTGATAAAATGGGCGCTTTTGAAGTTGTATGATGGAACATTCTTTACAATTTCACTTCTTGCACATAGCTATGCTATTAGACAGTCCGAAGTATTAACACTTGGATTTAAAGAAGGATATGTTATCGAGATGATTAATTCCTTTAATGGAATGCCTATTACATGCCTTCTACCTGATCTTGGAAAAGGAGTTTTGCAGATTCAGGGAAATAAGTATTTGAATTTCTGTTGTCCAAAGGAAGCAAAGCATGGCAAGGTATCTTGTCCTGATGCACTTAGACCAGCATTCGAATGCTGATTGTTCATTGCTTATTTGAAGTATAAAAATTAAAAAAAAGTAAATAAAACAAGCAAAAAGGCGCCAAAGTGATGCTAATACCGTTATATAATTTGCTATTTTAAAACGGATGGCATATACTTTGGCGTCTTTGTCACGTAAAAACGCTCATCTTACCAGCCTTGACGTATAGAATCTTCAATACTAAAATATGAAGGATGGGGTCGGAGTTATATGGAAATATACATGTTAGCAATTGACAACATGTATGAATCCTTGCTAATGTATTTGGTGTAAAAAAGAAAACTCTTGACTTTTGAATTATATTTCAAAGAAAGAAGGAAGAATATGACAAAGGTAGATATTATTTCAGGTTTTTTGGGTGCTGGAAAAACAACTCTTATCAAAAAGTTATTGTCTGATGCACTTAAGGGAACCAAGACTGTTCTTATAGAAAACGAATTCGGTGAAGTTGGTGTTGATGGAGGATTTCTCAAGGAATCCGGTATTGAAATCAGCGAGATGAATGCAGGATGTATCTGCTGTTCACTTGTTGGTGACTTTGATACCAACCTTACAGAAATCATGAATAAGTATGCTCCAGAAAGAATTCTTATTGAGCCTTCAGGAGTAGGAAAGCTTTCAGATGTAGCTGTTGCTATTAAAAATGTTACAGATAAATTCCCAGAGATGATATTGAACAGTGCAGTTACAGTTGTTGATGTCACAAAAGTTAAAATGTATATTAAGAACTTTGGTGAGTTCTATACAAACCAGATTGCAAGTGCAGGCACTATCATACTTACACGTACAGATAAAGCCGATGAGAAGAAGATTGAGGATGCTGTTGAACTTATCAAGTCTTTAAACAGCAAGGCTACTGTTATTACTACACCTATTGATATGCTTGATGGAAAGGAAATCCTTGATACTTTCGAAGGAAATCACGATTTAGAGAAAGAACTTCTTGAGGAAATGACAAGAGAACACCTTGAAGAGGAAGAGCATGATCATCATCATCACCATCATGACGAAGATGAAGATGAAGACGAGCATGAGCACTGCTGTCATCACCACCATGAAGATGAAGACGAGCATGAGCATCATCACAATGATGAAGATGAGCATGAACATTGCTGTCATCACCACCATGATGATGATGAAGATGAGCATGAACATTGCTGTCATCACCACCATGATGATGAAGATGAACATGATCATCACCATCATGAAGAAGACGAGGACGGCGTAGTAGTTCATCATAGCCATGATCATCACCATCATGGACATGAGCACCACCATCACCATGGCGGACATGATGCAGATGAAGTATTCCAGAGCTGGGCTCTTGAAACTCCTGCAAAGTATACAAAGGATGAGATTAAAGAGATGCTTGCCAAACTTGACAATATCGACGAGTACGGATTCGTTCTTAGAAGTAAAGGTATGGTAAGTGATGCAAGCGGAAAGTGGATTGAGTTTGATTATGTTCCAGAGGAAACACAGATTAGAGATGGTAATCCGGAAGTTACTGGAAAGATTGTTGTAATTGGTTCTGGACTTAAGGAAGATGCTCTTGAGAATCTTTTCCGTCATAGAAAATAATTTGTTTATGAAAGGATTGAAGTAATGAAGCCAGTATATATTCTTTATGGTTTCCTTGAAAGCGGAAAAACGGATTTTTTGCGTTATACAATTGCACAACCGTATTTTAAAATAAATGGAAAAACTCTTCTTATTGTTTGTGAAGAGGGTGAAGATGAGTACGAAGAGAAAGTACTAAGGGCAAATGATACAATAAAAGTTGTAATCGATGATGAAGAGAATTTCACAATCGGAAAGCTTACAAATCTTGAGAATCAATACAATCCTGATAGAATACTCATCGAGTTTAATGGAATGTGGGACTCCAGAAAAATACAGCTTCCAAAGAGCTGGCAGATTGAGCAGCAGATTACTATGATTAACTGCATGACTTTCGAAATGTATTTTAACAACATGAAGTCAATGCTGGCTGAACATATAAGAAGAGCAGATCTTATTCTGTTCAATCGTTGCGACGGTCTAAATGAGAAACTTCCTGTTTATAAGCGTAATGTTAAAGCTATCAATCAGGCTGCAGATATTATCTTTGAGGATAAAAATGGAGAGGTTGATGTAACTTTGGACGAAGATCTTCCATTTGATTTGAAAGCAGATCCAATTGAGCTTAACAATTATGGTTATGGAATGTTCTATCTTGATGCACTTGAGCATGTAGATCGTTATGAGGGAAAAAATGTTAAATTCCGTGCAATGGTTGCTAAGCCGCCAGAATTTCCAAAGACAAGATTTGTTCCTGGAAGAATGTCTATGACTTGCTGTGCGCAGGATATGCAGTTCCTTGGTTTTGCATGTGATTATGATAGAGCATCTGAACTCGAAGAAAAAAGCTGGGTTGATGTAACGGCAAGAATAGAGCGAGAATTTGTTAAAGAATATGGCGGTGAGGGACCGGTTCTCAAGGCTATAAGTGTAATACCTTCTAGCGAGCCGGAAAGTCCTGTTATCGATTTTTCTCAGCCTATTATGAGTGAATAAAAAGCTAAAAGTTTAAAATATATTTAAGGTGATTATAAGTTTGAAATGCAGTCTGTTTACTTTTGTGAGCAGGCTGTATTTTTGTGACTTTAGTTGTTAGTTAGTTAATTGTCTTGCTATCAATGTGGTGCAGTGGTATAGTATATGTAGTAATTAAAACTATATGAAGCTGGAAAGAATACCGCTTCGTTTTGAGGAGGCTATATCAATGAATATCAAGGATTTGAAACACTTTTTTAAGGAACATCTTGTTCCGAAGAAATATTATAAGATTGGAAAAGAACATAAAAATCGCATATGCCTGATAAAGTCTACTGATGGATGGGATATTTTCTTTAAAGATGATAAGGAAAAAGTTGGAACACAGCACTATAGTGATGAATCATCAGCTTGTGTTGCCATGATGAATGAGATAAGAAAGCTTATGGAGTCTGCAAATGGACTTACATGGGCTAGAAGATAAAATCTTACTAAAAAGGTGTGTAAAATGAAAATTCATTTTACACACCTTTTTAAGAAGTTTATTGTAATATAAAGTTTACAGTAAGAAAAGATGAAAATTACATCTTTGCTACAGCTTTAGCAAGGCGAGAAACTTTACGGGAAGCTGTATTCTTCTTGAATACACCCTTAGACTCAGCCTTATCGATAGCGGATGTAGCACAGATAAGAGCCTTAGCAGCATCTTCCTTGTTGCCAGCATCGATAGCGGATCTTACCTTCTTAATTTCTGTCTTAACAGCAGACTTGATAGCCTGATTACGATCTGCACGCTTAGCGCTTGTCAGAACTCTCTTCTTAGCAGACTTAATATTTGCCATGATTAGATTACCTCCAGATTAATATCCTATTAACTTAAAATAATTGCAGGAACATTCAAGCCGGACACGGACAGCGAACGTTCACATATGGCATAAATTTTAGAAGAAAATCATCAAAATGTCAATACTTATTGTAGAAATTCAACCCTAAATATGTTAGGATAGTAACTGTTCACAGGTAGCAGGAAACGCATAGCCGCTGACTGCATAAGAAAGAATTCAAATGTGAGGGATGATTTTGCGAAGCAAACTATAATATCATCCCGAATAGTTAATGTATCGAGCGAAAGCGAGAAACATTAACTAGAATTCATTAAATATAGTATAAGATGAGGATTATATGTCTGCAATAGAACAAAGTAAAATTAGAAATTTTTGTATAGTAGCTCACATTGATCATGGTAAATCCACTTTGGCTGATCGTCTTATTGAGAAGACTGGTGTTTTGACAAGCAGAGAGATGAGCGCACAGGTTCTCGATAATATGGATATCGAGAGAGAAAGAGGAATTACCATAAAGAGTCAGGCTGTACGAATGGTATATAAAGCAAAAGATGGTAATGAATATATTTTCAATATGATAGATACTCCAGGTCATGTTGACTTTGGATATGAGGTAAGCCGAAGTCTTGCTGCTTGTGATGGAGCTATTCTTGTTGTAGATGCAACTCAGGGAGTAGAAGCTCAGACACTTGCTAATGTATATCTTGCACTTGATCATGATTTGGACGTTTTTCCAGTAATCAATAAGATTGACTTGCCAAGTGCTCAGGCAGATGAAGTTAAGCAAGAAATAGAAGATGTGATAGGCATTGATGCCTCTGATGCTCCGCTTATTTCTGCCAAAAATGGAATCGGAATTGAGGAAGTTCTTGAGAAGGTAGTTACAGCTATTCCAGCTCCTGATGGAGATGATAAGGCACCATTAAAGGCTCTTATTTTTGATTCAACTTATGACCCTTACCGAGGAGTTATTGTATTTCTGCGAGTAAGAGATGGAATCCTTAAAAAAGGCATGAAGGTTAAATTCATGTCAACAGGTGCAGTTGAAGAAGTTGTTGAAGTAGGTTACTTTGGACCGGGACAGTTTATCGCCTGCGATGAACTTACACCTGGAATGGTAGGTTATTTCACAGCATCTATTAAGAATATCAAAGAGTCCAGAGTAGGCGACACAGTAACAGATGCTGACGCACCATGTGCAGAGCCTCTTCCTGGATATAAGCAGGTAATGCCTATGGTATATTGTGGAATATACCCTGCTGATTCTGCAAGATATCCTGAACTTAGAGATGCTTTAGAAAAGCTGCAGTTAAATGATGCGTCTCTTTTCTATGAGCCAGAGACTTCTCAGGCACTTGGATTTGGTTTTAGATGTGGATTCCTTGGACTTTTACATCTCGAGGTTATACAGGAACGTTTAGAAAGAGAATACAACCTTGATCTTGTTACCACTGCTCCAGGCGTTGTATATAAAATTCACAAGACTGATGGAACAGTTTTTGATTTGACTAATCCATCCAACCTTCCAGATCCATCAGAGATTGAATACATGGAAGAACCTATTGTTAATGGTGAAATAATGGTAACAACAGAGTATATCGGTTCTATTATGCAGCTTTGTCAGGAAAGGCGTGGAAAATATATCTCAACAGATTATGTGGAAACGACAAGAGCTATCTTAAAATATGAGCTTCCACTTAATGAGATTATTTACGATTTCTTTGATGCTCTTAAGTCTAGATCAAGAGGATATGCATCTTTTGATTATGAAATGAAAGGATATGAGCGTTCAGAATTAGTGAAGCTTGATATTCTTATCAATAAAGATAATGTCGATGCTCTTAGCTTTATCGTACATAAGGACGGTGCTTATGAGCGAGGAAGAAAGATGTGCGAGAAGCTTAAAGAAGAGATTCCAAGACACTTGTTCGAAATTCCTATTCAGGCTGCTGTTGGTGGAAAAGTTATCGCTAGAGAAACCGTCAAAGCTCTTCGTAAGGATGTACTTGCCAAGTGCTATGGTGGTGATATCAGCCGTAAGAAGAAACTTTTGGAGAAGCAGAAGGAAGGAAAGAAGAAAATGCGCCAGATTGGTAGCGTAGAAGTACCTCAGTCTGCATTCCTTAGCGTTCTTAAGCTAGATGAAGATAAGTGATAAAATATTCAAACAGCAAAACGGACTGTATTCAGTCGAATAATAAAAAATTATGATGAATTCATTTGATAAACCAATTGAACTTACAAATAATAACAACGGCCAGAAAGCAGCATGCGATCTGGCCATTTATATTCATATACCTTTTTGCGTTAGAAAATGTGCATACTGTGATTTTTTATCATTTCCAGCGGTGCTTAACAAGCAGGAGCAATATGTAAATGCGCTGATTGAAGAAATAAGGTTTTATGGAAAAAAAACAAACCACAGCACAGTCAAAACAGTTTTTATAGGTGGAGGGACACCTTCATCAATCCCAGTATCATTATTAGAGAAAATATGCAAAACTGTTCATGACTGTTTTACATACGCAAAGAATATCGAATTTTCTATCGAGGTTAATCCGGGAACAGTAACAAAAGAAAAGCTTTGTTTATATAAAAAGGCTGGGATAAACAGGATAAGTATAGGCTGTCAGTCATTAAATGATGATGAATTAAAGATTCTTGGAAGAATACACGATAGTAAGACCTTTTTAAAAACTTTTGAAGATGCAAGAAGTGCAGGTTTTGATAATATCAATATAGATTTGATGAGTGCAATTCCAGGGCAAAGCTTTGACTCATGGTCTAGAACATTATCGAAAGCAGTTAGTTTAAAGCCTGAACATATCTCTGCCTATAGTCTTATTATCGAAGAAGGAACACCATTTTATGAGCATTACAGTGAAGTTGTAGATAGAGATAATTATGATGTGGAGTCGGAACTGATATCCAAAGGTAAAGTTGCAGAGCTGCGTGAAAATAGTAAAAATGCGGATGTACAATGGCCTCCTCTTCCAACAGAAAATGAGGAACGTGCCATGTATGATTTTACAGAAGAATTTTTAGCTCAAAACGGCTATCATAGATATGAAATTTCAAATTATGCAAGAAATGATGGTGATTATGAATGCAGGCATAATAAAGCATACTGGACAAGAGGTGAATATCTTGGATTTGGAATAGGGGCGGCTAGCCTTTATAAAGAAAGTAGATGGTCCAATCCGCGAAGTATTGAGGACTATATATCATTTTGGCAAAATAAAAATACAGATTCATCAATTCCAGTTAAAAATTTTGTGGAAGACTATCAAGAATTATCTGTAAGTGAGCAGAAAGAAGAGTTTATTTTGCTTGGACTACGGTTATGCAGGGGGATTGCTTTAAAAGACTATGAGGATACCTTTAAAGAGCCAATTTATAAAGATTATGGCCAGAAAATTAATCAGTTTATCAAAGCATCTCTTCTAGATGAAAAAGATGGACGACTTTTTTTTACTAAAAAGGGAATCGCTGTAAGTAATGCTGTTTTAGCAGAACTTCTCTATTAAGCTACTTGAAAAGCCATCACTTTATTTCTATAATGTAGTAAAGTCAGACTGGTTCATAGGCTAACAAACTGGTTCAAGTTTAAGCATTTTTTAAATAGCTAGTTTGCATTGCTTTTTAAACGAAGTGACAAAAATCTTTAGATAATATCTTTGAAAGGATTTTACTATGAAAACTAAAGTTTATATTGATGGTCAAAGTGGAACAACAGGTCTTCAGATTTATGAGAGAATAAGCAGTCGTGATGATTTGGAACTGCTTCGAATAGATGAGGATAAAAGGCATGATATTGAGGAACGAAAGAAGTTTTTAAACAGCGCAGATATTGTCTTTTTATGTTTGCCTGATGATGGTGCAAGAGAGGCAGTTTCTTTAATTGAAAACGATAAAGTTAGAGTAATTGATGCATCTACAGCACATAGAACAGATGATAACTGGGTATATGGATTTCCAGAACTTTCCAATAAACAGAGAGAAAAAATCAGCAAAGGAAAGAGAATTGCAAATCCGGGATGTCATGCAACAGGCTTTATTTCAATAGTGGCACCACTTGTAAGAACAGGAATTCTTCCAGCTGACTATCCAATGACATGTACATCTTTAACTGGTTATTCAGGTGGCGGCAAAAAAATGATTCAGGAGTATGAAGAAGAAAATAGGGATTCTTTATTATCATCTCCTGCATTGTACGGTCTTGCTCTAAAACACAAGCATATTCCGGAGATGATGAAAATGACAGGACTTACAAATCCACCTGCATTTCTTCCAATAGTAGATGATTATTATAAGGGAATGGCTACGACAATTCTTCTTCAAAACAGTCTTTTGAAGGATGGAATAGACAGCAGAGGAATCTGTAAGGCTATGAAAGAGTATTATGCGGATTCCTGTTTTATTACTGTTAAAGATTTCGATGAACCAAAAGACAAAATTTATGCAAACTCTTTGCAGGGAACCAATAAAATTGATATATATGTCTATGGAAACGGAGCTCAGACAGGTATTACATCAGTATTTGATAATCTTGGGAAAGGTGCATCCGGCGCTGCAATTCAGAATATGAATATAATGCTGGGATTAGACGAAACAACAGGTCTATAATACAGGGCTTTAGGGGGAATATAGTTGAGCAAAAGAACTAAGAGGGTAGTTATTTCGTTCATTATTATAACTGTATGTCTATCAGCACATCTAGGATACAAATCTTTTGCAGATTGTAGGAAATCAAATAAAAAGGCGCTTGTACTGGATGTGTTCGATAGTCAGGCTAATTATCAAGGTTTGCAGTCAGGATGGTATGCAAAACTTATAAAAGATAAATTCAATATTGAACTTAATATCATTGCGCCTAACGTTGCAGGAGGAGGAAATAAACTTTTTCAGACGAGGTGTGCTAATGGAAATTTGGGGGATATCATCATTACAAACTTAGACCAAAGCCGGCTTAAGGATTTGGTTTCTTCAGATTTAATTCTTGATTTCACACCATATATGGATAATTGTCCCAATTTAAAAAAATATGAAAAAGCAATTTTAAAGGCATCAAGTCTTGCTGAAATAAAAGGAATGTGGGCAGTTCCTTCAGAAATTTCATCACTAAACAGTAGTAAGCCCTGTAATGCAATAGAACCAACAGTTGCACCGTCTATAAGATGGGACATATATACGGCTATTGGAAGCCCTAATATAAAAAATTCAAAAGAGTTTTTGAGAGTTTTAAAAAGAATGCAGGATTATGCAAATGCTCAAAATAATGGAGAAAAAATATATTCAATTTCTCTTTTTCATGACTGGGATAACGATTCTATGCAGAATACAGATGCAATTAGAGGCATGTACGGTTTTACTCAGATTGGATTTGCATTTCCGCGTGCAGACGGTTCATGCATTCAGAGCATAATCGACAATGATGGAATATATAAAGAGGCATTGAGATTTTTCTATGAAGCCAATAAGCTCGGACTTGTGGATCCTGATTCGTATAATCAGACATTTGATATGGTGGCGCAGAAATATAAAGAGGGAAGGATTCTATATTCTTTTTGGCCATGGCTTGGCGCAGGTCATTACAATACTGTCGAACATATAGAGGAAGGCAAAGGTTTTGCTACAGTTATTATTGATGATATGAAGTGTCTAGAATATGGATGCATGCCAGATGGAAAAGTTGGAACAGGAATAATGATGGGAAGAAACTGTGAAGACCCGCAGAGAGTAGCAGAGTTTATTGACTGGTTGTATTCTTTTGAGGGAATTATGGCATCAGAAACAGAAAACGGAAGTACAGCAGGACCTAAAGGAATATGTTGGGACATTGTAGATGATAAACCTGTTATTACCAGTCTTGGTGAAAAGCTAATTGTAAATGGTGAAGATATTCCTCTTCCCAAAAGCCTTGGTGAGGGTACTTGGAGAGATGGGTGTTGTGCACTAAATTATAAGTCTGTAGGAGTGTTGAATAAAGATGAAGATACGGGAATTTCCTATAATTATCTAACCTGGGATGATTATAAGAAAAAGACTGCAACAAAACTGTCACAATCCTGGCAAGCATACTATAATACATCGCTTCTTCCTATAGAATATCTGTCGAATAATAATATGCTTATGGTTTTCCCAGGAGATAATATTGCAATGCCTGACTATAGTCCGGAACTAGTGGCAATAAAAGAAAAATGTAGACAGATAATAATAGATTATAGCTGGAAAATGGTTTTTGCTAAGGATGATGAGAAATTTGAATCGTATTTTAAAGATATGGTTAAGATGGTAAAAAGTATTGGTTTTGATAAGGTTTTCGAAGAAGATTATGCAAGGAGCAGGTCAATAATTGATAAACACTAAGAATAAAAGCGTAAAATCTCAGATACGAATGCTGCTTATAGTGTTATGTGTACCGGTTTGGATACTGGGAGGGGCAGCATTAAAGCAGATGAACAAACAGCTTCTAAGAGAAAATGTCACATTAATAAATGCAGAGACAACTCGCATAAAGGCAATTATCTCAGATATTACTTCCACAGTGTATGAATTTTCTGAGACAATAGTAAGCAACACCAATTATATTGAAACACTCTCAAAGAAAAAGTTTGAAAGTGATTTGGAGATAAATGCACTTGAAAGTACTCTTAATCATTTCTATCAAGATCAGGCTAACGTTTCTTCTGTTACACTCTACACAAGTAACGTGGCGATTCCTAAAAGCAGTCACATAGAACACTTAGATAGAAAGACGTTGGCTAATTTAAGCCAGGAAAATCAAAGAAAAGAAATAGTCTCAGATGAACAATACCAGAATAATAGAATACTTGATAATACTTCAGTTACTGGAAAATGGTGCTATATTGTCAGAAAAGACAGTCTGGGAAAAGATGTTTATGAACTTGCACTTGTTCGTAGAATGTGGGTTGCATCGTACATTGATGATGCTTATCTTGTTGTTACACTTGATAATAATAATCTGCGAAACAGGATAGGCAGAAATGATTTTTCTGTAGAGATAACAACTGATAATGATTACTGTATGTATGCAGATGATATTCATAAAACAGGAAAGGTAAGTAGTATAAGAAACTGTATTCCGTATATTGATTTAGAGGCTACTAACGTATCTGATTACAACGATGAGAAAATATTAGGACATACAGATTTTATAAAGACATATCTTACTGGAAATAAGATTTTTATTTCTGTGTATGAGCCTTTTTCTAAAACAAATATTTTTGCTGTGACTTTCTTTTTCGTAATGATGATATTTCTACTTACTATTATTCCGGCAATTATTATCTGGAAATTTTCAGATTCTTTTGCAAAAAGAACTCAAAATCTGCGACAAGCAATGCATAAGGCAAGTATTGGCGATTATGATATTATTACGAATTTCAGTGGAAATGATGATGAGCTTAAGGAAACGTTTGCTGACTTACTAACGACTGTTAAGAGAATAAAAGAGCAGGAAGCTATTGTATATAAGGGAATTCTGAGAGAAAAAGAACTTCGCAACAGGCAGCAGGAAATAGAGTATAATCTTCTGGCAAGTCAGATAAATCCGCATTTTCTTTTCAATACCTTAGAGATTATAAGAATGCTATCGTTAACAGGAGACAGCAAACAAACTGCGGCTGCTATAAAACTTCTTGGAAAATCACTTCGGTATGTGCTGGAAAATACAGGTACTCGCAATGTTACCCTGTCGCAGGAACTTGATCAGGTAGAAACATATCTTAAAATACAGCATATAAGATTTGGGGATAGAGTTAACTATAATATAAATATTGCTAAAGACGTAGATACAAATGAAATCTATATTCTGCCGTTTCTGATACAACCCCTTGTGGAGAATGCAATAGTACACGGTCTTGAAGGTATTCTTACAGGAGGACAAATTAAGATTAGTATTTTCAAAGAAGTAATAATTCAAGAAAAAATAATAGATGAAAAAATTATAAATGAAAAAAATATAAATGAAAAACTGCCTAGTGAAAGAGTATTGGAAGAAAAGTTTTTGAAAATAGAAATAGAAGACAATGGTATAGGAATGAGCAAAGAGAAGATTCAGGATGTACTTTCTAAAATGCAGTATCATGACAATACCAGAAACAGCATAGGTTTATCTAATGTTTTTCAAAGGGTTAAACTATACTATGGAGAAGGGTGCTCCTTGAATCTTGAAAGTAAACTGAGCAAAGGAACTAAGTCTATTCTAAGATTAAAAATATGGGAGTAAAAAATATGGGAGAACGTATAAGCGTCCTTGTGGCTGATGATGAGAAAATTATCAGACAGGGAATAAAGGCTATGATTGAGTGGGAAAAACAGGATTTCTACGTCTGCGGTGAAGCAGATAATGGCGAAAGTGTTCTTGAGTATTTGCGTAAAAAGAAAATTGATGTAGTACTCCTTGATATTAGGATGCCGATTTTGGATGGAACAAAAGTTATAGAGATGGCTAGAAAAGAAGGATATGAGGGAGAATTTATAATTCTTTCTGGGTATTCGGATTTTAATTATGCCAAAACTGCGATTAAGTATGGAGCTTCATTTTATTTGACAAAACCGATTGATGAGGATGAACTTACAGATGCGCTTATACAAATCCGGGATAAGCTTTATAAAAAGAGAGAAAAAGAAAATTCCATTAACAATTATGCGATAAAAGCTAAAGATGTAATATTGCAGGAATTACTCCAAAAAGGGTACGATAGCTCGATAAACTATGAAGATTTTGGATTAAAGTCAAATAACTACCAGATAGTAATGTATGAAAGCTATTCACCATTTTATTATGTGTACAGTTTTGCGGATATTTTGGGAACTTGTATAAATGAAAACTGGTTTGATTTTTTGAAAATTGATAACAAAAATGTTGTCTTGCTGAAAGATGAAGCACTGGAAAGATTTAATAGAATACTCGAGCATTATAGAGACGGAATACAGAATAGGTCACCACTGGATGTGATTTTCCTCTCGTATAGTCCAGTTGTCCATAATCTATCAGAAATTAAAGAATCTTATGAATTATGCTTAAAGATGATGAGTAGAAGATTTTTTTCATCAAAGAAGGAACATGTGATTTCCTATGAGATGATAATGAATCCTGGAGAAGAATGTCATATTAATCTTGATGAACAGGAAGCAAGTAAATGGGCTAATATTTTTACTGATAAGGTGCAATGTTTCAATCGTGAAGGCATAGAAAATGACTTGCAGATGCTTACACATGAATTGACATTTTCTGGTAGAAAAGCTGAAGAAATAAGGTATTTTTTTATTGATGTTTTTATAAATATAAAGAAAAATGTTTCAAGTATTTATGGAAATATTGATATTCCATTGGAGAATAACAAAGTAATAATGGAAAACTTTAGCCATATGTATTATATGTACGAAATAATAGATTATATAAAAATACAGCTGGATGTGATATTAAAATCAGTAAATAATCTTAGCAATAAGAGTATTCTGGAAGAAATCTTGGCATATACATGCAGCAATTATACAAAGAATATTAAACTTGAGACTGTTGCAGAAATATTTGGATATAACAGTTCGTATCTTGGCAAGATATTCAAAGAGAACAAGGGAATGTCCTATAGAAGTTTCCTTGATGAAGTTAGAGTCAAAGAAGCAGCCAGATTACTGGATGAAACAGAAATGAAGGTGTATGAAATAGCTAGTAAAGTTGGATACAGTTCAGTGGATTATTTTCAGATAAAATTCAAGAAGATAAAAGGGGTAACACCAACAGAATATAGGTGTGAAAAAATATAAGGCAGGTAAGACATGAAATACAGATTAATGACATAACAGAATTTAGGGTATGTAGTTGAAAACATTTAAGAATGCAGAAAAGACTTCTAAAAGTTAGCACTATGGCATGACTTTTAGAGGCCTTTTTTGATGAGATTTCATAGGTTTTTGTTTTCATCAGGAAAATCAAAAACCGTACCAGACCAAAATTTGTCGTCAAGAGAAATTTTGTCCTGCGAAGCAGTATTCTTGCTGATGATTATCCTAAATCTCAGCAAGAAGTCATACACTATTTTTTCTAGATTTTTTACCTTAAAAATTCTTGCTCTACACTAAAAAATATAAAAAATACGCTTTATGTATCGAGTTTTTGTGGTGCATATAAAAAAGATATTCAGATATCATTATTACTATCAAGAAAAACGAGTCTGCAACAAAGTATAGATTTTTGTCACTACGTTCCAAAAACTACGCAAACTAGCCATTTGAAAAGGCTTCGCCTTGGACCAGTTTGCTACTTGACTTTTGTTCTCACGAAACTCGCAGTAAATGCGAGTTTCTGATTGTAAGTGACAAGAAGTCATACTTTTTTGTTATTTGAACTAATTAGATGAGTTCTGATGGCTTGTAATATTTCATGAGCAGAACTGTATATAAACGTTGGTTCTTATGCGCTGTATTTTAGCGCATTATGTACCACTACGTTTATAATCAAGCGAAAGCGTGTCTGCGACGAAATATACAAACATCAGAACAGATTATACAAAACAAAAAAGTATAGTTTACAAACAGCAAAACGAACTTATTCTTGATACCGCGATATAATTTCTGAAAATCTTTTTGGGAGGCGCTAGACAAAATATGGGGAAAAGTAAAAAAGAAAAACTCTATGCTAAAAAAAGATTTAGTCTTGCTCTAATGAAAAAGCAATCCATGCTTTTGATGATGTCAGTGCCATTTTTGATATGGCTCATAATCTTCAAATACATCCCGCTTTGGGGATGGACTATGGCTTTTCAAGAGGTTAAACCGGCAACATTTGCACTTTGCATGTGGGAGAGAAAGTTTGTTGGTTTTGACAATTTCGTTAAAGCCTTCACAGACAGAATTTTCGCCCAAACGATGATTAATACACTTGGAATCAGCATTATAGGGCTTGTGACAGGAACTGTTGCAGCTGTAATTTTTGCTTTGTTTCTGAATGAGCTATGTTTTACAAAATTCAAAAAAGTCACCCAGACAGTTTCATATCTTCCGCATTTTGTTTCATGGGTAATAATAGCAAGTATTGCCAAGATGATTTTCAATGATGGAGGGGCAGTTGACACATTTTTTAATACAAAGCTTCATTTGATGTCTAGTAATTCACCACTTTTCTGGTGGATAGTCAATATCATTGAGATTTGGAAAGAGTGTGGATGGAATGCAATCATTTATTTGTCAGCAATAGCAGGAATAGATACTACTTTGTATGAAGCTGCAAAAGTAGATGGTGCTAACAGGTTTCAGAGAATGTGGCATATTACACTATCCTCTATAAGACCTACGATTATAGTACTCCTTATTATGAACATAGGTTCAGCACTAAATGTCGGAATGGAGAGACAGATGCTTCTTTCTAATAGTCTTGTTCAGGATCATGCAATGGTTCTTTCATGGTTTGCTTATGTAAGAGGTATAGGCTCGAACAATTATGGCCTTGGTACTGCAATTGGAATGTTCCAGTCGGTTGTAGGAGTTATTTTACTTCTAATAGCTAATAAAATTGCTGGTATGGTCGGAGAAAATAAACTTATGTAACAGTAATTGTGCTTGAATCATGCAGGAAATAAAGGGGAAAAGGAAAATGGAAGTTGGTGTAACTTGTCGCAATAAAAAAGATATCACTCTATTAAAAATAATAAAGAAGAATTTATTTAATATTTTTCTGGCAATAATATTTTTCTTCATCATATGTATAACGCTTTATCCTTTCTTAAATGTACTTGCCATATCGTTAAATGATCCAATAGATACAATGAGAAGTGTAAATTTCATTATTCCTAGGAAATTCACTTTTAGTAATTACATTTATGTTTTTACTCAAAATGATCTATTAACACCATTTTTAATGTCTATAGCAAGAACCTTCATAGGAACACCTGTAAGTGTTATATGTACAGCAATGATAGGCTATGTTCTTAGTAGAAGAGATTTTTATTTCAATAAACTCTTTACATTTTTATTCATTATAACAATGTACGTAAGTGGAGGACTTGTTCCTGAGTATTTGCTGATGTCTAGAACGCTTCATCTAAATAACAGCTTTCTAGTATATATTCTGCCTGGGGTTGTGTGGGTATATAACATAATTCTAGTAAGAGCATTTATTGATGGACTTCCATATGCCCTTCAGGAAGCAGCCATGCTGGATGGTGCAAATGACTTTAAAATCTGGTATAAGGTTATTCTTCCGTTATGTAAGCCTGTACTTGCAACAGTTGCTTTGTTCTATGCAGTTGGACAGTGGAATTCATTCATGGATACATATCTTTATGCAAGGAAACTTCCAACACTTCAGTATGTTCTATATGAAATCATGGAAAGTGCCAAGATTCACATTGACCCGCATGCAGTAACTCAGACTACGCAAAATGCAGTTTCTCCGATGTCAGTTAGAATGGCTATTACCATAATCGCAACAGTTCCGATTTTGCTCGTATATCCGTTTTTACAAAAATATTTTGTAGGAGGAATGACAATAGGAGCAGTAAAAGATTAAAAAAATAAAGAGTAGTACTCAATGTTATAAGAGAAGGAGAGGGATATGAAAAGAAAAATTGTATCAATGTCATTAACGTTTTTAATGGCGGCATCCTGCCTGATTGGCTGTAAAGGAGGTGAAAAATCTTCTGCAATTAATTCCAGCAAATCTAATGGAGATGTAATTGAACTGTCTTTTTACAATGCAGATGGACAGGAAGATCCATGGACAGATCCGGTTGCACAGGTTTTGACAGAGAAAACCGGTGTGAAACTTGCAACAGATTATCCTGTAAGCTCTGATGACCAGAAAATTGCACTTATGATTGCTGAGAATAATTATCCGGATATGATATATGCAAAAGGTGATGTTCAAAGTCTTATTGATGCAGGTGCTCTTATTGATATGACTGAGCTTATTGACAAGTACGGTGAGAATATAAAAAAAATGTACGGTGATGAATTTGAAAAGTTAAAGTATTCAAAGGATGATCCGGCTATTTATCAGCTTTCTTCATATTCTATTGGAGGCACTAACTACAAGACCTCCGGTCCGGCACAGGTACAGTGGCAGGTTTTAAAAGAAAACGACTATAAGCTTCCGAAAGATATATATGAATATGAACAGATGATAAAGGATTTCATCGCTAAGCATCCAAAGACAGACGATGGACTTGATTATATTGGATTTTCTATTTCTGCATCAGACTGGCACTGGATGATTACTTTGGGAAATCCGGCAGGTGCAATAGCTGACTGTGCTCCAGACAATGGACAGTGGATTATTGATAAAGATAATAATGTTTCTTACAAATTCAAATCTGAGAAAGAAAAAGAGTATTTTAGATGGCTTAACAAGCTTTACAATGAAGGATTATTAGATCCTGAGTGTGCAACTCAGACACATGAAGACTATATTGCAAAGATTGCTTCAGGACGAGTTCTTGGTCTTTTTGATAAGGACTGGGATTATGGTGATGGCGAGAAGGTACTTATAGCAGATGGAAAAGTTGATCATTCCTATGCTCCAATTCCACTTGTGATGGATGAGAATACCAAGTGTCCTGAACTTCAGTATCAGGGACTTGTAACAGGTCAGGGCGTCGGAATTTCTACTTCATGTAAAGATCCTGTTGCAGCTATTAAATTCCTTGATTACATTTGCTCAGAAGAAGGT
The DNA here is from genome assembly GCF_000424545.1 of Butyrivibrio sp. NC3005. Taxonomy (GTDB): domain Bacteria; phylum Bacillota; class Clostridia; order Lachnospirales; family Lachnospiraceae; genus Butyrivibrio. Next base: position 18,003 of record NZ_AUKC01000023.1, on the reverse strand, counting down.
CAGATTCTTGTAAACTGGGGTATTGAAGGTAAAAACTACACTGTTGAAAATGGTAAGAGAGTTCGTTCTAGTAAGGAAATTCAAGAGTCCAAGACAAACAAAGACTATTCAAAGACAACAGGTGTTGGTTTCCATGCTTATCCATTCCCTTGTCATGGTAACGGGATTGAAGATTCAACAGGTAATACATTCGGAACAGATTCCAAAGAAAATGTAATTGCAGAGTATAATGAAGAACAAAAGGCTGCCTGCAAAGCTTGGAATGTTAAACTTCTGACAGAGATTTTCCCTTCTCAGGATCAGTTTGAAATTCCAAAGTATTCACCAGTATGGGCATATACAATGCCTCAGGAGGTTTCTGAGATTCAGACAAAGCTTGATGAATATGCACAGGCTCAGCTAATAGTATGTGTTATCGGAAAAGAAAAGGATTTTGACGCTAACTATGATAAGATGCTCAAAGAGTTCAAGAACATGGGCGAAGAGAAAGCAGAAAAGCTTGTTTCTGACATTATAAAGGAAAGAGTTGCTATAGTAGAATAAGATTTTGTGGATTTTTGGTTAATATTGCGCTCTAGAAGCTCATAGTAAATGTGGGTTTCTGGAGCTTTATTATTTCAAGTGAATATGTGTCTGTGTTTGAGAATTTTTTTCACTAATCTTATTTGACATACAACTTCTAAAATGTTATAAAAGAGTTAGACTCTTTGCACTGCAACTACACAAATGTGCCATCTACAGTACAAACTGAGCAGGCGGTATCTGTTAGGGTAACAGATAAGTGGCCGGGCCGGATTTTAACGGCAGCAGAGTGAGCTTTTTCGCACACCTGCGGGACAGTGGTATGTTCCGAGGGGTGCTATTTTTATACCCCTAGAGAGTGAATTCTATAAAACGGAGGGTTTTGAAATGAATGAAAAAGTAATCATTAACAGGCTGTCAAATATTGGAATTCTTGGAAATATTCTTTTGGCTTTATTCAAGCTATTATCAGGTATTTTCGGTCATTCAGGAGCAATGGTTTCCGATGCTGTACACTCGTTATCAGATGTTTTTGCAACGCTTATTGCATATATTGGTGTAATACTGTCAAAGCAAAAAGAAGATGAACAGCATCCTTACGGACATGAAAGATTTGAATGTGTAGCTTCTCTGATTCTAGGCGTGATACTTACAATGACAGGCCTTGGAATAGGATATACAGGAGTAAATAAACTTTTGTTTTCAAGAAATGAAATTGAAATTCCTACTGTTCTTCCTTTAATAGCAGCAGTTGTTTCTGTTGCAGTGAAAGAAGGGATGTTCTGGTACACTATGTTTTATGCCAAGAAGCTTGATTCAGCAGCTTTTAAAGCTGATGCCTGGCACCATCGTTCTGATGCGATTTCATCGGTAGGTTCTTTTATAGGAATTGGAATGGCAAAGATAGGTTTTCCCGTCATGGATCCTATTGCCAGTATAGTTATATGTCTTTTTATATTGAAAGTTGCTTATGATATTACCAAAGATGCATTGAATAAGATGCTTGATACATCATGTGACTGTAATTTTGAAAATCAGCTTAAAGATTTTATTATGCAGCAGGATGGAGTAAAACATATCGACCTTTTAAGAACGAGGCAGTTCAGCAATAAGATTTATGTCGACTTGGAAATAGCAGTTGAAAGAGATATATCATTAGTCGATGCACATACAATAGCCGAAAATGTACATAGTAATGTAGAGCAAAAATTTTCTAATATTAAGCACATCATGATTCATGTAAATCCGCTTGAACAATAATCTACAGTTTACAATTTTTCAAGACTTCAAAATATCATTGAAATAATGTAGAATAATAATTCTCTTTACTTTTTGTAACATATCTTTTACCAGATAATCAGGAAAAGATATGTCTCAAAAAGCAGAGAGAATTTTTTGTTGTAAAAATCTTTTTCCTTTAGCTTCGTTTAAGAAAACTTTTTTATATTGTTAAAGGCGAGGGAAAAAAGATAGAATTAGATAGTACTCTAAAATTCTTTTGGAGCTATCCCAATAAGTAAGGAAATACAAATATGAATATGGCTTATAATACTAATACTTTTTTTGCATTGTTTTTACCTTTTGCAATGCTAATATATCAGGTCACCAAAAAGAAATACAGATGGGTGGCTCTTTTATTGTCCAGCATAGTGTTTTTTATGCTTATAAGTAATATGCTGATAGGATTTGCATTTTTGACAACGTTGTTTACCTATGCGGGAGCGTTATTTATAGAAGATACACTAACTGCCAAAAAGCTAAAAAAAAGTGCAGAGAATATAGATGAATCGTCTACAAGTAAAACTCAAGACTTAAAGAAAAGGTTAACAAAAGAGGAAAAGCAGCTTAGAAAAAGAATTGCAAAGCGCTATATGATTTTAGCTATTGTGCTTGTTGTTTCAATTTTGGTAGTGCTTAAGTATTCGAATTTTTTCATTATGATTGTGAATAATGTTTTCGCACTTACCAGAACCAAAAACGAGATTTCCTATTTGAAATTGTTTGTTCCTATTGGAATTTCCTTTTATACTATGCAGGCAATTGGCTATCTTGTTGATGTGTATTTTGGGAGAATTGAAGCGGAAAAGAATTTCTTTAAATTGTTTCTCTTTATGATATTTTTTCCGACACTTATGGAAGGCCCCATTTGCAGATGGACAGATTTAAACAATCAGCTTTTCGAAGGAAAATCTATAAACTCTGATAGTTTTATTAATGGATTTATTCGAATTGTGTGGGGACTATTCAAGAGAATGGTAATCTCAGATAGATTGAATGCTGCAATTATTTTTTTCTATAAACCTAGTGCTAGTTATACAGGACTTATGATTTTTATATGTATGCTTGTTACGACAATTCAGCTGTATATGGAGTTTTCTGGTACTATAGATATTGTCATAGGAACTGCTAGAATATTTAATATAAAGCTTCCTGAGAACTTTAAACAGCCATTTTTAGCAAAGAGTGCTGCGGAGTTTTGGAGAAGATGGCATATTTCTCTTGGAACATGGTTCAAAAATTATATTTTTTATCCAGTATCCACATCTTCACTAATGAAAAAGTGGAATAAATATGGAAGAAAACATTGCGGGAAGTATCTTACAAATGTTGTGATTTCAGCAATTGCGCTGTTTCCTGTTTGGATGTTGAATGGTTTGTGGCATGGCCCGCAGACAACGTATATTATGTACGGGGTATATTATTTTGTTATTTTGTTATTGGAAGTAGCAATAGAACCCGTTGGAACAATGTTCTGGAACAGAATAGGATTTGATGAAAATGGAAAACTTGTAAGCGGATTCAAGATGGTTAGAACATGGATGATAATACTTATCGGCGAGATGCTCTTTAGGGCAAACAGTCTGAAGGCTTTTGGTATTATGATGAAAAATATGTTTACAGCACCTTATGATGGAGATTTTTTCTCAGGAAAAATCTTTGAAATAGGTTTGGATGCTGCAGATTATATAGTAGCTATTATTGGTATCATTATAGTATTTGCAGTTGAACTTAAGATGGAGAAGAATCCGGAATATTTGGAGAATATTCCAAAACTGTCAACTCCAAAGAGATGGGCTATATATTATGCACTTATACTAGCAATAGTAATATTTGGTGCATATGGAGCTGGATATCAGCCGGCAGATCTTATTTATGCGGGATTTTAAGAAAGTATTTAGATGATATAACGACACTTGGAAGGAGATATGATGTGAAGAAAATAGCAAAAAATTCATTATTTTTTATAATCCTTTTTCTGTTTCTTACAGTTTCTGGAAAAATTTTGAATTTCGATTTTATGGCTAAAAATGACCTTTCGCATGGAAAAACAGATGTATATGCCAAGCTAAAAAGTGAGCCCAAAAACTCTCTTGATGTCATTGTTATAGGAGATAGCGAGAGTTATACGACATTTTCACCTATGCTTATGTGGGAAAAATATGGCTTTACATCCTATTCAGCAGGACAGCCCGGTGCAAAAATATCTGATATAAAAGAGGTAGTTAATGCCTCTTTGAAATACCATCATCCTAAGGTTATTTTGTTCGAGACAAATGCGTTGTTTAGGCATGAAATCCCTAAAAATAAAGCTGAAAGTACGATTGCTCACTGTTTATATAAGCCTTTTCCAGTTATGAAAGAGCATAATTCATGGAAGTCTCTTATACTAGGAAGAAGAGAAAAGAATTATATGGGATTTACCATAAATGCAAAGGTAAGACCTTATTATGGCGGAGATTACATGAAGCCAACTACTAAAGTTGCTATCATAGATGAGAATAATATTAAGGTTCTTAGTCAGATAAAGAAAAAATGTGACAAGAATGGTGTTGAACTTGTATTATATTCGGCTCCTTCACCAAAGAATTACAATTATAAAAAGTATAACGCATTAAAACAGCTTGCTGATAAAGAGAAAATTAAGTATTTTGATATGAATACAGATGTAAGTGTTTCAATCGATTGGCTAAAGGATACAAGAGATAAAGGAGATCATTTGAACTATGAAGGTGCAAAAAAAACAACAATGTATATTGGAGAATACCTTCGAATGAATTATAATCTTCCTGATAGAAGAAATGAGAAACTTGCTGGAAATTGGAACAAGCTTCTGAAAGTCTATGACAAACATGGTAAAAAGGCAAGCAAAAAAATAGATGATTACGTAAGGAAAAGTGAAGATGAAGAATTATATTTCGGTTTTAGACGTCATTGATAAAACAGTGCAGCAGTTTGGAGAAAAAGATGCTGCTATGGACGAAAACAGTTCTTTTTCATGGAAAGAGCTTAAAAAAAATGCGTTAGGTTTTTCAAAGGCAATACTTGATACATGTAAGGTAGAAGAAAGCGGATATCCAATAGCTGTTTTTTCAGAAAAAAGTGTATGGTTGCTTGCTTCAATTATGGGAATAAATTATGCCGGTGGATTTTATGTATATATAAATCCTGAACAGCCTGCTGAAAGAATAAAGAAGATTCTTGAAGTGTTAGAACCTAAAATGTGTCTTGTCGATGATGATCTTCTTAAAAAGTTTGAAAAAGCAAACGATAACTTTAAAGTGATTTCTTTTTCAAAATGTAGAGAATATGTAGATAGAGAAGATTTGGATGAAAGGCTTTTAGGTATAAGAGATAAAATTGGTAGTACAACACCTTTATATGGAATATTCACATCAGGTTCAACAGGAGTTCCAAAGTGTGTAGTAGTTTCTCATCAAAGCGCGATAGACTTCATTTCTCACTTTGTTGATATCTTTGAATTTACCAGTGAAGATGTAATTGGAAATCAGGCTCCGTTTGATTTTGATGTATCAATAAAAGATATAGTTACAGCATACTTTACAGGTGCAAAACTTGTTCTGATACCAAGAACAATGTTTATTCAACCACCTGTATTGATGGATTATCTTGCTGATAATAAGGTTAGCAGTCTGACATGGGCAGTATCAGCACTTTGCATTATTTCAAGACTTAAATGTTTTGATTATAGAAAACTACCTGATGTAAAGAGAGTTATGTTCTCAGGAGAAGTAATGCCAGTTAATCAGCTGTGCATCTGGCAGGATAATGTTCCAAATGCTCGTTTTGTAAATCTTTACGGGCCATCGGAAATTACCTGTAATTGTACCTATTATGATATTACAAGAAGATTTAATGCAGATGAAAAGATTCCTCTTGGAAAGATTTTCCCTGGAAGAAAAGTCTTTTTGTTAGATGAAAATGGAAATGTTATTACTAAGCCTGATAATGCCGGTGAAATCTGTGTTACAGGTCAATCTCTGGCAATTGGTTATTATCACAATGAAGAGCAGACAAAACTCCATTTCGTTTCCTTCAAGCAGGAAGATGGAAGTGTAGTGAGAATGTACAAAACAGGTGACCTTGCCAAGATTTCTGAAGACGGCGAGATGTATTTTGCGGGAAGAAAAGATTTCCAGATTAAACACATGGGACATAGAATCGAACTTGAAGAAATAGAACGTGGTATAAATTCAATGCCAAACGTTGAACAAAGCGTATGCAAGTTTGATTTTGATAAGTCTAAGATAACAGCTTATTATGTAGGCAATATAGAAAAAAATGAGCTTAGAGCTTTTCTTAAAGAGAAGCTTCCAGCATATATGATTCCAAACAAGTTTGTTCAAATGAAGGAATTTGTTTTGAATAAAAATGGCAAAATTGATAGAACAAAACTTGCGTAAAATAAAAGTAAAAGAAAGAAGTGAAAGAAAATGGAAAAGATTATTGAGATTTTACAGGATATTGATGATAGCGTTGATTATGCAAATGAAAAGGCACTTATTGATGATCACATCTTGGATTCATTTGGAATTATCTCTCTTATAGGAGAACTTGAGGAGGAGTATGACATTTCTATCGATGCATCAGAAATGGTTCCTGCTAACTTTAACTCAGTTGAAGCAATAAGTGCAATGGTTAAAAGACTTCAGGAATCATAAATCTATAGGTTATTGATTTTCCTGATGAAAACTATAGATTTTTGTTTGGGTTCTTTTATTTGTTGCAACAATGTGATAAAGTAGTAAAGATGTTACTGATTTAAATAAAAAATAATAGTTTAAAGTAGCATATATATATGAAATGTCACTTGAGAGGAGAATTGCAATGGATAAGCAGGGAATTGGAACAAAATGTGTACAGGCTGGATATACCCCAAAAAATGGAGAGCCACGTCAGATACCAATAATTCAGTCAACCACTTTTAAATATGATACCAGTGAAGATATGGGTAAGCTTTTTGATCTTGAGGCTTCAGGATACTTTTATACAAGACTTCAGAATCCTACTAATGATCACGTAGCGGCTAAGATTGCTGCACTTGAAGGTGGAAAAGCTGCTATGCTCACATCTTCCGGACAGGCAGCTAACTTTTTTGCACTGTTTAATATCTGTGAGTGTGGAAGCCATATCGTTGCATCCTCTTCGATTTATGGCGGTACATTTAACCTTATTGCTGTGACAATGGCAAAGATGGGAATCGAAGTTACTTTTGTTTCACCAGATGCAAGTAAAGAAGAACTTGATGCAGCATTCAAAGAGAATACAAGAGCTGTATTTGGTGAGACAATTGCAAATCCAGCTCTTACAGTTTTAGATATTGAGAAATTCGCAACAGCTGCGCATGAACATGGTGTACCGCTTATCGTAGATAACACATTCCCTACACCAGTAAATTGCAGACCTATTGAATGGGGAGCTGACATTGTTACTCACTCAACTACAAAATATATGGATGGCCATGGAGCTGCTGTAGGTGGTGCAATTGTAGATTCAGGAAATTTTGATTGGATGGAACATGCAGATAAGTACCCTGGATTAACTCAGCCAGATGACTCCTATCATGGAATCGTATATGCCGAGAAGTTCGGAAAGGAAGGCGCATTTATTACTAAATGTACCTCGCAGCTTATGCGTGATTTTGGTTGCATTCAGTCTCCTCAGAATGCTTTCCTTCTTAATCTAGGACTTGAATCTCTTCATGTACGTATGCCAAAACATGTTGAGAATGGTCTTGCTGTTGCAAAGTTCCTTTCTACTCATGAAAAGGTTGTAAAGGTTAACTATCCTGGACTTGAAACAGACAAGTACTATGAACTTTCCAAAAAATACATGCCAAATGGTGGATGCGGCGTTGTATCATTTGAACTTGCAGGCGGCAGAAGTGCAGCAGAAAACTTCATGAAGAAGCTTAAAATTGCTGCAATTGAAACTCACGTTGCTGATGCACGTACATGCTGTCTTAACCCTGCAACATCAACTCATAGACAGATGACTGATGAACAGTTAGATGCAGCAGGAATTCCAGCCGGACTTATTCGTATCTCTTTGGGATTAGAGGATAAGGAAGATTTAATTAATGATATTGCTAATGCATTGAAGGATTAATGGAAACGGACAGAAAACAATTGTTTTTTGTCAGATAAAAACGCTTATTAGTCGGATCTCTTAATATTATATAAAAAGAAGTGTTATACTAGCTGGGTGTTATGTATAGCACTTCTTTTTAATTTATCAGCACAAATGAATAAGAGAGGATTTAGTATGAAGAAAAGTTTTTGGGGATTTAAGTTACTGATTGCATCTACAATCCTGTGTACCGGATGTTCTAGCTCTAAGCTTCCTGTAAGTGTACGAACCGATGAGACAGGGGCTTTAAAAGATAATAATAGCGAAAAAAACGATGATGAAACAAGTGATTTGCTTGCTACAGATACTTCAAAAAGTATGAATGATGAAACTTTGAAACTTTATACAAAGGTTTTGAATGATGAAGAAAAAATTCTATTTTCAGATGGGGAAGAGGTATTTGCTAGCAATTGGCTTGGATGTGAAGATAATAGCTACAACTACGTTTTTATGGATGTTAACGGTGATGAAGTTGACGAACTTATTTTGAAATATTTAGGAAAAATGCTCATTGTCACTGATAATAAAGGAACTGCAAATGAAGTGTACATTGGTTGCACATATGATATGCCTATTAGTAAGGGCAATGTTCATGGAGTATTCTACTGCCGTCCGGGCGGAGCACCAACACATTACAATTACGTGCTTAGTCTTATGGATAAAGATTTTAATGTGAAGTCTCCTCAGTATGGAAGCTGGTATGATGGAAATGAAAACGGCGAGATGGATGATGAAGACATGTTTTTCATTGATCAAGAAGAAAAAGAAGTTAGTAAGCAGGATTTTGTAGACAAATCCAAAAATCTGTTAGACTTGCAAAACTATTCTCCAGAGTGGAAAATAAACTGCAGCAAGTTTTTCTCAGAGCTTGAAGGAAAATATAACTATACAGACTGCAAACTTGATAATAAGAACGGAGTTCTGGAAATAAAGAAAAGTGATGAAATATACGGGGGCTATGAAATAAACGACTATATTGATGGAGATACTTCCAATTACAGGTTTTTAGCCATGGCGAGTTATTGTACAGGAGTAGATCAGGATAAAGCCTTTGTTAAGTATCCAAAGGAAGTCTATAGCGATGATACAACATTGTATTCTTACTATATTGTTGAGAAAAAGAAAGATGGAATAAATGTGTACTATAGTGAGATTTCATTTGGTGAGGCTGGACTTATTTATTCAGCAAAATAAAACTGGTAATGAAAGGTTTGGTTTATGAAAAGAAAAGTATTAAAAAAGGCAGCAATTATTTCTTTGGCGGTATTCAATATATCTGCATGTTCGAGTCCAAGTGTTATAGATAGCAGGAAAGATACAGGTAATGCGGAATCTTCGAAGGAAGAAAATAACAAAAAGTCTTTATCTTCTAGCGAAAATTTATCCAAAGAAAATCTATCCGTAACAGATGCATCCAATTCGGCCAATGAACAATTGGATGCAAAATATAAGGATTTTCTTGATAACAAGGAAAATATACATTTTGAAGAGTGTACTTTTTTGAATGTTGATTGTGACAGATATTTAGATAAGGAAAAGGGATATACTTTAAATGAACTTGTAGAAACGGTTAAGAGGAATACTAGCAGATATGATGAATCAAAAGGAAAAGAAGAGATAACTTCATCGGCTATCGACTGTGGAAATGATGGACAAAAAGAACTTATTGTAAAAATAAGATTCCCGGGAGCAGAGGATGAAGAATATGATACACCTTATCAAAGCTATAACCAGAAAATAGTTATTAAAGATGTTGATGGAAAGCTTATGGCATGTTTTTATGCAGAAGATAATAACTATACATCAACAAATATCAACGAATACGGATATGTTGAAACAAGCAGCAGAGGTTATCTAAGCGTAGTAGCGGATGAATGTGGTTATCTTGATGCAAATGCATCATGGCATTTGTATTACCACTATAGGTACTATCTTGACATGAATTCCTATATAAATGAAGTAACTAATTATAGAAGAGAACTTGGAATCACGGACATGAACTTTTCTGATGAGTGGAAAGGCTTCCAGGTTGAAGAGTACATTTTTGGCGACAAGTTTACAAAGGATAATACATGTACGATTTATTACAAAACAGATGATAACGGAGTAGATAAAAATCCGGAAATATATGAAGATGGTTCTTTGTATAAGAAAAAGTTTGATGAATACAATATTAAGACTTATTCACCAGAAGGGCTATCCGAGGCACTTAAGGAAAGAAGAAAAGAAATAGGTCTTGATGATAGTATTATAATTACTAAAAAAAATGATTCTAATCAGAATACTACAGATTCAGACATCAAGGATTCAAAAGAGTCAGGTTCAGCTCAAAATGCTGAAGGCATACAGAAAATATCTGTTGACTCATTAGAAAATGAGTTTACTAAAGCCATAGATACTGTAATAGATGATAATTATACTCTTCAAAGCTATGTTTTCGATTTGGATTGTAATGGTTTAAAAGAGGCAATCGTTGTTGAAGGAGCAGAGGACGATTATGTTAATCAGATAATTGAAGGTGCAGATTGCTTTAGTGTCAAAAGAGTTTGGTATGTTGATGAGAATAAGAAAGTAAGCGAACTTACAGAGTATGCGGGCAAATTTCTTTGTCATAATCAGGAAATCATGAAAGTAGATGGCAGGAATTATCTTACACTTAATGGCTATGAAGGTATAAATGGAAAAGGAAATGTCTACACATTAAACAATGGCGAGCTTGTTAAAGCTACAGGAGATAGAGTCTTTTTTGGCGGTCAAAAGAAGTTTGAAACAAATGGCGATATCAGCTGGATAATTGAAGATTATAGAAACTGCTGTGACAAAGAGAAAGGGATTAAAGTTAAAGATGGAAATATGACAGGACATTCTTACCTGCCTTATTCAATGCATCTTGTTGGAGATAAATTTGAATTATACAATGGAAAAGAAATCTCAAAAGACGAAGCTATAAAGAAAGCAAGCCTCGATTTGACGGATTTAGAAGGCAAAAACGTTGTCGATGTTCAGTTTATCATTCGTGATAATAATAGGCTTGATGTAAATTATGTAACAGAAGAAGATAAATTCTATTTGTTTTTTGCAAAGAGCTTTGTTATTTCAAAGGATGGTACAAGCTGGGAACAAATAAGGGAAGATAAAGGTTATTTTGATATAAATCCTGATAATAAAGAATATTGGAAATTCCTCGATAAAACAATGTAAAAAAACAATAAACAAATCGTTTCGGTGTTGAAACGGTTTGTTTATTTTTTTTATAGCATGTTTCTCTTATAATAAATATCAGCTGGTTAATTTTATAACAAACAATAACCTATAGATTTTTGTCACTACGTTCCAAAAACTACGCAAACTAGCCATTTGAAAAGGCTTCGCCTTGGACCAGTTTGCTACTTGACTTTTGTTCTCA
>NZ_AUKC01000023.1:0-6637 GCF_000424545.1 Butyrivibrio sp. NC3005 | reverse complement strand
TTCTGAATGTAAGTGACAAGAAGTCATACTTTTTTTGTTATTTGAACTAATTAGATGAGTTCTGATGGCTTGTAATATTTCATGAGCAGAACTGTTTATAAACGTTGGTTCTTATGCGCTGTTTTTTAGCGCATTACGAACCATTACGTTTATAATCAAGCGAAAGCGTGTCTGCGACGAAATATACAAACATCAGAACAGATTATATACAACAAAAAAGTATGACTTCTTGCTGAGATTTAGGATAATCATCAGCAAGAATCCTGCTTTGCAGGACAAAATTTGTCTTAACGACAAATTTTGGTCTGGTACGGTTCTTGATTTTCCTGATGAAAACAAGAACCTATGAATATTTGCTTGTTATTATCAGTAGACTTGGTAGGAAGTCAGTAATCTAAGAAGGGAGATTTACAGATGAAGTATCCTAAACTTTTTGAGCCAATTAAAATTGGCAAGCTTGAGATCAAAAACCGTTATGCAATGGCACCTATGGGACCTCTTGGTCTTGGTGATTGCGAAGGCGGTTGGAATGACAGAGGTATAGATTACTATACAAGAAGAGCAAAAGGTGGAATCGGTCTTATTATTACCGGTGTAACTTTCTCAGATACAGAAGTTGAGAAGCCTTCTTTCCCTAACACACCTAATTCAACATATAATCCGGTTCAGTTCGTTAGAACAAGCCGTCAGATGACAGAAAGAGTTCACGCTTATGGTTCTAAGATTTTCCTGCAAATGAGCGGCGGATTTGGACGTGTAACAATTCCTACAAACCTTGGAGAATTTCCACCTGTTTCAGCATCTGCTGTTCCTCACAGATGGCTTGACAAGACTTGTCGTCCTCTTACAGTTGAAGAGATTCACGGAATCGTTGAAAGCTTTGGTAAGGGTGCTTATAATGCTAAGCGTGCAGGCTTTGATGGTGTAGAAATTCATGCAGTACACGAAGGATATCTTATCGATCAGTTCGCTATTTCATTCTTCAATCAGAGAACAGATGAATATGGCGGATCTCTTGAGAACAGACTTAGATTTGCAAAGGAAATTCGTGAAGAAATCGCTAAGACTTGCGGATGGGATTTCCCTGTTGCTATGAGATTCTCTCTTAAGAGCATGATCAAGGATTTCAGAGAAGGTGCTCTTCCAGGTGAGAAATTTGAAGAAAAAGGTCGTGATATTGAAGAAGGCATAGAGGCAGCTAAACTTCTTGAAAAATATGGCTATGATGCACTTGATGTAGACGCTGGAACATACGATGCATGGTGGTGGAATCACCCACCGATGTATATGGAGAAAGCTCCATATAAGGAATTTGCCAGAATTACAAAGAAAAATGTAAATATTCCAGTTATCATGGCAGGTCGTGTTGATAACCCAGATACTGCTACTAAGTGTCTTGAGTCTGATATATGCGATATGATTTCACTTGGTCGTCCAACACTTGCTGATCCAGATATTGTTAACAAGATTCGTAGAAATCAGATTAGTCAGATTCGTCCATGTATCAGCTGTCAGGAAGGTTGTATGGGACGTATCCAGTCTTATTCACTTATCAACTGTGCAGTAAATGCTCAGACAGGTAGAGAAAGACTTACAGCTTACAATCCTATCACTAAGGCAAAGAAAGTATTAGTAATAGGTGGTGGTGTCAGCGGATGTGAAGCTGCAAGAGTTCTTGCAGAGCGTGGACATGTGCCGGTTGTATATGAAAAGTCTGGTAGACTTGGCGGAAACCTTATCCCTGGTGGTGCTCCAGATTTCAAGGAAGACGATATTGCACTTGCAAAGTGGTATGAAGATGAACTTGCAAGACTTGGTGTTGAAGTTCATTTGAATACTGAGGCAACAGAGAAAGAAATTCTCGACAGCTCATTTGATGCAGTCATCTTTGCAACTGGTTCTAGACCTAAGATGTTCTCACTTGGAGACGATTCTAAGGTTTATTCTGCAGAGCAGGTTCTTCTCAACGAGAAAGATCCAGGAAATGAAGTTGCAGTAGTTGGTGGCGGTCTTGTAGGATGCGAACTTGCACTTGACCTTGCTATGAAGGGCAAGAAAGTTACAATAGTTGAAGCACTTGACAAACTCATGGCTGTTAACGGACCTCTTTGCAGTGCTAATAAAGAAATGCTGGAGAAGCTCATTCCTTACAATGGAATTGAAGTATGCACAGGCGCTAGAGTTACTGGATATAAAGATGGAGTTCTTACAGCAACTGTTGCTGATGAAACAAAAACTTTCAAGGCAGACAGTGTAGTTCTTTGCGTTGGTTATGCCAGTGAGGCATCTTTATACCAGAAGTACAGCAATGAAGTAGATGAAGCATATCTTCTTGGTGATGCAAGACAGGTTGCAAACATCATGTACGCTATCTGGGATGCATTTGAAGTTGCAAACCATATCTGATTTTAAATTTTAAAACATATTTTTTAACACATAATACCTTAAATATAAAATTATTCTGCATAGATGCCATCTCCCCAAATGGTAGTTTGTGCAGAATAAAACCTCCCACACATTTGATAATAGTTATAAAACGGCATGTTTCTGAATTGGAGCATGCCGTTTTTTCATGTATCATCTTTTAAAAAGAAGCAAATTATGATACGATACTAAATTGGTGTTACTTTAATCAAAGCATAGTTCCTTGTTTTCTTTATGAAAATAAGAAACATACAAGGATGTAAACATATTTAAACAGAGGTTTTGTGTGAATACCAAGAATTTTAAGTGTTTTCAAATTTTATATGAGGAAGGAAATCTTTCATCTGCTTCCAGAAAACTTTTTTTATCACCGCAAGGGCTAGGCAAGATGATAAAAAATATGGAGGATGAGATAGGAACAAGTCTTTTTATCAGATCGAAAGAGGGTTTTTTACCGACAGAAAGTGGTAAAATATTCTATGAAAAGTCTAAAGAAATAGATAAGAGTCTTAACGATCTAATGTCAGATATTGCTCATATAAGAAATGGAGAAAAGCGTTTTAGAATAGGTCTTGCGGCTGGGGTTATTCGTGCTATTGACGTGGAAAAGCTTCACGAATTTATGGATAACCATACAGAAATAGTCGGAAGATGGTATGAACACGAAAACGGATTAATCAAGGAAAAAGTATTAAATGGTGAGCTTGGATTAGGAATAGTAATTGGTGAAACAAGAGATAATAATCTAAACTGCGTACTTATGAAATCAATTGAAGTTAATATGTATGTCTACAAAAATCATCCTTTCTGGGATAGGGAATACATAGATTTATCAGAGGTACGGGATGAGAAGATTATTACCATGAATAGCAAATATCATGTATATCATGATTTTGTAAATGCATGCCATTTAAATGGTTTCAATCCAAATATTGTAGCTCACGTTTCTGAGGGAGAATCGATTTATCAGCTAGTTAAGCATAAAGTTGGAATAGGTGTTTCTCCTAAATTTTTTCCTGATTGCAAAGATGTAAAAGGAATTAGAATTTCAGGTGGTTATACGTGGGATATTTGTGGAATATACAGAGTCGACGGAGCAGATAACAGGCTTGCCAGAAGCCTTATTTCACATATGAAATAAACTGTATTTAATGTTAGATAAATTTGCCAATATAGAAACATTTTACCTAACTTGTACTCATGGTATAAATCACGAAAAGGAGAATGATATGATTAAAGACGGGAAGATATGGATTGCAAATAATCAGGAAGGAAAGTCAGTGTATATGCTGCCTTCGATGGCAAATAGACACGGACTAATCGCTGGAGCAACAGGAACTGGTAAGACTGTAACTTTGAAGGTGCTTGCTGAGACTTTCAGTGATATGGGAGTTCCGGTATTTCTTGCAGATGTAAAGGGAGACGTGGCAGGAATCCTGAATCCTGGAATAGATTCAGAAGATATGCAGAAACGAATCGATAAGTTTGAAATTAGAGATAAAGGTTTTGCATACAATGGATATCCTGTAACTTTCTGGGATATATATGGTCAAAAGGGAATCCAGCTTAGAACAACAGTCTCAGAAATGGGACCACTCCTTCTTTCTCGTATTTTGGGATTAAATGAACTTCAAAGAAATATATTGGGAATTGTATTTAAAATTGCAGATGATGAGAAACTTGCTCTTATCGACCTGAAAGATTTAAAGGCAATGCTCAATTATGTATCTGAAAATAACAAAGAGTATGCAGCAGACTATGGAGCAATGAGTAAGGTTACTATCGGAGCAATTCAAAGAGCTGTTGTATCGTTGGAAATATCTGGAGGAGAGAAGTTTTTTGGAGAACCAGCGCTTGATATAAGAGACTGGTTTACAGTATCTCCTGAAGGAAAAGGAATGATTCATGTGTTAGACAGTGAGAGTCTAATAGGAAATGGGACATTGTATTCAACATTTCTTTTGTGGATGATGTCAGAACTCTTCGAGATAATGCCGGAAGTTGGTGATCTTGATAAGCCTAAGATGGTATTTTTCTTTGATGAAGCACATTTGTTATTCAAAGATACACCAAAGCCTCTTTTAGAAAAAATAGAGCAGGTTGTAAAGCTTATTCGATCAAAGGGCGTTGGTATTTATTTTGTAACACAGAATCCAAGAGATATTCCAGATGGAGTATTGGCTCAGCTTGGAAATAAAGTGCAGCATGCATTAAGAGCATATACTCCTTCTGATCAGAAGGCAGTTAAGGCGGCAGCAGATTCTTTTCGTGAGAATCCAGAGTTTAAGACATTTGACGTGATACAAAGTCTTGGAACCGGCGAAGCACTTGTATCTTTCCTTGATGAAGGCGGTATTCCAAGTGTTGTGGAAAAGGTTAATATATTGCCACCAAAGAGCTTTATTGGAGCAATTGATGATGGCACAAGACAAAGAGCAATAAACAGCAGTCTTCT
The DNA here is from genome assembly GCF_000424545.1 of Butyrivibrio sp. NC3005. Lineage (GTDB taxonomy): Bacteria > Bacillota > Clostridia > Lachnospirales > Lachnospiraceae > Butyrivibrio. Next base: position 1,758 of record NZ_AUKC01000023.1, on the reverse strand, counting down.
TTTTACTAAATACGCAAATGCATATGATCCTGAATCAGCATACGAATTATTAGAGCGATTGGGAATCCAGAAAGAAAGAGAAGAAGCGCTTGCTAAAGAAGAAGCCTTACAGGCAAAGGAAAATGCTAAAAAAGAAGCTGCACTTGCTAAAGAAAGAGAGCGTCAGGAAAAATTAGAAGCCGCAAATAAAAAGAGAGTCGCAAAGTCCGTTGGAAATTCTGTGGCTGGCACAGTTGGAAGAGAAGTCGGAAAACAAGTCGGCAAGCCATTTGGAAGATTTGGTAAGACGCTTGGAGGCAATCTCGGCGCATCTCTTGGCAGAGGTATTTTGAGCACCTTGTTTAAAGGATGATGAGAGGAAAATAAAATAATGACAGGTTGTATATCTCAAAAAGATACTATCCTTACTGTTGACGTTGGAAATACCAGTATAGTATTTGGACTATTCACAGAAGGAATTCTAGCTTTCACTGAGAGAATTAGTACACAAAAAGAGGCTGATGCCTTCTTTTATTCAAAACAGATTCAAACTATTATTCAAAAGAGAAATCTTGAAAAACATATTATTGGAGGTGCTATCGTTTCTTCGGTAGTACCTCAGATAAATGATGCTCTATCACTTGCTTTAAGTTTTTTTGTACAAGGCGAAGTGATAGTGGCTTCTAGAAATATGCTAGGACTTCCCCGTATAAAAAAATATGATGAAAAAAGTGTAGGCATGGATAGGCTTATGGATTGCCTTGGTGCGTACAAAATATGTAATAGCGCTGCCATAGTATTTGATTTTGGAACCTGCAGTGTTATGTCTGTTATAGATAAAGATGGATTTTTTGTAGGTGGAACCATTGCACCAGGAATCCAGACTTCTTTAACCGCACTGTATGAAAAAACTTCGGCACTTCCGAAATTAGATGCCGTAATGCTGGATGTAAATACAAATGTGATTGCAAAAGATACAAAGAATTCCATGTTAAACGGCGTAATCATAGGAGCAGCAGCAATGCTTGATGTACTTGCTGCAAAAGCAAAAAACGAGCTTTTCATATCATACGATGAAAACGAGTGTATAAATACTGCATTTAACAACGGTAATGAACATAGAAATCTGTTATCTGACAATGTAGAGGTAGTGGTAACAGGAGGACTTGGAAGACTTGTGATTCCATTTTGTAAGACCAAAGTTAGATATGTGGAAAATTTGCAGTTAGAGGCACTATATTACCTTTATTATATAAACATGCAGGAAAAAATGATAGCCAATTGCTAAGGCTTTATAATCAGTGCGTATTTGTAATTAAAGTATAGCCTGATAGGTTAAAAAATCTATAAGTCATTTTTTAAGGGAAGGTTAATAACTGTTGAATAATACTTATAAAACTATATAAACAGATGTTGACTTTTATAGTTTACTGATGTATAATAATATTGAAAGGAGCTAGCACTTTGAGTAAATATTATTCTATACATGAATTTTCAAAGATTATAGGTGTATCTGCGCAGACATTACGAAATTGGGATGCTAACGGAAAACTTCATCCACATCATACTACAACAAGTGGTTATAGATATTATTCTGATGAACAACTTAACCAAGTAATGAATGTAAAGCCTAAAAATCGTATCACAATTGGATATTGCCGAGTATCGAGTCAAAAACAAAAAGATGACTTAGAGCGGCAAATTGAAAATGTGAGAACGTATCTTATAGCAAAGGGACAACCATTTGAAATAATAAGTGATATTGGTTCCGGTATAAAC
>NZ_AUKC01000022.1 GCF_000424545.1 Butyrivibrio sp. NC3005 | reverse complement strand
TTCGGTGACGGACAGGTTGGACATTGAGGCTAAAGTCCCTCAGTGCTCTAAGAGAAGCACCTGCACGTTGGCTGACCTTATTAGCTTAAATGCGGTCTTAGACAATATATTAGTTGACTAAGTACTGAGTTTTAGCCGTATGGACAGAAACGTAGTCCGATGCCCTAAAAGGCAACCACAACGTAGATTGTGGCAATAGGAAGCACGCGACTTTAGTCGTGTGAGGCTTCACTTACATGGTCATTCTGTGTCTCTTATGGCACTTGGTGTAGGTTTCAAGCCTCTTTTAACTGGAAGAGCTAATATTATTTTGTCAGGGCTTCTTCTTGGTTTTAAGGAGAGCGAGATTCATGAGAAAATGGACGAGATTATTGAGTTTGCTGAACTTGGAGACTTTATTGATAGGCCGGTTAGAACTTATTCTAGTGGTATGCATTCCAAGCTTGCTTTTGCAATAACCGCCATGTTGGAAACGGATATTATGCTTGTAGATGAGGTTCTAAGTGTGGGCGATGAACGTTTTAGGAAGAAGAGTCTTGCTAAAATGAAGGAACTTATAAATGATGAGGATAGAACGGTTATTATTGTTTCTCATAATATAGATACGTTATTGGAATTATGCGATCAGGTTATGTGGATGCATGATGGGGAAATCAAAGAAATAGGGAAACCTAAAGAGGTTTTGGATAATTACGCTAGCTTTATGAATGCATGAATTAATAGAAGATAGTGTATATAATGAAAATGTTGCTATTACAATAATCACCTTCACAAAAGAAAGTGGTTCTTTTGCTTTTTTACTTTTTTTTGTTCAATATGATAGAATAAAGTCGTAATGCATGGATGAGTATGATAGAGAATTTCTTCAATGCTAGAAAGAATAGCAAGAATCTATTTGAGGGGGTGCTATTGCAAGACGTGAAGAATTTTGTAAGGAATGGATGAACAGGTATCCGGTTTTTTGTTTCTTTCAAAGATGCTGAAGCTAATGGAGTGGCTTTTTTCAGAAAAAAGCTATAATAAGACTTTTGAAGGAACAATAAGTTATGTTCTGAGGATAAAAACGCATGAAAAAGTATTTTGTTTTTTTAAAAAGAATAGTTGTAGTATTTGCCTTATTTTTATCACTTATTGGGTGCGGTTTTTCTACTTCCAATTCTTCTTTGCAATCGCAAAGTCAGAATGACTTATCTCAGAGTGAAAAGTCATATATTTTAGATAATAAAGAAATATCTGTGAGGGATCATTCTGTACAAGGTGGTGATGCTGGTAGGCACCATTCTAAGGTACTTTCAGCTTCGGATAAGGAATCAGATTCAGAATCAGATTCTGGAAGAGATTTATCTGAAGGTGTAAGTGACGCAGATGAAGACTCAGCGGCTACCAGCAAGGAGGCTTTTGGTAATGCCTCTTCGATTAAAGAAGATGGTATCTACACTTCAAAAGAGGATGTCGCAAGGTATATTCAAACCTACAACAAAATTCCATCAAATTTCATTACCAAGAAAGAAGCTAGAAATCTTGGTTGGAGTGGAGGAAGTCTAGATGAATATGCAAAGAATAAATGCATAGGCGGAGACAGATTTGGTAATTATGAAGGGCTTCTTCCAAAGAAAAAGGGACGTATTTATTATGAGTGTGATATTGATACTCTTAATGCAGCAAAGAGGGGCAGTAAGAGAATTATTTTTTCAAATGATGGACTTATATACTATACATCTGACCACTACAAAACTTTTGAGGAAATAACAAATGGAAAATTTGATTAATATTGATATTACAGGTGTTGGTTCTAGAGAGGAACTTCACAAGGTTTTGAGGAAATCGCTGGATGCGCCGGACTATTATGGAGACAACTTGGATGCGTTATATGATGTTTTAACGGAAAAAGGAGAGCATAAGGTTATTTTCTTTTTTTATTCAGAACAATCAAGAAATGCTTTAGGTGAATATTTTGATGCGCTTACGGATGTATGCTTGGATGCAAGCGCAGAACTTGATGATTTAAAAGTGAATTTTATTGTTGTTTAATTCTAGTTAGCCTAGTTTTGGTGGCTGGAATATTTTACAGCAAAACTTCCTGTGGGCATTGGTGCTTTCTTGCCCAAAAATGAGTAGAAATTGTCACAAAAAGACTGTAATAGCTGAAAATATCCTTCTATAATACATAGAGGGATATTTTTGTTTTTTGGAGAAAAGAAATGATTTATTTAGATCATGCAGCGACAACTGCTGTAGACAAAAGAGTATTACAAAAGATGCTTCCTTATTTCTGCGAGCACTATGGGAATCCTGGTAGTGGTCATAGGATGGGGCACGAGGCGGCAACAGCTGTTTACAATAGTAGAAAACAGCTTGCAAGTGCTATTGGCTGTGATGCAAATGAGATTTTTTTTACAAGTGGGGGTTCAGAAAGTGACACGTGGGCTCTTGAAAGTATGGCTTATAGTTTTGCGAGTAAGGGAAGGCATATCATAACTTCTTCTATTGAACATCCTGCAATTTTGCAGACATGTCATTTTCTGGCAAAACAGGGTTATGAGATAACTTTTATAGATCCTGATGAGGGTGGTTTTATTTCAGCAGAAAGAATAGAAAAAGCAATTAGAAACGATACGATTCTAGTTAGTATAATGTCTGCCAACAACGAGATTGGTACGATTCAGCCTTTAGCTGAAATTGGAAAAGTGTGTAGGAGTAAAAAGGTGTTCTTTCACACTGATGCAGTTCAAGCTTTTGGTCATATGAAGATGGATGTAAATTCTATGAAGATAGATATGCTTAGCGCGTCTTCGCACAAGTTTTATGGTCCAAAGGGCGTTGGTTTTTTGTATATTTCTTCTCGGATTCAAGATAAACTCCTTATGGCTTCATCTAATGTGATGCCGCTTATTCATGGAGGTGGTCAGGAAATGGGACTTCGTTCTGGGACAGAGAATGTTCCGGGAATTGTAGGTATGGGTGAAGCGGCAGAACTTGCGACAAGAAACATGCAGACTGAAAGTGAGTATTTGCAAGAGTTAAGCGGTTTTCTATTAGATAAGCTGGAAACGGAATTTAAAATCAGTATAAATGGAAGTATGGAGAACAGGCTTCCCGGCAATCTTAATGTTAGCTTTGAAGGTTTAAATGGAGAGAAGTTAAGAATTCTTCTCGATATGAAGGGGATTTGCGTATCTAATGGCTCAGCCTGCAAAGAAGGCCAAAATACCTCTTCGCATGTATTAAAAGCAATTGGCAAAACTGATGCTATGGCCAAAGGTGCTATAAGATTTTCGCTTGGTAGAGAGAATACAAGACAAGATATAATTGAAGTTATAAATACATTAAAAAATGTAATGGAGGAGTTGTAATGCGTACTATTAATATGCCCAGATTATTCAGCGATGGGATGGTTTTTCAGCAGAAAAAGACAATTCATATCTGGGGAGTGACTGAAAAGTTTTCTGAGATTAGTGCTACTCTTTCTGGAAATGATGATAAAGAGACACAAACTGTAAAATCTGATGGTGATGGTTTCTTTCATTTCTATTTTGTACCGCTTCTTGCTGGAAAAGGATATGAGCTAACACTTGAAGCTTCTGATAATGAGAATACAACTGTTAGAGAAATAAAAGATATTTGTGTTGGAGATGTATTTTTTTGCAGCGGACAATCCAACATGGATTTGATGATAGAGAGAGTTAAAGACAACTATAAAGAGGTTCCTGAAACTTGTGATTGTGATGATATAAGATATTTTAAGATTGCAGAATACACTAATTTTGCCAAAGAGGAATTCGATACACAGACTGGTGAATGGGTTAAGCCGTCAAAAGATACTATTATGAATTTCTCTGCTTCAGCGTATTTTATGGCAAGGGCTCTTTACAAAGAGACAAATGTGCCAATAGGTCTTATTCATTCAAGTCTTGGAGGCAGTAAGATAACTAGCTGGATGAGCAGGGATATGCTTAGTGGTTATGACAAACTCTTAGAGCTAGCTGATATGTATGCTGATAAGAGTTTTGTTGAGAAACAAGTAAGTAAGAATCTTTCAAATTCTGCAAAATGGCATGAAGATCTTGACTCTAGAGATGAGATTTTGACAAAAGTACTTGCAGGTGAAAATGTTGAAGGATATTTCAGTCAGAATAGTAAGAAGCTTGTAGTTCCTGGGTATTTCAGAGATAGCGAATTGAAAAATTTTTGTGGAAGTGTATGGCTTTATCATGAATTTAATATGGATGATAAGTTATCATCTGATGATTATCATTTATGGCTTGGAACTATAACAGACAGTGATACTGTATGGGTTAATGGACACAAGGTTGGAGAGACTTTTTATCAGTATCCTCCTAGAAAATATGAAGTTAACCATGAATACTTATGTGAAGGAAAAAACTCGATTCTTATCAGAGTTGTAGTAGAAAACGGTGATGGACGTATTACACCTGGCAAGAAAATTTATCTTTGGAACGATGAGTATGAAATGGATTTAAGAGGTTTGTGGAGCTATGAAATTGGAGCTAAAACAACAAGAATTCTGCCTACAGACTTTATTAACTGGAAACCGACAGGTTTGTACAATGGAATGACAGCACCTGTCACTCCATATTCAATTGGTGCTATTGTATGGTATCAGGGAGAGTCTAATGCGGATGAAGCGGATGAATATTTTGAATTATCCAGACGCCAGATAGAGGGGTATCGTAAGGCGTGGGGTGATGAATCTCTTCCGTATTTGTTCGTGCAGCTTCCAAACTTTGTCGCTGATTTAAAACCAGAAGATACTTGGACCGATATTCGTGAGCAGCAAAGACAAATCTTGGAGAAAATTCCAAATACCGCTATGGTATGTGCTATTGATCTGGGCGAAGATAACGATCTTCATCCTATGAATAAACAGCCGGTGGGAGAGAGATTGTCAAGACTTGCGCTTCATTTCTTATATCCTGAGAAGAACATTGAATATTCAGGACCGGTTGTAAGTAAGGCTTTTGTTGTTTTTAGAGATAATAAGGGGAAAGTGACTGATGTTGATGATGTATTTACAAAATATGATTCCAGATATCTGATTAAATTGGAATTAGACCATTGTGACGGCAAAATAATTGCTGATGGCGAGGTTAATGACTTTGATGTTATAGACAAATCAGGGCATAAGTTTGTAGCCAGATGCATTATTAAAGGAAATACTATAATTTTATGTCCTATTGAATGCGTCGAAAGACCTGGAAAGATTTTGTATGTTAATCATGCGACTAATACAGGTGCGCTTATATATAACGAGGAAGGTCTTCCTATGGCTCCTTTCAGAATGGAGTTATAAGAAAAAGTAATAAAAATAGAATTAAAAAGTGACATCAGTTACCAAGAATAAGGCAAAGAATTCAAAAAAGTAGGGTTACAAGAATCTTAGGGGGTATAGCTTTATGGATTTATTGTGGAATGATGGTTGGAAATTCAAGGAGTTTCCGGTTGATACTGTCTACGAAGACGCTGTTAAAAAAATAGATGAATTTGAAAGTGTGGAGATTCCTCACGATTATCTCATCTATGATGTAAAAAGGTTATACAGAGACAGTTCGGGTTACTATTACAAGAAGTTTACGTTGGATTCCGAAGATAAGAAGGTATTCGTGTCTTTTGATGGAGTCTATATGGACAGTAAGGTGTATTTAAATGGAAGATGTATCTTTGAATGGAAATATGGATACTCTTCATTTACTGTAGATTTAACAGATTTTCTTATTAGAGGAGAAAATCTGCTTGTAGTTAGTGTATGTCATAAATCGCCCAACAGTAGATGGTATTCAGGAGCGGGTATTTACAGAGATGTGACGCTGCATGTATATGAAAAAACATACATTCCTGTAAATGGTGTATATGTGGTTCCAAGAGTTCTTAACAATTCTTTTTCTACTGATAGGGAAAATGATTTCTTGCTTAGAATAAGCACTGATGTTAAGGGGAAAGACAAGGATTATTCTGTATCTTACTTCTTAAATGGAGAAAAGCTCCATGCAATAAGTTGTGACGATGTAAGAGTAAAGAATACTTTTCCAGTTGAAGATGATTGTTGTGAAAAACTGGAAAATGCAGAATACTTTCTTGTAGAAAAGCCAAAACTTTGGGATGTTAGAAGTCCTTTTTTATATTCTTTAGAAGTAAGATTGTCAGTAGGAGAAGATGTTATACAGAAAAGAAATCTAAAAATAGGCTTCAAACATGCTGTATGTACCACTGATAAAGGATTCTTTTTAAACGGAAGACACATTAAACTTAACGGCGTATGCGAACATCATGATCTTGGAGCTCTCGGAAGTGCATATCACACTGATGCTATGCGCCGTAAGATGATTATGCTCAAAAAAATGGGGGCAAATGCAATCCGTCTAACTCACAATATGGCAGCAGAGAATGTATTAGAACTTGCTGATGAAATGGGCTTTATGCTTGTTTCTGAGGCTTTTGATATGTGGGAAAGTCCAAAGACTGAGTATGATTATGCAAGATTTTTCCAAAAGTGGCATAAAAAAGATGTTGAAAGCTGGATAAAGAGAGATAGAAATCATGTATCCGTAATTCTTTGGAGTATTGGTAATGAAATCTATGACACGCATGCAAGTACAAGAGGTGTGGAGATAACCAAAGATTTAGTAAGTCTTGTTCATAAGTATGATCCTTTGCAAAATGCCAAGGCTACAATAGGTTCTAACTATATGCCGTGGGAAAATGCTCAAAAGTGCGCTGACGTTTTGAAAATAGCCGGATACAATTATTCAGAAAAGTATTATGAAGAACATCATAGGCAGCATCCCGACTGGTGCATTTATGGAAGTGAGACTAGTTCGATTGTACAGAGTAGAGGTGTGTATCATTTTCCACTTTCTGCAGGTATTTTATCAGAAGTTGACTATCAGTGTTCATCGCTTGGTAACAGCATTACCAGTTGGGGAGCAAGGAGTTATGAGGCTTGCGCTTGTGTTGACAGGGATATTCCATATTCTATGGGACAGTTTCTGTGGACTGGATTTGATTATATAGGAGAGCCAACCCCTTATCATACCAAGAATTCGTATTTTGGTCAGATTGATACAGCAGGATTTCCTAAGGATGCTTACTATGTATGGCAGTCAGCATGGACTAGTAGTGATGAACATCCGATGGTGCATATTTTTCCGTATTGGGATTTTAATGAGAATCAGATGATTGATGTCAGAGTTTGCTCTAATCTTGCTTTTGTTGAACTTTTTTGTAATGGAGAAAGTTTTGGAAGGCAGAAATTAAGCCATGCTGTAAATAGTGGGAATCATCTTATAGCCGATTATAGGATTCCTTACAAAAAAGGTGTTCTTCGTGCGGTCTGCTATGATGAAAACGGAGTAGAGAAAGCTTTTTGTGAGAAAAAGTCTTTTTCAGACACAAAGTCATTTAGAGTAACAAAAGAAGATTTGCCAATTGAGTTAAAAGAAAATGGCCTTTTATTCTATGACATTGAAGCTATCGATGAAGATGGAAATGTTGTAGAGAACGCTTGTGATAAGGTCAAGGTAAGTGTTGAGAATGGTATTCTTGTAGGTCTTGATAATGGCGATAGTACTGATGAAGATGAGTACAAGGGTAACATTAGAAAGCTTTTTTATGGGAAGCTTCTTGCTATTGTAAAAGTTACAGATGTTAAAGCCGACGTGAAAGTTAATGTTGCTTCATATGGCAAAGTACCTGCAAGAAAAGTAGAACTTAAAGCACTTGGTGGATGTTTATTTACTGCTGATAAAAAGGTTCTGAAGGCAGAAGCTATGATTCATCCTTTAAATGGAGAATATAAGGATATTGTCTTTGAGGCAGTTACCAAAAAGGGTGTTAAATCAAATCTCGTTGATATTAATGTCTCTGGAAATGAATGTATTATGACAGCAAGAGGCGATGGAGAGTTTATTCTAAGATGCTTGCTTAGAGATTCTGACGATAAGGTGTATTCAATTTCAATGCTGGAGTATACTGTGGAGGGTGTTGGAAAAGGCTGCGTCAATCCGTATGAATTTGTTTATGGTATTGAATATTCTTCTTCTATCGGAGAGGTTGCCAACGGAAATGAGAAGGGATTTGCAACTGCGAGAGATGGTGAAACGGTTGTAAGCTTTGAAAATATCGATTTTGGAAAGATTGGTTCTGATGAGATTACGATACCGATATTTGCATTAAACGATGAAAGGCAGCAGATAGATATCTTTGAAGGAATACCAGGATGCGAGGAATCCAAGCTTTTGGGGACTTTCTATTATGAAAAAAAGCCAATCTGGAATGTTTATCAGGATGCAGTATGGAAACTTCCATATTCACTTACAGGGATAAAGACGTTAAGTTTTAAACTCTATAATAAGCTGCATATAAAGGGCTTTTCGTTCAAAAAGCCTGAAAAGATGTGGATGAGGTTGACTCCGAATTTGGCTGATGAAATATATGGCGATTCTTACGAGATGACAAATGAAGGCGCAATAGGCATTGGCAATAATGTGTCATTTGCTTATAAAGATATGTATAATACAGAAAATGGTGAAATCTCGATAAAGATTCTCGGAAGATGTGATATTCATAATACTATTCATTTGAGATTTTCCAGGGAAAACGGCGAAGACGAGATTAAACATGTATTAGAGTTTGATAAAACAAGCGGCTGGGAAGAAAGAGTATTTAAGCTTCCTGCTGATGACTATAGCAGATTTGATATGGTGACTTTACTGTTCTTGCCGGGTAGTTTATTTGATTTGAAAGAGTTTAGGTTCTTTAAGAAATAAGTGTTAAATAACAAAGCAATCTACTAAATGTAGCAATTAATATTTTTAATTACAGAAAAGGACTGTGAAAAATTAAGATTTTTCACAGTCCTTTTTAAGCATTACCCAAAATTTACTGAGTTTTTTCGCTTTAGCTCCCCGCTATGCTTTGATGTAAAGCCATTTTCTTTATTCATCTGTCTATAATCAGAAGGAGAGCAGTTTTTGGATGCTCTGAAAATTCTGTTGAAGGTTGAAAGCGAATTGAATCCGGATTTCATAGCCACATCTACTATCGATAAATCAGGCTCTCTTAGTAGTCTTTCTGCCACCATTATCCTTTGTTCTGTTACGTACTCATGCACAGACATATTTGTGAACTTTTTAAACAGTCTTGCGAAATGGAATTTTGAGAAACCACTCATTTCTGCAAGAAGATCCGGTGATATGTCTTCTGTACAATGTTGAGATATGTAATTGCAGATATCCATGAATTTACCGATGTATTCGTTTCTCTTATCAGAACTTTTTTTAGAAAAATTCTGCCTTTTTTCTAGATTAATACGTCCTACAGAAACGAGGAATCGTATTAAAAGAGAGTATAGACATGCGCCCGCAAATGGAACATTGTTCTCGTATTCATCAATGATTCTATGGATGTACCCCCATAACTTTTCGTTTAATTCTTTATCCTGGTCTTTCCTGATGTCACAAAAAGGCCCAAGAGAGTGAATAAGTGTTTCAAGTGAACTGACGTTTCCCATCAGACTATAATCAAACATTAGAATCCATCGTTTGCCATGTTCTGGAGCAATAAGTTCGTGGAGTGTTCCAGGAAGTATTACTCCAATGTCACCTGGGTTTAAAATGTATTGATGAGAATCAATTATGACCGTATATTCATTTTCGATTGGTGCGATGATTTCAACCGCTGTATGCCAATGAAACGGATAAGATTCATTTTCTTTGTTGTGATAAAGACGTATACCCTGAAAAATATCATATGAAACAGTTTCTCTTCCATGTTCTAATATAGGAATCATTTGTTTTCGTATCTCCCCAAAAAATAGCAAATATTGAATACTCAAAAGCAAAAAACAATAAGATATAAGATAGATTTTATCATAGTATATTTGTATGGTCAAAAATGAATTATTACTAAAATTTATTTTGGTCGATTAGGCATTGTGTTGCTTGTTTTGTGTTTTTGGCAGTAAAAAGCTGTTTTTATAACCAAACATATGGGACTTTCATATGGTGAAAGAACCTGCTCAGGAATTGCTATTTTTGAGCAATGGGCAAATAGTAAAACAAACTAAATAGGGACGTTACTGTGGAAGTATGCAGTTTTAAAAAATGTAACAAACAATTTAGTAGTTAAGAAAGGAATATTAAATTAGATGGAACTTATTCATAACGACAAAAAACAGAAAGAATACGAAGATAGAGCAAGAGAACTTGTATCCAAGATGACTCTTGATGAGAAAGTTTCTCAGACACTTAACCACGCAGCAGCTATTGAACGTCTTGGTATCAAGGCATATGATTGGTGGAATGAAGGTCTTCACGGTGTTGCAAGAGCTGGTGTGGCTACAGTTTTCCCACAGGCAATTGGTCTTGCTGCCACATTTGATGAAGATTTGGCTGAGGAAGTTGCAGATGCAGTTTCTACAGAAGCTAGAGCAAAATATAATATGCAGCAGAAGTACAATGATACAGATATTTATAAGGGACTTACATTCTGGTCTCCTAATGTAAATATTTTCCGTGATCCAAGATGGGGAAGAGGTCAGGAGACTTTTGGTGAAGATCCTTATCTTACAACTCGTATGGGTGTTCGCTATGTTGAAGGTCTTCAGGGACATGACGAGAATTACCTTAAGGTTGCAGCTTGTGCAAAGCACTTTGCTGTTCACTCCGGTCCTGAACTTCTTCGTCATAAGTTCAATGCTACATGTTCAAAGAGAGATTTGTGGGAAACATATCTTCCAGCATTTGAAGCCTGCGTAAAAGAAGCAAAGGTTGAAGCTGTAATGGGTGCTTATAACCGTACAAATGGAGAGCCTTGCTGTGGTTCCAAGACTCTTTTACAGGATATTCTTCGTGATATGTGGGGATTCAAGGGCCATGTAACATCTGACTGTTGGGCTATCAGAGACTTCCATACAGGTCATATGGTTACGTCCAATGAAGTTGAGTCAGTTTCTATGGCTATGAACAATGGCTGCGATATTAACTGTGGTGATTTGTTCGTATATCTTAAGCAGGCAGTAGAAGAAGGCAAGGTTTCAGAGCAGCGTCTTGATGAGGCGTTGACATACCTGTTCACATGCCGTATGAAGCTTGGAATGTTTGATGGAGAAGGTGCTACTCCATTTGATAATATTCCATACACTGTTGTTGATAGTGCTAAGATGCGTGAGCTTAACTTAAAGACAAGTGAAAAGTGTATCGTTATGCTCAAGAACGAGAATAACTTCCTTCCTCTTGATAAGAATAAGATTCACACAATCGGTGTTGTTGGACCTAATGCTGACAGCCGTAAGGCTCTTGTTGGTAACTATGAAGGAACTGCTTCAAGATATGTTACTGTACTTGAAGGTATAGAAGACTATGTTGGAGATGATGTTAGAGTTCTTTACTCTGAAGCATGTCATTTGTGGAAAGACAGAGTCAGCGGACTTAGCCAGGGTGATGATAGAATCTCTGAGGTTAAGGGCGTTTGCGAAGCAAGTGATGTTGTTGTATGCTGTCTTGGTCTTGATGCTGAAATTGAAGGTGAAGAGGGAGATACAGGTAACGAGTATGCTGGTGGCGACAAGATAAATCTTAATCTTGTTGGACTTCAGGAAGAAGTTCTTGAAACCTGCTATGCTTCAGGAAAGCCTGTTATCCTCGTACTCATGACAGGTAGTGCTATGTCTGTTAACTGGGCAGATGATCATGTTGCTGCAATTCTTCAGGCTTGGTATCCAGGTGCTCAGGGCGGAAAGGCTATTGCTGAGATTCTTTTTGGTGATAAGAATCCAGAAGGAAAGCTTCCTGTAACATTCTATCGTTCAGCTGAGGAACTTCCTGAGTTTACTGATTACTCAATGGAAGGCAGAACATATAGATATATGCGTAACGAAGCTCTTTATCCATTCGGATTTGGACTTTCTTACACTAATTTTGATATCAGTGCCAAGCTTTCTTCTGATCATGTTGGAGAAGATGGTATTGATATTGCAGTAAGTGTTAAGAATACAGGAAAGATGGATGGAGCAGAGGCTGTTCAGATTTATGTTAAGAGAGAAGATGACGATACTCTTAATTGGCAGCTTAAGGCTTTTGCTAAGGTTTCTGTTAAGGCAGGAGAAGTTGGAGAAAAAGTTCTTCACCTTCCAAAGAAAGCTTTTGGTCTCTACGATGAAGAAGGTACTTTCCATGTAAATCCTGGAAAGGTTACAATCTTTGTCGGAGGTCAGCAGCCAGATGAAAGAAGTAAAAAGCTTCTTGGTCGTGAAGTTTTACGCTTCGAGGCAGTTGTTGACTAATATTGAGCTTATAATGAAAAGCTTTAATTTTGAACTTATATTTACTGATAGTATCAAAGTAAATATGTATATAAGAAAGTTCACCCAAAATTTATAAAAACTATACTGCTGGCTGAATACAGTTAATAAGCCAGCAGTATTAATTTTAGGAATGAGGTATGGTATGAAAAACTGGACAGATCTTTGGCTTGGATATCATAAAGTTAATGTCAAAAAGGCTGATGAATTATATTCAAAGTCCGTTGGAAAGGTTTATCTTGAAGGCTTTTTAGAAGATGAGAGTATTTGCGCTAATGCTATTAAAGAACTTACACATGGCCTTAAACAAATGATTAAGGTTTCTGTGAAGATTATTTCTAATGCTGGCGGGGAGATTGAAGAAGAGAATGCTGTCGTGATTAAAAAAGATGACAGTATTAAAAAACAGGGCTACAGATATCAGGATAATGGAAAGAGAATTACAATTTCAGCTCCAGATGAAAATGGTATGCTTTATGGTGTATTTGCGCTTTTAAGAAATGTTGCAATGCAAAAAGAGCGTAAAGCAGATGAACTGTGTGAGCCATCAAATCCTTTGCGTATGCTAAATCATTGGGATAATATGGATGGTTCAATTGAACGTGGTTATTCAGGTGAATCTTTCTTTTTTAAGAATGGAAAGATAATGACTGGAAGCAGAATTGTAGATTATGCAAGAATGATTGCCAGCGTAGGTATCAATGGTGTTGTTATTAATAATGTCAATGTAAAGGGCGCAGCTACGTATCTTATAAGTGAGCGCTATTACCTTAATGTAAAAAAACTTGCAGAGATATTCGGAAGCTATGGCATTTCTCTTTATCTTAGTCTTAATTTTGCTGCTCCCATCGAGATGGGCGGAATGGACAGCTGTGATCCGCTTGATGAGAATGTAATTTTGTGGTGGAAGAATAAGGTTTGGGAAGTTTTTAATCATATTCCTAACCTTGGTGGCTTTCTTGTAAAAGCTGATTCTGAAGGAAGACCAGGTCCATTTACATATGGAAGAACTCAGGCTGAAGGTGCGAATATGCTTGCAGATATCGTGAAAGAATATGATGCTACCATCATTTGGAGATGTTTTGTATATAACTGCACTCAGGACTGGAGAGATACTAAGACAGATAGAGCAAGAGCTGCCTATGACAACTTCAAACCAAGTGATGGCAACTATCATGAAAATGTTGTTTTGCAGATTAAAAACGGACCTATGGATTTCCAGATTCGTGAACCAGTTTCTCCATTGTTCGGTGCGCTGAGTAGTACTAATGAGATGCTCGAAGTGCAGATTGCTCAGGAATACACGGGTCATCAGATTGATATTTGTTATCTTATTCCGATGTTTAAGGAAATTCTTAACTTCAGAACTTATTGCAAAGATGAGTGCGATACAGTGGCAGACGTTGTAAGTGGAAGAACATTCGGAAACACTTGTTGTGGTTTTAGTGCCGTTACTAATACAGGCGATGATGAGAACTGGACTGGAAATGATATGGCTGCTGCAAACCTGTATGGCTTTGGAAGACTTGCCTTTAATACAGAGCTTTCCGCAGAAGAAATTGCCAGAGAATGGGTTAAACTTACATTTAATGTGAGCAAAGAAGCTGAGGATGTAATTGTAAATATATTGATGAATTCCAGAGAAATCTATGAAGAATATACAAGTCCTTTGGGAATTGGCTGGATGGTAACACCTCAGACTCATTATGGTTGCAGTGTAGATGGATATGAGTATTCAAGATGGGGTACTTATCATAGAGCTGATCATCTAGGAATTGGTGTAGATAGAACAGAAAATGGAACAGGTTATGTATCACAGTATTTTGAACCAAATGCATCAATCTTTGCAGATGTTAACAAATGTCCTGAAGAACTTGTTTTGTTCTTCCACCACTTACCATATACTCATAAGCTTCATAGTGGCAAAACTCTTATTCAGCATATCTATGATACTCATTTTGAAGGATATGAAAGAGTACTTGAAATGCAGAAAAATTTAGAAGGTATCAAAGATGAGCTTGATCAATCTGTTTATGATAGAGTATCAGGAAGAATGAACCTTCAGGTTGCAAATGCTAGAGAATGGTGTGACCAAGTGAATTCTTATTTCTATCGCAAGAGCGGTATTGAAGATGAAAAGGGTAGAAAGATTTATTAAAAAGTAAATAGATTATCGCATAGAAATCCCATTTATGTTGGATAAAAGAAACTAGAATAAATTTCTTTTGTCTATATTAGATGGGATTTTTTGTGTTATTTGATGAAAATGACATGTATACTAAAAAATCTAAAATGGAATGTACATTTATTGCACAATAAAAAAGCATCAAATAACATATTTATGTTTAAAATGTCAAAAGTAGCAAGAAATGACGACTAAGAAGCAATTTTTGGGCAGATAATAAAAGCGATAACAAGTAGTATATTAGTACAGCTATAGCAGTTCTATAAATGTTTTTGTAAGTACTTACATTGGTATCATCATGACAATCTAAGCCTTGGAGGAGGTTACATCATGGAGAGTAAGGGAGATATTGGGACTGCTCGTAATAAGCAGTCAGTGGGAGTTTATCTAAAAAAGTATTGGCAACTGTATCTGTTATTATTTATACCAATGCTTTATCTTTTGATCTTTAAGTACATTCCGATGATTTATGTTCAGATTGCTTTTAAAAAGTACAGTATTATTGAGAGTGTCTGGACTTTGCCGCTTGCAGAGAAAAACGGATTTCAGTATTTTATTCAAGCTTTTAATGATAATGACTTTTTAAGAGCGCTTCGAAATACAGTTGTTTTGAATTTGCTTGATCTTGTAATTGGTTTCCCTGTACCGATTATATTTGCAATTATTCTTAACGAGCTAGTATTTACAAGATTTAAAAAAGCAGTGCAAACCGTAGCATATATGCCTCATTTCCTTTCATGGGTTATTATTTATGGGCTTGCACTTCAGCTTTTTGCACCTTCAACAGGTTTGATTAACAATATTTTGACTAAATTTGGCAAGGATGCGGTTCCTTTTTTAAATGATTCAGCGCATTGGGTATGGACATATATTTTCCTTGGTGTATGGCAGAGTTTTGGATGGAATTCAATAATTTATCTAGCTGCTATTGCCGGAATTAATCAGGAACTCTACGAGGCGGCAGAAGTTGATGGTGCAGGTAGATGGAGTAGAATCTGGCATATTACACTTCCTGGGATTAAGCCGACAATTGTAATTCTTCTTATTATGGCTATTGGTAATATTATGGGAAGTAGTTTTGATAGACCATATGCATTACAGAACAATCTTGTTATGGATTGGGCTAATGTTATTTCAACCTATGTATACACTCGAGGTATTAAAGGACTTCAGTTCTCATTGACTACTGCAGTTGGATTGTTCCAGTCAGTTGTCGGAGTATTCTTCCTTCTTACAGCAAATCATATTTCGCGCAAGATGGGAGAGAGAGGCATCTGGTAATCTACTAATACTTATAAGGGAAAGAGGAATATCATGGGAAGAAATAAACTACATTTTGGGGATTTTGTTATAGCCTTTATCTGTGTTCTGGTTGCAATTATCTGTCTGGTACCAATGATAAATCTGGCAGCTCGTTCACTTAGTTCTACAGATGCACTTGTAAAACATGAAGTGTACCTATGGCCAAAAGGATGGAATTTTGATGCATACAAAACTGTTTTGTCTGACGTGAAGTATATTCGTTCATTCTTTTGGACTGTGTTTTTAACAATAATGAGTATGCTTATATCACTTTTGATGACCACGATATGTGCATATCCGCTTATTTTCAAAGAACTTCGTGGAAGAAAATTGATTAACGTTATAATCACTATTACGATGTTCTTTAACGCTGGAACAATACCAAACTATTTACTTATTCAAAAGCTTGGATTGCTAAATAATCCACTTGTACTGATGATTCCGTATTGCCTTAGTGTATATAACATGATTATTATGCGAAGCTTTTTCTATGGAATCCCAGATAGCCTTAGAGAATCTGCAGAGATTGATGGAGCTTCTTATTTTAGAATTTTATGGTCCATTTATTTGCCACTTTCAAAACCTGTCCTTGCAACACTTGCACTGTTTTATGCAGTAGGAAGATGGAATGGATATTCAGATGCACTTATGTATATGAAAAAAGAAATTTTCTATCCGCTTCAGCTTCTTTTGTATAATATTTTGAACAATGTTAACAGCGTTGAAGTTGCAACACAGGAAGGTTTTTCAACTCCAGGACTGGCTGAGTCTTTAAAGGCAGCTATAGTTATGTTTTCCACTATTCCGATTTTGTGTGTTTATCCATGGCTTCAGAAGTATTTCATTGCCGGTACTATGGTCGGAGCAGTTAAGGAATAAGGTTACGCTTAGGGTATTAAAAATTATTTAATATATGGAGGATGTTCTATGAAAAGAAAGATGTTATCGGCTTTACTAATCGCTTCAACTTTTCTTTCTATGACTGCATGTGGTTCTAATCAGGGGAATGGTGCAGATGCAAAGAAAGATTCCGGTAGTGAAAATGCAAGCAGCGAACTTACAGATGGAAAGTTTGCTGATACACGTCACATTACTGTTGAAGTATATGACAGAGGAAATGATGGAGGTTCCGATCCTACCAATAATGCGTGGACAGATTACATTAAAAAAGGAATGCTCGAAAAGCATAATGTTGAAGTTGAATTTGTTAAAGTTCCTCGTTGGACTGAGGTTGAGGAGATTAATAACCTTCTTGCAAGCGGAACTGCACCTGATATATGCGTAACATATGATTATGCAACTATTCAGACCTATGCAGATATGGGTGGTGTAATAGATTTGAGTAGTCAGGTTATGGACAAAGAGAATCTTCCTAATCTTTGGAACTGGCTTGGAGAAACCAACATAACTTATGATCAGGATCCTGAAACACAGAAAATCTGGGCTGTTGAAGCAAAACTTGCTAATCTTAACAGAATCAATACTTTTATTCGTAAGGACTGGCTTGATAAGCTCAATTTAAAGGAACCAACAACTAAAGAAGAGTTCTATAAGGTAATTTGCGCATTCAGAGATAACGCAGATAAGCTTCTTGGAAAAAATGCTGACAAAATGGTTCCATATTCAGTGAGCTTTGATGTAGGTTGGAGAGCTGCTACACTAATTGAATCTTGCCTTGATCCTAAGATGACAGATAAAGAAAGCTATATTAATGGCTTTGATGATAGAAAGCTCACACAAAATGGTACAAAAGATGCTATAAAACTTCTTAACAAGTGGTATAATGAAGATCTTTTGTGGAAGGATTTTGCTCTGTATGCAGCAGGTGACTCAACAGAAGATGATATGATGAAAGCAGGTTATGTTGGTGCATTTTCACACAACTGGGATTATCCTTATAGAAATGGTGAAGACAGTATTGAAGCCAACCTTGAAAGAAACGTTGGAAAAGAAGCAGAGTATATAGCTATCGATCCATTTGAAGATAAAGATGGAACCCATACAAAGTGGGTTTCCGCGCCTATCGATCGTAAGGTATTCTTCCCTTCAACAAACAAGGAAGTACTTGCTTCGCTTCTTTATCTTGATTTCATAAGTGATCCTGAAACAATTGAATATCTCCAGATTGGCGACGAAGGTGTAACTCACAAGACACTTGATAATGGTGCAGTTCAGATTCAGGCAACAACAGACAATACAATTCAGAATTCATCACTTAATATTGACTATACTATTACATGTAATGGTCTTAATCTGAAAGATAAAGATAAGACAGCACTTTCACTTGCATACAGCTACTCAGGCATTAAACCTGAACTCGTAGAGCGCGCTGATAAAGTTGCAAAAACTGATAATCGTCCAGGTGTAAGTGTAAAGGTTGGTGCCATTTCAGCTGAGAGCGGAATGGGTGAAGCACTTTCCAGTAAGCGTGATCAGATTTATGATACTTCTGTAAGCGCAGCAGCTGACAAGTTTGACAGCACATGGGAATCTGGTGTAAAAGACTATCTTGGAGCTGGCGGACAGGCTATTATGGATGAGAGAACATCTGCTTGGAAAAAGGTATATGGTGACTCAGATTCAGTATCAAAGTAATCCTAGCGTTAAAAGATAATAAGTAGCATAAAATGTATATAAAAACAGGCTTCTACCTAACAGTGGAAGCCTGTTTTCTAGTAAATATCTTTAAATTTAAGATGATTTGTGTAGAATAATTATCCAACTATAGAAAGCTAATTATACTGGATTTATATACTGGTAGTATTTAGTCTTCCGTAGTTTTCATAACTCTTTCAAGCATCTCTGGTTCTAATTCGCCATTTCTATGCATAGAGAATTTATCCATAGGATAATTTTTAAGATTTTTAATAATCTTTCTATCGTCTGCTTTTGAAAGAAGAGCAGATCTAGCACGCATGATTTCCTGTTCGGTTTTGTGTTTGGAAGGGCCGCCTACGCAACCACCAGGGCATACCATTCCTTCGATAAAGTCAGCTGGAAGTTTACCGGCTTTAAGAAGGAGAAGTGCCTTTTTGCAATCCATTCCGCCTGCCGCACGATGAAGTTTGATTTCATCAGTATTTTCGCCGCGTTCGTGCATACATTCGATAACTGCATTTGCAACACCGCCGCTAGAAGCGAATCTCTTACCAAAGATAGATGATTCCTGATAGTTTTCCTCATCGACATGAACAAGTTCAACTCCCTTTGATCGGAGAAGAACTCTGAATTCACCAAATGTAATTACATAATCAGCATTTCCTGGTACTGTTGGATCTGCTGCTTCGGATTTCTTTGCAATACAAGGTCCGATGAAGACAGTTACGCAGTCAGGATACAATACTTTAAGATAACGTGAAATAGCACACATAGGTGAAACTGTTGTGGACATATTTTCCTTGAACTGATCAGGGAAGTGTTTTCTGAGCATATTAATGAAAGCCGGGCAACAGGAAGTTGTCATCTTACGTCCTTCTTTGAATGCATCGCTCCACTCTAAGGATTCGAATGCAGCGGTCATATCACCGCCAAGACCAACTTCTACCATGTCAGTGAAACCGAGTTTTTTGAGGGCAGCTCTTATTGAAGTCATATCAATATCTTCACCAAATTGTCCTTCAATAGCAGGAGCTACCATGGCGAACACTTTTTTGCCGGCAAGAATATTTTCAATAATAGGTACAAGATAAGACTTTGAACCTATAGCGCCAAATGGACAACTGTGTATGCAATGACCGCAGTTGATACACTTATCTTCGTCAATTTTGCAGATACCATTTTCGTCATAAGTAATAGCGTTAACAGGGCATACTTTTTTGCATGGTCGTTCGAGATGAACGATTGCTGAATAAGGACATGCGCTTGCACACATACCGCACTCTTTACATTTATCAGAATCAATGTGCATACGTGTTTCACCAGGAGTTATAGCTCCAAATTTACAGGAATTGATACATGCTTTACCCATACAGAAACGACAGTTATCTGTAACAGAGTATGCAGAGAGCGGACATCCATCACAAGCTGCGTGGATGACTTGTACAATATTCTCAGAACCTTCATTGTCTGTAGTATCGAGAGCGCAGGCTAGTCTGATTCTTTCTCTTACAATTTCACGCTCCTTGTAAATACAGCATCGGAACTGTGCCTTAGGCCCAGGAATAATCTTTTTTACAAGTTCATTCTTGGTTTCTTCATTAAGGTCATTAGCCCATGCGAGTTTACAGACTTCCTCCATGACCATGTGTTTAAACCTTACAATGCCTTCATCATTTGTAATCATAAAATCTCCTATCCTGGTAAGAAAGTTATTGAAGCTTTCTTACTTAAAAATAAATTGCCAAAAAATTAACATACATTTTTATTTTACCATTAATTTTGTCAAATAGATGATTATTCAACATAAACTAAAGCAAAAGCATAATACTGATGCGTAAAGAATGTGATAGTTGCAGGATCATCGTCTAAATCATCGAATACTGTTGGAGTACCTGTTGGGTCAACTGTTATCATTCGATATGAACGTCCACTTTCATAAACATCATCAGGTATTTCGAGCATTACTAGAGTATCAGCATTACTGTATCTAATAAGACCTTTCTTGGTTGGATAAATGCTGTATGTATTTAGAATCTTATATCTGCCTCTTGCGCTTTCTACAGATTTGAAGAATTCTGGCCCTTGAAGTGTGTTATGCATAGTGATGTCATCATAACTCTTGTCATTTCCATAATTTGCAGTCCAGAATCTTGGAGCTTGTGAACTTACGCATTCAAAACGAGATCTTTCTTCATCAGTAGGAACATAATCGTCAGGAAGTTCAAGCTCAACAGCCTTGCCGTTTTGGGTCTTTACAGTGTATTTCTTAGGTGTAGATTCTTCTTTTTTAGGCAATTTTGTGGAGCTTGGCTTTGATGTGGTAAATACATAGGAACTACAGTGGGTAATGTCAAAAGTAATGTATCCTTTATCATCAAGATAAGGAGAAAGAGATTCATTCATTTCCACTAGTTTCTCATTATCAGAATCATAAAACCATCCATGAATCTTTTTTCCGTTGAAATGCCTGTATCCATTTTTGGAAGTTAAAATAGTAATGTGAGTTCTTCCGGGAAGGATGCCGTTATCTGCAAAGTTTGCTACGCATCCATAAATGTTGTGGAGAATTTTTGAAATCGCATCGTCATTTCCTCCAGAAGGATTATTGTTAGGAATTTCTGATAATTTGAGGGTTAGGTCAACATCACCTGCTCTAATTATGTTTTGACCTTCAAAAACCCATATTGCATTTGGGGTTTCGAAACGAAGCGTTCTATTGGATTTCCAGATTGCTTCAAAAACTGAAGCTGGAATCTTAGCACCATCTTCAGCAGATATAGTGATATTGGCATTGTAAGCAGAGTTTTGAATTGTTTCGACTAATGAATCTGACTCTTTGGTATCAAATTTTACAGCTTTTGCACTACTAGAGCTGTTGTCTTTAGCGGTTCTACTGACTTTAAAAGAGTGATCGCCAGGAAGAAGACCTGGATTATTGATATTCATTATATTTCCGGCATTATCAGTTATTTTAAGGCTGTGAATCCAGTACTCGCCAATGGCAACATTTGAAGGAACATTAAAAGTACCTAACCAGTTACCAGCAGAATAAAGGAGGGTGGCGGAGAGAATCTGACCTTGCCTACTATAATTTAATACTACAGAACTAATACCATAATTATCTGTAATAGTACCAATTATTGCTACACCTAGCGTTCCACCTGGTGCTACCATAGACGCCCCCAGAGAAATCTTTGAAATGCTGGCAGTTGGCCTTTCAACATCGCCTGCAGCTTTAGAATGAATTGTCATACTCAAAAGAAGTGCAAATATGAGTATTATGGATATAATCCTGTTTTTTTTCATATACGGTGACCTCTCTTATGTATTCTTTGAGTTAAGTGACAAAAAGTCATAGGTTATTGTTTTCATCAGGAAAATCAATAACCGTACCAGACCAAAATTTGTCGTTAAGACAAATTTTGTCCTGCGAAGCAGGATTCTTGCTGATGATTATCCTAAATCTCAGCAAGAAGTCATGACTTCTTGTCGCTTATATTCATAAACTCGCATTTACTGCGAGTTTCGTGAGAACAAAAGTCAAGTGGCAAACTGGTCCAAGGCGAAGCCTTTTCAAATGGCCAGTTTGCGTAGTTTTTGGAACGCAGTGACAAAAAACTATACTTTTTTGTTATTTGAACTAATTAGATGAGTTCTGATGGCTTGTAATATTTCATGAGCAGAACTGTTTATAAACGTTGGTTCTTATGCGCTGTTTTTTAGCGCATTACGAACCATTACGTTTATAATCAAGCGAAAGCGTGTCTGCGACGAAATATACAAACATCAGAACAGATTATATAAAACAAAAAAGTATATGTTTTGCCATAAAACTCAAGGTATCTATTTTTATTTCGGATTATTTTAAAAAACTAATAATAGATTTTTATCACTTCGTTCTGGAGACTTTGCAATTATAGTTTTATCTTAAGTTGGAGGTATAGACTACCGAATAATGAGTAAAGATATAAATGTTACAATATGTAAGTATCAGGAAATACTATGATATCGAATGCTGAAAAACTGGAAGTTGTCGTGAAGTGAGTTCGAAAGCATTCATTATTTTCCTATATTTAATAGCTGTATCATGTTATACTATAAGGATGTTTTGAGGTTAATTTTTTGCTATAGAAGGATTTAGTTTATGGAAAAAGAAATATTTGAAGTTGAACAGCAACATCTTACTAAGATTTATAACAAACTTTTAGATATGAAAGAACATCTCGAAGGGGAGATTGCAAATCTTGATGAAAAAGCATCAGATGAGAAAAATGACATAAGAGATAATATAAGACTTGATTATGCTGATGATGAAACGACAATGGAAACTCTTGGAGAGATAGAAGTTTGGAATAGGTATATCGACACCTATAACATTGAAAGTAAATCACTTGGTAAACGCCTGCAGACAGTAAAAAAGCTTTTGGAAGCTCCTTATTTTGCCAAAATAACGGTTCAGTTTGATCCTTCAGAAGAACCAGAAGATTATTATATTGGAAGAGCTGCAATTTCTGAGAATGGCTATGATCAGATGGTAATAGATTGGAGAACTCCAATAGCTGAGGTTTATTACAATCAGGAAAATGGGCAGACTCACTATACAGTTGAAGACAGAGAGATTCCGGTTGATTTAAAACTTAGAAGACAGTTTGAGCTTGAGAAAAACAAGCTTAATGCTTATTTTGATACAAGCGTTGCAATTGAAGATCCTATGTTATTACAGTCTCTTTCTCAGGCTAAATCTGACAAGATGACTGCTATTACTGCAACTATTCAGAAAGAGCAAAATGAGGTAATAAGATATCCTGAAGTTCCCGTACTTCTTGTTAATGGAATTGCAGGAAGCGGAAAAACGTCAGTGTTATTGCAAAGAATTGCATATTTGTTCTACCAAAGAAGACAAACGCTTCGTCCAGATCAAGTATGTCTTATGACACTTAATCCTGTTTTTAGGGAATATA
Organism: Butyrivibrio sp. NC3005; assembly: GCF_000424545.1. Lineage (GTDB taxonomy): Bacteria > Bacillota > Clostridia > Lachnospirales > Lachnospiraceae > Butyrivibrio. Next base: position 37,451 of record NZ_AUKC01000022.1, on the reverse strand, counting down.
TTGATAATGTACTTCCGGATTTGGGAGAGACCAATCCTATTACTCTTACTTGGAAAGAGTTCCTTGAAACAGTACATGTTCCATTTGTTGATAGTGAGTTTGACCATACGGATAGCTCAACTTTAGAGATGATTCACGACAAACTTCCTATGCTTGAGCCACAGCTGGATGATTTTTATGATATTTATCAGAAAGAAAATCTTGTTTTGTCTAAAAAAGAGGTTTTTTCTGTTATTAAACAGTTTAGTCAGTTTCCGTTTGGAGTAAGACTCATACAGACTGTTGCTGATGAACTTGATAATAGAGCCAAAAACTCTCTCAAAATAAAGGACTCTAATTTTAGCGATGATACCTCTTCATCACTTGCAAGAAGTGACGAAAAAGAGGAGAATAAGTTGGAAAATGACTTTGGAGGTGCCTTAAAGAATATCAGACGTTGCGGTTTTGTCAACGTGACCCACATAGCGCAAAGACTACTTAATAGACCAAATATAAGTGCAGCTGAATGGTTCTTCCTAAAAATGGAACTTACGGGAGAATGCGACAGAAATATGCGTTATGTAATGGTTGATGAAGTACAGGATTATACCAAAGCACAGCTTATGGTACTTAAGAAGTATTTTCCAAATGTAAGGTTTATGCTTTTAGGAGATGAATTTCAGGCAATAAGGTCGGATACAGTTTCATTTTCTCAGATAAAAGAAATGGCAAAAGAAGATGGAAAGAGATTTGTTGAACTCTTCCTTATGACAAGCTATAGAAGTTCACCGGAAATAACTGATTTATTTGCTTCAATTCTTCCAGGCGAAAAGAAGATGATGATTTCTTCAGTTAGACGACCAGGCGAAAAGACATATGTTCAAAGCTTTGCTGATGAAAAAGAATACAAGGATAAGCTTATTAGCCTTTTGAAAACTTATAAGGAAAAAGAAGGTTTGACTGCTTTAATATGTAGAAATCAGCGCAATATGGATGCAGTTCTTAACCTCCTTGGCGAAGAAGCACCAACTGTTATTTCGGGATATAGTGCTCTGCCAAAGAGTGGTGCATTCATGCTGGAACTTACCCTTGCAAAGGGATTAGAGTTTGATCATGTTATTATTGCTGATGCAGATGATAACACATATCCGGATGATGAACTCGGACATCATTGCCTGTATACAGCAATGTCTAGAGCTACATCACATCTTAATGTTCTTGCAAAAGGAAATCTTAGCAGAGCTATTAAAGTAAATGAATGATTTTTTTGAAAGATTGGTTAAGGCAAGAGAACAATAAAAAGAGTGACTACTTTTGGTAAGTATATTAAGAGACTCTCATTTATGCGAGTTTCTTAATAATAAGGGGAGAGAGTATGAGAAGAAATGTGAAGTTTATTGCTGTAACAATTGATGACGGACCAAATCAGCATGGTACTGTAAGGTTCTTACAGCTTGCAAAAAGATATGATATTGCGTTTACTTTTTTTGTAATAGGTAAACATGTTTTGGATTATGGTAACCAGATAGGCGATATGATAGATGCTGGGTGTGAGATAGGTAATCACTCAATGCAGCATCCTCATATGGAGGATATGTATATAGAAGATATCCTTGATGAATTTGCAGATGCAGATGATACAATATTGTCTGCGGCAGATGATGCAAAAATTTCTTTTTTGAGAGCTCCATATTTAGAGTACAATGAAGAAATGTACCAAAATCTCGACAGGCCTCTGATTGGAGCAAGTATCGTGGAACAGGGAAAAGATGCTGAGAATACTTATAATAAACTTATGAATGCTGAAGATGGGGATATTGTGCTTCTTCATTCATGGAATGAAGCCTCTTTGCATGCTCTTGAAAAAGCTATTCCTAATCTTATGCGTATGGGATTTGAATTTGTAACTGTGTCAGATCTTTTTGCAATAAGAAAAATAGATCCAGTATGCGGAAGACTATATAATGCATTAAGGCTTCCTTCTAATAGAGTAGCTGCAGAGAGTTCAAATATTCAAGAAAGCGCGGCACAATCAGCAATTAATAATCCTAGAGCCAATTTTGGGAATGCTCAACAGGTAAGTTCTAGTAAGGCAGCAACTAGCCATGCAGTAAACATGGGACATATGCAGCAGGCAAATTCTAACCGTGTTGAAAATTATAGAACTGCACAGCCAATGGCGGCTGGCTATGGTATAAATCAAAATTCTGTTCAGAATTCAAATCTTGGAGCAAGAAATATGCAAATTAAGGCTCCAAATCAAATGAATACTCAGAATGGATATGCAGCAGGTAATGTAGGAAGTAACAAAAATATGAATCAGACAGGATATAATCAGTCAAATATAAGGAATGGACATAAGAAAAGAAAGCATAGGTTTCTTAGAAAACTTTTAATATTTGTTTTGCTTATAGCAGCATTGTATTTTGGTGGAATCTATGCTGTAACCGGCATGGCTTATAAAAAGATGAATTATGAAAAAGTTGAAGCTTTTACAGCTGCCAGTCCTACCAGTAATGGAGTAACCAATATTTTATTAATTGGTAATGATGCAAGAGAAGGAGTGTCTGGCAGTCGTTCAGATGCTATGATTCTTTTATCTATTAGCGACAAAACAAAAAAGATTCAAATGACTTCTTTTCTTAGAGATAGTTTTGTCGATATTCCTGGACATGGACAGAACAGGCTGAATGCAGCGTTTTCTTTTGGCGGAGCTGAACTGTTGATGAAAACAATTACCGCTAATTTTGGAATAGAAGTTAACAGATATATGATTGTTGATTTTAATGCATTTGTCGGTATTGTAGATGCAGTTGGAGGAGTAGAACTGGACCTTACAAATGAAGAGGTAAAACTGGTTAATGGTTATCTTTGGGAATATAACATCATAAATAAACTTCCAGAAGGAACAGATTATTTAGATGAAACACTTAGCGGTAAGATTAAGCTAGATGGTGCACAGGCACTTGCTTATACAAGAAATCGTTATATAGGCTCTGATTTTGGAAGAACTGAAAGACAAAGAAAAGTAATAAATGCGGTTATAGAGAAACTACCAGGAGCGCTTATTACAAACGGAGATGGTGTTCTTAAAAATATGTGTACAAATATTGAGACAAACATGACCCAAGGGGATTGTTATCAGCTTGCAATCAAAGCACCATTTTTGTTGAAATATGAAAAAGTATCAGAAAGTGTTCCTATAGAAGGAAGCTGGAGTGATGCCAGAATTAATAAGATGGCTGTACTTAAAGTGGATTTTGAGAAAAACAAGGCATTTTTGCGTCAGACAATTTATGGTGAATAAAGTTTGACTTTTTGTCACTTATATTCAGAAACTCGCATTTACTGCGAGTTTCGTGAGAACAAAAGTCAAGCGGCAAACTGGTCCAAGGCGAAGCCTTTTTAAATGGCCAGTTTACGTGGCTTTTGGAACGCAGTGACAAAAATCTATATTTTATTGTTACTTATATTTGATAAATGAGTTTTGTTGGCTTGTAATATTTCATGAGCAGAACTGTATATAAACGTTGGTACTTAGGTTCTGTATTTTAGAACCTTATGTACCATTACGTTTATAATCAAGCGAAAGCGTGTCTGCGACGAAATATACAAACAGCAAAACGGATTACATAAAACAATAAAGTATGACTTTTTGCTGAGATTTATGAAAAAATTGAATGAACTTAAGTTCCACAAACTATATTATGTTTTACTTATCATGCACGCACTTGCGTTTTTAATGAGAATAAGTTTTAATAAGAAGTTGGAAAAACATATTTATAAGAACATATTTATGAATACATAAAAAGTTTTAGTAAGAAAGGAAATAAAAATGACAGCTAGCAAAATGATGGAAAAGAAATTACGTCGTGTCATTATCGACACAGATACAGGTGGAGATGATGCGGCAGCAATTATTCTTGCTGCTATGTCTAATGTTTTTGATATAGTAGGAGTTACAGTTGCAGCCGGTAATGTAAGTCTTGATCAGGCAGCAAAAAATGCTCTTATGTCACTTGAAATTGCTGGTTGCAGCGCACCTGTATATATGGGAGCGCATACTTCCATGGATGGAATCGAGAGAGAAACTGTCAGTATTTTTGGTAAAGATGGAATGGGTGATGCAGGTCTTATTCATCCACAGGGAAAAGTTGAAGAACAAAATGCAGTAGATTTCATCTTGGAAAGTGTTCGTAAATATCCAAATGAAATTGAAATTGTAACACTTGCGCCTGTTACTAATATTGCAAGAGCAATTGAGAAAGATAAAGAGACAATGAAGAAGGTTAAGTGCATATGGTCAATGGGGACATCAGGATTTGGACCCGGAAATGCAACACCAGTTTCAGAGTTTAATGTTTACAAGGATGCACTTGCATATAAGATAATGCTTGATTCTGGTATTCCTGTAGAAATTATCGGTCTTGATGCCTGTGAAATGGCAACAGTAAGTAAAGCACAGCTTGATGAAATGAAGAATGGTAACCAAGTACAGAACTTTGTAGCTGCATCACTTGATAAAATTATGGATTTTTATATTCAGAATAACGGAATTGATTTTCTTCCTATATGTGATGCTATTGCAATGTTGTGCGTTTTTGATGATGAATTTGTTCTTCACAAAACAATTTGTCATGGAAGTTGCATAGCAGATGAAGGCGAGTGCTTTGGCCAGGTGATTTTTTACAAAAAAGGTTTTGCTTATGATTCAATGCCAAAGGTAGACTCTTTTAATGCGACAGTAATAGATAAAGTTGATGGAAAGCGATTTTTCGAACTGTATAACAAAATTGTAGGATGATTTTGGATTCGATATGAAAAAATTTTTGATGAGTCAAAGAAGACTTATTTATATAATTAGTTCCATCTTTGCGCCTCTTCTAATTGTGGATGTTCTGCTTATTAATCTAATGATAAGTACTCAGAAAAATAATAATTTAAATTTAATGGAGAAGCAGGCAAACTCTGTTCAGTATACAATAACGAGCACTGTTGACAGTGCTCTTGCTGTTGCTGACAGTATTTACATGAATAAGTATATATATGAGTTTTTAAGTGCAGGTTACCGAGAACCCATGGATTATATTGATGCATATCAGAGTATGCTCAAAAGTACACTAATGGGAACGAATGGAAAAAGCGGAAGACTTAAAATCTTTTTATATGCAGCTAATGAATCTCTTATAAGCGGAGGACAGATTCACAAGCTTTCTGAAGCAAAAGAACAAAAATGGTATAAATATCTTCAGGAAAGTGGCTTAGATAGAATCTTGTATTTTGAGTATGATGACAGCAAGGTGATAACAGTAGATGACAGGAGACGTATTCTTCTTCTTCAAAAATTGAATTTTTATAAACCTAATGAAGTTGAAAAGGTATTAGCTGTTGAAATTGATTATGGTTCTTTTATAAGAACTCTCCATGAAATGAACTATACTACAGATGTTTATATTTGCCTTGGAGACAAAATAGTATTATCAAACGGTAGATATTCAAGTGTAGGGAGTAATTATTTTGATTTTGACAAATCTCTGAAAAGAAAAACAGGATTTGAGCAGGTTTATAATATAGTAGGACAAAATTTGAAAATAAAGGTAATAAAGCCGACTATTACAAGGTCAACTATAATAGCGGAGAATTTTCCTCTTATTTTTATTTTTTTGACCTTGAATGTTGTTGTGCCTGTTTTTTTGCTGGGACTTGTGTACAACAATAGACTTCGTGAACAACATATGATGGTTGCAAGGCAGAATGCAGAGCTTTTGGCACTTCGAAATCAGATCAATCCCCATTTTTTGTTTAATTCGCTAGAGAGTATTCGAATGCATAGCGTAATAAAAAATGAAACCAATACAGCTGAAATGGTTGAAAAACTCGCATATCTTCAAAGGCAGTATGTTGATTGGGGAAATGATCTTATTAGCATCAAGTCTGAAATGGAATTCGTCCAAAATTATCTTGATTTGCAGAAATATCGTTTTGGTGATAGACTTTCGTTTTCTCTTCAGGTGGATGAAGATTGTGAGAAATTTTTGATACCAAAACTTACTATTGTAACATTTGTTGAAAATGCATGCATTCATGGTATAGAGGAGAAGTCATCACCAGGATGGATTTTTGTCAGAATATTTAAAAAAAATAACAACATCAATCTGGAAATTGAAGACACCGGGAATGGTATGAGCAAGGAAGAGAAAGAAGAAATTTTAATGCAGCTTCGCGAAGCCAGTATAGATCTTTTGAAAAATCAAAAGCATATAGGCTGCATGAATGCTTCACTTCGCTTGAAAATGTATACAAAAGGACATGTTGAATTTGATATCGATAGTGAGACGGGTGTGGGAACTCTTCTTCAGATAATAATTCCTTGTCAGTCTTAGGGAAAGGGAATATAGAAATGCTAAAGGTAATGTTGGTAGATGATGAACCATTTATCCTCCAGGGACTTAGAGTTTTAATAAATTGGAGAGAACATGGAGCTGAAATTGTCTATTCAGCTCAAAACGGAATTTCTGCCTGCAGATATCTCGAAAATCATAGCGTCGATTTGATTATTTCTGACATTCGGATGCCTGAAATGACAGGCCTTGAATTATTATCAAAGATTAGAAGAGATAGTCTTTCGGATGCTTATTTTGTAATATTGAGTGGCTTTGCTGATTTTTCATACGTTCAACAGGCTATGAGAGATAATTGCACAGATTATATATTGAAACCTGTGGATGCCAAGGAGCTTTTAAGGGTTTTAGAAACAGTTCAGGGGTTATGTGATTCTCAAAACGAGAAGAGAATTAGAGATAAAAAACTTGAAGCGGCTTATCTGCAAACTAATCTTAAAGCTCTAATTCACGGTAAATTTGTTGATGCAAATTTAAATTATGTAAGAGACCATCTTCAGAGTACAACAGATGTTTGTTATGTTGAAGTTACACCTTTCCACGCAGAAGGCGTAGATGAAGCAAGTGATGATGTGCTTCAGGCAAGGCAACGTCAGATATATGAGGCATCAAAAGACTTCCTTAAAGAAGATAGTGGATATTGCATTTATGATGTATCAGGACAGGAGAGAGTTTATGATGTCGGTCTTATATGTCCTGAGAATATGTGGAAAAAGAAAGAAAGTACCCAGCAGGATTTTCTCCAGCAATATCTTGCTTTTGTAAAAGGTGCATGTGGATTCCCCGTTATTTTATTGGTAGGTAAAAAGGAAAATGATATATGTCACATTGACGTTTCATATGGTAATATCAGGATTTTAAGATCTATTATTGGATTTAGAAACAGAAAATCCATTTACTATTATGAAAAAGAAGTGCAGTATAATTCTGGAGGGATTGTATTGTGCAAGAACAGCATGGATGCGCTTATTCGTTCAATTGAGCAAAATGAGCATTATGAAATCAGGCATAGTATAGATGATTTCTACAATGAAATGGCCAGACTTGAACTTACACCAGACGGAATGAATCTAAACATAAACTATCTTTTGTTCCAATTAATCCACCTTGCCACACAGCAGGATGATGGTATAAATCAGGAAGAAATACTCAGAAATATTTCCGAAAGTTCTTTTGGCGAGGGAATAATGCGTGGAAGTAAGGAACATCTTATTAGATGTGCATATGAGTATGGTGATTATTTAAGTCAGCTTAGACAGAAAGTTTCACGAGGGGTTCTGGGTGAAATAGAGAAAGAAATAGAGAAGCATTACCCAGAAAATCTTACATTAGTGGAACTTGCAAAAAAATATTACGTAAATAATGCTTATCTTGGGCAGATTTTTAGAAAAAAGTATGGATGCAGCTTTAGGGACTACCTGAATAATTATAGAATTGAGCAGGCTGCACATATGCTTTTAAATACGGACAAGCCAGTTTATCAGATAGCAGGGGAGACTGGATACAAAGATGTAGATTATTTTGTCAATAGATTTATTGCAACAAAAGGTTGTACCCCGTCAAGATTCCGAAAAAAAGCGAATGAATAATGTGATTTTGGTAGAAATGCATGACAGATTATAAAAACATGTAATCTGTCATGTTTTTTGTTGAAATTTTTCCGGATAATATAAATCTTGAACTTGCTATTATACAAAAGGTCACGGGATAGAGAAGGTCTAGCCCGTAAACATTCATGGGAGGTAATTAACAGATGAAGAAAAAGAGACTCATCAGCATGCTTCTTGCAGGCGTAATGCTCGGATCAATGTTAACTGGTTGCGGTAGCAAAAATGGTGGAAATTCTTCTAAGGATTCCAAAGACGGAGTTAAAGAGTTCACAGCATTTTTTGCAGTACCTGGTTCTGAGCTTAATGATGATAATGAAGTTCAGCAGATTATTGCTGAAAAGACAGGTGTTAAAGTAAAAGAGACTTGGCTTACAGGTCAGACAGCATCAGAAGCTGTTGGAACAATTATAGCTGGTGGCGAGTATCCTGATTTTATCGATGGCGGTGATGGAATGAAATCACTTTATGATGCAGGCGCACTTGTAGCACTTGATGACTACATCGATAAATATCCTAACATTAAGGAATTCTTCACACAGCAGCAGTGGGATGCACTTCGTCAGGATGACGGACATATCTATTGGATTCCTCAGTTCTCCAACATCTACGGAGAAGAGAAGGTCTGCGTACACAATGATGAAGCATTCTGGATTCAGACAAGAGTTTTAAAGTGGGCTAAGTATCCAAAGATCACAACTATGGATGAGTACTTCAAGCTCATTGAGGATTATGCAAAGGCAAATCCAACAATGGATGATGGTACAAAGGTTATTCCTTATACAATCCTTTGCGATGACTGGAGATATTTCTGTCTTGAGAATGCACCACAGTTCCTTGATGGATATCCAAATGATGGTTCTTGTATTGTAGATCCAACATCAAAGAAGATTATCGACTACAATACAACAGATACAGCAGTTGCTTATTTCCGCAAGCTTAATGAAGAGTATCAGAAGGGTATCGTAGATCCTGAATCATTCACTCAGACATATGATGAATATATTTCTAAGCTTTCAACTGGTCGTGTTCTTGGTATGATCGATCAGTGGTGGGATTTCGCTAACACAGCTGGTGATGCATTGAAGACAGCTGGTCTTGATAAGAAGGGCTGCAACTACGTTCCACTTCCAATCACAATCGATGGAAGAAAGAACCAGTGGCACAACTCCGGAAGTGTTCTTAACACAAGTACAGGACTTGCTATCACAGTTGATTGTGATGACGTTGAAGGCGCACTTAAGTTTGTAGATGATCTTCTTAGCCAGGATATCCACAACCTTCGTTTCTGGGGTGTTGAGGGTACAGACTACAATGTAGATAAAGATGGTATGTTCATGCGTACAGATGAGATGAGAAAGCGTAATGCTGATACAGCTTATAAGGCATCTCATTCCTGCTCTTACTCATACTTCCCACAGTATTCTGGAACAAGCCGTGATGGCAAGAATGCTATGAAGTCTGATGGACAGGCATCTGAGTTCTTTGATGGTCTTAGTGCAGACGTTAAGGAATGCTTCGAAGCATATGGCGCAAAGACATATGTTGATATGATCGGTACAAGTGAGGCTCCTGGTGACTGGTATCCTATGTGGAGCTATTCTAACTCCCTTAAAACTGATACAGAAGGCGGTGTAGCTTGGACAAAGATGGGCGAGTGCAAGCACGAGTACCTTCCTAAGGTTGTAATGGCTAAGGACTTCGATAAGGGCTGGGCTGAATATATGAAAGCATACAAGGCTTGCAAGCCAGAAGATTTCATCAACCAGATGCAGAAAGAGCTTGATCGTCGTCTTAAAGAGGCAGCTAAGTACAAGAAATAAGTAGGATTCTTGCTGATGATTATCGTAAATCTCAGCAAGAAGTCATAAATAAGTTTATTATAGGAGATCAAAAGCCGGCCGTAAGTCTTATGGGTTCCGGTCGGCTTTCTCCTTAAATTGATTACAAACCTGAGAGCTTTTATACAGAAAAGATAGAGAGGAGTCTATATGGAGGTTTCTGTTAACATCGGGGAGAAAAGTATGGAAAAGAAGAAAAAGATAGATTGGAAAGAAATCCGTCATCAGCGAGTTCTTTTGATCTGGTCCTTGATATTCGTAGTATATGGTGTTATATTTTGTTATTTACCACTTTTTGGATGGCTTATGGCTTTCCAGAATTATAAACCAGCTAGAGGAATTTTCGCTTCTGAGTTTGTTGGTTTAAAGAAATTCCAGACATTATTTACAGATGAGACATTTATCCGAGTAATTCGTAATACCCTTGCAATGGGTGTGATCAACCTTGTTGTTACATTTGTAATGGCAATACTTTTTGCAATTCTTCTTAATGAAGTTAGACTTAAATATTCCAAAAAAGTGATTCAGACAATTTCATACCTGCCTCATTTCCTTTCATGGATTATTGTTTGTGGTATTCTCCATGATATCTTAAATGGAACAGGTATTGTAAACGAGATTCTTATGAATCTTCATATATTAAAGCAGCCAATTGATTTCTTTGCACATCCTGGCTATTTCTGGCCAATCGTTGCATTTGCAAACGTTTGGAAAGAAACAGGTTGGAATGCAATTATTTACCTCGCAGCTATTACATCAATTGATCCATCTCTTTATGAAGCAGCTTCAATTGATGGTGCTGGAAGACTTTCCAAGATCCGCTACATCACACTTCCAGGTATTAAGTCAACAATCATGATCCTTCTTCTTATGAATGTTGGTAACGTTCTTAATGCAGGATTCGAAATTCAGTACTTGTTAGGTAACGGTTTGATTCAGAGAGTATCTCAGACTATTGATATTTACGTACTTAGATGGGGTGTAAGTCAGAATGACTATGCACTTGGTACTGCAGCTGGTATTTTCAAGAGTGCTGTCAGCATTGTACTTATTGTTGTTGCTAATAGTCTTGCAAAGCGTCACGGGGAAGAGAGGTTGTACTAATGAAACTCAAGAAATATTCCACGGAAGATGTGCTCTTTAGTGCATTTATCGCCATTTTTATGATAGTGTTCCTTATTCTTACTCTGTATCCTATATTAAATACTTTAGCTATTTCATTTAATGATGGTACAGATGCATTAAAAGGTGGTATTTATCTTTTACCTAGAAAATTCACCTTGAAGAACTATGATACAGTTCTTCATAAGGATAATCTTATTACAGGTGCAGGTATAACAGTTGCTAGAACAATAATTGGAACACTTCTTGCCCTTGTAACAAATGCAATTCTTGCATTCATTGTTAGCCGTAAGAATTTCATCTTCCGCAGACAGTTATCCTTGTTCTGGGTTATCACAATGTATGTTAATGGTGGTCTTATTCCTACATTCGTATTGTTTAAGAACCTTAATCTTACAGGTACATTCTGGGTATATGTTATCCCAGGAATGGTAAGTGCTTTCAATATGCTCGTTATCAGAACATATATGAATGGTATTCCAGATTCTCTTGAAGAATCTGCTCAGCTTGATGGTGCTGGCTATACAACAATTTTCGTAAAGATCATTTCTCCTTTGTGTAAGCCTGTATATGCAACTGTTGCATTGTTTGTAGCAGTTGGTCAGTGGAACTCATGGTTTGATGCAATGTTGTACAACCGTATGAAGGGCGAGCTTACAACACTCCAATACGAACTTATGAAACTCCTGTCATCTGTAACAAACCAGGGACAGTCAGTTGAAGCTATGAAAAATGCTACAGGTACAGTAACACCTACATCAGTAAGAGCTGCAGCTACAATGGTAACAATTCTTCCTATCATTTGTATTTATCCTTTCCTGCAGCGTTACTTCGTAACAGGTCTTACACTTGGTGGCGTTAAGGAGTAATAGATTCAAGGAAGATTAGTCCTTCATCTGTTAGATTAAAAAAATATATGATAATATAAATGCCATAAACAAGAAAGAACCTGAAAAGGTAATTGATTGTTTATGGCATTTTGCTTAATTTAGAAATAGAAACTCATATTTACTGTGAACATCAATATCGGAGTTATAAAAATGGATTTAATGAAAACTAAGAAAGATAATTTTGAAATGGAAACGGACGTTGTAAAAGAGCATCGCCCACCCATGGAAGAAATAGCTTTTTACAAGGCTGTTGCATCTGGAGATATGGATGCAATTGAAAAAAACATAAATAGTAAACGATTTGTACAAACAGAGGGAGTAGGAGTATTATCAAAAAATCCTGTTCAAAACTTGAAATATCATTTCGTTGTTACGGCAGCACTTATTACTAGAATGTGTATCGAAAATGGACTTGTAGATGAAGAAGCATTTCAGCTTAGTGATTATTATATCCGTAAGATGGATGTTTTGGGAAACATAGATACAATAGAAAAGCTTCATGATGAAATGGTAATTGATTTTACAAAGAGAATGATGTTGAAAAAAGGAAGTCTCAAAACTTCTAAGTCTATCTCCGAAGCAATAAATTATATATATGTTCATAGAAACGAATACTTTAACGTAGGAGATGTAGCCAATGCAGTCGGAATATCTCAAAGCTATTTATCCAGACAGTTTCGAAAAGAAGTAGGAGTTACAATAAGTTCATATATAAGAGAAAAGAAAATGGAAATCGCTATGAATATGTTAAAATATAGTGATTGTTCAGAAATTGAAATCTCAAATAAGTTAAATTTTTCATCACAAAGTCATTTCATTCAGGTTTTTCGTCAACATGTAGGAATTACTCCAAGGCAATACAGAGAAAAAAACAGCAACAAAAAATGGTGTTACTAATAAGCTGCATAAGATAATAAAAGGAAAAAGTCTATGAAAACAGCATTAATAACAGGTGCAACATCTGGAATAGGAAGAGAATTTGCACTTCAATTATCGAAAATGTCGTATAGGTTGATATTAACCGGAAGAAGAACTCAAAGACTGGAAGAGTTAGAGAAAGAGTTAAAAACACCAGTTAGAATCATATCTGCTGATTTAGAAAAAGAAGAAGACTGTTACAGACTTCTAGAGTCGATTAAAGGAGAAAAAATAGACATTTTTATTAATAATGCAGGTTTTGGAGCGTGTGGATCATTTCTTGAAACTGATTTGAAAAAAGAAATATCGATGATTCATGTCAATGATATTGCAATGCATATTTTATTCAAAGGTGTGCTTCAAATGATGCAAAAACGTAATGACGGAAGAATTTTAAATGTAGCATCTTCTGCAGGACTTCTTCCTGGAGGTCCATATATGGCGGGCTATTATGCAAGTAAAGCCTACGTGACCAGCCTTACCAGAGCAGTAGCAGCTGAGTTATCTCAAATGGGAAGTAGTGTTTATGTCGGAGCACTTTGTCCTGGACCAGTTAACACTGAATTTAATGACAAGGCAGATGTGGTATTTGCATTAAAAGGAATATCACCTCAAAAATGTGTAAAGGAAGCTATACTAGGAATTATGAATAAAAAGATAATCATTGTTCCTAGTATAAGAATGAAATTTGCGATGTTTTTTCAAAAGATAGTTCCAACGAATCTTCTTGTTAAAATGACAGGGCATCAACAAAGAAAGAAGTTTAAAAGTAGATAAGTCAAAGATTTTCCTCGCCCCATTTTTTTAGTTCAAGGAGAATGGGGATGAGGCTTTTGGCCTTTTGTGTAAGATTGTATTCTACGCGTACAGGCATTTCATCGTATTGTTTTCTTTCAACAAGACCATCTGTTTCAAGATCTTTTAAAGAATTTGCCAACATAGTATTAGTTATTCCATGGATTGAACGGTTTAGTTCACCATAACGAACAACTTCGTTGCTGTCAATAACACATAAAATCATAATTTTCCATTTTCCGCCGATGATATCAATGACACGTTTTAAACCGCATCCCTGACCAGCAATATCTTCGCATAAAGTTTCTTTTTTTACTATTTTACTCATGGTATCATTTTCCTTACTAGATTAATAAAAACTGCGTACTTGATATATTTTTTATACTACCTATAATAAAGTTATCAGATGACAAATGCAATTGTTTTTTTACTTTTAATAAAAATCATCAAAAATGTCAACTAAAAGTAAAGAATACGAAAGCTTATTTTAAAAAGAAAGAGGAAATTAATATGGAATACAGATTTACAAATGAAAATTTTGAAGCAGAAGTTATGAATAGCAATGTGCCAGTACTTATTGACTTTTATGCAGATTGGTGTGGGCCATGTAAGATGATGGGACCAGTTGTAGAAAAGCTTGCAGAAGAATATGAGGGCAAAGCAAAGATAGGTAAAGTAAATGTTGATGAGCAGCCAGAACTTGCTCAAAAATATGGTGTTATGAGCATTCCATATTTTGCTTTTATTAAAGATGGTAAGCTAGTAAGCGATGAAATGGGAGCTGTTTCAAAGGATAAACTTGCAGCCAAAATTGATGCAATGATTTAAATCGGTAATTCATCCTGAAAAGTCAAACTAGAAAATCAAAAAGCCAAAATTGAAAAAGTGGATTAAAAACAAAATTTGAAAAGCCCAAAATAAAAAAGGGAAAAAGCACAAAAAGTAAATAAAACTATAGAAAATCATAGAGTAGAAACGTCTTTGATTGATTGGAATACATTTATTGTTTGTATATGCGACGACGTACGCAAACATTTCATTATCACAGGTATTTGATGGTAATAAGACACATATTCCAACAACTAAAGACGTTTTTATTTTTTGAAAAAATAGAGTGACCTTTTTTAGTATAATAGTGTCTGTATTATTGAAAGCGCTTGAAAACAAAATATTGGAGGAGAAATGGAAGATAAAGATATCATAGCTTTGTTCATGAGCCGGCAAGAACAAGCTATATCAGAAACAGAAAAAAAATACGGTAACTATTGTTATAAAATTGCCTGGAACGTATTAAATAATGAGGAGGATTCGAAAGAATGTGTGAACGATACATGGTTTAAAGCCTGGAACTCAATTCCACCCACTATTCCAAACTTTTTGCAAAGCTTTCTAGGTAAAATAACAAGAAATCTTTCGATAAATGCCTGGCGCGATAAGCATGCACAAAAACGAGGGAATGGCGAATCATACGTTATTTTAGATGAATTATCTGAATGCATTAGTGATGAAAAAAATATCGAACAGGAAATAATAGCCAAAGAATTAGCAGCAAAAATCAATGTTTTTCTCGAAAATATGCAGGAAGACAAAAGAAAAATGCTGGTTATGAGATATTTTTTCATGACACCGGTTAAAGAAATAGCCAAAAAACTAGGAATATCAGAAAGTCAGGTAAAAATGACTTTATCAAGAAGCAGAAAAAAGTTGCAGATTTTTTTGGAAAAGGAACAATTATTATGAATAGAGAAGATAAAGCTGATAAACTCTTGGATGCATTCGGAGAGATTGATGATAAGTTTATAGAAGAAGCAATGAATACTTCGCCATCAAAGAAGAAAATCAGAGTATTTTCACCTAGAACGGTAGGAGTTTTAGCAACCTTGGCAGCTGCAGTGCTGGCATTTGCATATATCAAGGGTTCTAATAACAATGAAAACTGCAGCACTTCGTCGCCAAACATTTATAGCGATACTGGAAATAGTCTAGTAACAGAAGGAGCAGAACATGATGAACAGGCAGAACAAGCAACTGATCAGTGCTATGAACCAGCAGAAAAAGCTGATAACAGTCAGGAAATCAAAGAAAATAGCGAAAAAGAAAATGCCAAGGTTTTAGAAGTACCTAAAGATATCAATAGGCAAGGTTCTAGCCATAAATCAAATTCAGAAACAGAGAGTATGGAAGAAAGTGCTATTCCAACAGATACTTCAGAAATAAAGAGTGATGGAGCTGAGTCAAAGAATAAGGATGGTAAAAAAGAAGAAACATCAATAAACGCCAAAACCACCTTTAGAACCTTGGAAGAAGCAGAAAAGTATGCTGGATTCAAAATATCTTATCCTGAACCAGCAGAAAATAGCATAGAAGAATATTTAGCTATAAAGAGAAAGAAAATATCAGTCTTTTTCTCTGATACGAATGGAAGAAAGCTGTATGTAATCGAAAAGTCAATATCTAAAGCAGAGCTTGACGAAGAAGAGTCAAAATATTCATACGAAAGCAAAGAACAGAAAAATGGATTGACAATAACATTAAAGGGACAGGATAAAGACAACATAAAAGTCGCTATCTGGGATAGTGAAGGATACAAGTATTTGTTCAAATGCTATGATTCTGATGAAACAAGAGCAACAATAATGGAAAAAGTTGAACAGATAAAATAATCAATTGTTACTATTATTGAATAGCAAGAAATAGTAACAAATAAATAGTAACAAGGAAATAGCAAGAGAATCGTATATTACGATTCATGAAAAAGGTATGGAGGGATAAAGATTATGAAAGGAACACTTGTTATTAGGCAAAGATTTGTCAGAGCACTTGCATGCGCTATGACATCCACAGTATTAATATCTGGATGCGGAGGTTCTAGAGAAACAAGTAGCGGCACTGCCGAGCAGCCAAAAGCTACAGAAAGCAAAATTGTTAATAATGCCAAAACTTACTCAGACCAGACAGCGGCCGAATGCGTAGAGTGTGAGGATAGCTACGATACAGAAGGCGGAGTAGAAGAATACAATAACACCGAAGGATATACCAAGCTAGAGAATAATGATTTCTTTGACGTGACAAAAAATCCGCTTTCAACGTTTGCTGCAGATGTTGATACTGCAAGCTATGCAAATGTAAGAAGAATGATTAATGATGGTGTAAGTCTTGCAACAATAAATAAGGATGCTGTTAGAGCTGAGGAATTTATCAACTATTTTCATTACGATTTGGATGATCCAAGCGGAAACAATAAGTTTGGAGTAACAACAGAAGTTGCAGCTTGTCCGTGGAATGACAAGCATCAGCTAATGTTTGTGGGGGTTACTACAAAGAAACTCAAAGCATCTGAAATGCCACATAGTAACCTTGTCTTTTTAATAGATGTATCAGGTTCTATGATGGATGATGACAAACTTCCTCTTTTGAAGAAATCTTTTGGAAAACTTGTAGATAATCTAACAGAAGATGATAGAATCAGCATTGTTACATACTCCGGCGAAGAAAAAATTGTTCTAAACGGTGCAAATGGAGGAGAAAAAGAAAAGATACAAAAGGCAATAAACAGTCTTGAGGCTGATGGATGTACTAACGGAGAAGCGGGAATTAAAATGGCATATGAAGTTGCCAAAGACAATTTCATCAAGGGCGGCAACAATAGAGTTATTATGGCAACAGACGGAGATTTGAATGTAGGAATATCTGATGAAGAAGAATTGAAGAAATTCATCACTAATAAGAAGGATTCCGGAGTATTCTTGTCAGTTCTCGGATTTGGGACAGGAAATGTCAAAGATAACAACATGGAAGCACTTGCAGACTATGGAAATGGAAACTATTCATATATAGATTCAACAATGGAAGCCAAAAAAGTTTTTGTCGAAGAAATGAGTGCAACCCTCGTAACAATAGCTAAAGATGTGAAATTGCAGATAGAGTTCAATCCTGAAAATGTTAAATCTTATAGACAGATTGGCTATGAAAACAGACAAATGAGTGCAGAAGATTTTAAAGACGATAAAAAAGATGGCGGAGAAATCGGAGCAGGACACCAGGTTATAGCTTTGTATGAGATAGTTCCTCAAGGAGTAGAAGATGAGAAAACATCTGATAGTCCAGATCTAAAATATCAGAAGAAAGATGAAGAATCATCAAGAACAAGTAAAGATGCTTCAAAACAAGATGAAGAAAAAGATAAGGCAAATAGTAATACCTCATCAAAAGAAGAAAAAAATGATCAGGTAATGAAGAATGCTGCTATTGATAATGAAGTTAAGTATGCAAGAGAACTTGCTACTATCAGGATTAGATATAAAGAGCCTGATAAAGATACTTCTGTTCAAGAGGAAAAAGTAGTAAGTAAGGATAATATCACAAATTCACCGTCTAAAAATTTCCTTTTTGCATCTTATGTTGCTGAGTTTGCACAGCTTTTGGAAGGAAATAAATATGCATCAGATCTTAGCTGTGAGAATATATATAACAATATTAAAGAATTGAATATCTCAGATGATGAGTATAAAGCAGAACTTATGTTCCTTGTAAAAAAACTTTGTGACTAAATATATGGATAAGAAATTGACAAAAATCTATAAATAAAACATCCAATAAAATGGGAGGACCCGAGCAGGATAGGGAACCTGCTCGGGCGATATGAAAAAAAGTTTTGTTGAGGGGTTCGAAGAGGGGTTCTTCGATGTAATTATAATAACCTATAATCCTAAACTGCCAAAAAAGAGAAGATAAATATTCTATAAAATACATCTAAAAAATATGTTTTAGATTTAAAAAAGAGTTTGCCTTAATATTATTATAGGCAAACTCTTTTTAGGAATGAGTTATGCAACATAGTCTACATTCATTCCTTTATATTTTATCGCATCCTGACTCTTTAAATCCTTCTGATAAGGATTATCTTCATTCCTGTATTTAATCTGTGTGTTAGTCACACCTCCTGCGACATAGGATCTTCCACATTCTGGACAAATCTCAGTTTTTATGGACACTGAAGCATTGATAACAGTTCCATTATTTTGAGCAGCTTTATTGTAGGCATTTTTAACGTGCTCGCCTTCATGTGCTCTTACAGCACCAGCTGAAGCTTCTGGAGAAATATGCTGCGCACTTTTGTACGACACCATTTCATCAGAACCGTCTTTATATTTGCGATTCTTGCATGTTTCACATTCCTGAGGAGAAGATTTTCTGCCGGCTTTTTGGATATCATAGGAGCCTGTAGATAAACCTTGTCCATTAAAGCCACCATATCCGTTTATACTACCTATTCCTGACATAGCGCACCTCCTTGTGCTTAAATACTTATTATCCTGATGACTAGAGTATCAAACAAATCTCTAACATCGTGCGATATATGAATCCGTTCATGACTAGCGTCATAGCAGTAATTCTGTATCACTAGATGTCGAAATTGCTTTCTTCCGTATCATTAGCAACAAAATAAACCTTGCCTTCTTCTGGTTTAATATATAAATCCAGTTTCTTTAAATCATCAGGCTTTTTACCAAGATTGAATTCCCAAACATTTTTTGCATTCTGAATAAATGTATCATAGCTTATACTTTTTTCGCCATATTGAAGAATAACTTTAACTTCAAGAGAT
Source organism: Butyrivibrio sp. NC3005 (assembly GCF_000424545.1). Taxonomy (GTDB): domain Bacteria; phylum Bacillota; class Clostridia; order Lachnospirales; family Lachnospiraceae; genus Butyrivibrio. Next base: position 18,290 of record NZ_AUKC01000022.1, on the reverse strand, counting down.
TTTGAGCTGGCAGTCTTCGGCGTTTCAGCTGTAGAAGCTTTTTTGGTAGAAGCTGCCTTTGTAGTTTTCTTTGTAGCCGCCATTTCTATACCCTCCAAAACGTAAAAATGCTAACTAGTTTACTCTTTTTAGTCTAAAGCCTTTTTGATTTATTGTCAATAATTGTAAATATGATAATAAAAAAGCGTAGAAGCGTACTTTTGACTTTTTACACGATTATATTTAGGGATTTTTTACTTTGCTAAAACGAAAAATTTCTAATTCATAAGTTTAATAAATCTGAAAGAAGCTCTAATCCTTCAGCTTTTTTCTTCATATCGGCAACCACATAATAATCAAGTGTAGTGGCTATATTAGAATGACCAAGTATTTCTGAAAGAGTTTTTGGATTCATTCCACGTTCTATGCATCGAGTAGCAAATGTTCTTCTTGTTACGTGATAACCAAAATGTTTAATATTGCATTGTTCTAGTATTAAGCTGAAATGATTCTCCATAGTTCGAGGTTCTACAAATCTTTTTTTATCTCCGGTTAAAAGAAAAGCTCCTGGCTTTATAAAAGGCCGGAGCAGTTTAAGTAAATTCTTATTAATTGGAATGTCTCTGTTGGAACAATCGCTTTTGGGAATATCTATTTGAACCAAAGTCTTCTTATTACTACTAGAATAATCAGGAAGCCTTTGCATTGTTTCCCTAATATGGAGGATTCCATTAGCTAGATCTATATTGTCACATCGTAATGCACAGATTTCTCCGATACGAATACCTGTAAATAAACTAGTGAGTATACCTGTATTTATTTCATTCAGGTTGTCTTTTAGTTTTTTGATAAGTATCTTTTCCTCTTTTGGTGTAAGAACTTCATGTCTTGGCTTATTTTTTCTTATTACGATACATTCAGCAGAAAATCGAACAAAACAGTCAGTTTTCTTAGCATGAAATTGAAGTTGTTTCAAGATAGTCAAAACCATAGATACAGAACTTGATCCAAGTGGCCTTCGACCTTCATAACCTTCCTTTTGAAGCGTTAGGATAAAGTCTTCTATTTCCTTTGTACTTATATCTGATAGACTTCTATTTCCAAATTTAGGTATGATATAAGTGTTTAACTTTTCTATATAACGACATTTGGTTGATTCTTTCCACTTATAGGTATTACATTGTATCCAATCCTTAGCAACTGCTTCGATTGTGTCTGTTTTAACTTTTTTATTATCTGGAAATTTAGCCCTTTCTTCTAGAATCCTGGTTCTTTTTTCTTTAACCTCTTTGTAACTATGGCCATAGACTGATTTATAGATTGCCTTGCCATTTTCTTTTCTACCGGCGATATACCTAGCTTCCCAACGTCCATCTTTTCTTTTGCAGATATTTTCTCCTTTTCTTGGCATAATCATTTACTCCTTTTCTAATTTTGACACTGTTCATGAGGAAAAATAGGTTAGAGCTGCATAAGGCTTTCTAAAGAAATCGGATTTTTTTTACGATAAAGAATATGCAAAGAATTGGAAAATGTCGAAATACATATTGGAAAGACAGGAATAATTTATATATTGTTCAATTTCCTAAACAATAGTTGAAATTAGTGTAAAAATGTTATAAAATAACGATAACCTATTAACGAAACTCAAACAACCAAATCGGTATTTTGTTAAATGTTCTTTTGTTCCAAATAGTTCTTAAAAACCCGTAAGCATTGATAAAAAGAAAGTGGAAGTGACTCCAAAAACAGTGAAGAAAAAGACAAAAGATTTGCAGAACATTACATCAGAATAAATTTGAAAATTTAATATTTTAATACTGGATTGATTAGTATAATTTTGTTGCATTTGTTAAGTTAATATTGAAAAGAATACGGATGAATGTGTTGGTTCTGTGAGGTTTTTTGCTTATGAATGATAATGTAATTAAAACAGATGTTAGAGATACTTGGAAAAATCAATTCATTGATGTTAGTGAACAAAGTTATCGTTTAGAACAAATTCTGGAAAGTGAACAAATTGAGCGTAAATACATAGAATGTACTACAATTGGCGGAATTATTGCACCAATAATTCTTATGAATAAGTATAAAGTGTATATTTATGGCGGGAGTGATGGTGTTGAATTAGTATATGAATATTTGATGTATCTTGGATGTGATATAAAGGGAATTATTGATCAAGATTATAACAAAAGAAACAATAAAGTTTTAAATAAGATTCCATATTTACTTCCCAAGGAGTTGATAAAAACAGATTTTTTATGTGATTCATTTATTATTATAAACGTTGGAAATTTTTCTGGTATTAATTCGTTAGAAATATATTCATTTTTAAAAGAATGTAGAGTTGCTGGAATATATGTTTTGGACGAGTATGATAAATTTCAGATTTTAACGCAGAATCAATCTTATAAACAAAAGAGGTTTTCTGGGTATTTCTATGATAATAGGAGAAGATTGATAGATGTATATAGAAAGCTTAAAGATGATTTTTCAAAAGATACTATGTGTGAATATCTAAGAGTTTTTAGGCAGGCTGGAGTTTATCATCTTTCACAAATCGATGGAAAGCGGAAATATTTTTATGGTTGTGATGTTTGTGGTGGAATAGAGCAACTATATACTAAGAAAAAAGATGAAGTGTGGATTAATTGTGGAGCAAATGTTGGAGACACTATTTTTTCATATTTTGTCTATAATAAATTGGATGCAAAGAAAATCTATGCTTTTGAAGGTGATACAAATATTTTTAACAGGTTAGTTAGGAAATATTGAGTATTTGCCAAGTTCAAAGAGACAAAAAATACAAGCTGTGAACATGTATGTTGGGGAAGAAACTAATTTTATTAAAGTTATAGATGAAAAGGTTAGCTTAATTAATGCTGATATTGAAGGTGCTGAACTTGATGTATTGAAAGCATTGCGACATATTATTGTAAAAGATAGGCCAGTGCTGGCTTTTTGTATTTATCATAAAGCAGAGGATTTAATTGAAATTCCTAATTATATTGATGATTTGGTTAGTGATTATGAATTTGTAATTAGAAAATATCATGACAGTGCGGCATCGGTTAATTATGCGGCAGAATTAGTTTTATATGCGATACCATATGAACGGAAGGCTAAGCTTTGTGAGGGATATTCTAACTATTGAACACAAGAAAATTCTGACAATATAACAGGTGTTTTATTATATATATTTTCTATATATAAAAGCACTAAAATATATAAATTTGGTCTTAAGTCAATATAGCGGACACCAAAAGTGCGACTTTACGCCGCACCTTCTGCATGAACCGCAGCTGGTGTCTTGTAGCCTAAGCTACTGTGAGTGCGCTGGTGATTATACTAGGACTCGATATATTCAAAGATGCTGTTATAAGCGTCCTTTGAATCATTGTAAACATGCCTGTAGATTTCTTCCTTCTTAATCAATGAATGAAATGATTCGATACAGGCATTATCATAAGGACAGCCTTTAAGACTGAATGAATAAAGTATTTTATTTTCAGCAAGATATTGTTCAAACATTTCACTAGTGTATTGAGTTCCTAAATCACTTTGAAGAATGATTCCTTCTGGATTTGGAACTTTAAGGCAAGCTTTTTTCACTTCCTTAACAGCTAGTTCAGCAGTCATAGAAGTATTGTAGGATCAAGCTATTATCTTCCTGCTGTATAAATCCATAACAGATGCCAGATATGTCCAGCCATCCTTTTTAGTATGGATATAAGTGATATCAGTAAACCATTTTTGTTTGATTTTCATCTACTTCAATAGATGGAGCGTAAAGCTTCTTCCATTTGTAGATAGTTTGCTCGACTAAGCCATATTCTTCTGTGAGCTATGTAACTGATTTGCCAGACAAGTACAAATCTATGATTTGTCGCTTGAACTTTTCAGAGTATCGTTTACCGTTGTGGGTCATTGTGAAACACATCCTTTCTTTTAATAAAGATTTTAATGTGTCGCACTTTTTGTGCCCACTAAATCATACTAACAGCATAGAGTGTGTTTCATTGTAAGATATGACAAGGGTTAAGGAAACTAATAGTATAGTTTGGGAGTTTCTATGTTGAATAAAGGTGTAATTGCGAAAAGTGTTACTATAAGCAATAGTTATTTAATTGTAATTTCAGATGATATACCATATTTATTTATTATTGATTTGAACAAGAGAAACATAAGAAAAATTAAATGTCCAGATGGGACAATAGAAAAGAATATATTTTCAGGTGTATATGGTGAAAAAAATAACGTTGCCTTAGTGCCTCAGAAAGGTAAAAAAATATGGATTTATGATATTACTCTTGAAATATGGGTAGATATTAATATTTCTAATTATATTAAAGAAGAACAAGACTGTAAATTTTTGGGAGGAAGATTAGTTAATGGCATGTTGTTTGTGTTTGGATATAATTTCAATGGAGTTCTTGCGATTGATATTTATTCTCATGAAATTCGTGTAATATGTAGGAATGTTTCATTTGAGTATTTATCAGGAATATCTTCAGTTTTTTGGAGAAATAATATAATTCTTCCAATGAGATCTCAAAACAAGATGATTCTCATTGATACTCTATCTTTGGGTTATAAATTAGTTAATTGTAATATTGAATCAGAATTAGCTAATGATGGGATAACATTTGATGGAAATAATTTTTATATTTTAAAGAATAGTGGTAACAAAATCTTTAGGGTTAACAAAGAATTCGAGTTTATTGAAAAGATAGAATTGGATTGTTTTTTTGATAATCAAAGTAGCTATTTTTGTGGAATAGAATGGTTCAATAATAAGTTAGTTTTATTTGGAGACTGTGGATATTCCTACATTTATGATATTAAGGCAAAAAATTCTAGAATATTTCAAGAATCGGTATATCATGTAAAAAAATTGCCAGGCTTAAGATTAGCAGTATGCAAGTTTGGAAAAATCGAAGTATGGGACAGAGAGTGCAATACAATTGGAGAGTATACAGTTGAATTAACAGAAAATGAAATAGAAAACTATATGATTAGTACGGGATTAAATAAACTTTTTCATGAAAACAAAATATTCAACCTAGATGGAATGATTAAAGTTATAAATAAATGAGCTATTTGATACAAATAAATACGTGCAAACTTATTATACTAAATTTTGGGAGATGATAATTATGTTACATCCAAATAGAGATAAGTTCAGTGAAATTATATTTAGAAATGATGATGTATCAGCAGATACGAGTATAGTTAATTTTATAAAATTTTGTGATATATTTCATAAGTTCGGTTTCGTTCAAACTCATGGAATTGTTTTATGGGGGAAATGCAACAATACAACCTACTTTAAAGGAGAAGGTTGGATATATGATGAAATTACTCCTATTGAATATCACGAGTACAATAAATGTGTTTCTGTATCGAATGTATATATTGGTGATAACAAAGAATTAATTAGTTATCTAAATGATTCACCAGATTTTATTGCTTTACATGGTTTATATCATTCTGACTATTCTTGTATGAGTTATGATCAACAGGAAAAAGATATAACAGAAGGATTAAAGTTATTAAAAGAGCTTTTTCCGAAAAAAAAGGTTAGTACCTTTATTGCACCTTTTAACAAAACTAATGAATATACATATGAAATATGCAGAAAATTTGGCTTAAGAGTTAGTGCATTAGAAGGGGAACACTTAGAACTACGTATTTCACAAGGAAAAGGTCCTTTATATGATAATGAGCTTTATAGATATCATCACCATCGATTCTATGATGATAGTACATTTAATAGCTATAAACTATCTATAAATGTATTAGAAGAATATTTCAAAAAGTATTCTTTTACATATAATTTAACCTTTGGAAAGGCTATTCCATCGAATTCTATGAAACATGCATTAGAAAGTGAAAATTCATCATATTCTGAAGATGAGTTTGTCAATATGTATATAGAAAATCTTTTGCTTATTTATTTGAATAAAAAAGATAGAGTAATTGTTGACGGAAAAAATATGGGGTTAATCCATAGATTGTGGTATGCAGGTTACGAGCAAATAGTAAGAATTGATAATGGTGATAATGAGTTTGATAAAAAACTATCACATTTATTAAAATCAAATATTATCTTTAGTGAATCAATAGATGCTTTAGATAAGTGTAAAAGAAGTATAAAATCCATAATTTTCTTTTGGGAAGATAAAAACCTAAAGTTAGATATCATTATAGATAGATATGTCAAAATTATGGATAAAATAGGATATTTTTTTCTTGTTACAAATACAAATGAAGATGATGATGAAATTATTAACAGTATTGGAAAATACAATATGTTGTTAGCTTCATCAAAGATAATTGAGAATAAAAAAGTTTTTTTATTAAAAAGATATCGGCCACAAATTTGTATTTTATGTGATCGGAGAAATTGGGCATTTGATTATACTGCTAGAGAAATTAAGCATTATTTATCTGATGAATTTGATATTGATATTAATTATGTTGTTGACAATAACGTTCCTGACGTAAATAATTATGATATTTTTCATGTTTGCTTTTGGGGAGAGGAATTATATAAAAAAGATTCTTACTCTAAAAGTAGAATTATAAAACAAGTTGCCTCTCATCGATGGCAATTTGATAAACCATATGGTCCGATGACAGTCCAAGAATTTTATAAACAGTGGCTTTCAGATGCAGATACTATTAATTGTCCATCTTTGATTTTATATAATTTGCTAAGGCAAGTATGCAAAAATATTTTTTTATGTAGCGAAGGATATGATCACAATATTTTTAAATATCTGCATGAGAGAAAAGGTGAAATGGTTTTATGTTCTGTTGGACATTTAAATGATCCTGTAAAAGGAGTTAATGATTTGCTCATTCCTTCGTGTAAAGGATATACCTTAAAAACCGCGGAAAAACTAAACCATTTAGAATTATGTAAGTTTTACAATGATAGTGACATATATGTTATTAGTTCTAAACATGAATCAAATCCATTACCATTGATTGAATCCATGGCATGTGGATGTTTCCCTATTTCTACTAATATAGGTATTGCACCCGAGGTAATTAGACATAAAGAAAATGGTTATATTGTAGAAAAAAGAGATATAGCTTCTTTCAGAGCAGCATATGAATGGTGTGCTGAGCATTTATCAGAGATAAGACATTCAGCATATGATCGAAGCGAAGAAATGTATAAAAATAGAAGATGGCAATTATTGGCTGAGAATTATAGAAATATGTACAGAGATCATATTAGTAGGAGGTAATCGATGCATAATATATATATATATATATGGTGCATGTGAAGAGGGGAGTATTTTAATTGAAAAACTAGAAAAAACATTTGACACTCAAGTGCATCCAATGGGATATATTGATTCGAGAAAGAAAGGGTATATAAATAAATATCCAATTATTTCTCCTGATGATGTTGAAAAGAATTCAATAATTGTTATAGCACCTCAGTTCCAAGAAAGAGTTATTGATATTTATAACGAAATAAAAAAAGAAATATAACAAATAATATTTATTGGTATCATTTAGCGAATGATTGTTGTTATGAGGGGCTGGATTTTTTAAATGATTGTTGTACAAAGATTGATAAATGGGGCGATTGTATTATGCCACATATAGAATTTCATATAGTGGACAATTGTAATCTTAATTGTGCTGGATGTAGTCATTTTTCACCGCTTTTTAATGGTACTAAAGAAAGTTTTAATGAAAAAATTATAAATGTAGAAAAACTATTAAAAAAATTTAGTTGCATAGCAAGATTAGATATATTAGGAGGAGAGCCTTTATTATGCAAAGAATTAGATAGTTACATAATACGATTGCGAGAATTACTTCCATATACGTATATGAGGATTTTTACGAATGGTTTACTCATTCCGCGCATAAGTAGTAATACATTCAAAATAATGCGTGATAATAAAATAGAATTTTTTGTATCTGAGTATGCTCCAACACATAAAATGATAACAAGTATTGAGGAAACTTTAAAGAGAGAAAGGATGCGATATACAACGTCGGGGTTTAATAAGAGAAGTGTGTTTAATATATGTATTTCGATAAATAGTAATAGTGTTTATCCATGGTGTTGTATAAGCAAGGGGTGTTATGCATTGGGAGATGGAAAGATAGCTAAATGCCCTACACTTTTATATTTACATAAATTTAACGAAGTTTTCAAACAAAATCTTCCAACGGAAGGAATTATTGATATAGATAATAACATGGATGGAAAGAGAATAATTCAACTATTAGAGAGTAAAGTTCCACTATGCGATTTTTGTATTTCAAAACCAATAGAGTGGAAGTCGTGTAAAAGACCACTAATTATAGAAGATTTTGCAGCAAAAGAATAGAAGGTGTAGTGTCTAAATGAAAAAAGCAATTGTTTTTGGAAAGGGTAATCTTTATCAGAAGAATAAGAATAAAATCAAAAAAACATATAGAATTATAGCATTTTTGGATAATGCTGTTGATGATGTTGTTTATGATTCAAATGAAGATTGTTATATTATTAATCCTAGAAAGCTAGAAGATATTATTGGCAAAGAAGAAAAGTGTAGTTTGTTAATTGTGTCGCAATATTACATAGAGATGTTTAATCAAATAAAGAGTTTATATGATAATAAATTTGAAAGTATAGAGATTTTATCAGAGGATGAAGTATTTATCCAGAATAATGAATTGTTTTTTAGATTGAATAGTAGAATGTTTGAAACTTTTGAAAACAGAAATCAATTAATGGAATTAAAACGTAGAAAGATGATGAGTGATTTTGGTGTGGAATTTTTTATAAATGCTAAAATTCATCCGGTTTCATCCGATGGCAGTGATTTCGGAATGCCCATTGATAGGTACTATATAGAGAAGTTTATAGAAAAAAATAAAGAAAGTATTAAAGGCAATGTTTTGGAAGTTCAAGATGATAGATATAGTAGAAAGTATGGGGATGAAAAGAATACAAATATAACAATTTGTCATGTGGAAGGCTGGAATAATGCTAAATTGATTAATTTTGAAACAGGGATTGGAGTAGAGGAAGATGTTTATGATTGCATTATTTGTACGCAGACATTGCAGTACATATATGATGTTAAAAAATCAGTTGAAAATATTGTTGTTATGTTGAAACAATGTGGTTGCGCATTGATTACATTACCAGGAATTAAACCTATTAGTGATTTTCATCAAAAAAATTGGGGAGAATATTGGAGTTTTACTAATCCATAGACTCGGTAGATGAAATATGTAAATTGTTACCATATAAAATTAAATACGATCTTAATGGTTATGGTAATGTAAAAAGTGCATGTGCTTTTCTGTATGGTCTGAGTGCTGAATTACTTGATACTTCAGAATTAGATTATTATGATGAAAAATATCCACTTATTCTTGGATTAAAAATATTCAAGCATAAGCAAGGCGGCTAACACATGTGTTATTGTTAGAAAAAGAATCAAGACTACAATAGCTGTTATGATTGAAAAGAATAATAAGGCAAATTTGAAAATTACTTGGAACACTTTAGCATTGTAAAAACAATGTTGTCATGAGAGGATTGATTTGTCATGAGGAATATAACAGTTTTATATGATGGAACAAACTATACACGAGCTTGGCTTCAGCCTCTAGTGTGGGCACGAACTGAATTTGAAGAAGAAGGATTTAATATATTTTTTTTTGGACGTGAAAATTTTACTGAACGAGGAGTATATGAAGAAATAAAAATACCTATTGACAAGCTGGAAAATTTAGATATTGTACTTTGTGCATTTCATGATTCAGGAGCTTTTGGAAATCCTGAACTGCAAATTGAGCAGTTGATTAAACTTAAAAGTAAAGCTAAATATATCGTATGGCTAGATGTCGAGGATAGTACAGGTGGTTGTAAGTTTAATCTTCTTCCTTATGTAGATAAATACTTAAAGGGGCAACTTTTAAAAGATATGGATATGTATCAAAAACCATATTTTGCAGGAAGAGTATGGTGTGATTATTATCATAAATACATGGGAATAGAGGATGATAAGTATTCAATGGAATACTTTGGTATTGAAGATAAGACACATATAAACAAGATTGGTTTAAGTTGGAACTTTGGCTTGGGTAAAATGGTATATGAAACAGATTTTTTTAAAGCATCGAAGGATAGAACATATGATTTATATTATCGGGGAACAACTTTTGATTCAATAACGCATTATCAAAGAAATCTGGTAATAGAAAAGTTAAAAAAAATAACTGATTTGCGCATGGTTAACCCTGAAGAGTATGTAAGTAAGAAAAAGTATATTGAAGAAATACGTAATAGTAGATGCATGATTAGTCCTTTCGGATGGGGGGAGTTATGTCTTAGAGATTTTGAAGCATTTACCGTAGGGGCAGCTTTAATAAAGCCGGTTGTAAATCATATGGTAACATATCCAGATTGTTTTAAAGAATATGAGACATATATACCTTTGAAATGGAATTTTGATAATTTTTATGAAGTTTTAGAATTAATCAAAAATGAAGATTATACATTTTATATTGCTCAAAATGGTCAAAACAGATATATCAAATATGCAAGGTCAAAACATGCACGTATTCTTTTTGTAAAGCATTTGTTAAAACAAATGTTCTAGGAAAGGTATAGATGAACATAGTTTATGTACTTCCTGAATTTGTAACTGATAAACCATATGGAGGATTAGCTGTATATTATGATAATATATCCCGACTTCTTGCGGAGAATGGACATAATATTATGATTGTCGTTCTAGCACATAAAAATGATATTATACAGTATTATCATAGAATTACTGTCTATAAAGTAAAAGATGAAATTGAGAATGTGAATCCAAGTATTCCCGGATCATATATGCGCAAAAGAAGTTTAATATTAAATAGTTTTGTTTATAAATTGCTTGAAAAGGGAATTAGAATTGACTTAATTCAATATCCGAATTTTATGGCATTGGGTTTTGATAGATTAAAGCTTCCTACGGTGATTAGGGTTTCATCTTTCAGACCGCTATTAAGATATGCGGATAAAGAGTATTTTGATATTCATAAAGAATATAAAAGTGAAAAAATTGCTGATTTTCTTGAAGACATATCAGTGATAAAGGCTGATTTTGTATATAGTCCTTCAGAAACTACAGCAAAACTTGTGCAATTGTCAACTGGAAGGAATATTGAGGTTATTGAATCGCCATTTTATCCTAAATTTATAAGTGAGTGTAAAGAAAATAAAATAAATAATTTAGATAAATACATTCTGACATTTGGTTCTATAAAAATATTGAAAGGGATTAGACTTATTGGAGATGGTATACACGAAGTTCTTGAAGAGTTCCCAAATCTAAAATGGTTGTTTATTGGAAGAGAATGGAATTGGATTACTGATGAAGGATATGAGGTTTCTCCATCTGCTTATATTAAAACTAAAGCTGGTGAATATTCTGATAGATGTTTGTTTATAGGTGAAGTGACAAAAGAGGAGCTAATACCTTATATTCGTAATTGCCTTTTTTGCGTGATGCCATCGAGGGTTGATAATCTTCCGAATACATGTATAGAAGCAATGGCTTTGGGAAAAATTGTTATCGGAACAAAAGGAGCTAGCTTTGAACAGTTAATAGAAGATGGTAAAAATGGTTTTCTTATTGAACGAGAAAATGTTAAACAATTAGTTGATAAAATAATATATGTAAATAATCTTGACACTTCAAAAATTCGTCAGATTGAAGAAGCTGCGGTTCAAAGAATTCATAAGATGAATCCAATTAGGATATGTGAACAACTTGAAAGAATTTATGAGTATACAATTAATAATTTTCATTATGATGAATTATATAAGAATAGTATAATTTATCAAAATACTATAAAAAATCATAATGATATGTTAATGCAATCTTCAACATTTTCTGAAATCAAGCAATATATTATTGATTAGCTTTTTGTATTCAAAAAACTATCGATTATTGCTTCTATTTATCATGAGGGATATCTTATACTATGAATATTGTTCTTTTTGGCACAGGCGATTACTACAATAAATATAAGAATTGTTTTAGAGAAGATGATATTGTAGCACTATTGGATAATGATTCTAATAAGATTGGAATGATAATTGATAATAAAACTGTATTTTGTCCTCGAGATATAAATAGTATTGACTATGATATTGTTGTTATTTTAAGCGTTCATTCAGATTCGATGCGTAATCAGCTGATTAGCTATGGAGTCAAGAATGAGAAAGTGATTTTGTATTCTGATTTAGTAAAAAGGAAAGATTTAATAAAAAGTCATGTGTGGACCCAAGTGTTTGTTCAGGAAAGCCGAATAAATGACGTGATTGAATCGATGATTACGAAAAAATCTGTTCTCTTTATGTCTCATAATTTGGATTTAAATGGAGCTTCTTTAGCATTTTATTATGCTGCAAAGTATTCTAAAGAAATAGGCTATGATGTTATTTTTGTATCATGGAGTGATGGAAAATTAAGAGAATACTTGGAAAAAGATGGTATTCCTATTATTATCGAACAATCATTAGAAATCATGACGGCTAATGATATAGCGTGGATTGATAAGTTTTCTAGGATTGTTTGTAATACTTTAAATTACTATCAGTTTTTATCAGATAAAAATGAAAATCGCAAATATATTTGGTGGCTGCATGATCCTGATTTTTTTTATCGCTCAATTAATGTTGAGATAATGAAAACGATAAATTTTGATAATATGTATGTCTATGCTGCTGGATTTCCTGCTAAGCAAGCAATAAAAAAATACATACCTAATATACATGTTGAGATACTACATTATGGGTTACCAGATGTATTGTTAAATAACGACGAATTGTTAAATGGAATGCATAATCAGTTGAATATAGTGTGTATAGCCAATGTTCAAAATTATAAAGGTCAGGATATTTTGATTGATGCGATTGAACTTATGCCACAAGAAGAAAGAGAATTACTTCATATTATGTTCATTGGTAATTATGAATCAGCTTATGGAAAAGAGCAGAAAAAAAGAGCAGAAAAGTTAAAAAACGCTATTGAATTTGTTGGGGTAATGGAAAAAACAGAGATTGAAAATGTATTGGATGTAACCGATTTACTAATTTGTCCTTCAAGAGAAGATGTTATGCCAGTATCTGTTTGTGAAGCAATGAGAAAGGCTATACCGAGCATAGTTTCAAACACTGTAGGTACTGCTGAATTAATAACAGATAGTGTTAATGGTTTTGTATTTGAGTCTGAAAATTCTTTGGCTTTAAAAATCAAGATTGAATGGTGTATTAGAAATATGGAGAGATTAAAAAACATTGGTAAAGAGGCAAGAAAGATATATGAAGATTATTTTTCAATAAGTGTTTTTTGTAAAAAATGGAAAACAATGCTGAAAAAATGTTTTAATGATAAACTATAATTTGTTTTTGTATCAGATTATTAATTCTGAGCTTAAGGAATACCGTTATGAATCTTGCTATTTTTGGTGCTAAGGGCTATGCGCTTGGCGTTTATGAAGCAATAAAATCACTATATCCTAAGCGAATTGTTTCTTTTTTCATTGTTTCATCTTTAAGTGGCAATTCTAATGTTCTTGGAGGAGTGCCTGTTCGAGAGCTTTCTGCTATAGCCAAAGAACTTTCTTATAATGAGAAACAGTCTTTAGAGATTATCATTGCTACTCCCGAGAATATTCAGGCTGAAATAGAAGAAAGTTTGGAAAATAGTGGTTTTCATCATTATATTCGATTGAATTCTGAACGTTGGAATGAACTTATGAAGATGTTCCATATAAGATTAAATCGATTTTTGCCATTATCAGCATTGCCAGTTGGATATAATAAGCCGTTTGTAAGATTATTTATGGCGAAATCCCATATGGATAGTCCTTTGAACGAGCAACCTATGTTAAAAGACTTCATATATCCTTTGCAGGTAGGAGCAAGTAATGCTGTTTCCAAGATCGCAGTATTTACAGACAATAATGGTGAGAGCATTTCTTCTAAGAATTCAAACTATTGTGAATTAACAGGTCTTTACTGGATTTGGAAAAACAAATTATGCGTGGATTGTAATAACAAAGTTGATTATGATTGTGGGCAATATTATGGATTGAATCAGTATAGAAGAATGCTGGAATTTTCAGAAGATGATTTACTAAGGTTATGCGACAACGATGTAGATGTTGTGCTTCCTTATCCTATGCCGTATGAACCTAATATTAATGCACATCATCAGCGTTATCTGAAAGACATTGATTGGAAGGCAATGCTTGCAGCACTCAGAGAAATTCGTCCGGAATATGCAGAATATTTTCCAGAAGTACTAAAGCAAAAGTATCTTTATAATTACAATGTGATTTTAGCAAAGAAAGCAGTATTAAGAGATTATTGTGAGTGGTTGTTTCCGATATTAGAGTATGTAGAAGAGTTGTCAGTTCCAAAAGGAAACGAAAGATCTGATCGCTATATTGGATATATGGGAGAAACACTAGAAACGCTTTATTTTATGAAGAATGCAGATAAGTTAAATATTGTTCATACGGGATGCAAATTGTATAGCTAAATGATTAAAACAGGCTATGAACTTACGGTTCATAGCCTGAATATTTTTTATGCAATAATACTGTCTAACACTTCTTTAGCTGAATTAACTATACCAGAATCAAAACCTTCATCTATAAGAGTCTGCACAGAGTCTCCGTTTTTTAGGCGTTTTATTGCTGTAGATAATTCGGAAGTGGCTTCGTTTCTGCCTTCGAGTCTGCCTTCGAGTCTGCCTTCGAGTCTGCCTTCGAGTCTGCCTTCGAGTCTGCCTTCAAGTCTGCCTTCGTTTCTGCCCTCAATTCTAGCATCAGCTTTAGCTGCTTCTAATTCAGGTTTCATTAAATCTTTAAGAGCCTCACACATACCTGGCACCTCCTTCAATTTCTTAAACAAATCTTTGTTTTCTGCCATAGAAAGCTGTAATACAGAATCAGCATTTTCTTTATCATCTTTATCTAATAAGCTTTTAGCAGATAATACAAGCCTTTCGCCTGCTTTTTCATTCATCTTGCTGGTTAATGCTTTTAACCACTGATGTTCCTCGATATTAAGTTTGGAGGAAACAATAAGCTGTGTTGAGAAAAGAGTTTTTTCACCGGTGACATAATATATGCCGGGATATTTTTCAACGATTGTACAGCTATTGTTTTCAAACCATTTGAACAGTTCTCTTGGCATGCCTTCACGAACAAGTGTTAGAGTGATGTCATCAGCCTTTATACTGTCTGTACTAGGACAGTTTGCTTTATATAAACACGCATATGCCAGCGTTTTAAAGTACTGATCAACTCCAAGAGCATCGCTTGGAGACTTGTATTCGAATATATTATGTTCTTTAAAAATTTTTCCAATTTCGTTTTGAATATCAACATTTGTAAGTTTCTTAATTACCAATAAGTCTATTAGAATAGGTTTGGTGTTAAGTGTATGTTCAGCTTCAAAACTTAAGTCTTTCTTGTTGGCTCTAAGCTCGAGCTTAACAGCCGCACAAAATGGCGGATGCCATTGTGTCTTTTCATAATCTCCCATAAAACAATTTTCTTTCTATATATTAATAGTTCAAGAGTCAAAATACATATCAACTCATCCTCATCTTATCATTTTTGATGCGCGTAGACAAGCATCGTAATCTTTCCATTTAATTGTTTTTGCTGATACTACAGTATCTCTGTAGAAGTATAAATGCGTTTTTATATTGACGATATAACGTTAAAAATATATAATAAATATGGCTGTTTTCTTAAATAAATCATCACAATATATGCTTTAAAATGTAACTTTTGCACGTTATCGTAATAAAATAATGCTGTCGTTTTGGTTTTGGCACCTGAGAAAGGCGGAGTTATGAGTAATGCAAGATGTGATTTTAAAGTTGCTGTTCTCGTAGAAACGGAATTCATTCCTGATGAAATCAAAAAATATAAAGAGTATTTCGAAGAAAAAGGCGGAGTTGTAGATTTTTTGACACTTCTAAATGGTAATGAGCAAAGAGTTTTAGTAGGTGATGTTACCGAACCAGGCAAGAGCGTTGAAACTTTTCTGGCTACAAAAGATATTCAGGATGCAGATGCGGATAATTACGATATTATTTTATGTGCAGCTAATTATGTTGCGTGCAGACTAAGAGAAATAAATTCCTCCAATGTATTCCCTTGGATCATCTGACAAAATGCAAGATGCGCCTGCTGTCAAATTTATCAAAAAAGCTATGGAGAATAAAAACATTGTTAAAGGATTTTTATGTCATGCTCTATGGCTTCTAACACCTATTCCAGAAGTCCTTCGAGGAAGAATTGTTGTATGTCATACCGTTGTTCTTGCGGATATTATTAATGCAGGAGCAAAGTTTATTGGAGATATTTTGCTGGTAGATGCAAAGTGTGAATTCTCTGATGATTATCACATAGTTATCGATGATGATATGGTTACAGGAAGGTTAATAACTGTCGAATAATACTTATAAAACTATATAAATAGATGTTGTGTTTTATAGTTTGCTGATGTATAATAATAGGTAATTGCGAAACTCGCTCCGCGAGTTCGCAATTCTGAACAAAACAAGGTCGAAATCCGGATATACCGGATTTCACCGGAACATTACCGGCAGGTATTCTGCAGTTATTGTGGATAACTGCTCTGAACCTTGAAAATTGGCGTACTTTAATAAGCTCTTACAGTATTCAGTTCCGGCAGCCTATGCGATGAGACGCTTTAGTGAGCGGAAGTATTCAGGCTTATGGATCCTGTCCGCCACAACTACCGTTATCAGCTGGGTTATGCCGGCAAGCAGAAGGTCGGCATGAAGAGTCTTTGCATTCTGCGTCTTACGTTCTCCGAGACAGAAACTGTCCTTGATGTGATTGATGGAGCGCTCGACAGATGTGCGGATCTTATAGGTTGACTCCCATTCGTCTGTTCCCCGGAGAACACCGGGACAGAGACGGAGATCTTTTTCGGGGTAGAGGTAAATCATTCGTCCGCATTTGGAATCCGTACAGGGATTATCACAAGTGCAAACCCTGCGGGAATGGGACTTTCCATCATGGATCGTTTCCCATTTCATCTTGGGACAGACGAATTTAAACGTCTTCAGACCACAGCGCAGATGTGATGTGTTCCCTTCGGGTTTCATGGGAAGGGTTGGATCATGCGGACAGCAGGGAACGCCGTTTTCATTGACGATATAGTCCGGGCTGGTGAGTTTTGTGGCAGAGCGCAGTGGTATATAGGCTTTTTCAAAAATCCTTGGGGTTCCATCTGGTTCATAACCAAACGTATCACCGGAAAGCAGTGTTTTATAAATTTCGATGCTGTCAAATGCGGCATCACCAAGAAAGGTTTTCGGATTGATCAAAGGATGTTTCCGAAAGAAATCTTTCAGTAAAGGAAGCAGAAGTCTCGCATCACCGACGGATTTATCTTCATCTGGAGCATCGGTCTTCTTGTATCGCTCAATCTCCGGATGGGAAGCAAAGTAATCCTTGTCATAGAATTCGATGGCACGGATAATACCGAGCCCGTTAGTAAGGACACCGGCCTTGTAAGCATAGCAAAAGTGACCGTTAAGGTACTGCTGTTTGATCTCCGGATCAGCAGAAGCATGTGTCGGCATAGAGCTATAAGCTGCCTTATAAGGATCATAGGACTTATCAACCCCCATGGTTTTAGCCCAGGCTTTCAGCTGACGGATCTTCTGGTTGGCGTACTTCGGATTATTCTCTGTAACATAGGCTTCCAGACCGGTCGTATCAAACACAGACATGGAAGCTTTTTCGGCATCGATCTCCTGCAGGATCGGTTCGGTAAGATCAACAAGAGAATCGAAGAATAGCTGTAAGTCGTCGATAAACTCCTGCTTGAAACGGGTGATCTTTGATGCATCCGGAACCTTGGAAAAACCGCAGAATTCGCGAAGATCTCTGGAGTATTCAAGAAAAGTCAGGAGAAGAGAGTCTGTTGGGATGGAGAAAATCCGTTGAATAATTAGAGCCCAAAGCAAAGACGTCAATGAGTATTCACGTGGTCTTCCCGTAGAAGAATAGAAATGGTTTACGAAAGAAAACGGTATTAATTCACTGAGATCTATGGAAGATTTGAGCAGCTTCAGAAACTCGGGTTTATCAGATTCAAAAAGTTTTTGAGTTTCTGTAAAAACATCGGCCAAAGTCATCTGATGATATGGTATCATATGGGTGACAACTCCTTTCTTTGGGGCGTGGTTGATTGTTTTTCGACAACTCAATTTTACCATGAA
>NZ_KE384209.1:3148-69791 GCF_000424545.1 Butyrivibrio sp. NC3005 | reverse complement strand
GTTTTCAAATCACTTAATTTCTCTAGGTACTAAAATGAAGCTTTCGAAAGAATAATATATGTTCCTGTTTTCAAATCACTTAATTTCTCTAGGTACTAAAATATCAAATATAGTAGTACCTCATTCCTTGCATACTAGATATAGAACGTCTTCTATTTCTAACAAGCACTTTTAACATTTCAAAAGCCTCCTTCCTCTTCAATTATAACATATATTAACTTGTCATATATGATATTTCTGGATTACTTGCCCTGATCCATTTTTCTTTGATATTAACTGATTTATTTAACATTTTTAAAACTACTTGATTTTTTAAATCTATCAAAGTATTACTTTGACCAATATAATGAACAATATCATCTAAAATACTTGCTAATTCATCATCTGTACATTCAAAGTTAAGTGGATAATTATCACTAATGAACTTTTTTATATGCTCACCTTCACCTATATAGAAAACATCATCATTTATAATATTTACATTTTTGAGTGATTCATTCGAATAATAAAAATAACCATGCAGACTTGTAGAAAAAATAAAATACACATTACTATTACTTGTTATCCCCTAATAATAGCATATCCATAATCTAGCCCCGAATTCAAAAGAATATCTTCGTTACCTCTAGAAAAAGATGCAGACATCAGTGTATTAAAATAAACTTTCGCAGAATGTGCTTCTCTATTAGTTGGATCTCCATCATCAACATCTTTTGACCAATTATCTAATTTTTCAATTACCTCTTTAGAAAAATCATTTTTTAAAAGAACTTTTTTCTGATTTTCTATTTTTTTAACAATTATTTGCTTCCAAAATGAATCATAGAATTCTTTATCTTTATTTATCTGAGTTAGTATTATTTTTGAAACCCGACTATGATTATCATACGCTCCAAACAAACCAATCGGTAAATGTTCAAGATTACATATAATCATAGATATATTATAATCCGCAAGTGTACTCATTAATCTTGCTGTAAAATTAGTTTTTAAATTATCAACAACAATAACAGAAATATCCTCTAACGGAATCCAAATATCGCCTTCACCTTTATCAATTAACAGATTATTATACTTTAATCGAAGTGACACATCACTTTCGAGCATTACCACTCTATAAGCCATATAGCACCTCCAATAATAGCTTGTTATCATTTAAATATCACTACAAGAAAAAAGGATGCCCGTCGGCATCCTTTGATTTCGGCATAAAGCCTTGTTTTAGTAGGTCTAGAGAAATTAAGTGATTTGAAAACTTCTAAACCTACTATTAGTTTAATCCAATCCGACCAATTTAGCAAGTATAACCTATCATTATTTTTTCCCTAAAATCGTCTCAAACTTTTCACTGTTACAGTAATATCTATTTCCGAGTAAATCGGTTCGTATTTTTCTAACCATTTTTGTTTTTGACAACCCAACTAAATGTCTTTTATCAAAATTTGCTGCATCGATGGGTTTTGTTTCAATATAATTTCTTTGTTTTGGCTTGGTTCTAGACAAAAAGCGTTCTGTAAAAATCTCTCCATTCTTTTCGTACTCTATAATCTCATTCTTATAAAAGGAAAGTCTAAATTCATATCCATACTCTTCTAGGTCTTTTCTTTTTTTACCCAAAGGAAGCATATTCTCTTGAATAAGTGCATTCGCATATTTATTTTCATCTATTACATATTCGTTACCATCACACTTAATATCCGACTGCTTTATTCCTACAAAATAATAGTTTTTATCACCATTATTGTAATATACATCCATCCTATAAGGTTTTAATGAATCTAGAATTACTTTCCGACTTCCTTCTTCATGACCATATTTATGAGAGATATCTATGCAACTTCCTACCTCGCCATCGATGTATCTTAAATACTTTATTCTTGGGCTATTATCCTTCTTTGAATACTTCCTTATCGTATCTCCTGTTTCAATTTCATATTGAAGAAACGGATTTTTAGCATCAGCATAATCCTTATATATTTGCATAAGCCATTCAAAAGTCCTTGCATCATTCTTGAACATTAAAAAGTTATCTTTTTTCCCACTTGTAATCATTTTTTTAAACTTATCAATACCGTCATCTGTCCTAATATCCAGCTTTCTTATCTTAAAAATCTTGTCGCCAAACTTCCTAGTTCCATATATCGTTTGGTTACATAATCCTCGATTACACTTTCTGTCTACCTGATACCAATATTTATTGTTTTCGGAGGCGATTTCGATATTTTTCTTAATCGTCATCCACTTTTTCTGGTAAGTTTCCTCACGATAAGCAATATCTTTATCAATAAGCTTTTCGAAACCATTTTTATCAATATAAGCATTATTACTATAGTCTATATAATTCTCAGTAAGTTTTTTATATGCATCATAACCCATTTGCGAAAAGGCTATTAACATAGCATCTACAGCATGATGAACATATGATTCTTCTCTGTTCTTTTCAAGCTTCAAATTCATTCGCATCTGATGTGTAAAGCTTCCACGAATGACCTTAACTTTAGTATCACATTCTTTAACAGCAAAAAACGACTGCAAGGTTTTTAAAACAACTCTTGACGCATATCTAGTATCATTAATATTGCGATTAATAAAGCCTTTCAAAACCTCAATCTTATATATATCTTCTGAAAAAAGAAGATTTTGACGTTTTTTGTTATAAACTGTTCCTTTGTAAGTACTAAGCACATAATTCATAAAATCATGAAAATCCCATTGTCTATTAACATTAGATAAATATGACATAGGAGTTCGATTTCCCTTATCTTGATTTTCTGTAGAATACACCAAGACTTTATTTGATCTACTGTCATCAAAAGAAATAGACAAAGGAATAATATGGTCTATTTCAAATAAGCTTGGATTATTAAGAAGATCATCAATTTTAATTGGTCTTCCTGAATAAACGCATATTCCTTGTTGTTCATTCCAAAGTCTCAATTTAAGACCTAATTTGCTATGATTTTTGAAATCTGCCTCAGTAATACTTATTCCATATTCCGCTTTAATTTTCTTAATAATACTACCAAGTTCCTTTTCATTGTTTTTTTGAAAATCTATTATCCTCTTTTTTTCTTCATCTGTATTTTTATCTCTAGGCATCTCAATAACAATACGGTCTGGATAACCATATTTTTTGATAAGAGAATTAAGAATACGAACTGTGATTCTTACAGTCTTAGATACCACTGGATTATATATTTCCTCGGTAATAAGAGTCGCAGGTATAAAATCGTATTCTATGAACCTATCATCTTTAGATTTAACTATCCCCATATCAGTAAGAAGCTGCATCTGATTTTTGGGCTGAGCATACAATTCCGGAATCAGATCTTTCATAATTCGTATTCCAAAAGACTGCCATTTGTTAAACAAAGAACTGTTTTTCTTTCTTACATCAATGATAATATCTATAACATCACTCGGAAGCTTTAAATGATTATCATCAAAACCTTTTTGAATAGATTCTCTATTTGTATTTAATGTCAGAATTTCTCCAATCAAATCTAAATCTTCAATCGACATTATATTAATATCAAAATCGATAGATTTTAAAGCTTCACGAAGCTTATTATATACTTCAAAAGAATGAAATATCTCTTTGTCATTTTTATCTATTCTTGCACCAGTCATATTAAGGTTGCCAGCCTTAACGCCTACAACTTTGGCAATAATATTTCTCATATTTATGCTTTTGGAACTCTTTACAATATCAATAATTCGATGTTTTTCTTCTTCTGTCAACTTTCTTCCCTCAACTGTTAAATTATTAAGGTCATTTAACAGATTGAATTCCTGTGCAGTATATGAAGCACCTGCTGCTCTTCTTTCATATGTATAAACACTACATTTACCAATTAATTTGTCAAAGAGATTTGCCTCTGTATGATAAGTTCCATCTTCATTTTTTTGAGTTGTATAAACCCCATAATCAGTTCTGGATTTTTCATTACCAGGACCAATATAGTATTCTCTTTTTCTGTTAAAAATATCCAAATATATATCTATAAAATCATTTGTAATCATATTATTAAAACAGGCTTGAACCGATAAAAACTTTTCGATTTCTTTTCTGTAGGCACTTGTTGTAAATACATTTCTTAAAGTAATAGTATTTTCTCCATCAGATACTGAAATATTTCCCCTATATGCCCCATATTTCTCCAATCTATCTAACTGTATTTCACATGGAAGTTTTGATTTCAAAAGATTTTCATTAAAAGCTATACTCTTAGAATACTCATCTGATACATCTCCATCATCAGCATCATCTAAATATGAAATACCTCTATGTTTCAAACTATTAAGGAGGACATAGAAAATCTCATTATCATTAAGCTGCTCCTTTAAACCTTTTATTCTGAGCCTAAGAACTTCATTTAATTCTTCCTCAGGAATAGTAAAACCAGCTTTAATCCACATCTTTTTAAAATCATCAATTCTTGTCCTGCGCCTTCTAGATAACCTTTTTCCCTGACGAAAACCTCTTCTTTCTACATTGTTAGTAGAATCAGCACATGAAAAAATATTAGAACATGACTCGACAACATCATAGTTATCATTAATAACTGCCCATCCAACAGAAGCTACTCCTAAATCAAGTCCTATTGTATATCCCATAAAACACCTCTCCATCCAACACAAATATGATTAAACATCAGTTCATAAATACTTAAGTTTATTTTCACGAAACAACAATTATATTATACTGCAAAAACACTCAATTCTTCACTCTTCTCCCCTAAAACAACACCTCAAACTCATTCCTAGTCATCGGTTTATAGAAGAAATACCCCTGCATTTCAGAGCATCCCTTATTCTCTAAAAAATTAGCCTGTTCACTGGTCTCGACACCTTCAGCGATAAGGTCCATTCCAAGTGCTTTAATCATCTGGATTACATACCTAATGATTGTATTGCCTTTTTCCATATTGCCTGTTCCTGACAAAAAGTGGAGATCTAGCTTGATGCAATCAACTGGGACTTCCTTTAACATATGAAGTGACGAATAACCGCTTCCAAAGTCATCTATTTCAACTCTGAAGCCATACTTTCTGAGTTTGATAATGCTATCTATCAGCATCTTGGGATTATCTGCAAAAGCGGACTCTGTTATTTCGATTCTGAGCTGGTCTGTTGCAACATCATATTTTTTTACAAGTGTATTAAAATGGTCAGCGATATCCCATCCTTCTCTGATATCCAATCTAGAGAGGTTCACAGATACATATCTATGGTCTCCTTGTTCATTCCACTTCTGCAAATCCTTGCATACCTGTTCCCAGACATAAGAGTCCAAATCGACTACAATTCCAGCTTCTTCAAGTAGTGGAATAAACTTAGCCGGAGAGATAAATCCCAGTTTATAATGATTCCATCTGCACAGAGCTTCTGCGCCTACTATTTTTCCTTTAGAATAATCAATCTGAGGTTGGTACCACACCTGTATTTCACCTGATTTTAGTGCAACCGGCAGATGATTACAAATTTCAACTACATTTTTTCCCTTTTCCCATTGCTCAGGATTATAGAAAGAAAATCCGTCTTTCCTTGTGGCTTTAACTTTTTTCTCAGCTACTCTTGCAAAATCGAGCATTCGATCAATATCAATATTCTTATAATCTTCAGGTGTAAGTACATACACGCCACTGCAAATCTGAATCTGATACTCTTTTCCTCTGTCTATGAAAAAATTTCTAATAGGTGTAATTATTTCCTCGTTATCACTATTCATGTCTTCATCACCACCGATTTTTCTCAAAACAGCGAATCTATCACCGGTTATTCTACCCATTACTTCATATTCTGAAAGAGATGCTAAAGACTTGGATGTCCAAAATTTAAGGAGTTCATCTCCCCATTCCCATCCAAAACTATCATTGATAAATTTAAAGTTATTGATATTGTTAAAAGAAATCATATATGGGATTTCCGGATGATTTCTGATAAGTTCTTCAGCTTTTTTACGGAAACCATCCATGCTAAGAACACCTGTAAGCGAATCAGTGTTTATAAGATTATTAAGCTTTTCTTCTTGATGTCTCTTTTCCTTCTTGATTTTCTCTCTTGCTATTACTAAGATAGATACAATCAGGACAACAACAAGAAATGCGATAATTCCGTATTCGTAGATATAGTCTTCCAAATCGTATCTGTAAAGTTTTCTGGATGTATAATCCAGCGTAACTGACTGAATATAATTCTCATTAAGAGTAGATATACCTTTATTAAGCTTGTCGATAAGAACTCTATTATCAGAATTATCTATTGCGCCTGCCATGAAATCCATAGAGAACATAAGCGCAGGTTGCACAACAAGATTATGATAAGAAGGCTTTTGCAGCACGTAGCTCCAGACATAGGAATTATGCAATAGGCAATCCACTTTATTATTTCTAAGAGCCTTCACACTATCAGCCATTGAATCATATAGTATAATTTCCATCCCCGGATAAAGCTCATGAACAGTTTCCGCTGCTCCTCCAAGAGATTTAAGCATTCCAACGCGCAGGTTGTTAAGCGAAGAAAGCTCCTTTTCTCCATCAGTAACAAGAGTAAAAGGAGTCTGCATAAAATTGGCAGTAACTATGCTTTTTTTACCAGATGCGCTTATAATAGCACTTCCAAAAGGCATTACTACATCATATTCTTCACTATCAAGTGCCTCTTTGAGAGTAAGTCCATCAAGGCTTTTGAACGACACCTCAAGTCCCGCCTCTAAGGCGGCAGCTTTCATAAGCTCGGCACCAATCCCAACGATTTTATTAGAATCATCGATATAGAAAACAGGACACCTATCTATAGGCACGCCAACAGTAATAGACCTTTGTTCCTGTAGTGCTGCGGCACTTTTTTTTGATTCACAAATAGAATCTCTAAAAAGAAAAATACTGCATCCTAGTAGCATTAATACTATTATCTTTCTGCACTTTTTTCTCATATCAGATAATGACTCCCTAATATTCCTGCAAACAGAAAATTATGTCTGCAATGAAATCAAACAGTAAAACAGGTTATATCAAGACCCTACATTACTTCTTATCAATCTTAAGTTCCTTTTTTGCAAACTCTTTCTCGTCAATAGGGCTATTAATAATGTCATGCACATAGTCTTTGACATCGCTCTGCAGTTCCTTGGTATCTGCAACCGACTGCTTACTTAACTTTTCGAACTGTTCCTGATCTTTTTTGGTATATGGAACGCCTTTAGCGTGCTTTTTTAAATGAAGCCATATCATCTTTCTGCGGATATGCTTTTCTTTATTTATACTACCTTTTTCTCTATACCATGCCAATAACAGTACTATTAGAAGGACAACTCCCATATATCCAAGCACTGGATACATATATGCCACAAGATTCTTAAATCCTCCGAAGCTACATATATATCCGGCGCCTACGATAATAATCATGTATTTCTGAAGTTTTTTCTTGTCAGAACCTGCAAATCTCTTAGCAAGTCCGTAGAAAAGGCTAAACGCTGTATTAAATATCAGTGCGAAAATAACTACCGCATAGATAAACGCAAGAGCTGGGCTAATCTGATTGATTATCATCAGCATTGGAATTTCTGCAGAAGAAGCCACGTCAATATTTGTAAAAAGAGTAATCGTAGCACAAAATACCACAATTCCTATAAGGACACCACCAAGTGTTCCACCCTTTTCCGCTACGCCGATTCTAACTATAGAACCGCCCAGTACAAATGCCATAGAAACGCCAGTTAATACACAAAGGGAAAAATAATTAATTACAGATAGCCACACATTAGGAAGCGCAGGCTTAATAGTCCTTGCCTCAACATCAAGAAGTGCAAAATCAAGAGGCTTTGTAACAAGAGAAAAAAGCATAAGGCCAAGAATAATAACGATTATGATAGGTGTGAATATACCAAGAATATTTGTTATTTTTTCAAAATCAAGGAATGAGACGAAGATTATTAGAGCTGAGCAAATTAGCGCACCAAGCCATGACCAAATGCCAAACTGCTGTTTAACATTGGCACCAGCACCTGCTATCATGACAAATCCCATGACGAAGCTAGAGATTATCAAAGTAAAGTCGATTATCTTGTTTAAAATAGGTGTAGTAATCTGTTCAAAGACTTCCTTGTGGCTCGAAGACTGATAATATGACCCCAACGTTATAATGATCCGGCCAAACAAAACATTGAGCACACCTAGAAGAAACGCTCCAAAAATTCCTATTTTACCAAAGCTTATAAAATACTGAAGCAAATCCTGTCCAGAAGACAAACCTGCTCCGACTATAACTCCAACATACGCTAGTGCTACTGTTACAGATTCTTTTTTCATAGTGAGCTCCCTTTGAATCTTGCAATTGTCTCTCTTATTCTCTTTTCAGGTTTACTTAGTTGCTGCATAGACTGATTCTTATTCAAGGTATCGATAATGGCAGCTATATACCTATTCATATTTACACTAAAATAGTATTCTTTTTCTAACAACTCAGGTTTCTGATATACAAGATTAGTCGTAAATATCCTATTAAAAAGACCTTCTTCATAAGCCTTATCAATCTTGTCAAATCCGCTTGAAAAAAGTCCAAACGAAGAAAAAACAAAAACTCTTCGTGCACCGCGCTCCTTTATCTGACGACACACATCTATAAGGCTTCCACCCGATGCTATCATATCATCCACCACAATCGCATCCATTCCATCAAGACTTCCACCGCAGAATTCATGTGCCACGATAGGATTTACGCCATCCACAATATTGGCATAGTCTCTTCTTTTATAGAACATTCCCATATTCACACCAAATAGTGATGCAAAAAAAACTACTCTTTCCGTAGCTCCTTCATCTGGTGCTATGAACATCAACTTTTCTGAATTTATTTCAACATCTTCATATTCTGTCAAAAAAGCCTGAGTAAACTGTAGGGCTGTCGATATAATCTCTATTCCGCCTAGAGGAAGAACATTATGCATTCTAGGATCATGTGCATCAAAGGTAATAATGTTATTAACTCCAAGGTTTTCAAGTTCCTTGAGCATCATGGCACAGTCCAGAGATTCTCTGCAGGTCTTTCTATGCTGCCTTCCCTCATACAAAAAAGGCATTATTACAGTTATTCTCTGCGGCTTACCATTACATGCCATAATCACTCTTTTTAAATCCTGATAATGATCATCTGGTGACATGCGATTGTAATCACCATCCATTTTGTACTTAATGGAGTTATTACATATATCGACAAGAATATAAATATCTTTGCTTCTGACAGATTCTTCCAATACACATTTTCCTTCACCGCTACTAAATCTCGGACATTTGGATGGAATAATAAAGTTGTCAGCATTTCGCCATTCACACAAAATATTATTAATTCGCGTTGCCTGTTTTGAAAAAGATTCTAGTGTAATAATACCAAGATTATCTGCCATTATTAAATGACCTCCATCTTATGCTATGTTGCTATAACTATACCAGACCAAAACTTATCATCAGAAAAATTTTAATCCGAGTATCAGGATTTTTGCTGATAATTTTTCTAAACTTCAGAAAGTAGTCATAGAACTAAATTTATTCTGCAATATTTTAATTACACTACAACGAGAGAAGCCAAAAACTTCCCCTTTATTCATATTTGTTATTACATATCCAATTATACATTATTTCGTTATCTGTTGTCTAATAAAATGATTACAGCCACTATCAAGAACATAAATTGAGCAAATATATTCGTAAATTGTTCAATCCAGTTATTTCTAACATCGCTTTTATTATGAAATTTAAAAAATAGAGTCATAGCGACAAGTCCAAGAATTCCTGATGTAAGAAAAATACAAGTCGGAAACATGTAAAGCTTATCAAAGCCATATAATCTAAAATATATAAAAACTTCAATACATACAATAATCATCCCTATTGGCATGAATACTATAAAAAGAGGTCTATTAAGAAAATGATAATCTCTCTTTTTGGTAGCCAGTAAAAACTTCCACATAACTTTACACAATCCTCCTGTTATTGTAAGAAATGCTCCTATAGAGAATACACTATTATCAATCTTTATTCCCATGCATATACAGCATAAACTAAATAGCATAACCGGAATAGCATCCACTATAGCAAGACTAAGCGTAAAGTCTTCATACCCATCAACAATACTTTTTTCCATGATTAATTCCTCCAGACGTTATACTCTTTAATACTATAACGCCTATCCCTCATACTTTATGCATTAAGCTATACAAAATACTGACTTCTTATCTTCTTGCAGTTTTGCTCAAATGATAGATTGGTACAAAAGGAAATAAAATAGGAGTAGAATCCACATAATCCCAATACTCTTCTAATTCACCGTAGTTTTCTTTCTGACGTTTTTCCAGACGCTTTGCACCATCGAACATAACATACAGAATCAGTACATAACCAATAAAAGCCATAGTCCATTCTACATATCCATGAATAGCACCTATTCCGCTTAAAAATATTCCGGTCCAAAATATGATTTCCCCATTGTAATTAGGACATCTGACATATTTATACAATCCCTTAGTTGCAACCATATCTTTTCTTAGTTTTTTCTGATTAGATTTTTCTAAATCAGCTAGTGATTCAATTACTATGCCTGTTAGTGAAATAAATGCTGAGATATACACAATCATGCTATCTTCGACTTTATGGGCGAACCTACTATATACACATATAGTTTGTAGAACATACATACCACATAACAAAAACCAAAGAATAAGTTTTACCAAAAAAGGCATCTTTTTATCACTTTTTGAAACCTTAGCAAGTACTTTTTGATAGGCTTTATTCCTCATCTCTCTTACAAAAAGAAAAGAAGAAAGCCTTGTTCCATACATAATCATGACCATACATAGTAATAGTGTCCCTATCGTTAGGCTTTTTCCAAACATAAAAAGTAAAGATACCCCTATTCCTGCAACTGCAAGACCGTATCCAATCGACATAAACCAGACATATTTGTAAAATCCGCAACAACTGCACACAAGTGCTACAACAAAAATAATACCAAGTTCACTAATACTCATGTTAAAGAAAACTCCTCCTCTATATATTCTTTAAAGCTATGACTTCCAACTTTCTGCTCGCCCACAAGATCAGCAGTTAACGTGAACTTACTAAACCTTATGATATCTGCCTTTCCAGTTTTTTTTATATCATTTATCAAAATAAGTATATCGAACAGAAACCTTGGTGCTTTCTTAACGACACATGGCTTTTTAGCTGCGTCAAAACACATCTTTGCTATTTCATCATAATCATAGATTTCTTTGCCGCCTATTGATATTATTTTACTTTCATTAAAATCAAGGTTTTCGACAATGTACTGCGCAAGATCCCTTGTATCTATCACATTGCAGACTCCGGATTTTTTCCCTAATAGTGTAATAACACCTTTTTCTACCATAGGCTTTAATACATGTACTATGTCATAGAAATAACCAGATGGACGATAGATAAGATAATCTATTCCGGATGCCATAAGCTCTTTCTCGAACCTTGCCTTAGCATCAAGCAGTGGTATTTCCTTATGCTCATCTGCATGTACAACTGATATGAAGATAAATTTCTTCACATTACTCTCCTTAGCCTCTTTTAAAAGATTCATGTTGCCTTTATAATCAACATCGTATGCATTTACAACTGCAGAGGCTTTAGTAAGACCGACCGTTGAAATAACCATGTCGCAACCTTTGCAGCATCCTTTTATAGAATCAGAATCCATAAGGTTAGCTTTAACAAAAGTAAAATTGTCAAACTCTTCCATCTCTTTATTAGAGTTTCTTCCAAGACCTACCACTTCATGCCCGTCAGCAATTAGTCTTTTCAATATTTCCTGTCCTAAGTGTCCAAAAGGACCTGCCAATAATATTTTCACTGTGTATGCACCCTCCCATAAAAACTTGTCAGCATTTTCTTGTTCGTACAATAATGCTCGTACAGTAATACTTTCACAATTATAATCAGACGCAATTATAATAAATATTTTTTAGAAATAAGATTAATAAGAATATCGATATCCATCTTAGTATTCCCTACGCATAGCAATATATTCTCTGATATAAAACAAATTGTCTTCTCGATATCACCAATTTTTAGCATATTCTCTTTTTCTTTTGGAAAACGATTTAATAACCGACTTATAAAAAAAGCAAGTTCATTAGAAAGCTTCGTGTGATATTTGTGGTAATAATCAGAACTCTGCTTAGATGACGTTGTTTCAAGCCATATATTCCTATTGCCAAGAGTAAACTCATTAAGAATTATAAATATGCTCCTGACTCCCTCCTCAAAAGAACATGCTGCATCGATACTATAATCTATCTTATTTTTGGACTTGTCCCATCTTCTTATAATTACTCCTGCAACTAATGCATCTTTACTCGAATAATAATTATAAATAGTCCCGACAGCTACTCCGCAGCTTTTAGCAACGCTTCTAATCGTAAGCTCTCCTGAACCCTTTTCATCAATTATCTTCTCAGCCTGAATCAGTATCTGCTCCTGAATATGCATAATAATCTTTGGCATACACCCTCCCGTTTGATTAACATTACATGTCGGTAAAAACTTACAACATGTAAGCTGTATACATAACATAAGCACCCATTTATAAACTGAACATGTTCATTTTAAAATCTAAAAAAAAGATTGTCAACTCTAGCTATGACTTTTGTCACTACGTTCCAAAAACTACGCAAACTGGCCATTTGAAAAGGCTTCGCCTTGGACCAGTTTGCCACTTGACTTTTGTTCTCACGAAACTCGCAGTAAATGCGAGTTTCTGAATGTAAGTGACAAGAAGTCATAGTTTTTTGTCACTACGTTCCAAAAACTACGCAAACTGGCCATTTAAAAAGGCTTCGCCTTGGACCAGTTTGCCGCTTGACTTTTGTTCTCACGAAACTCGCAGTAAATGCGAGTTTCTGAATGTAAGTGACAAGAAGTCATACTTTATTGTTACTTATATTTGATAAATGAGTTTTACTGGCTTGTAATATTTCATGAGCAGAACTGTTTATAAACGTTGGTACTTATGCGCTGTTTTTTAGCGCATTACGTACCACTACGTTTATAATCAAGCGAAAGCGTGTCTGCGACGAAATATACAAACAGTAAAACGGACTATATAGAAACAATAACCTATAGTTTTTGTCATCATTTTGCTATAAGCACGATAGCACTTCTTGATTCTAAAAGCACATGTCCTTCTTCGCACAATATTATCTTGGCATTAGCATTTGCTACTCCTTTTCTGGAATCTGCTGCCAAATGCCATTTCATCCCAGAAGGTATAATAGGAAGTTCTATTACATGTTCTTCCCAATGTGCATTTATTCCGACATATATGAAAGAATCTTTTTTTAAACCATACTTAACGTGGTCTTCTGCATACATGTACCCTAACACTAACCTTGGAGCTAAAATATCGTATTCCCAAGGAATCTCACTATGGAAAGAAAGCTCAGGATATCCTGTTCCATTAGGAGCTTCATCATAAGTCGTATTCCTAAGTACAGGATGACGTTTTCTAAATTCTATAAGGTTTCTTACATACTCAAAAAGAGCTTTGTTTAATTTTAAATAGCTCCAGTCAAGCCACGATACCTCATTATCCTGGCAATAAGCATTATTGTTTCCAAACTGAGTATTGGCAAATTCATCCCCAGATAGAATCATTGGAACTCCGCGGCTTGTAAGAAGAATTGTAAATGCATTCCTTATTTGCCTCATTCTAAGGGTATTTACTGATTCATCATTTGTTTTTCCTTCTATTCCACAGTTCCAGCTGTTGTTGTCATTTGATCCGTCACATCCGTTTTCACCATTTGCTTCATTGTGTTTGTCATTATATGAAACCATATCATAAAGAGTAAATCCGTCGTGACATGTAACAAAGTTAACAGAAGCTGTTGAACCTCTATCGCCATAAATATCTTTAGAACCGCCAATTCTCCAATAGAGTTCTGTCGCATCCTCAGCGCTTCCCTTAATAAACCTTCTTATACAATCCCTGTATTTACCATTCCATTCAGAAAATCTATTCCAGGAGGGAAAGCTTCCAACCTGATATAAACCACCTGCATCCCATGCTTCTGCAATTAGCTTCGCTTTCCCCAAAACAGGATCATTAGCCAAAAGTTCCAGTAAAGGTGGTGAAAACATAGGTGTTCCGTCACTATTTCTCGTTAGAATAGATGCAAGGTCGAATCTAAAGCCGTCAACATGGTATGAAGAAACCCAGTATCTAAGGCAATCAAGAATCATAACTCTTACAACCGCATTATTTCCATTAAAAGTATTGCCGCAACCGCTGAAATTGTAATAATACCCTTCCGGTGTCAGCATATAGTAAGTTCTATTATCTATTCCTTTATATGAAATATATGGTCCGTTCTCATTACCTTCAGCTGTATGGTTAAACACTACATCAAGGATAATCTCTATACCATTTTTATGGAGCTGTTTAATCAAATTTTTTAATTCATCTGCCTCCATTCCGAAAACTGAAGATACTGCATACCCGGCTTTTGGAGCAAAAAAACATGCAGTAGAATATCCCCAATAGTTCAGAAGGCGATTTCCATTGTACTCTCGCTCATTTTCAAATTCATTAAACTCGAAAATGGGCATAAGTTCAATACAATTGATACCAAGCTTTTTTAAATATGGGATTTTTTCTATAAGGCCATAAAAGGTTCCTTTATGCCTTACGCTTTTATCATTCATAGTAAATGATCTGACATGCATTTCGTATATACAAAGTTCGTTCATGTTATAACCAAGGAGATTGTCACCTTCCCAGTCATAATCTTCCCTTATAATCTGACCTCTTTGTATGAATGTATTTTTTTCATCAGGTTTCTTTCCCCATACACTGATTCCAGAAACGGATTTTGCATAAGGATCCAGCAGTACCTTGCTTTTATCAAATAAAAGCCCTTTTTCAGGAATAAAAGGCCCATCAAAACGATACCCATACTCTACAGTGTCAACATTTAACCCAAACACCATGATAGAATAAACATTTCCAGTCTTGAACTTGCTTGGAATTTCTATTTCAACAAATGGATTAAGTGCGCCATGATGATATAAAACAAGAGTGCAGGAAGTAGCCTCTTTAGAATAAATACTAAAATTTACTCCATTCTCAACCACACTTGCCCCAAAAGGAAACACTCGTCCTGCCCTATATTCTAAATCTCCTATTTTGTTAGTCGCTATAGTATCAATTAAAACCATATGTTATATCCCCAATACAGGTCCTAGACTTACGAAGGCTTTTTATTACTTTTTACTTACACCTTCGCCATATATAGTAGTCCAGTCATTTTTCATTGAAATAGGAATCCAGTTATTCTCTTTACATGATTGATACATCTTCTCAGCAGAAGAAATCTTACCATTTTCTCTTTCTGTATCATCACAGCACAGCATAAATGCAAGGCTCTTATGTGCATTATGACTTGTTACATATTCAGCCATACTAAAATCACCAGAACTATTACCAAATGCAAGTACAGGCTGCTGCCCGATTTCCTGAACAATGACATTAACTTTATTCATCTTCAAATTCTTTATTATAAAGTTTCCGCCAAGAACAACCATATCGTTTTTCTTATACATATAATCAAGGCTATCTGTATTTTCCTGATGATTAGATACAAGACTCTCATCTGAACCTATTATCCTGCATGGAAGAATAGGAAGCTTACCTTTAACTAGACCACGTACTATAAATCTGTCTGTACCTGAAACGATATAAACCATAAAACCGTTTTGATGAAGATAATTTATTACCTGAATCATAGGCTGATAGAATGCATCGCCCTTAGTCATATTGTTGTAGCCATTTGCAGGAGTATCTCTAAACTTAGCAATATAGTCTGTAAACTCATCTATTGTCATTCCGCGAAAAGCACTTGCAACCGCCTGACCATGTTCTACATCAAGGCCTTGAGGATAAACGCCTGTATTAGCAAATTCTAATGACTTATTTGCAGCAGCTTTCTCTGCATCACTTGCCTTATCCTTATAACTGCTATCTTCCAAAACTCTATATTCAAGAAGCTGATGATCAAAATATACAGGATCTGTCTCACAAAAAAGCGTACCATCTAAGTCAAACACAGCAATTCTGTCCTGAAGAGGAATATAGTTTTTACTTTCTGGATTAGTAACATCACTAACATAAGATATAAGCTCATTTTTGGCTCTTGCAGAGTCCGTCCACAAAGATAAAGGAGCCATATCATCTGCACTAACTACAAAAGCATTTTCATAAGAATTAATGTACAGCAGTAAGCTTAGAATAAGTATAATAGAAGCTTTAAAGATACTACATCTTTTTTCTCTAATAATCTTAGACAATACCTTCATATGAACTTCCTCCATTTTTGAATTACAAAATCCTGACTATAGTAACTCTGTTAATGAATTATCATCTTCAATTCAATTTCAAAAACTTCAATAAAGAAATCAATTATCTCCGCTATACACAAAACACATCATCGTAATATCATCAAATTGAGGAGCATCTTTGACAAAATCATCAATACTGTTTTTCACACAGCCAAGAATTTCCTTGGCACTTACATCTGGATTATTATTCATTGCATAAAGAAGCCTTTCGTCACCAAAAAGTTCATTTTCTTTATTAGTAGCTTCCGGAACGCCGTCTGTATAAACAAACAATTCATCCCCTGGATAAAGGATAAACTCATGCTCTCTAAATCTAATTCCCTCCATTGTAGCTACCGCAGGAGAATGCTTATATTTCTGAAGTTCGAATACGCCGCCTTTTCTCTTTAATACAGGATGTTCATGCCCTGCATTTGCAGCAATTCCTTTTCCTGTTGAAATCTCAATAATGGCAAACCATACAGTAACAAATAAATCAGATTTATTGTTTTCACATAGCTGATCATTAACATCCATAAGTATTTGGGCAGGTGATAATTCACCACCCATAAGTGTTCTGTTCTTAATAAGTGTCTTGGCAATGACCATAAATAGAGCAGCTGGAACACCTTTTCCGGATACATCAGCCATTACAAGGGCTATATGATCATCATCAATCAGGAAGAAATCATAAAAGTCACCGCCAACTTCCTTAGCCGGAGTCATAGTTGCAAAAATGTCAAATTCTTTTCTATTAGGAAATGGTGGAAAAATACTCGGAAGCATATCTGCCTGAATCTGCGTAGCAACATTTAATTCTGCGCTAATACGCTCTTTTTCAGCAGTAATATTTTTTATATCTTCTATATACTCGACAATTGTTTTCTCCATCTTACCAATTGCCATAGCTAGATCTTCCACTTCATCTCTTGTAGTAATAGTAGATAGAGAATTATCAATACTAGATGTATCTTCTGAAAACTGCTTCACATTTTTCCTAATAAGCATGATTGGTTTTATAAGATTCTGATTCATATAATTCCAATGAAGCACGCAGAATATAGCCAAAAGGAAAGTTGCCACAATACACATATTAAGAAGATATTTTAAAATAGTCGACTGAATAATCTCCATATTAGTGTCAACAAATAAAAGTGCCACAACATTTCCCATACTGTCGATTACAGGTAAACAACTAGATGTCAGGAATCCATACTTCGAATGCCTTACAAGGTAGCTATCTGGCCTTTTACCATTTTTAAACGAATTCCAAACCTCATCAAAAGAAGCAGCTATAGGATCAACAAAGCCAATTTCGCTCCCTGAATCATATATATACTTTATAGTCTTATCTTCATAGGGAACTCCAATATATATGTAAGCGGCATCAGAACACTCCTGAATATACTTAAGATAATCAACCATCAGATCATAATAATCGTCCGCTTTCCATGTTTTGGAATATTCAGCTATCTTGTCATGGTCTATCTGTTTCAGAATAATATTAGCTACAACGTAGCCTCGCTCGTTATATATCCTTTGAATAACCCTATCAAATATATACGAACCACAGACGCACATTGATGCATTAATAAGTAGAGTAAAAACGATTATAGCAGCAAGCGCCTTTCTATTAATTCCCCATTTATGTTTCTTTAGTTGCATAAGACTTCCCCCTACACTTTTTTAGTGATGGTAAGCTTGTTCTTTCCATCCTCATATGCATACCTAACTTTATCCATGCTCTTTTTTACCATGTAGATTCCAAGTCCGCCTATTTTTCTTTCCTCGGCAGAAAGTGATACATCCGGATCTTCTTTTTCTAAAGGATTAAACGGAATACCAGAATCCGTAAATGTAATACTCACCTCTTTGTTATCATTATCAATTTCTATAGTGATAATGGCCTTTCCTGTTGCAGGAGTGTATGCATAGTGTGCAATATTAACGAACAATTCCTCTACAGCTATATCTATCTGCATTTTTATTTTCATGGAACATGCTGTAAGTTCAAGATTTTCTTCTACAAAATCAATGACACTTTGCAGATTATCTGTAAGTGCCTCTATTTCTAATTCATGTTTTATAATGATATCACTCACCAAATTCTACCTCCATAAAAACAACAGGTTAAGGAGTATATGCTTATAAAAAACAACAAATTTAAAAATAATCTCGTTAAGTTAGAAATAATACTACTACCCACAAAGACTTTAAATGCTTAATGATTTGACTTTCTTTAATAACTCATCAATATGCTCAACTGTATGCTTAATACGCGTTTCTCCAAGATCGCCATTTTTTAAATCGGTACTTTCAAGAAGATATAAAAATCTAACTGCTGCCACAAGTCTTATCTTTGATAATGTATTTTCTTCCTCTTCCTTACTGCTAAAAGTAAAATAGTTCTCCACAATAAGCTTCCATATCAAATCAACCTTGTCTTGCGAAAGTCCAAGAAAGTTCATAGAATTACCAGGCTCATCTTCTTCAAATTCCTGATATGTTACAAATAGACCTGCCAATTCGAAAACAGGATTTCCCAGTCCCAGCGTGTCCATGTCAATAAGCATAGCTTCATTTCCGACCTGCATGACATTTTTCATCTGGACATCACCATGAACAACTGTATTTTCATCCTCCATATCTTCAAACAATTTCATTAAAGAATTATATTCATTTTCATCAAGGCAGTTTTTTATAAAAGAAATATATTTAATAAAACGTTCTTTATATGAAGGAAAATCTCCTTTGTTCATCTTTGTTCCATGAACAAGCTTTAGTAAAGAAATATATCTTTTTATAACATCTTCAACATTCTCTTTCTCATATTGCACAAGGTCATGAAAAGTGCTGGCATTAAGGAGTTCAAACACTGAACCATAATCATCACCGACCTGCACTATATCATAGGAAATTGCTGTAGGTATTCCGGCAAGAAAGGCTTTGCGCGCCATTTTCTTTTCATTTTCAATCATTGGAATACTGTCTTTTCCCTTATAAACCTTTACTATTGTCTCTTTATCAAGTCTATATACAGTTCCAAAAAAACCTCTTCCGATAACTTCTAAATCGTTCACATTAATTTTTCTATAAGCCTTTTGAACATCAAATATTTCTGTAAATCCAGTTGTATCAAAAATGTCATAAACATCTCTCGATACATTTTTTATAGTAACTTTGCCACCAGATTTCTTACATGCCTTCATCAAAACTCTAAGCCCTGCGCTGGAGATATAAGACAAATCATCAGCATCAAATATAACTTTAGCACCATCATTCTGATTAACAGCATCCATAATTTCATTTTCGACTTCACTGGCATTATTTGAATCAATTCGACCTGTTAATTCAATCACAAGTTCATCATCTTTTCTTTTTATGTTCATGAGTACCTCTTTTCGCATAAAAAATCACAAATACTCTATAATTACCTTTTCCTGAGAAATTATAAACTGATTTCTTTTAAGTGCCACGTCTTTACAATATTCAAGTGTACCCTGAATCTTTCCAGCAAGATTTTCGACAAGTTCTTTAAATCTGGGTTCTTTTAAACTAACAATAAGAACAATCTCTTTGTCTCTAAGTTCAACAGTTCTTATAGATTCATGAGTACCAAATGCATCTATATCTACCTGCCTAGTAAGCTTTGATGTATCAAATAAAATCTCTGGGTTTCTATCAAATCCAACGTCAATCTCATCTGCAAGACGAATTATGGAAGCTAAAAGCGCTGTACGTATTATTCCATTTGAAGTCTCCAGGTTAGGATATTCTTTTTCATCTAGTAAGTCTGTTTTTCTATGACCTCTTGAAACCTGTACTATCGGAAAAACAAGTTCTTTTGGAATATCAAAAAAATCATAATATTCATTTATGTATTGACCGCTGAATTCATGATGATAATCTCTAATTATCTTTGTTTCACTAGCATTTGGATGAAGTTTCATATATGATGACAAATCTATCTTTTTGGTAAATTTATCAAAGCTTTTGCGGCTCACCCCCATACCAATGTCATGCAGATAGCAAGACATTATTAGTACATAACACTCCTCTGCACCAAACTTCTCTATATTTTTTCCTATTATCTGATTACAAAAGTCAAGCACATCCATGCTGTGTAATGATGAATGATCCGTAAAATCAGGAAACCATGAAAAAAATGATTCCAGCATTTTTTGAAGAACGATTACACTGTCTTTCATTCTTCTATGAAGATCTGGATCTAGATTTTGAAGCCTTTTTTCTAACATAAAATCATGCATACACATTTTCCTTTTTACTTCGTAGACAGCTTATTTTGTTAATTATGTCCCTATAACACTATATTTATAAATAGACAATTACTATTAAACGTATTTATATACCTAATGTCCTTTGCAAGACTCATTACAGCC
Source organism: Butyrivibrio sp. NC3005 (assembly GCF_000424545.1). GTDB lineage: Bacteria > Bacillota > Clostridia > Lachnospirales > Lachnospiraceae > Butyrivibrio. The sequence goes on along the minus strand of NZ_KE384209.1, from coordinate 48,991 downwards.
TTTATTCCAATATTTTTATTAGAATTATCATCTTTATGAAGTTCATAATACTTCTCCGGATCAAAAGCAGCGCAATAGTCCCTTAAACTAATAGAAATCTTGTCTTTATCCGCATATAATCTGTAATCTACAAGTACTTTGCTTCCTTTTCTTGGAACCCCATGCACAACAATATTTCCGGCCATCTCCTCAACGAAAAGCGAAACAAGATTTGCCTGCCTTTTATTAACACCATGTTGTTTGCAGAATTCTGCTGCCCTACGGCTTTCGCTAACAACATCGTTCATATCTGCAATCTGAGCAACGTAATTATCTTCTTTTGCACCACCAAAGTCTTCTTTAAGAAACATATAGTCTTCCAGTTTCTTTGGTATTCCCTTATTTTTAATGCATAATGCAATAAACATTAGCAAAATAAGAAGCGCTTTACCAATAGCAACAGATGCCATAATACCCTTTGATTCAAATAACATGCCTAAAACAAAAGCCATCGATACAGGAATAAAAAGCCTTTCTGAAAAGCAAAGAATATTAACCATTTTTCTGTTTTGGATTCCCTGAAGATAGTCCTGATACGACTCGCTTATTGCATCAAGAGGAAGTCCTAATGCCATACACCTTATACTAAAAACCGATAATTCTACTACTTCTGAATCATTTGTATAAATATTCGAAAGAATAGGTGCTGTAATAAATACAATAATCCCAACTGTAACCGTTACACATACACACATCTTCATTGCATAAAAAAAGCATCTCTTTAGTCCATCTTTATCTAATGCGCCATAATACATAGACGACATCGTCAAAAGAGTTCTGCCAATACCTACGCTGATACAAAACATCAGCATATTTAAATCACTCTGCATTCCTTTGGCAGCAACAGCCGCTGTACTGACTGCTATAAAAAGATTTATTCTATTAGTTCCAATATCTCTTAATATAGTGGCCAGTCTTTTAATAAACGATAGAGACCCGTTTTTTACAATATCCTTAAAATGATTATATGTTAATGCCTTTAATGAAAATCTAAAATAACCACCCTTTTTAATGAAATGAATCATTATGACGCAAAGCTGCAACCACATAGCAATAGAGGTCGCAGCTCCCATACCAAATATGCCACCAGAGAAGAAGAATACATTTAGAAAATCGCCAACAATATCTGAAATACACAAAACCGATGCAGATAATGATACAATTTTTTTCCCGTTATCCATTACAAGATAAGGACTTAAAACTTGTGTCAGAATAACAGCAGGAATACCTATCACATAACCATGTAAATAATTTAGCATATGCTCATAGAGCTCTGGTCTTTTAGAAACAGATACTCCACACACACGAAAAAGCACTCCTGGCGAAAAAATGCATAGCGTAACAAACAATGCTGCAATTATAATTCCAAACAAAGCAGAGAAAGAGAAAACAGCATTTGCCTCATCCCTATTTCCAGTTCCGACTTTATTCGAACATACAATCTGCCCGCCTATAGATATGAAACTTGCGAACAAAAGAATAATGTTCACCATAGGAGCAAGAAGAGATACTGCCGAATATGCAGCTTCTCCCAGAAATCTGCTTGTTACTACACCATCAATAATATTAGCCACAACTCCTGTCATCTGTGTAAAAATCATAACAACAGCAGCTGGCAAAAACATGCTGGCTATAACATCTTTTTCTTTTTTTTTCATACTCTTTTTCTCCGGCTTTATATTCTTCGCAAATTCATGTAACAATTAAGACGATAGTCTAGATTTACTCAATTGTAAGAATATCTGAAAAACCGGTAACCTCGAATATCTCTTTTACTTCATCAGAAGCATTCGTTACTACCATATTTCCATTCTTATTCATTACCTTTTGGACTGAAAGAAGAACTCGTAGTCCGGCAGATGAAATATACTCCAAATCAGCAAGATTAAATACAAGTTCCTTTACCTCATTTAATGCATCTTTTAATTCACTCTCTAGTTGAGGTGCTGTTGCTGTATCAAGTCTTCCCGAAAGAATCACCTCTAACTTATCTGCCACTGCATTTTTCTCAATGTTAAGCATACTCACTTCTCCTTTCGCTTCTTTTAATACTCTTTCCCATTAATCTACTATGACAAGGATAAAAATTTTTCAGGATTCACTATAGTACAAAATTAGAAATCCCAGATACTAATACTCTACACTCATATATCGGAATATTTTATAAATTCTTTATTTTTTTACCAAAAAATCTATTAGAACCGACACGATCCTAATAGATTTTTGTTAAATACAGGAATTATTATATAAGCATGCTACAATCCTGTAATTGGTTATAGACATCTTAGAAGCAGCAGCTTCTTTTCTTAATCTCATCAAATACAATCAGGTAATTATTACCATCAAGGCAAGTTGCATGATTTCCTGGAATACGAATCTTCTCAAAGTTTCCGATACAGATATCTTCTACCTTGTTCAGCTTTCTCGTAACTGGATAGAATGAAAAATCTGTTGGGGCATCCATATATACTACATTTCCAAGGTAGTATTCATTAAATGAATATTCTGACATACCTCTAAATGTATGTTCAAATATTCTGTAAAGTACACTGAACATGGCAAATGTACTTTCATCTCCGTTGAATTTTGATCCACCTGCCTTTTCGAAAATATCTTTAAGTCTTTCATCATGCTCTTTATCTATAAGGCTAAGGAACATTCTTCCAAGACTCTTATATCTGCCAGATAGAGTTACAAGTTCAGAGTTTCTGATATCTCTGTTCTCGTCTTTGAGAATATCTGACATTGCAGCCTTCATCTCATAGGTATCGAAATTGTATCCGGCAAGAGATACGTCAAGTCCTACAGCAACGCCGTATGCCATTTCAGTAATAAGTCTGTTACTAATTTTGTGAGTTGCCTGCTCTGATGAAATCATATAAACATTGTGAACTTTTTTGCCTTTCTCCAATAGAATTCTGGCTGTTTCAACAGCAATAAATCCTCCCACACAATATCCTATAATTTCATATTCTTTTGCATTCATTCCCAAAAGGATTTCAGCATATTTTGCAGCTCTTTCCTTTACCAGTCTTTCTGCAGGAATATCAAGATATTCGTTGGAATTTCCATACATAAATCCTATTACTGAAACATCATCTCCTGTGTTCTTTAGAATCTGTGGAATAAGACTATCATAATCCACAAGTCTTCCTGTTCCTGCATGCATATATGCCTGAACACATCTTCTGTTTTCCGGATTATCACGGTAAACTCTTACGCAGCTATCTGATAAATCTAGAGATTTATTACTGGATGTTTTATCTAAAAGCTGCCTTCTATTACCCTCCTCATAATCCTTTTCTTTTATTTTTCCCTGACTGTTATCATCTGCAATATACATTCCAATGCTATCAGCCATTCCTTCTACAGTTGGATTATTAAGGACAATCTGCATAAGTTCATCCCATGGAAGTTTTTCTAATTCTTTATAATTTTCTCTAAGTTTGGAAACTACCTGAGTTATAAGAAGTGAATCGCCTCCAACATAATAGAAATTATCCTTGGAAGTTACTCCGCTTATACCAAGAACCTGTTCCCATATACCAGCAACACTCTTGCTTAATCCTGAAAGATTAGATTTCTTACTCTCATTTATTTTTAAAGAAACCTTTAATCTATCAGCACATATTTTATCAAGTTCTTTCCTGTCTATCTTTCCATTAGTAGACAAAGGAATACTATCAAGTATCTCTATCTGATCAGGAATCATATACTTAGGAAGTTTAGATGCCATAGTTTTTTCTATATACTCGACATTTACCTTGTGTTTAACCTTTGGTTTACCTGATTTTGTCTCGTTACCACATAGAAAAACACTCTGACCACATTCCGCAAGCTCGTCACTTCTTTCTGGCAGTGTGAAATAGTATTTGTATCCGGCTTCTTTGATAAGCTCTATCCACTTATCTTCAGAAGTAAACACATCTATTCCGCCTCTTCTATGATCAGTAAATCCATCCAAACCACCCTTAAGTTCAAGTGACGTTGTAAGAAGATAAGATTCCTTTGTGGCTTCGATAATAATAATATATCCATCATCTTTTAAAAGCTTTTTAAGCTTTGAAAGATTCTCACCAATGTTGTGAGAGTTATGAAGTACATTAGCACAAAGAATAACGTCATAAGACTTATCCTTAAATCCCTGCTTGGTATAATCCCTGTTAATATCCATAAGCATATAGGACATATTGTCATATTCTTTGTATCTATCCTTTGCTTTATTGATAAAAAACTGCGAAACATCAGTAAAGCAGTACTTGATATTTCTATTCTTTAGTCTATTAAGTACAGTAGTAGTCGTTCCACCTACTCCGGCTCCAACCTCGAGAATTGAAATATTTCTTTCTCCCAAACGGTTAATAATATCAGAAACAATATTGTTAAGTCTAAGGTTGATTATATTATTTCTATATGCGGCTTCTGCAACCGTTGTATCTCCTTTTGGGAAGAACAACGAAATACCGGCAATTTCCCCTCTAATCTGCTCTTTTATGTGTTTTCCAGACTGTCGTTGATATTCCATAAGAACATGACCATAATCAATTTCATCACCAATTCTCATGAATTCATCCCAGTTCTTTTCACGATCATAATAAGGCTTGGCTTTTTTTGTTACCTGATATCCCTCTTCAACTTTTTCTATTATTCCTGCCTGCTCCATTGCCCTTAGGAATCTATCAATAATAGAATGAAACTCCTCTGTTTCTTTAGCCGCATCATGAATCTGCTGCCTTGAATATACTTTGTCCTTCTCTGTAAAAATACCTATATCAGTAAAAAGAGCCATCATATCAGATAAGGCAGCAACATCGGACTGTTTTCTCCATCTTGTAAATCCATCTCTGTCAATTATATCAAGTTCACTTTGGCCTTCTTTTTCCAAGTCTTTTATCATCAATGAGGAGTCTTTTGTTTCTTCATAACCTGGCTCTAAAAATGCAAAAAGCTTTCCTGAGTGCCCTGTCTTATGATAGTAAACAACAACGTTTTCCACTTCACCAGTTGATCTTATAACACTTTCTATCTCACCTGTTTCAACACGGTTACCATTGATCTTGATCTGATTATCTTTTCTTCCATTTATCATCATGATTCCATCAGATCTTATATATCCTACATCACCTGTTCTAAAGACTCTGTCATTTTTATCTTCAATAACAATATACTTGGAATCAGTTAATTCTTTATCTCCATAATATCCTTGCGCAACGCCATATCCTCCTATACAGATTTCTCCTTTTACCATATTCGCAGACTCAGATAAGTCATCATCTAGTACATACATTTTCTGATTTGACAATGGTATTCCGTATGGAAGAATTGTTTCATCTCTAAGACCTGTAATATCATAGAAAATCGACCACACAGATCCTTCTGTAGCACCGCCTAAACTTATAAGCTTATAGTCACTTAGATACTCCGCTGTTTTTGAAGGCAGTGACACATCTATTACATCCCCGGAAAGTAGAATAAGCTTAAGACTTTCAATACTATCTTTATCCTGCAGTTTTACCTCAGAATACAGCATTTTTAGTAAAGCCGGCACTGAATTCCAGATAGTTACACCATATTTTTTGATAAGCTTTACCCAGTCAGATGGATTAACTGCGTTGCTTTCCTTTGGTATTACTACCGTTGCACCAGCATCCATACTTCCGAACATATCATAAATTGAAAGGTCAAAAGATAGTTTGGTAAGAGCAAGGAAAACATCATTTTCACCAACTCCAAATCTCTTATTAATATCCAAAAGAGTATTCTGTGCAGACTGATGTGAAATCATTACTCCCTTTGGAACTCCAGTCGTTCCTGAAGTAAAAATAATATATGCTGTTGAATCAGGTCTTGTATCAGCAATAATTAATTCATCTTCATTTGATTTTGTAATTGATGATACACAAAAAAGCTTATCGCCAAACGCATCTACAAAATCTGCCTTGTTATCAGATACAAGAACGTAGCTTGCGCTGCTCTGATCTACTATAGCTTTTTGTCTGTTAAAAGGCTGATTAATATCAATTGGTACAAATATTGCACCAAGTAATAGAACTGCCAGAGCTGAAGCGCTTTGAAGAACACCTCTTTCTTCAATGATTGCTACTGTGTCTTTTTCTTTAATTCCTGCTTCTTTGAGCTTTTTCTGAATAGAAGATGCATATAAAGCCAAATCTCCATAAGTGTACACCTTGTCATTATAAATAATTGCTCTTTTATCAGGGTTAGCTTTAACATTATTAATGAAACCTTCATATAGCATGTGCCCTTTCAATGATTCATCCTGTGTGCAATAACTTCCTCTTTTTTCAAGCTGATGCTTACATGCTCGTGCTATATTTTTACTATTCCAGTTATCCTCAGATAAAATGAATCTGATTGCATTTTTGAAAGCATCAAAAATATCATTTATAACATTCTCTTCAAATACTCCATCCCTGACATCCCAGTGAATATCAAGTTCATTTCCGATAGAAATCATCTGACAATCTATCCATACCTGCGGAGTTCTACTGATTCCACCGATTACCGTATAATCCTTCTTCTCATCCTCTTTACTCTCACCTACTGTACTGGTAAATACCACAGGGAAGATGTTATTGTCAGAACTTGTTCTTCTAACCTGTCTAAGAACATCAACACCTGTATAATCCATATATGACATATCAGTCAGAATATCTATCCCAATTTCATGTACAAGCTCGCTAAAAGTCTTATCTTTCGTATCTACTGCCAAAATGTCAACAGATGTATAATCGCCTACCGTATCAAGTTCCTGTACGCCTCTATCCATAAGAGTTACATTAATACAGAATTGTCTGTTTTCAGACCACTTGGAAAGAACACTTGCATATACTGCAAGAATAGTATTTGAAACAGTTACATTGTTCTTTTTGCAAAGATTCTTAAGACTCATAAAATCATCTTTACCAAGCATATATCCATGTCTTGTAAATTTCACGTTATCTGTACTTATAACGCTTCTAACAGGGAGCTGAGGCTTTCTGAATTCATGCGTACTTATTTTATTCTTCCAGTAATCCTCAGACTTTTCTCTATAGCCTTTTTTATTCTTATCCTCTACAGTCTTTCTAAAACTTACGCCTTTACCTGCATGAATAAAAGTTTGATTTTTATAATAGCTGAAAATATCATCTAATATAACATTTATGCTTATATAATCCGCTATAAGCATATCTGTACAAAAGTGAACAATACTTTCTTTACTGCCTTGATGAAGAATTATCTTGTGCATTGGAAAACTTTCAATATCAAAATCATAAGTTTCCAGTTTTCTGCGAATCTCTTTCTCCGTTTCTGAATTTTCAATATCATCTGTATCAGATTCATATATACAAAGCTTAGGAAGTTCAACATTTTCTTTAATATACTGCTGCCCTTCTTTGGTTATTACAGCTCTTAACATATCATGGTTTTCGATAACTTTATGCCAGGCCTCTTCAAATAAAGAAGCATCAAGCTTATCAGTCTTCAAAATAAGATATGTATAGCATCCAGTACCCCCAAGTTCATAATTTCTGCTTCGGCCGGACAGATATGCACTCTGAATATCAGTAAGTGGAAACATACAAGCCTCTTTATTCTCACTTACATCATAGTTTTTCTTTTGATCCTCTATATTAACTTCTTTCTTTTTAACTTTAATCTGCTCACTCTCGTTATTTTCTCTTAATAAATCAATAAGCTCACTCTTATGTTCTCTTAGATATCTAATTGTTTCCTTCTCAATAGCCCCTTTTGTAGTTCTATAAGATAAATTCTTTCCATCCTTCAAAGAAATAAGAATTCCTTTTTCTTTGCATCTATTCAAAAAATCTCTCATTAGTCAAGCTCCTCCAACTTTTTATACAACTCTTTCCAAAAACTACAAACAGATAAATAGTACTGCATATACCCTATGTCTCTTTCTCGAGAAAGAATTAACTCTTTGTTCTGTATAAGAAAATTTTCAACTGCTTTTGGCCATATATTTTTATAAAGAAAAGAATATTTTTTCGTTCCGGCATCATAAATCATCTCAGATGCGTAAACGTCTTTTTCATCATCTTCTCTTCCGTTCTTTATAAACTCTTCTACAACATAGGGTTTCTTCATCCAGATAACCTGATCATTAACATCGGTCATTATAAGATTTCCCGATGAAGTCATAACATTTATTTGATTTAGAACAAAAGCCTGATTCTTGCTTTCACTCTTTCTTCCCTGAATTCTTATAGAAAACGGGATCCCGCTTATTTTGCCTGTAACAAAGTCACATGCCCCGTTTGAAAAGACATTTTCTATACTCCATGGTCTAAGAAGGCCTGCTGTTCTTCCAATCTGATCTATAAATGGCAAAAGCACAGGAAGAGAACAGCATCCATCTATACTAATAATCTGATTGTTTTCTCTAATCTCAGAAAGTTTTTCATGAAATGCAGTCGAAGACTCCATATATGGATAAAAGGTATTTACAATATAAGAAACATTATTCTTTAGCGCACTTTTTAATAAAACGGCAGCTTCATCAGCATGAACCGGTTGCTCCTGCACCACATTTATATGTTTATCAAGAAGCTTTTCAGATATCTTTTGGCCCTCCCCGCCTACGATTCCTGAACGAATTACAACAAATGCTACGTCAAACATTCCTTCCGGAACATCACATACATCTTTATATAACGGGACACCCATTTCCTGAGAGATTTTAACTGAACGATCACTTCCTCTAGATAATATTCCGCAAAGCTCCCAATTATCTAAATTCTTTATCCCATCTAGATAAATACTTCCAAAAACAGTTCCACACAGTAATACTCTTACTTTACTCATCCTATATTTCCCCATAAATATTTATATCAATTCCTTCACTTTGAAGTTCATCTAATAATTCTTGTCCATCAGCTATCTCAAATGGTCTATAAAAACCTGCATCAAACTTTTTTTCACAAAGCCTTTTAGCAATGTGACCTATAACTGTCGATGTGATAACCGCACTATTATCGGTTTTAATATCAATAACTTGCGTTTCATATTCAGAAACAGCCTTTAAGTAAAATCTGTACCAGAAAGATTTATTTTCACAGACTTTTTTTAGTTTTCCCAGTATATCTTCGATTACAGATTCCTGTTCTTCTTTGCTTTTTACCTGACTATATTTCATACAGCCTTCCATCAAATAAGATCTCATTTTTTTATTTGGAAAAATATTATAGTTCTCTATATTACCAAAACCTAAAATATTATTTATTTCTTCAATTTCAGCCGTATATAAAGGACTGATTTCACATTCTTCTGGAAGATTGATACTTTCATCAAGTAACAGATTTGGCTCAGAAAGTCTTTTTAGCTCTCCATTTTCTACAATAAATCCCGGTTTACTATATCCGTTAATACTTGTTTCCAGCATATCTTCAAGTGATGCCCTGCTGCCTTCTTCAAGACCTCCGCTATAGAGTATAAGCTTTTCTGCGCCATAGTTTTTCATATATGCAGCAAGGATTCCCGGAAGACCGGGAACCATTCCTGCATTAAGAACTACTCTACAGTTTCCTATGTAAACCTTTGTTATATCAGGCATCCATCCAAAGGCATCTATATAATCCTTACCCTGATTTAGACATTCAGGAAGAATACTTTTTGAAGTCTTCATAGATGGACCAGAACAATTAATTACAACATCGCATTTGGAAACAAATTCTCTTACCTCATCTTCTTTGTACACATCAAGACAATACTCATTTCCAGAAAAAGAATAATGACGACCTGCTTTAAGAATATTTTTTCCTTTATTCTCAAGGTATTCAGAAACCTTACTTCCTATGACTCCTGAAGCTCCAACTATTCCGTATACCATTTATATAATTCCTTCCTGTACAACATTTTCCAGAAGTCCTGCAATTTTCCTGATAGAATTGTTATTAATAACATCTATAATAGACAGCTCAGTATCATATTCCTGACTTATAGCATTTATCATCTTTACAATTCCAAGGCTATCACCACCAAGTTCGAAGAATGTACTATCCATATCCACAACCTTCTCACCAAGAACGCTTTCCCATATCTGGGCAACTTTTGAAATGTATCTTCCGCCCTTTACTATAGCTATTTCAGGTTCTTTCTTTACTTCTGTACTTTCGTTATCAGGAAATGATACTTCTGTAGGAATACTATTTTGCAAAGAAAGCTCATTTTGCTCATCATCCTCAACAACCTGAATTTCTGCACGCTTTTCTTTGTTTTCAATCATATCGATAAGGTGACTTATGTAATATTCAAACATTCTATCCAAAAGCTGTGCTGAAAGAAGTTCATCAACGCAGTCCCAATTAAGCGTTAACCCCTTATCCTGTTCAAATACCTGATGATCAATCCATACCTGAGGTGTCTGCGAGATATTATATACAAGCTTTCCGAGCGATTTTTCCTGTGACAAATCACTTACACCTATTCCGCTCGTAAATACAACAGGCATAATAGAATTAACCGGATTGTTATCACGCTTTCTAAGTTCTCTTTCATATTCAACTGCACTATACAAAGAGTGTTCCAAATCATCTGAAATCTGCTTTGCTGCTTTCTTGCATCTTTCATTAAAGGAGCTTTCTTGTATGTTCTTCATCTCCAGCAAAGATAAACGTGTAAAATCTCCCACTATTTTATCTGCATCTTTATGACTTATATCATTTCCAAACTGCGTCAGATTAATTGAAAAACTCTTATTAATACTTTCAGTTCTTAGTGCATCTGCATAAGCAGTAATAATAAATGCAGATGGAGTAATCTCCATTTCTTTTGCAGCATCTTTTAACTTGTTCCAGCAGTCTTGTGATAACTTATACTGTCTTCTTACAAACTTTGGAACCTTTATTTCATCTTCATTTTTAATTAATGGAAACACTGGTGCTTTACAAAAACAAGAAAGCCTGTTAGTCCAATACTCTTTGTCTATTTCATATCTTCTCGAAGCCCTTTTTCTTTCAAGATCTATTACATAGTCTCTGAAAGAAACTTCAGGAATTTTTCTTTGAATACTCTGCCCCGACAAAGCTTCTTTATATCTTTCTGCCATTTCCTGCAGAATATGGAACATACTAAATCCGTCCAGAATAATATTGTCGAAACTTATATGAATAATAGTTTTCTCCTCTGACAAAACTGTTACTCTTATATCAAACAAAGGCCATTTATCAGTTTCTGTAACCAACGCTTCCATTTTATTTCTAACACTTTCAAGAATACCCTTCTTTGTATCTTCTGATACACCTTCTGCGTGAATTGTCTTCATGGTATAGAATGGAACTTTATCCAGCATTGTCTGCATTCCATTATTATCTATTACAGTCCTGAGCATTCCATGGTACTTAATCATTTCATTCCATATTCTCTGGAACAAAGGAATATCAATGTGATTGCATTCATACTCGTAGTAGCAATGTGTTGCAACATTGCCAAGGCTAAACGCACCCTTTCTTCCAATCCAATATGCAAACTGAACCTGAGTAAGAGGAAATGGATTATTCCAGTCTTCTCTATGGACAATGAATTTCTCATCGCCTCCTGCCTTAATATTATCCTTATGTCCGTCAATAAACGATGACAAATCCTTAATTACAGGATTCTCGAAAATATTCTTTATAGAAAGTTGCAATCCATATTGGTCTCGCATTATAGCTATAAACTTTGTCGCAGATAGAGAATCTCCTCCAAGCGAAAAGAAATTATCATTTCTTCCAATGTTTTCAACTCCTAAAATATTCTTCAGTATTTCTGCTACAAAATTCTCTGTTTTAGACCTAATTCCATCTTTTTCCTCTTGATTGTTTTCTGAATTTCTTTCTTCCTTAAAAATTTGAAGAAGCTTTTTTCTATCAATCTTTCCGTTTTTATTAAGAGGAAAATCCTGCATTTTGTAATACTTAAACGGAATCATATAAGATGGTATTTCTTTAATAAGATAGTCTTTTAACCCATCAATATCTATATTCTGCATATACTGCTGCCTAAATACATAGATAATTGAATAAGTTGCCATTTCTTCAGCTTTATCTGAAAGATGGAGAAGTTCATAGCCATTTTCATTAAATGTCTTCTCTAGATACTCTCTGCCTGGAATGATACTTCCGCCTCTCTTATCAAGGTCATATTCTGCAAAACCATCTTCTAGGATAGCCGGAATCGTATTAATCATTTTTAGATTAGAAGAAGGTTCACACCCTATTACAATCCCCCCGGAAACAGTGATATTTCCAAACAGCTTAACTGTTTTATCTATATCTTTTTGTCTATGAATAGATTCTGGAATGATGACTACGTCAAACATTGTTCCATCTACGCTGATAGCATCAAGACCATTTACACTGTATTCAAATTCCGAAAAGCCTTTTACGATATCCTCATATCCGGCTCTGAAAAACTCTGTGTTATCCAGATATGTATATTTTTCAATTCTTCCGGACATTTTTTGAAGAACACTACCTGTAAATTTAGGATTTCGTCCTCCTACTTCAAGAATTTTCAAACCCTTTTTCACAGGATATGATTTAACCATTTCCAAAATCAGCTCATGGGCTTTTTCAGTCTCTTGATGCTTTTCCAACAGCTGATCTGGTCTGTAATCACTGGCAAGATCATAGAAATACTCTATTGGATCAATCTTTCCACTAAATATATCAGGAAGTATATCAAGAACACTCTCGTACATCTTGGTAATATCCTTATTAGCACGGGTATCTTCTATACTTACACCTACATTCTTAACATTTAGTTTCTTCCAATATTTAATAATATTGCTGTTTACACCTTTATTATTATTTACAGCTCGTTGTATAAAATCATCTGACAAAATTCCAATCTGCTTTAATTTCTCTTTACCACTGTTGATTTCCTCCAAAGAATAGACTTTCTTTGAAATTTCATATTCTTTGTTATAAGAGGTCTTAATCTTTTCAGATTGAATAAATGCTACAATTCTATTACCTTTATTCTCATAAGGAATTGCCAGAACCGCTGAGCCTCTAACTCCCTGATACTGCTTAATTGCGTTTTCAATTTCACCAAGCTCAATTCTATGGCCTTTAACTTTAACCTGATTGTCTCTTCTTCCCAGAAATTCTATTGTTCCGTCGCTCCAGGTTCTTCCATTATCACCTGTTCTATACCATCTGATACCGTTTTCTTCTTTAAAGAATTTCTTTTGAGTAAGATTTAAATCGCCTTTATAACCCGCAGCTACCCCTGCTCCGCCTATGCACAACTGACCAGCAACATAATCAGGACAAATATTGCCATAATCATCTATAACCCTGTACAACTGATTTTTAAGTGGTCTTCCATATGGAATAGATTGCCAGTTATCCGGAATAACTCTGGGAACTTCCTGATAATTGGACCAGATGGATGCTTCTGTAGCTCCGCCCATTGCGACAACAAGGCTGTTTTTGCCTGCAATATCATAGAATCTTCCTGGAAGATTTACTGGAATCCAATCTCCAGACATAAAAACTGTATCGAAATAAACCTTTTTCTTTTTACCTTCGGCATAGGTAATAAGCATATCAAAAAGAATGGGTACAGAATTCCATCTGTTAATACCATACTTATCAATTAATTCAAGCCACACTTCCGGATTCTTGAATGAATCTTCTTCCGGAATAACTATTGCTCCCTGAGAATACAGCATTCCAAAAATATCAAACACAGATAAATCAAACTCTATGGCAGATACCATAAGCATTTTATCAAACGCTTTGAAATTGTATCTTTTGCATAAATAAGTGATTGTATTCATAGCTGCTTTATGAACAATCTCTACACCTTTTGGCATGCCTGTAGAACCCGATGTCATGATTACGTAGGCGGAATTATCTGGTAATATTTCCGGAGCAATGTTAGTACTGCATTCCATTGCCTTATCAAGATCAATAACATTATCTATAGCAAGTTCTATCGTTTCCTTTGTTTGTAAGTCACTTATAACAGCAGTAATTCCAATCTGTTCATAAATCTTGATTCTTCTATCTGCCGGCTGGTTTATTCCAACCGGAACGTAAACAGCTCCTGCATATAGAATTCCCATAATGGCATATATCTGTCTATAACCTCTAGGAAGCGTAACTGCAACATAGTCACCTTTTTTTATTCCATGGCTTTTAAGATACGAACCCACTTTTCCTGCTATATCTGCAAGTTCTTTGTAGGTAGTTATTCTGGAATCTTTTACAGAAATAAGCGCTGGTGAATCAGGGATTTTAACCGCGTTTTGAACAAAGCCAGACAAAAGTGATACATTTTCAATGTCCATAGGAAGAATATCTTCTTCTTTTTCGTGTCTTTCTTTCTGATTCTTTGGAAGAACATCAAATACTTTATTCCAATCATCGCTGTTATAAAGCTCTTCTATTTCTTCTGTAAGAGCACTAAACATCTCTTCAATTACTTCTTTACTAAAAAGATCTTCTACATAATCCCAGCAAAGAATAAGTTTCCCCATATCTGTAAAAGACTGAAAATCAAGCCATACCTGAGGAGTCTGAGAAATCATATATGACAGTTTTCCCAGAACATCGCGACTTTCTTTTGTTTCAAAAGGAAAATCTATATTGCATGCAAATACAACAGGAGCCATATTCTGCACTGCTTTGTTGTGTTTCGAGAGATCTCTTTCAACATTAACTCCTGAATATGAAGAATGTGAGACATCTTTAGAAAAGTTATCCTTTATTTCTACTGCATAATCCAAAAAAGATTTGTTTCCGGAATTTTCAGTATTCAGCAAAAGAAGATTTGTAAAATCAGCAACTATTTTCTCTGTACGTTCATCATCATCGAACCTGTTAAAAAGTGGAATATTAATAAGGAATTTATTCTGCCCTGAATATCTGCTTAATACATTCGCATATGCTGTTAAAAGAAACATTGCAGGTGAAAGCTCATATTTTGCTGCTCTTTCCTTCAATACTGACCATACATCACAAGAAAAGCTCTTACTTATTCTTACGAAATGATTTTTCTTAACTTCCTCAGGCCTTGATTTTAATGGAAGGCTTATTGGCTCTTCTGGAAAATCAGTTATTTTCTCTTTCCAATATGCTACATCTTCAGTCAATGTTTCTGCATCATTTTTTCTCTTATCAAGATACTTCTTAAAACAGTCTATTTCATAGTTATAAAGCTTTTGACCCAAGTAAGCTTTTGTAAGCTCCATTATTATAAGATGCACGCTTGCAACATCAGCCACTAGAAGGTCAACATCAAGAAAAATTCTTCTTTCTCCATTTTTCATAAAAGCTGCTTCAAGATGCGTATTCTCGCCGTTTTCAACTTTTAATTTTTCATGAGATAATCTGTTTCTTATTTCAAGAAGTTTTTCATCTGCCTCCTGTCTTGTAAAACTTCTAAAATCATGAAATACAGGTTCAAGATACTTTCTTTTTGCATAAATTTTCTGTTTTCCTTCCTCTGTAAAAACAGCTCTAAGCATAGGATGAGCATCTTGAACCTTGTACCAAGCATTACGCAATCTACTATCATCATCACCTATTCCGTCAAATTCAAAATATGCATGGCATCCAACTCCGCCAAGTTCCTGATCATCCTGACGTCCTGCCCAGTAAGCATACTGAACATCTGTTAAATCAAACTCAATTTCACTTAATTTAGTTTTACTTGAACCATTGTCACTATTTTCAATAGCATCATTTGACCTCTGTGAATTAGCTTCATTCCCACTTAAAGCTTCAAATTTCATCCACACAAGTTCTTTCCAGTCTTTTAATGTGGGATTCTTTATTAACTCCCCATAATTAACCTTCAAACCTTTTCTTCTGAGAAAAGACGCAAACTTCATCAAAGTAATAGAATCTATTCCTACTTCCGTAAGCTTTGTATCAGGCATAAATTCATCGTTTTTTACTGCTTTTCTTATTCTTTCTTCAAATTGCATCCATATTTCATCAATATTCATAAAGGAAATCTTCTTTCTATAATATCTGCAGCACGCACAAGTCCATCAGAAGTTACTTTATTCGATAATCTTTGCGAACATTTTTTATAGTTATCATTTACCATTAAATCAGTTACTTTTTCTCTAAATTCTGCCTCATCAATAGGCTTTTTGATAAAAACAGGTTTTGGACCAAGTCCTCTATAGTAGCATTGTCCACCCCAAAAAGCCTGATCTGCTCCAAACACCATTACAAGCTGTGGAACGCCAGCTCTAAGACACGCATGAACAGTACCGTTTCCGCCATGATGAATAACACATTCAAGCCTGTCAAAGAATTGTTCATAAGGTGTAAATCCAGCCAGAAGAATCTTATCTTTTGAAGCCGAAAATCTTTCGTTAACCATCTTTTCTTCATACTTTGGCAATATCACTGAACGCCCTTCATGTAACGCAATCCATATAACCCTTGCATATAGTTCGTCCATGTGAGCATAGTTCATACTTCCAAAGCCAACATATATAACCTTTTCATGTTTATCTATAAAATCTAATAGTTTCTCTGTTTCAGGTTTTATTGTCTTGTCCTGTTTTATCCAGTTTCCAGTAAGATAAATGTTGTCTTTCCACTTTTTATCTCTATCTGCAAGAACTTCATCAAACTGATAAAGTGTCAAAATTCTTTTTCCACGAAGTTTCTTATAACTCTTAAAAATATTCCAGGATTTGAGACCAAGTCGTTTTCTGAAATCATTTACTGTATGTCTAACGGCATATGCCATCATTTTTTCACACATAACGTTCAGTAAATAACACTTAATACTATTCCTTGTAAGAGTATCCATCATAGCCGCATAGCATTTAGTGTTTTCAAATGGAAAAGCCATACTCCTTATAACTTCGATTCCATATTTTTGAGCAAAATGATATGCTATCGCGCCAAACTGCATATATATAAGAACATCACTGTCTTTTACTGCTCTATCAAGATCATCATAAAGACCGGGATATTTGCTGATAAGATATTCAAGTCCATTCATTCCTGCCTTTTTTGTATTATCACTGTTACCCAGCAACACTCCTACAAGTTCATCCATATCTCCGGATATTTTAGAAAACTCAAGTCCCATTTCATACGCTTTAGGTCGCAGTGATTCAAAACTTGCCAATCTATATTTATATCCTCTTTTTATTAGTTCTTGTCCCAGTAGCATAAAAGGCATTATGTCCCCGTATGATCCAAGTGTTATAGCGGTTATTCGCATGCCTTATCATCCTCTGTGAGTTTTCTTACGATTCTTGCCGGATTACCTACTACAAGCACGTTTTCAGGAACATCCTTTGTAATAACACTTCCAGAACCTATTACAGAATTTTTACCTATGGTTATTCCATGATTTTGTCCACATACAATTGTTACTCTTGAACCAATGTACACATTGTCTTCAATTACAATAGGATTAGCATATCCTACTCCATTTTTTCTTTTTTCCGGATCAACGCTATGACCTGAACTTACAATTTCACAATTGGTACCAATCCAGATATTATCGCCCAGTTTTACCTTGCCGCCATCAAGTATTGAACAATATGAATTGATGGCAACGTTATTTCCAATTTCCACGTTATAGCCAAGCGAACATTTAAATGGCGAAAAAATCAAAAAATCTCCATTACATTTTCCAAAGAAACCTTTCAAAAGGCTTAAACGCTCATCGAAATGTGACATCGGAATTGAATTGTACTTATAGCAAAATTCCTCTGCCTTTACCATATCTTCAAACATATCATGATGATCATACACGTTAAATTCACTATTATTTTCCATTTGATTCCTCTCCCATTTGTACCAGTTTTTTCTTATCTACTTTTCCAATCTTTGTAAGCGGCATCTTATCTATATGAACAACCATGTCAGGAAGTTTGAATGCAGCAATATTTTTTTGTGAAAGATAGTTTCTAACTTCACTAAGTCCTGTTTTTTTGCTACCTACTATAAATACGCATATCTTTTCCCCAAGATTATCATCATGAATGCCTACCACAGCTGAATCTTTAACAGTATCCATTTCATAAAGCAAAGTTTCCAATTCAGAAGGAAGAATCTTCTCTCCGCCTTTATTAATCATTTCTTTAACTCTTCCTACAATTTTCAGATTTCCATCTTTTGTAACAAAAGCTCTGTCACCTGTTATGTAAAATCCATCTTTTGTAAAAAAAGAATCATTTTCAGGGTGGTTATAATACGACCTGATAGTATATGGACCCGAAACCAAAAGATTACCACTTTGTCCTGCAGGACATTCTATTCCATCTTCATCAACGATTTTAATAACATCATATGAAGAACATTTCTTTCCCTGATACATTTTCACTATGTCTTTTTCATCTGTTAATGAGGTCATAGTATTAAGTCCTTCTGCTACTCCGAAAACCTGCTGCAGGGTAAAAGAATTTAAATTCATAAGTTTCTCGGCAACTTCTTCTTCAAGAAAGGAACCTCCAATCTGAAGAACACGTAATGAACTAATATCAAAGTCTTCCTCTTCCAATATTTCCAGCATCAATTTAGCCATAGAAGGAACCAAAGACATAAATGTTACACCATATGTTTCTATATTCTCCAGTGCCTCATTCATATCCGAATACTCATTTAATACCAGTGTTGCCCCCACGCTAAAAGCTCCTATAAATCCAGGGTGTCCCAAAACAAAATTGTGTGCTATAGGAAGTACTATAAGCATCCTGTCCTCATCAGTTAATAAACATCTATCTACTGATACTTTTGAATCGTATAAATAATCTCCATGTGTTCTGGGAATAAGTTTAGACATTCCGGTTGTCCCGCCAGAAAGTGAAAGAAATGCAATATCAAGATTATCCGGTGCAGGAATATAATCTTCATATTTGCAATCAAGATTATCAAGAATACTCTCGCCTTCAGGAACTGTAATAATATATTTCACGCTTTCCTTTTTCCGAACATCTTCAATTAAATCGTCATAGGAAAAGCCTGCATAAAAATCCTGACAAATATATGCTGTAGGATTAGCTGTCTTCACCATTCCAAGTATCTCGCTGCTTCTATGTGCCGGTAGTGCCATAATAGGAATAGCACCTATTCTCAATAAGCCAAAAAACGAGACAATAAAGTTTATTGAATTTGGAAGTTGTAAAATAACTCTATCCCCTAATCTTATTCCTTCATTGATAAAACCTTTTGAAGCAAGAAGTATTCTTTCACCAAGTTCACTGTATGAAAGATTTTCTTCTGAAGATATTACTGCTGTTTTATCAGTATACAAATCACACCACCTAAGCATTTCCTCGCCTATGGTGCCTTTATTCCAACCTTCTATAGATTGAAAACACTTAAAAGCTTCTCCATATTTCATTTATTTTCTCCTTATGCGCAATTATTAAAAAAATCTGTTACCTTAGATAAAACCTGTCTTGGATTCGTATCTATAAAAAGATGAGCACCTTCAATATTTTCACTTTGAAAGCCTTTTTGTGTATATCTCCCCCACTCTAGTAAATCCTCCGAAGATATCTCTGGATCCATTGTTCCTCTTAATCCAAGAATTGGTACTGAAATACTAATTTCGTCTTTATTGCAATAAGTATCAGCAAGCTTGAAATTTGCCCGCAACATAGGTTCGAATACAGACCATAGAGCTTTATCGTTATATATATCTTCAGGAGTTTTGTTATATCTGCTTAATTCTTCAAAAAATTCTCTATCTGGAAGATTATAAATTGGATTAACCTCAGGTCTATCAGGTGCAAGACCAGCTGATACTATCAAACCTTTGAAAAAGCTGTTTTCATCTTCTTCCAGCCTTAATGCAAGCTCATATGAAACTCTACTTCCGACACTGTGCCCAAACAGGTAAAAAGGCCTATCTGCCAGCAATGAAAGTTCTTCGTATATTTCATCTACCAGTATTTTCATACTTGAAATTGGCTTATCCATAATTCTGTCTTCTTGACCTTTATAATGTGCCGGTAAAACCTCTACATAACTTCCCAAAGCATCCTGCCATTTTCTAAAGACAGAAGCGCCTCCACCTGCATACGGAAAACAAAAAAGACGAACTTTACTTTTACTAGAAGAATCAGCTCTAAAATAGCCATTTTTGTTCATTGTTACTCCATTTCTTATGTTAGACTCAGCTAACACATACTTAAAAAAATTTACCCTTGCAAAAATCTATACTTTATTGTTACTTATATTTGATAAATGAGTTTTACTGGCTTGTAATATTTCATGAGCAGAACTGTATATAAACGTTGGTACTTATGCGCTGTTTTTTAGCGCATTACGTACCACTACGTTTATAATCAAGCGAAAGCGTGTCTGCGACGAAATATACAAACAGTAAAACGGACTATATAGAAACAATAACCTATGACTTCTTGTCTTTTTCACCCTAGCTTTATCACGCGTGTGCAGCAATTTGCTATAAATTCCTCATCATGGGTTACAATAAGAATAATTTTTCCATGCTCTGCAAGTTTTTTTACTACTGTGCTTGTTCTAATCATATTTTCATAATCAAGTCCACTTGTAGGCTCATCAAGAGCTATTATCCTCTTATCACTAATCATACTCACCGCAAGTGATAATCTTTGCTTTTGACCTCCTGACAAAGTGTTAGGATGCCTATCTGCAAACTTCAATAATCCCAAAACATCAAGAACATTATCAACACTTGTCTTATCAGCATTTCTAAGTCCAAGTGTACATTCATCTCTAACAGACTCGGCAAATAACTGATAATTTACGTCCTGCATTACAAGATAAGATTCCTTGCATAAATCTTTAGATTTCATTACTCTGTCATCCAAAGAAATTTCTCCGTTAAAATCCTTGTACAATCCTGTAACAGTCCTTAGAAACGTAGTCTTACCCAGTCCGTTTCTACCAGTAATTCCCACAATTTCTCCCGGATAAAATTCTAAAGAAAGATTACTTAATAAAGTTCTTTTTCCTCTTGTTATGCTTAAATTTTTCACTTTAAGACATTTTGTATTATCAGCAGATGAAGAAATGTTCTTTAATTCGTTGCCAAATAAATTCCTGTTTTTATTAATATCTGTCACATGACTAATTCTGATTCCCATAGAATTAAGTTCACTGTTTTCAAGCTTTAAAAATTCATCTCTTGTATATATGTTTACTATTTTTCCATCTTTCATACATACAACCTTATCTACGATATCCATCAGATAATATATTCTATGTTCAGAAATGATTATTGTTTTTTTCTCAGACTTGACTTTTTTAAGGCATTTGGCCAGTTCATCTATTCCTGCAGCATCCAGATTAGATGAAGGTTCATCTAAAAGGAATATATCCGGTGCCATCGCATATACGCTGGCAAACGCAATCTTTTGCTTCTCACCACCTGATAATTTAAAAATATCTCTTCCTCTTAGATTCTGAATCTTAAGGCTATTTGTAACAGTCTTTATTCTCTCGTTGATACTATCAGTAGGGACCGCATTATTCTCAAGCCCAAAAGCAATTTCACTATCTGTATCCACATTAAAAAACTGAGTCCTTGGATTTTGAAAAACACTCCCTATATGCTCTGCTATCTCATAACTTTTCATCTGTGAAATTGGCTTTCCGTCAAGAAGTGCATTTCCAGTAACATTTCCTCTGTAAAAAGAAGGTATTAGTCCATTCAGAATTCTAGTAATGGTTGTTTTCCCGCAGCCGGAAGGTCCTGTCAAAAGGACGCATTCTCCCTGCTTTATATTCAGATTTAGGTTTTTCAAAGCTCCAGAATCTGACTTATTATATGAAAAATTAATATTTTCAAGTAAAACTTCCATTTGTACCTCTCTTACAAAACAATATATTTAGCTACTATCAAAGCTGTTATATATAAAATAACAAATAGTATATCAGTTACACCAATCCTTAGTTTTATTCTGCTGCTTCTTGGAAGCGGATTTTCAATTCCCCTTGTAATTGCTGCAACAGATAATTCATCAGCTGCTTTCGATGAAGCCATGAGCATTGGAACATAAACTGCATCTATTACCACTGACGGATTCTGAATAAAACAAACTGGTGTAGGATTTATTCCTCTAAGCTTCATTGCATCTTTTATGAAATGCCAATCTTCGCCTATTACAGGAAAATATCTAAACAGTATTGCCATTGGAATAAACACTGACTTAGGTACTTTCATCTTGGACATCGCTGCCATAAACTCACTAATATGTGTTGTCCCAATAACCACTGCTCCTAACATAAAGCAAGGAAAGCACTTAAAAATAAGTCCAAACCATACAAGTAAAGATGTATGCAGTGTTCCGCCAAGCATTGGCAAAATGTATATTGAGAATAACCACATTAAAATGAAAATAACAGCTGCCCTTACCGTTTTGAATACCCTCCCCAGCAAAATTCCTGTGCAAAGTATTAATCCTATCCAGATTAATTCAAACCAGTTAGTAGGAATAAACGTAATATACAACAAAGTTATTATCATCAAAAAAAGTTTTGTTCTAGGATCAATCCTTATCATGCTGCAATACCTGCTTTTTCGAACTGTTTTTTCATAAGTCTAAGACCAAGAAGTCCGCTAAGACTTGCTACTATGATTGTTCCAAAAATCATTATGAGCATTACTTTTGGTCCTGCAACAGAATTCATTTTGTCAATGTACTCCTTTTCAGTTCCTTTTTTCAGCATAAAACTTACCCAATCATCTCTTCTGAAAAAGAATACAAGATATGTACCCATTGAACCCATACTGTAAAGAACATAAGTGATGACATTTAAAACTTTGTTTTCAAAATGTCCCATTCCAGCTAAAACAGCAGCAAGAATACATGCTATAAGGTAACCAAAATTCATTCCCCAATGCATACCTGTAAGAGTTCCGAATGTGCAGAGAATAATTCCTGTTATAACAAGTGCTCCCCTTTTTGGAACTTTAGAAAGATATAACATAAATACAGGACCTGCAAAAACACTTGCTCCTATTGGATAAAAGAAAGTGAGTGTTGGCATAACAGCAAAAATGCCGCCTCCAATCATCGCACAAAACAAAAGAAGTGCACTGAAAACACCTGTTACTATCAAATCTCTTACTGTAAACTTTCTATCCATTTTCCCATCCTTTCACATTTAACCATGCGCAGCTTATCATGTACTTAATATAAAATCTGTAATTGCCTTTTCTGATTCATTGATTGCTCTTGTACTTTCACTTCTGTATAAAGAAAAACTCTTATAAATCTTGCCAATTAGCCATAACATTCTTTTTTGCCATTTATATTTATCGCGACTTGGAATCATTCCGATAATATGGCTTCCATGAGGATATATCAGTGCCTTATACTCTTTTTTATATCCTGCATTATTAAGTTTATTGAGCATGAAATTAATTGAATATTCTGAAGGCCACACCTCATCATCACTTCCTGCAACAAACAGATATCTGCAATTTGACTTCTCAAGTTCGTAATAAGCTTTGCTTTCTCTAAGTTTATCTTTATAGGATTTTTTATAAATCTCCCACATATTGGTTACATCTCTTTTTACGTCTTCATCAAATACGTATTTTGCAAGATATCCTGAGTGAAAGAAGTCCGGCTTAACAAATGAAAGTTCTTTTCCCTTATACATCACCATAGAATGTCCTGTCATTTGTTTCTTTTTGATGTTACTTCCTTCAAAGGCAACATGCGAAGGTGCAACTAGAATCGCATTATCAATACCCTTAATAAGTCTGGCTGTCATTGCAGCATATACGGATCCAACTGAGAATCCGTATACACTAACATATTTAAAACCTTCTTTTCTTCGCAGCGTTTCTACGACAGTATTCATGAAATCAAGATCAACACGGTCAATATCTTTTGTTTGACCTTTATCTCCATACATGGGAACTGAAATCCCGGCTATTCCAAATTCTGCAAAACGTTCAGCTATTTTCTTTCCATCAATAACACTTCGTTTTCCACCCACAATAACTATTACAACATGATCTTTATCAATATCAGGATCTATAAGATAACCAGCAAATCCATCCTTTTGAACTGTATATTTTCTATATTTATACTTCTTGTCATAGGTTCGCATATTCTATCTTATTCACGCTCCTATCAATTTTTCTGCATTCCACATAGAAGCATATTTTCCATTCTTTTGAAGAAGTTTTTCATGAGTACCGGACTCTACTATTCTTCCACCTGATACTACAATAATATTGTCAGCATTCTTCACTACTGAAAGAGTATGAGCTATCATGATAACAGTCTTTTTACTCTTTAAAAGGTTTGCTATTGCTTTCTTTACTGCAAGTTCGTTTTCAATATCCAAAGAAGCTGTTGCCTCATCCAAAAGAAGAATTGGGCTGTTTTTAATAATAGCTCTTGCGATAGAAATTCTTTGTCTCTCACCACCAGAAAGGAAAGTACCGTTTTCACCAACTCTTTGGTCTACTCCCTTTTCAAGTTTATCTATAAAACTGTCACAATTTGCCTCTTTAAGTGCATCATTTATTTCTTTGTCTGTTGCATCAGTTCTTGCATATCTGATATTTTCTTTTATAGTTCCATCAAATAAAAATACATCCTGATCTACCATGGAAATCTTCTTTAATACTTCTTCAGGTGGAATATTCTTAATAGATATTCCTCCAATCTTTATATCTCCACTGTCAATGTCGTAGTATTTAGAAAGAAGATTTATAATGGTTGACTTTCCAGAACCCGAATCTCCTACTATAGCAGTAAGTGATCTGTCACCAACCTTGAAACTTACATCTTTTAAGACTTGTTCTTCCTTTGTATAAGAAAAATCCACATTCTTAAACTCGATATCATAGGACTTTGGTTCAAATACAATTTCTCCTGTTTTTTCTTCAGGTTCATCAATAATCTCCTGAATTTTTCCTTTGGAAATCATCATATTTTTGTAGCTGAAGAAATCAACAGATATAGAAGCAAACATTCTAGCTAAAAGCATTGGCATCATGCACACCATCAGGAAGTTTTCATTTGATAAAGTTCCCGCAAGCCATGGTCTTGAAGCCACCATCATTACCAAAGGAAGTGTAAGCCAGATGATGATATTAAATGAAATTGCTACTGGTATACCTGTAGCTTCATATTTGTAACTTACATCACTGAAGTCTTTTAATATGCTTTTGGTTTTCTTATTCTTGGAACCGCACATATTATATGCTCTAAGAGTTTGCAATCCATTTATATATTCCACAATAGTACTTACGGTATCTGCATATATTTTGTTGCGGGCAACACCATATTTTTCTACTACTTTCACAGAAAGATAGCTATAAGGAATGAAAAGAAGACTTACTGCAAAAAGGATTATTCCAGCAGGAAGATACATATATCCTACAAAAAGAATAAGCATTGCAGAAAGAGATGAGTTTTTCACAAGATTACCAATCTTGTGAGTAAGAAGCTGCTCATAGTTCTTGACATCACTTGTCATAGTATTGATGTATGTTCCAGTTTTTCCTTTTACAAAATTTCCTATAGGAATTCTTGTAAACTTATCACCAAGGACAAGTCTTAAATGTGAAGTTGAATCACCTCCGCCAATCTGACCAAGTGTGTATCCAGTTCCATACAAAACTATTCTGACTGCAAATATTCCGACAATCATCCATGTAAGCTGCATGAGCTTATCCATTGTCACATCATTGTCTAAAAGCATCTTTAAAAGATTATAAATCATCATGTATACACAAGCAGAAAGGATTCCTTCGATGACTGTAAAAATAATTCCTAAATAAAACTTAGTATTCTTTTTAAATGGATTCATTTTAGTTTTCCCCCTCCATTGTGTATGTCATATCTCTTGCAGTCTCATAATCTGTCCAAGCTTTTCTATAATAATCATTCTCTTTAAGTACCTGATCATGTGTACCAAAGCTTGTAACTTTATTATTCTCAACAACTGCAACCTTATCACACATTTTAACAACGCTTAGCCTATGCGCTACGATTATTACAGTCTTTCCTTTACATAAGTTTGCAATTGCCTTATCAATTTCCATCTGATTTTCCGGATCTGCAGCACTTGTTGCTTCATCCAAAATAAGTATTCCGGAATTTTTAAGTATAGCTCTTGCAATTGCTATTCTTTGTTTTTCACCTCCGGAAAATCTCGAACCAAAGCTTCCAACCTTAGTGTCATATCCTTCTGGAAGAGACATAATATAATCATCTATTTGAGCTTTTTTGGCTGCTTCTCTTACTTCTTCAAGCGTTGCATCGCTGCCCATTCTGATATTATCGAATACACTATCTGTTGTCAGGAAAGTTTTCTGAAATACAATTGAGATATTTGCAAGAAGTTTATCATATGAGATATTCTTTACATTTTTTCCTCCTATTAGAACCTCTCCCTTATCTGCATCATAATATCTTGAAATAAGAGTTGCTATAGTACTCTTTCCTGCTCCGGATTTTCCTATTACTGCTATCTTTTCGCCTTCGTTTATCTTCAGGCTACAGTTTTCTATAACATTCTGCTTCTTGTCATAACTAAATGTTACATTTCTTAGTTCGATATCATGTTTTTCAGGAAAACTTCCCTCTTCATTAAAAACAGGAAGTTCGAGTATTTGTTTTACCTTTTCAACACCATTCATTGACTGTGCAAGTTCCATTGAAAACTGCTGAAGAGGTAAAATCTCCATAAGATACAAAGAACCAATATATGCAAACAAAAGAAAAACACTTGAAGTAATAGAACCATTTAAATACATTTTTCCGCCAAACGGAACAAGGAATACTATTCCAGCTTCCAGTACAACTATAAATGCAGCGTATAAAGGAGCTGTTTTCTTAGATATAAGAGTCCAGATACTATGTTCCTCTTCAACAGCATCTGAAAATTTTTTGAAAGAGCTGCTACCAAGATTATAAGCTTTTACCAACTTCATACCTGAAATATACTCTATGATAACAGAGTTAAAATCTGCTAAAGAATTGGAAATTCTCTTCATTACTCCAGACATAATACTAAAGACAACTCCCATTATAAACACACTGATAAGAAGTGGAATAAGTGATATGAGAGCAAGTGGTACATTAACCATTAGAAGATATACGAATATGACGATAGGACCAGTAAAAAAACCGATAAACTCCGGTATATTATGAGCAAGACAAAGCTCAAGCTTTTCTATATCTTCATTTATAACAGTTTTAATATCTCCTGTTCTTTTCTCATCGATAGCTCCAAGAGGTACTTTTGCAAGATGCTCAGTTATCATACATCTTACTTTGAACAACGCGCCATATGCTCCCTTATGAGAAAATACTCCGGATAATGCCATAAGTAACTGTCTAAGTATAACAGTAACCGTGATTATCCTGGCACTGCCTAGTACAACTTCACGTGTGAATTCATGTCTTAGAAAAGCATCCATAAGCTTATATATACCAATATAAGATCCTATAGATAACAATCCCCCAACAAACGCACATACAAGTGATAATACTATAAATTTTTTGTCATCCCCAGCCCATTTTAAAAGAAGCTTGAAATTCTTCATCTTTGTCATCCTCCCTAACACGTTTTTTTCATGAATTCAAGTATGCTTCTATTTATGATTAGCCGAGCCAATTGCATTAAGTTAACATCAGTCAGCCCTCACCAACCTTAGTTAGCTTAATGCAACATTTGGTGTTTGTCAAGCAATTTTCACTATTTTATTTTGCTTTTTTACATAAGAATTAACATGATTTCAAAAAATATTTCTTTATTTTTTCAATATTCCCTTTATTCCATTCTCCCTGATCTGTTACTTTTCCATTATCAATAAAAATAAAGTAATCACAGCACTCTGCCACAAGTTCCGGATCATGAGTAATAACAAATTGTGTTTTTCCTGTTTTTGCTATTTGCTGCAAACAATTTGCCACTTCAATCATGTGTGTATAGTCAAGTCCGCTTGTAGGTTCATCATATATCAAGATTTCCTTATGTGAAGCAAGCGCTCCAGCAATGGCAACTCTTTGTTTTTGACCACCTGAAAGAGACATTGGATGAACATCTTCATATTCGTCAATATCCAGAGCTTTTAATATTTCATGTGCCTTTTCTTTTTTTGTTATCTCATCACCTTTTATTCCCAGCATTACATCATCCATTACACTTTCAGAGAATAACTGATGATTTACATCCTGCATAACCATATAACATAATTCACGTCTTTTCCTGTCATTATACTTTTTGCCATGTATATTCAAGACTCCTTTTGTTTTAGGTAATAAACCGCACAGGCATTTGGCAAAAGTAGATTTTCCAACTCCATTATTACCAAGAACTGCAATAACAGAATTTTGGGGTAATTCCAAATGCTTAATATTTAAAATCTCATTACCTTTGACGTTATAAACAAAATTCTCAATAATGAATTTCTCATCTGTTACTTTAGTTTTTTTCACCGGTTTACATAGAGGAAATGGGTACTGTCATTTTCTTAGGAACATGAAATTTATCCATAGCTGCTATAAATTCGCTTACCGAAGTAGTCATAATCATAAAGCAAAACATAGACATACTCGGTATAGCCTGTGTTGAAGTAACAATCACACCAGTAAAAAAAACATTAATAATCGGAGGGATAAATGCCGCAATTTTTAAAGCAAATAATGAAAATACATATAAACCTGTATAATAGGCTGCCATTAATCGTTTCCGAAGTACAAGTAAAAATAATAGTGGCACAACAGCAATACAAATCTTTACATATTTCATAATTCCTTCATTATTTCCTGCTAATGTAAGAAACGAAACTGTTAAACACAAAAAAATCTTTGTCCTTGGATCAAGAAAAAGTTGTTTTCTTCCAGGCCTTGATTGTTTTAAGATGCTATCCATTATACTAATCCACTTCTTTCAAAATGCTTATTTAGTACCT
The DNA here is from genome assembly GCF_000424545.1 of Butyrivibrio sp. NC3005. Classification (GTDB taxonomy): domain Bacteria; phylum Bacillota; class Clostridia; order Lachnospirales; family Lachnospiraceae; genus Butyrivibrio. Next base: position 20,077 of record NZ_KE384209.1, on the reverse strand, counting down.
TTTTGCCAAAAAGTCCTCCTAAAATTCCGCCTACAAAGCCCGATACTAATATCGCAGGCAAAACCCACCATATTGCAAAATATCCGGCTACAGTATTATAGTAATCCTGCCCCATTGATGATGCTGTTTTATCAAGGAAGTCTTTGCTGCCATAAACCCAGCAAATTACGTTTCCATTAGCACCCACACAAGCTATTGCAAAAGCAAGAATCATGCTCGACATGCTTTTATAATCAGAACTTTTTAATATAAATTCAGCAATTAAAGCACAGATAATTCCGAAAATAAGTGAATAGAAACCAAGTCCTAGAAAAAACATTAAAATACCATTTATTGTGTAGGTGATTAGTACCATTCCAAATTTCTTTATTTTAGCAAAATAAAGCATCATAGGTATTCCTAAAAGAAAGCTGCTAAAAAAGTCATTGTAAGAGATACAATTGGAATAACGCCAAGAATACAACTTGTCATTATGTAAATAATAAGATAAACTGCTGTAAAAATTCCTACAACCATCAAGTCTTTCTCTGTAAGTTTTTTGGTATCAACTGCTTTTTTCATTTTATCTTCCTCCGTTTATCATCCAGTTAACACTTTCATTCTGCAGTTCGTATAATCTGTGATATAAACCGCCATTTTGCATTAACTTATTATGCGTACCCTGTTCAACTATATGACCTTCCTTCAAAACGACGATTTTGTCACAATCAACAATTGAACGAAGCTTATGTGCTATTATAAGAACTGTTTTGTTTTGAATAAGTTTTCCGATTGCTTCCTGAATCTTTGTTTCATTTTCAGGATCAATAGAAGCTGTAATTTGATGCGCAATTAATACTTCGATATTATCAGTATTTTTCTCTATTATTTTCCTTTGCTTTCCGCTAGGGTTAATTGAATGATATCCAAGCGGAAGTTTTCCAATATGTTGTATAAGTTTAATTCTTATTCTGGCAACTGTATTAAATGCAGTGATATGTGAAAATAACAGTCCAAATCCATACATACCAAACGCTGAAGAAATAAGATAAACTGCGCGCCATCCCTGTTCAACCAAAGCATCTTTATCCAAAGTGCTATAAGCTCCCTTACACTTTATGATTTCTTTTGCAACGTCATAAACACATGTAAACGCCTGTAGATTAACAACCGCCGATATTGCTGCAAAACAAATGGAAATAATCATAGTTATCTTGAACATCCCCATATAACCAAACAACCTAGCAAAAACACTCTTTTTTTTCATCCTTCCATCCTCTCTGTCAATCTATTGTCTTCTATCTGCCAGCATCCATCCATAAAGCTTATAGTATTTGAGCTTTCCTGTTCATATGAAAACTCTACTTCTATAATTCCTTTTCCGCCATTTAAAAGAACCACTCGATCATCTATCTTTTTATTATCAAAAAAAGATAGCTCTGATTCGGATGCACTATATACTATTCTTTCGATACCTGTCACTTTGTTTTTGTGCTTAACATTCCACAAAGAATCATTATTAAACTCTGTATTAAAAAATGGTAAAGCAGCATTACTTGGCATTAAGCACTTACATTTCAATATATTTCCATGAATATCTTTTCGCTTAATTGGTACAAAAATAGTCTTTGCACCAAAATACTTTTTATATAAGTCTTGAATGCTTTTCTTTTCATCAATATCCATGTGAATTGCGAATCTCATGAAGCCTTCTTCATGTTTTTCCTGTTCCAATGACGACTCCAAATAATCTCTCATTCCAAACAGTTTTAATAAAAAAATCAAAAAAGGAGTAATATTTTGATTTTGAATCAATTCTATATAAGTATGATCATTAAAATATATCAGTGCATTATATGGATGTTCTCTTTTGCCATATTCTACGCAAAATCCATAGTTTTCAAAACTTTCAACTGCTTTTTTCAAATTATCAACTTTATAAATCAAATGACTTATTTTCATAAAGCACCTCTGCATTCTTATTTTTCAATCATGCTGCTATTTTAGTTTTTTCCGAAGATTTCAAAGAATTTAACACACAAAACAATAGTTAGCAATGTCTAACTTGATGCGTTATTGATTTTTATTATCACTTTTGTTCCTTCTATTTAATAAGTGAGTATCTACTGTTTTATATTATTTCATTAGCAGTATTATTCACAATTAATTCTATGAAAGCTTGATATCTATCCGATAGTATAAAAATGTGATATAATATTATGATACATTAATGCTATAAACTCATGGAAGGAGGTGCATTTAGTTGGCATTACAAGAATCCGGTGAAATGTATTTGGAGACAATTTATGTATTATCAAAAGAAAAATTAATCGTACGAGGAATTGATATTAGCGAATATATGGGGTATACAAAACCATCTGTAAGTCGTGGTATTGGTTTATTACGTAAAGAAGGTTTAATAGATAAAGATGAGTATGGTGGTGTTGTTCTCACCAAAGAAGGAGAAAAAATAGCCAAGCGTATATACGAGCGCCATACAGTTCTTTCTGAATTATTTAAGAATATAGGTGTTGATGAAAAAACAGCAACAGAAGATGCATGTCGCGTAGAGCATTATATTAGTGACACCACTTTCAATGCAATTAAAGAGCACATGAAAAAGTTAACTTCTTAACTATAAAAAAGCACATCTCAAAGACTTTAGTTCTCTGAGATGTGTATTTTTTATCCCCAAACTTCTGTTGCTATTTCTTTTACAAGTTTAAGCTTTGCCCACTGCTGTTCTTGTGTAAGTTTATTGCCAATCTCACAGGATGCAAATCCGCACTGCGGACTTAAGCATAATCTTTCAAGAGGTATAAACTTTGCAGCTTCATGGATTCTGTCAATAATATACTGCTTATCCTCTAATTCAGGTGTCTTTGTAGTAATAAGCCCCAGCACTACCATCTTATCCTCAGAAACTTTCGAAAGCGGTGCAAAACCACCTGATCTGGCATCATCATACTCAAGGTAGAGTGCATCAACATTTTCTTTTGCAAAAACATAATCAGCTACTGTATCATATGGTCCACTGGTAAAATATGTTGAATGATAATTTCCTCTACAAATATGAGAATTAATAAACATATCTTCCGGCTTACCAATAAGAGCAAGATTATTAACTTTCAAAAGCTGTTTTTTCACATCTTCTAAGTCTATACCAAGAGCCTTATATCTTTGCTTTGCAGCATCACCCACTATAGCTCCCCACGTGCAATCATCAAACTGAAGATTTCTGCATCCTGCCTCATAAAATTGCTTAATAATATCCTGATATGCATTTGCTATATCTTCTATAAGTTCATCATTAGTCTGATAATATTTTCTTGTATTTTCATAATTGGCTGGCACTATCATCTGCTGAAAAGTCTGTGCCGGAGCAGGAATTGTGTACTTTGCAACAGTGTTTTCATCTTCAAACTGCTTGAGGAATTTAAAATACTCCACAAACGGATGTGCCTTTGCTTTAATTTTTCCGACAAGATATGTATCATCCAGTACAGCAAGCTCACCATTAAAACTTACTCCATTGCCAGTGCTTTTATGATCCACACCTTCTAGTCCCCACATAAAATCCAGGTGCCAGAAACTTCTTCTGAATTCGCCATCAGTAATTACATGGAACCCTAATTCTTTTTGCTTTTCAACAACTTTTGTGATTTCCTCCTCTGTGATTTTATTAAATTCTTCATCACTTATTGTAGAAGCTTTATAAGCTTCTTTTGCTTCTTTGAGTCTGTCTGTTCTCAAAAAGCTCCCAACAAAATCGTATCTAAATGGTGTCTTTAAACTGTTCATATCAACCTCTCCTCTATTATTTTTGGTGCCAGCTTCAAAAAGATTTTCTTACTACCAATAACTAAAACAGTTCTTGATTAGAGACTATTAATTAGTAATTATCTATTAGCTTTATCTAAGATAAACAGCGCATAACAATACTATATGTTTTATTTGCGACTTAGGAAAATACTATTTTTGTTAACTTGACCATAGATTTAATCTATGGCAAAAGGTATAATTATAATACTATTCTTTTTTGTTTTATGTAATCCGTTTTGCTGTTTGTATATTTCGTCGCAGACACGCTTTCGCTTGATTATAAACGTAATGGTTCGTAATGCGCTAAAAAACAGCGCCTAAGAACCAACGTTTATAAACAGTTCTGCTCATGAAATATTACAAGCCAGCAAAACTCATCTAATTAGTTCAAATAACAAAAAAGTATGACTTCTTGTCAACTTCATTCAGAAACTCGCATTTACTGCGAGTTTCGTGAGAACAAAAGTCAAGCGGCAAACTGGTCCAAGGCGAAGCCTTTTCAAATGGCCAGTTTGCGTGGTTTTTGGAACGCAGTGACAAAAAACTATGACTTCTTGTCACTTATATTCAGAAACTCGCATTTACTGCGAGTTTCGTGAGAACAAAAGTCAAGTGGCAAACTGGTCCAAGGCGAAGCCTTTTCAAATGGCCAGTTTGCGTAGTTTTTGGAACGCAGTGACAAAAAGCTATAGATTTTTGTCACTGCGTTCCAAAAAACCAAACTATTGAAAATTTGGAGAATTTAATGACCATAAAACAATTACAATATATTATTACTGTCGCAAAAACAGGCAGTATTACAAAAGCTGCAAGGAATCTTTTCATTGCTCAGCCTAGTCTTACTTCTGCTATACATGAACTCGAAAAAGAATACGATATTACTATTTTTTCACGCTCCAATAAAGGAATCGAATTAACTCCCGAGGGTGATGAATTTATCGGATATGCAAGACAGGTTCTTGAACAAATTGACCTTATAGATGAAAGATATACTGGTAAAGCTATCAGAAAACAACGTTTTTGTGTTTCATCACAACATTACTCATTTGTAGTAGAAGCATTCGTAAATCTCTTGAAAAATTATGGAAAAGAAAAATATGAATTCCATATGAGAGAAACACAGACTTATGAAATTATAGATGATGTAGCGCATATTAGAAGCGAAATCGGAATTCTATACATGAATCGTTTTAACGAAACTGTTATCAAAAAATCTTTACGTGATAATGGACTTGTTTTTGAACCACTTTTTACAGCAACGCCTCACGTTTTTATTGGAAAAAACAGTCCGCTTGCTGATAAAAAGATTATTGAAACTACTGATTTAAAACCATATCCCCGTTTATCTTATGAGCAGGGAAATCATAATTCTTTCTACTTTTCTGAAGAAATACTCAGTACTTTAGATAGCGATAAAGAACTGATTGTCTGTGACAGAGCCACTCTTTTCAACATGCTTATCGGACTAAATGGATATACTATCTGCAGCGGTGTTATAAATAAGGAACTAAACGGGCAAGATATCATTGCAAAGCCGCTTAATGTTGATGACTATATGGAAATAGGCTATATTCTGCCCGCATCCATTAAACCCTCTACACTTACGACAATCTATATTGAAATATTAAAAGAGACTATATCTAACGCAAAACTTGCCTAAAACAAGAACCGTACCATAAAAATGTTAATATCATTTAGTATGATACGGTTCTTACAATTTTTATTTTTTTAACAATTCAGAAAATTCCAAAGCCTTTCCAATATCACCATCAACTTTTAATTTTCCGATTGTAAAAGCTTCAACCGGATCAAGTTTACCATTTACAAGTTTATTGAAATCATCAGATTTCATTGAAATCGCACAATTTCTATCATGATAATCATATGGTTCAACATTTACCTTATGATCTTTGACCTCTACATAGAAAACTCCAGGGTCGCAATCTGTAAGATTCACCTGAACTGCAAGGAAATCAACAGCACTTGCATCAGCTTTTTCTGCAAGTTTTCTAACATTTGACAACACACTTTCAAACTTCATAGAATATTCCTCCTCACTTCTGAATCACTTTTTTTCAATATAAAAGAGTGCACGAAAAAACATGCACTCTTATTATACCACGCCAAAAACGCCATTTTAAGGCATTTTCTTTACTTGAATAAACTTTTAGTTCACTTCGTATGGAATACTACTTTCAACTGTTCCTTCACCCTGTACGCCAAATTCTACACTAGCGCCATTAGCAATATTACTATTCCATGAAGCAGGTGTTAATACGTAGCTGTCACCATCTTCTTTCACTGTAACATTCCAGCTTGAAGAAATATTTAAATCGCTCTTTTTAATTCTAATAGTCCAGTCATTAACATCTTTTCCTGTATTATTAGAAAGTTTGAAGCTTACATTATATCCACTTCCCCAGCTATTTATTGTCTGCGAAAGATCAAGTGAATCACTTGCTTTTTCGTCAGCATCTTCAGAAGATTCGCTATTAGACTCACTCTTTGAAGAAGAATCCTTACTTGAAGAATTGTCTGTTTCAGCAGATGCAGCGCTTACTGATGAATTCTTTGTTGCATCTTCAGTCTTCATGTTAGCACTATTTTTGGACTTACTGCCAGAGTTTACTTTCTCAAACTGCCACTGCTGATTAGGATTTCCATAAAGTTTCCACTGACAAACATTTGTTCCATCTGTCTTTGCATGGTTATATACATCAAGAGCTTTTGCCAAAGAAGAAGCCTTTGTTACAATAGTATAGATTCCGTTATTTGCAGTTTTCTTTACTACAAACTTCTGTGCATCTCCTGAATAACCATTATAGATTCCGATGTTAGCACCATCTTCATCAGCACCATTTGCAACATCAAGCATAAAGCTTCCAAGTTTACTTGTAAGTGTAATGTAGCCATCTGATGTATTAGTTACATACCACTTCTGTCCATCAACACCTGTTCCGGTACTAATGCATACATTTGTCCATCCGTTTGCTTTGTTACCTTCTACAGTAAGATATTTCTGTGAAAGGGTATTTTTAAGGTAATACCAACCATCTTCTATGTGTACTGTTTCGCTATCAGTTGGAGCCGGTGCTGGTGCCGGAGTATTAGAAGATGTTCCTGCTATCCAGCTGTCAAATTCCATATTTCCACGGAATACAAAGCAAATATTCTTAACACCTGATACATTATTCATAGTACCAGTGAAATCCTTGAATGATCCGTTTGTGTTACTTAATGCGATCTTTCCGATTATTGCTCCGCTCTGGTTCTGGTCATGAACTTCAATTGTTCCATTTCCGTTTGTTCGAACTTTAGCAGTAATAGTCTTAAGTCCCTTAGAGAAATTAACTCCCTTAACCTTTGTAAAGTCACCATTATTAATATCAGTTACAACTGCATAGCCTGCTCCATTTCCTGAAACTCTAATTCCAGCCTGTGTAAAGATAGTCTCAGCCTGAACTGTTGCATACGGATTAACATAGCTTAGCTGTGATACACCTGCAAGACCTGGTCGTAAGGAATTGATTTTTCCATTAGATACATTTAACTTATCAATTTGAGTTGTACGATATCCCAGACTCTTTCCAATAAGTCTGGATTCAACTGTTCTTGTATGATAAGCCATGTAATAGCTGCCCTTGAATTCAAAGATGCTATGGTGATTGTTTCCTGTTGATCCCTGGAAGAATACTCCAGGATTTTTCATTACTTCACCAGCATATCTAAATGGTCCCATAGGGCTATTACTTGTCATATACTCAATAGCTGCATTACTGAAACCATTTTTGCAATTCCAGTTAGAACAATAAGAATAGTAATATGTGTTTCCAATCTTATTAATTCCTGAATCTTCAAAAAGATACGGAGCATCGATTGTAGCAGCTGTTCCTACTGTACTAGTCATATCATTTCCGAGACGGATAACTCTTGCTGTCTTAGGATTAGCGAACTGACCCCCTGGAACACCACCACCAAAATACAGATATCCAGTTCCATCAGAATCTACCAATACCGCTGGATCAAAGAGCCATTCAACGTTTCTGCATCCTGCTGTCTGCTTGGTAATAAGTGCATGACCTATTGGATCTCTCCATGGTCCTGTCGGGCTATCAGCTGTTAATACACCTATAGAACTTGCATTGTTTGCAAAATAAAGAAAAAACTTGTCTTTCCCATTAATTCTCTTTGATGTAATGCATGGAGCCCATGAATTTCCAGCCCATTTTGCAGCACCATTTCTTCCAGCAACTGCAACCTGACCATGATCAGTCCAGTTAACCATATCTTTGGAAGAATAACAGTTAAGAGTTGTAATCTTTGAATATGTATTTTCATTATTACCAGCAAGTTCCTGTGAATCATTTGTGGCATATACATATACTGTATCGTTATAGACCATAACTCCTGGATCAGCTCCGTAGTTTTGAGTTACAATCGGATTGTTTTCATTATCAGCTTTAACATAACTTCCTCCAATGACTGTAGCTGCATTGGAAGTTATTGTATTGCATGCAAGAAAGCTTCCCATCATTGTCATGCACAAAAAAAGTCTTAATCTATTCTTCATTAAATATTCCCTTCTCATGAAAATCATATGTTGTCATAATATTATTCCCAAGGTCTAATTTACGGCCTTGGGAATAAGAATTACTATGTAATTACTTATAAGTACTAAGTATCTATAACGTTGTTAGTAACTATAATTTATATTGCTATAAAGTCACAACTTCGAAAACAGATACTTTTGTAACTTATCTATTAACTTTCTCGAACTGCCACTGCTGATTTGGATTGCCATAGAGCTTCCACTGACAAACATTTGTTCCGTCTGTCTTACCGTGGTTGTATACATCTACTGCCTTTGTTCCTGAAGATGCCTTTGTCACGATTGTGTAGATACCAGAATTATTTGTCTTCTTAACAACAAACTTCTGAGCATCTCCTGAATATCCATTGTAGATACCAAGATTTGCACCATCTTCATTTGCTCCATTTGCAACATCGAGCATAAAGCTTCCAAGTTTGCTTGTAAGTGTAATATAACCATCAGATGTATTTGTTACATACCACTTCTGACCATCTACACCTGTTCCTGTGCTAATACATACATTTGTCCATCCATTAGCTTTGTTTCCTTCTACGGTAAGATACTTCTGTGAGTTTGTATTCTTAAGGTAGTACCAGCCATCCTCAATCTTTACAGAATCTGTGCTTGGAGCTGGCTGTGGTTGTGGCTGAGGCTGTGGAGCTGGGGTATTATTTCCAGGCTGACCAAATGTTTCTGTATAAGCCTGAATTACTTTGTAGTATGACTGCTTAGGTGTTGTTGGATTTGAGAACAAAAGTGGAGCAGAGTTCTTAATCCATGTAACCTGATCAGAAATTCCCCACCATGTTACACTTGTAATCTTACCGCCATTCTTCTTAAGTGCATTGATTTTCTTGTAGAGATTGTATGCATAGTTAGCCATATCTGCATCACCCTTGTTGGTGATATCCATCTCTGTAATCTGAACTTCAAAACCAGCTTTTAAGAAAGAACTTAATGCATTAACATAACCATCAACTGAAGGATAGTTTGTTCCAAGGTGAGACTGCATACCAACACCAGCACAAACTTTCTTTCCCTGGTTAACATAATTTACGAGTTTGATTACATTGTTGATTTCCATATATGTATTGTAATCATTGTAGAAAAGCTTAACGGAATTAGTGAGCTTAAAATACTCAAGAGTATCATAAGCATAGCCAAATGCTTTCTTTACGTAGGAAGGATTTGTACGGTTGTTACCATAAACAGCTTCCCATCCGGAATTCTGAGCGTGAAGAACTTCGTTGGCAATATCCCATGCATATACTACGCTTCCATAATTTCCTGTATATACATGATTCATAACTGTCTTAACATACATCTCAAGACGAGCATCCATTGTAGCCTGATTTACAAAGCCACTGTTTCCTGCATAGTTATTTCTGAAAAACCATGTAGGAGTTTGTGAATGCCATACAAGTGTATGAGCTCTCATCTTAAGACCATTCTGATGACAAATCTTTAAGACCTCATCAACTGTATTGAAATTAATCTGTGGAACATATGCTTCACGGTAGTTTGAAGGAATATAATAACCTCTGTTCTTAGCTTCAGAAACAGAGATAAGCTTTGCAGAACCACCAAGGAGAGCATCTGGTTTCATCTCATTTTCAAGTGTTATACTGTTATAATGCTGTTTAATAATAGATAATGTTCTAGCATCTCTAAGCTGATAAAGATTAATGCAGGTTCCAGAATAACCATATGTTTTACCATAGGTATTAAGAAGTGTTGCTGTTGTAGCCGCATTAACTTTCATCTGCGCATTTCCTGCACCAAAAAGGCATACAACAAATGCAAGAATCAATAGTTTGGATAACAACCCTCTAAATAAATGCATAGTCTTCTTTTTGTTCATATCGTACCCCATACTTTTGATCTTATAGTAGAAAGTTAGATTGCTCATTTGCGCAATTTTGAGATAATCAAACCGTTACTACTATTATTAATAGGTTAATAAAATATTATTTTCCTCGCGAGTAAGTTAATTTTATCAGTAAAATTTTCGTAAAACTTATCATTTTTTGCGATGGACTCCTCATTTTTTGCTATATAAAAAACTTTTATAAAGCCAAAAATATAGTTTCTCTAAAAACCCATATTTTACTTGAACTTTTAAAAAGATTTTTTTAGTTTAGTTTTTTATAAACTATTTAATTTTTTAATACTTTTTTAACAGACATGTAATTTTTAAACTGTTTTTTATTATTTATCCTATAATAGATCAACTATTTTTCGTAATTTTTTGATAATAACACTTTTTAAGTATCTTAAACAGTAACAAAACCCAATTTACAATTATGTATTTTTCATGGTGATACTTTTCGAAAGTCTCGTTTTTTATCAAATAAAAAATACCTGTTTTTTTGCTCTGACTAATCAAATTTGAGCAAAAAAACAGGCAATATAACAATTGTAACTTTTTACTTTTGATTAGAATACATTATCTTATTAGCAGGAATCCATTTTGAAAGACAATATTCTATTTCCTGCGGGCTTAAAGGTTTCGTAAGAACATCATCAAACCCTTCATTTAACAGTTTTTCTTTTTGTTCAATAATAGCATTTGAGGTTATAGCTATTATTGGAGCCATATAGCTTGCTGCATTTTTGGTAAACTTTCGTATGATATGCATAGTCTGCACCCCGTCAAGCTCCGGCATTCTTTCATCAATGAATATAGCATCATACTGTATCTGAGTTGCTTTTCCAACTGCTTCAGTTCCAAGTCTTGCAGTATCTACCTGCACCAAAGTTCGTTTGAGTAGATTCTGGAAAATTATAAGATTCATATCTTTATCATCCACTACTAAAATTTTCGCAAGCGGTGCAAAGAAATGATCTCCTTTCATCATGATGTTATCAATCTTAAGAAGATTTTTCTGTTTAAAGTCGCCTATTGGATTCCAATTCTCAACATTCTGATTGATTGAAAACCAGAAATCTGAGCCTTTTCCATAAACGCTTTTTGCTTTAAGTTCTGAATTCATAAGTGAAAGAAGACTCTGTACAATATTTATTCCCAGATTTATTCCTTCCTTTGGTTCATATCCTTTCTCAGGATAATCATAAGAATCCAGAAGATTCTCAACATCTTCTTCTCTCATACCTATACCAGTATCTGATACTCTAATACTCAAAGAAATCATGTCAAAAGATTTTTCTTCGTAATCCACCTTTATTTGAACAGATCCTGTATCGGTATATTTTATAGCGTTATCCAAAATGCCACTCATAACCTGCATCAAACGCATTTCATCTCCAAAAAGCTTATCAGGAATATTGTTGTCGATAATCATAAAAAATCTGATTCCTTTTTTATCAGCTTTTTCCCTGAAAGATTCATCTACATTATTAAGAAAAGCCGAAAGCGAATAAGGAAGATTTGTAATCTTGAACCTTTTCTTTTTAACTCTTGTATAGTCCTGTATACTATTCAAAAGGTTTGTGATATTTTTGCCGCATACTGCAATTGTCTTTGAATCGTTCTTAATATTTTCTTCATTGCTGTCTATGTAAATTTTCTTATTAATCGTCAATAATTCTTTTAAATTTTCGCGAACCTCATTAGACATTTTAACCATCCAGGCGGTTCTATCTTCTGATTCCTTTTGATTTGCCACTTCCTTTAATTCGTCCTGTTTTTTCTTTAACTCAATATAATCCTGCTCCATGCATTCCATCATATTCGACATCTTATCAAATATATAATCCGATTTATTATAGTCTTCTATCTCAGGAATTACTATTGCACGCATATTCTTATTTGTGACTTCCTGTTCTCTAAGAGCAAAAGCTGAGATTGCGCAATTTCTATAAATAAACTTACCATTTTCCAATACAACCGAACCAAAAGTCGGACAATATCCAAAATCCGGACATAGAGATTTAAAAAAACCATATTCAACCTTAAGACTATCTTTTAAATACATAAGCCTTTCAAGACATATTGTTACCAGAAGACCTTCCGCTTGAAACGGAACAAGCTCACAGACTTTGCGTCTTGAACTCTTAAGAATCTTCTTATCATATCCAATGGAGAAATAAACCTTATCACCTAAGTGCAAATCCTTTCCCGGAAAAAACAATCCTCCCTCTTCTGTTCTATATAAACACGACCTTGGAATCATGGTATCTCCAACCTTTTTTAATAAAGGGTATCCCATTACTTCTAAATCATTAGCTGAATCAATAATCAGATTTGCATATTTCTTATAAGCATCTGCAATCGTCATCCCATCTATAGATGTTACAATACCGCATTCAGGAACGCAGGTAATCTCGTGCAAAATACCCATTTTTTGCCAACCTGTTGCACATATAGTCTTGCAAACAAGACTCTCTCCCCTCAAAAAAACTGCTATAACTCCGTTTTTATAAATATTCTTACCATAAATAAAAATATCTCCATGCAGATTTTTCTTTACACTTGCACAAACTCCCATCGCAGCAACTTTCCTGCTATCTATTGTTAGCTTTTCAAAGAACTGTTCCTGATTATTGAACGCAACAACATTCATAAGCAAAAACATTCCTTTGCAGTCCATTGTGTTTGCATGCTCAGAAATATTTTGAGCTATCAGCTCTTCATCTGTTGAATCAGCATCATATTCATATATATCAACATAGCTTTTCTCAAAGAAAAGAATACTTGAAACAAACATTCCACCTTTTATCATGTCGCTGGAAAAATTCGTATCAATACTACATCCAACTATTTTCACTTTAGGAAGGGTATCAGAAACTAATGAAGTTACATTTTCTGTAACTTTCTCATTTACTTCTGATTGGCAAAAAATCAGCAATATATCTGATGAATTTTGATACTCTTTAGACTCTTTCACTTCAACCAGAAAAATTTCAAACTCTTCAATTTTGGCAAAAAGCTTTGATATTTGTTTCATACGATTCTCCAACTATTAAAAAAGATGCCTATATACCAAAAAGTATATCGACATCTTTCTTTGTGCATTTTACATTGTTAATTTTTTTGTTTTCTCTTAGCTCTATACATATTCTGATCAGCAATAGAAACATATTCTGATAAAGAAATATCTGAAAATCCTGTAGTAAGTGTCATTCCTATACTAACACTTATATTCTCTCTTTGAAGAGTTCCACGAACCTGATCAATATAATTTCTAGCATTTTGAGGAGTTGCATTCGGATAAACTGCTACAAATTCATCTCCTCCATACCTGCAAACATTTCCATGTTCCGGAATAAAATCAGACATAGTCTGAGCAATTTTTTTTAAAACTTTATCCCCAAATTCATGACCATAGGTGTCATTCATGATTTTAAAACTATCAGCATCAACAAAAAACACAGCATTTACAACACCTTTTTTATTATAGTCCTCAAAATCTTTTTCAAAATATTCAGAAAAAGCAAGCCTATTGTAAATTCCTGTAAGCTGATCTCTATTATATATATCTTTTAATCTTGTTACTGCAGTTCTTAACTGATCTTTTCTGAACTGATTTTGAAAAGCATGAACAACACCAATCTCCATTTCATACCAGTTCGGATTCCAATAAAGAAATGATGGATTTTTAATCACTGTAAATCCAACAGCTTCATCTGAAAAATGTATTGGTGTAAACAAATATAGATTTCCAGCACATCGCTCATAGATATAGGAATAAAACTCATTAACACTTACAAACTCTAGGCTTTCCTTTTTCTCCATTGCAACGGGAATAACAAAATTGTCCAAATCATAACCAACTTTTGGAAACTTTGTATCTAAATCCGGAGAAAAAAGCTTCTTATCAACACAGACATAATATCCTTCAAGATTATTCTTCTTCATATAATCTCTAATAATATCGAATTTGCCTGCAAAAGTATCCTGTCTTGCAACTTTGCCTTCCATGAGCAACAATCTATTACTCATGATTTCCTTCTCGGCTGCTACATCAATACTCTCTTTTATATACTCTCTATATTCTACAAGTCCATTATTAGGACATCCGCAGCTCTCGCCGTATAGAATATCTGCACTTACATAATTGAAAATCTGAGGATAATTATCATTCCAGATTTCTTTTAACAATTCTAACGCTTTCTCCGCAATATTCTCTCTATCCAAATTGGCCGTAGTAATCTGCGGTGCATAAAACCTTGCTTTTTCAAGGTTATCAAATCCGGTAATAATAAAGTCTCTTGGGACTTTATAGCCGTTTTTCTCAGCTTCTCTGCATAATCCAACAGCAATATTATCATTTGCACATATAAATGCATCTGGAAATTCAAGTTTCTTTTTTAAATAATTATGCATTAACTCAATGCCGCTAGCATACTCAAAATTACCATAGAAAATGGGATTTTCATCTATATTTAGACCGTACTTGGCAATGCCTTCTTTATAAGCTTCTACTCTCTTAAAGTTCTCATAGTTTTCTTTAGGTCCGGCAGCAAAAACAAATTTTGAACAATTATGAACATTATGTAAATGATCTATAATCGTCAAAATCGGCTGTCTGTTGTCTATTCCAACATAATACATTCCAGGAATTTCAACCCCGATACTAATTGCTGGAACTTTAGATTCTAAAACTTTATTTATAAGATTTTTTCTAACAGATGCTTCGGCTATGTTGGTAATATCAATAACAATTCCATCAAAAGACTTTAAATCTGGAAGATTAAAGATATTATATTCGCCTTTCTGATGATCTGCATCTCTATTCCAATTACCAAAGCAATTATACATAAAAATACCAATATCATCATTACTTGCACGAATTTTCCGAAGCATGCCTTCTGCCCATGCATAGACAACATACTGTTTCCATCCATCAGCGATTAAAGCAATTTTTCTCATCAATATGCCCCTGTTTTACTTCCCTTACAGTTACTGTTTTCTTTATTGTACCTTTACCAGTAACCCCTTTTATTTTTGTCGCAATGCTCCAAAAAAATCAATTTAATAATTATGCTTAAATATTTTATCACAAAAACACCCTTACAATAACAAAGATTTTTGTGCGTTTTTTCATTTTGACATATTTACTTAATTTTTTTGAATCTTATGTTTTGAATTAAAAAGCCCATTTTAAAAGCTTTTCAAAGGGTATGCATACAATTAAGAGAAAAATAATTGCGCATCACGGAATATCTACAACACTAATATCGTCAAAATTACCACGAATTGTTTGCGCAGTCACTCTTTAGAATTTATTCCTGAGCTTACATATCATTTTAACGCATATAGACACATGAAAATCCCCCTTCAAGGTCACATATTGTTCATTCTTCGTACAAATTTGTTTAATCAGCGTTTTAAATATGAACACTATACTAGTACTTAAGAAATCGAGGAGGTGTTTTTTATGAATACGGCTAAAACTAGAATCCTTCGAGACGTATTTTTCTACGTTGTAACCTTTTGTTGTTTAAGTACTATTGCAGTTATCTGTTATTTAACAATGCAATCGGGTCATGAAACACTTAGCACCCAAGCTCTTGTAGTTTCTCTTTTCCCTAAGGCATTTCCAGAAAATTATGATAGCAGGTTATGGATGTCACTTGGACTTAACGGAGCAAGGAAGCTTGCTCATATATATGAGTTTGGTGCTCTTTCCTTTTTTTCAACGCTTATGATTTTATTTGCACCATCTACAAAAGATGAAATAAAGTTTGACAAATCTCGCTCCGTAATTAAGAGTTTTATATTATCTGTTTCATTCTGTTTTATCTGCAGTTTTACAGATCAAGTTCACAAAATATTCGTAATGTATAGACATTTTGATGTTGCAGATTTAAGACTTGATGCAATCGGTTATGTACTGGCTGCTTTTATCACTTGTTCTGTTTATTGCATAGTAAGATTTTTACTATCAAAACCTTCACCATCAAGTGTTTTCCAGACAAAAGTATTATCTTCTAATATGATATAACTATTCGGGCTCTCGTTTTTAGGGATAGAAACGGAGCCCGGATTTATGTACAAAACTCCATTTTTAAGTTCTTCGCATACTGGAATATGTGTATGACCATGTAAAAGAATATCATTCTTTCTTAAAGGCGGTAAATTATTCTTGTTAAAGACATGTCCATGTGTCATATAAACAATCCTTTCTCCGATATTTAGAATAGCATAATCTGCCATAATTGGAAATTCTAAGACCATTTGATCAACTTCCGTATCACAATTTCCCCTTACGCACAAAATATAATCTTTGTACTCATTAAGAAGCGATATAACTTTTTTGGGAGCATAGTCTTTTGGCAAATCATTTCTTGGTCCATGATAAAGAATATCACCAAGAAGAATTAATCTGTCTGCATTTTCTCTTTTAAATGCTTCAATCATCTTATTACAATAATAAAAAGAACCGTGTATATCAGATGCAATCATAAATTTCATATTATTCTCCTTCTTTATAGTTTTTTGTTTTCATAAAGAAATGTAAAAACCATGCCAAATAAAAATTTATTGTTTCTATATAGTCCGTTTTACTGTTTGTATATTTCGTCGCAGACACGCTTTCGCTTGATTATAAACGTAGTGGTACGTAATGCGCTAA
>NZ_KE384209.1:0-3018 GCF_000424545.1 Butyrivibrio sp. NC3005 | reverse complement strand
TGCGAGTTTCGTGAGAACAAAAGTCAAGCGGCAAACTGGTCCAAGGCGAAGCCTTTTTAAATGGCCAGTTTGCGTGGTTTTTGGAACGCAGTGACAAAAATCTATAGAAAAATCGAGTAGGTTATCCTACTCGATTTTCTAACAATTTAAACATTTTCGTTTCTAATTAGTTGTGATATCTTTTTTTCAATGAAAAGACAAGGCATCCCAGCATCACTACTACACTGAAAAGTCCAAGTCCCATCCACAATGTTGGCTTGGATGTATCTGATGTATCAGGTGAACTTCTCTTATTACCGATACCACCAAGATAATGATTATCCGGACCATTTGAAGTCTCTGCGATTGGAGCTATATTTTCTTTTGCTCTTCTTGTATTATCTACAGTCGAGCTGGAAGTGCTTT
Organism: Butyrivibrio sp. NC3005; assembly: GCF_000424545.1. GTDB lineage: Bacteria > Bacillota > Clostridia > Lachnospirales > Lachnospiraceae > Butyrivibrio. The sequence continues at coordinate 2,613 of NZ_KE384209.1, read as the reverse complement.
CGTTTGGTGTATCCGGCTTGTCTGGTTTCTCAGGTGTTGTTGGCTTATCCTGCATGTGTACAGTTGAGCCTTTTATATTATCACCTTTGAAAAGATTCTGATTCTTAATTGTAAATGGAATAGATTCAGCAACCTGGTAGCCATTAGGTGCAGTAATCTCAACCATTGTATAATTTCCATCAGGAAGTTCGAAAGAAACAGGTGTTGTTGTGGAAACCCAGCTTTGAACTACTCCGCCTTTTTCATCATGAATTTCCAGTTTTGCCCCAGGAAGTTCGGATGTTCCATTTATTGCCGTTTTACTAAAACGAACTGTCTTTGTAAGAGGCTTATCCTCCATATGAACAACATTAGGACTTGCTGGATTTACATACTCTCCAGAACTAGACTTTACAGTAAGAGTTAAATTCTCTATTTTAAAGCCAATACTTTCTGCTTTTTCAAATCCAGAAGGGGCTGTTGTCTCAGTAAGAGTATACTCTCCATCAGTAAGCTTAACTTCATGCATCTGCTCTGTAGAAGTCCATGTATCAACTGTATTTCCATTAGAAGATGTAATCGTAAGAGTAGCACCAGGAAGCTCAGATGTTCCATTTATAGCAGTCTTTGAAACTTTAATATTCACCTTATTGTTTACAGGTGCATCTGCTGTAATAAGCGCCTGTCTGGACTTACCGATTTTACCTGCATAAGTATAAATATATAAAGTGTAATCACTACCAAAAGAACTAGAAGAAGCATCTTTCAAAATTGAATTATAAGTATCAACTGCATTCTGTGCTGACTGATATCTTACCTGATCGTCTTGAGAAAGATTAAGTGCTGCAATTGCAGATTCATTATTCCATGCACTTTCAACCTTGCTGACCATTTCGGAAGACATTCCGGTAAATGGAAGAAAGTGTTCACTTTCAGCAACACCATCTGCTCCATTTGTAATGTGCCAAATTGCGTACTGAGTTACAACTCTGTAAACTCCTTTTGAAATATTAGAACCATAGCCTGATTTTGGTCCACCGTAACCATAAGTTACAATATACGCAAGCTGATTCTTGCCACTCTCATTACCGCCACCTGCAACATAATTTGCAAGTTCAGAACTATCTCCAAGTTTTATTCTTGTATATGGAGATGATGATGATGTATCAGGATCTTTCTTGTTTCTATTTATACAATAGGCAACCTGGCTTTTTCCTGATGAATCAGTGATGTAATAGTAATACTTACCATCGCCCTCATTAACATCATTCGCACTGCCGTCAGCTTTTGCTGCATTTTCATCATTCTTTGCAGTATAGTTGTCAGCATGTACAATTCCTTTGTTTGGAAGCAAAAAGAGCGCAACAACAAAAGCAATAAATACTTTCCAAACATTTTTAATATGTATTTTCATTTTTACCCCTTTCTTATGACTTTAACAAAAATACACTTTTCATACTTACCTTCTTACAGATTTAATCATAAGTAAATTGTATGATTATTTACAAAAAATTGCAACAATAAATTATTATATATTTATTTTTGCTTATTAATATCAAGTATGTTATTATTTACTCATCTTAAGTTGCAAGGTTGATTTTAATTGTGTCTGTTTTTCGTACAATTTTTATCGTATAAAAGACAGCAAAAGGGGAAAGCAAAAATGTCACGTAACTATAATGAATATGAAAGAAATAATCGCTCTTATGTTGCGAAAAAGAAGCCATTTCCAATTCTGGTAATCTTTATTCCTGCTGCAGCTCTTTTTATAACTGCCGCCGTACTGTCACTTATGACTTATTCTAGCTATTTATATGCTGATAGGGAGTACAATAATCTTATTTCCAGCTACTTGCATCCTATTGCGTCAAATGGAGAACCGGTGCCTCTTACTTCTTCTCCAGATACAGCAAAACCCGAAGGATGTTCTCAATATCCTGAACTTCGAATTGATTTTGAAGGTTTATTGAAAATAAATCCAAATTTTGTATGTTGGATATACATTCCCGGATGTGATATCAGCTATCCTATCGTAAAGGGAACAGATAATGAAGGCTATCTTCACACTACTTTTGAAGGTAACAATAGCAAAAGCGGTTGTTTGTTCATGGATTACAGAGATAACGAAGACTTCTCATTATTCAATACTTTTATCTATGGTCATAATATGAAGAATGGTTCGATGTTCGGCAAATTAAAAAAATACTATAATGACAAGAGTTGTAATCTTTTAAAGCAGCAGCCTTACATCTATATTTATCAAAAAGATGGAATTGTACATAGATATCAGATATTTTCACTCTATACTGCTGATGGTAATGCAAGTACATACACTATTCAAAGCGAAGATGCAAGCGAAGAAATGTATCTTAAATATGTAGCAGATCAGTCAGAAATAAAAACGGGTGTAGATACTACTTATGTTGCCGGTTCATCCAAAGTTATTACTCTTTCAACATGCTATGGTCAGGCAGGCTCAGGTACTAGACTTCTTGTTCATGGAATTTTGTGTGACAAATAATAGATTTTTGTCACTTAAATTTGATAAATGAGTTTTGCTGGCTTGTAATATTTCATGAGCAGAACTGTATATAAACGTTGGTCTGGGGTTTAAAGGCATAAATAATGCCTTTA
>NZ_AUKC01000019.1 GCF_000424545.1 Butyrivibrio sp. NC3005 | reverse complement strand
AAAACATACAACTGTGATCTTAACGCTTCGTATAATATAGCAGCCCGCTATTATATACGAGAAATTTTTAAATCCTGTTCGGTGACGGACAGGTTGGACATTGAGGCTAAAGTCCCTCAGTGCTCTAAGAGAAGCACCTGCACGTTGGCTGACCTTATTAGCTTAAATGCGGTCTTAGACAATATATTAGTTGTCTAAGTACTGAGTTTTAGCCGTATGGACAGAAACGCAGTCCGATGCCCTAAAAGGCAACCACAACGTAGATTGTGGCAATAGGAAGCACGCGACTTTAGTCGTGTGAGGCTTCACTTAACAATGCTGTTTCTTAACTTAGGTGAGGATAGTTATATGCATTAAAAAGCATAAGACAGTATTATTATTGTTTATTGTATTTAGATATAACCTATGCTATGATAATAAAGTAAAATATTTTATAATATACTAAAGTATATAAAGAGAATGTGTATGGATACAAGAGTTTGCAGACATTGCCTTCTGAGGGACATGGAGGGCGAAGAAAAGGAAATGATTGCCAGATACAAGGAAGCTATTAAACCGGATACAAGAGTTTCAGAGACTGTCTATGAGTCCAGATTGAAGATTTGTACTGAATGTGACAGACTTGTTGGAGGTACTTGTCAGGCTTGTGGGTGTTATGTAGAGTTAAGAGCACTTGGTATCGGAACTCGTTGTCCAAAGAAAAAATGGTAATAGGGAGGACACTACATTGGCTAAGCTTATTATTAACAATGAGAACAAAAAATCCAAAATTGCTCCTGAAATTTATGGACATTTTTCAGAGCATCTAGGAAGATGTATTTATGAAGGCCTTTATGTTGGAGAGAATTCCGATATTCCTAACGTAAATGGCATGAGAAGCGATGTTGTGGAAGCTTTGAAGGAGATGAAGATTCCAGTTCTTCGCTGGCCAGGCGGATGTTTTGCAGATGAATATCACTGGATGGATGGAATCGGACCAAAAAATAAGCGCAAAAAGATGATTAATACTCACTGGGGCGGAGTAGTTGAGGATAACAGCTTTGGTACACACGAATTCTTCGAACTGACAAAGCAGCTTGGCTGCAAAACTTATGTAAATGCTAACCTTGGATCTGGAACAGTTAGAGAAATGAGCGAATGGGTTGAGTACATGACTTTTAACGGTGTATCCCCAATGGCCGATTTAAGAAAAGAAAACGGACATGAAGAGCCCTGGAAAGTTGATTACCTTGGCGTTGGTAACGAGAACTGGGGATGTGGCGGTAACATGAGACCAACTTTCTATGCTGATGAATATAGAAGATATCAGACATATGTTAGAAATTATGATGCATCAAAGCCAATTCAAAAAATCTGCTGTGGTCCTAACTCTGATGATTATAATTGGACTAAGAATGTTTTGGAGACATGTTTTGATCATACTCCGGCACATTTCCATGGATTTATGGATGGATTTTCACTTCATTACTATACACTTCCTGAAACAGTTGATGACTGGAATTTCAAGGGATCTGCGACTGAATTTACAGAGGACATCTTCTATCAGACATTAAAGAGAAGTTTGTTCATGGATGAGCTTATTAGAAAACATGGAGCTATCATGGATCAGTATGATCCTGACAAGAAAATTGGTCTTATGGTCGATGAATGGGGAATCTGGACTGATGTTGAGCCTGGTACAAATCCAGGATTTTTGTACCAGCAAAATACGATGCGTGATGCACTTGTTGCAGGTATGAACCTTAATATCTTCAACAAGCATTCTGACAGAGTCAAGATGGCATGTATAGCTCAGCTTGTAAATGTTCTTCAGTCAGTTATTCTTACAGATGGTGAGAAGATGATTAAGACACCTACATATTATGTATTTAAGATGTTCAGACATCATCAGGGAGCAACACTTCTTGACAGTACACTTTGCAATAATTCCAATGTTGGTGCAGGTCAAAATGAGCTTCCTAAGATTATTGAATCTGTTTCTGAGAATGAGAATGGTGAGATTACAATTACACTTACTAATAATTCATTAGAGGCAGCTGAGGATGTTGAGATTGCACTTGTTAAAGATGCAGATAAATTCAAAGTATCTGAGGCTATTGTTCTAAAAGGAAGAATGGCTGACCACAATACTTTTGATGACCCTGAAGTGGTTAAAGAAGAAAGCTTTAAGGATTATCGAGAAGATAACGGACTTATGTGTACGATTCCTGCATGTTCAGTTCTCATGCTTCGTTTAAAAAAATAATAAATGTTACTTGATAAGCTTGTTTATACTTACAAGCTTATCAAGTAATGTAACGTCAAAAACATGGCATTATCAAGTTTGATACTGTCATGTTTTTTTTTATTAATCATGTTATAATGTTATTTGAAGTATTTTGTTTTGTTGAAAGAAGATGCTTTTTCATGTTTTTCAAATTAAAATTTGATAAATCAAGTGAGGGATGTATGAAAAAGAGTAGAATTCGATTGAAAGGCTTTATAAAAACCTTTTTATCTGTTTTTCTTTATTTAGATATTGCATTGATTTTTATTACATTATTAGTTTATATGATAGGTGGTATAAATGCTGGAGGAGTATTATCCTGTTTTACAGCAACCTATACTGTTATTGTGTTACTGTTTTATTTTAGGATGAAGCCTCTTATCATGAATGAACTGATAAGCTTTGCTACGCAATATGGACAGATTCAGAAAAAACTTCTACGAGAGCTTGGGCTGCCAAGTTGTCTATTAGATGATACAGGAAAAATAATCTGGACAAATGCGGGATTTGAGAAAATAGTGCATCAGGAAAAAGGATATCACAAGACGATTACAACTCTTTTTCCTACTCTTACTTCTGATAAATTTCCAGTAAGTGATGATGAGGAAGTTCAACTTGATTTAAGCTATGAAGAAAACAGTTATTCACTTAGAATGCGACGAATTTCACTAAATGAGATGGCTTCTAACAGCGATATTATAGAAGCCAGTGGTTATGATGGATATCTTATTGCTATTTATCTTTTTGATGAAACAGCGTTAAGACTAGCTGTTCAGGAAGTTGATGATCAGTCGATGACAGCTGGTCTTTTCTACATTGATAACTATGAAGAGGCTTTGGAAAGTGTTGAAGAGGTTAGACGTTCTCTTCTTGTAGCGCTTATCGATAGAAAGATAAACAAATATATAGCTTCTTGTAACGGTATAGTACGTAAGCTTGAAAAAGATAAATATTTTGTAGTAATGCCTAAAAAAAGTTGTCTTCAGCTTCAGGAAAATCGTTTTGATATCCTTGAAGATGTTAAGACTGTGAATATTGGTAATGAGATGTCTGTGACTTTGAGTATTGGTATAGGTTTGGATGGCCTGTCCTATTCTCAGAATTATGAATTTGCCAGAAACGCTATTGATCTTGCGCTTGGACGAGGCGGAGATCAGGCTGTTGTCAAGACTATGGACAGTACAGTTTATTATGGCGGAAAGAGTCAGCAGGTTGAGAAGAATACAAGAGTTAAGGCTAGAGTTAAGGCTCACGCTCTTAGAGAAATTATTACAGCAAATGATACTGTTATTGTAATGGGACACAGGGTTGGTGATGTTGACAGTTTCGGAGCTTCTGTTGGTATTTATAGAATAGCTAAAACACTAGAGAGAAAGTGTCATATTGTATTAAATGATGTGACAACGTCCATGCAGCCATTAGTGGATTTGTTCCGCAATAATCCGGAATACGAGCAGGATATGATTGTGGGTTCACAGGCAGCTATAGATATGGCTGGAGGAAATGTTGTACTGGTAGTATGTGATGTTAACAAACCTTCTATTACAGAATGTCCAGAACTATTAAGGTTCTGCAAGAATATTGTTGTATTGGATCATCACAGACAGGGAACAGAGACTATTGAGAATGCCACTCTTTCATATGTTGAGCCATATGCTTCGTCAACTTGTGAGATGGTTTCTGAGATATTGCAGTATATTGGAGAGAATGTGAAAATACATACTGAGGAAGCAGACAGTATGTACTCGGGCATTATGGTTGATACTAACAATTTCATGCAGAAAACAGGGGTTAGAACATTTGAGGCAGCAGCTTTTTTACGTAGAAATGGTGCGGATGTGACAAGAGTTCGTAAGCTTTTCAGAGAAGATGCGAATGAATATAAAACTAAAGCAGATGCAGTAAGTCAGGCAGAGATTTATCGAGGCGCTTATGCTATCTCAATATGTAATGGTGAGGAGGTTGTAAGTCCTACCATTATTGGTGCACAGGCGGCAAATGAACTTCTGAATATCAAAGGTGTTCGTGCCAGCTTTGTATGTACTGAGTACCAGAACATGGTATATGTAAGTGCCAGATCAATAGATGAAGTCAATGTTCAGGTTATTATGGAACGTCTTGGAGGAGGCGGCCATATGAGCATGGCAGGATGCCAGATGGAGGGCATTACGGTCACTGAATCTATAGGTGTTATCAAGAAAACCTTGGATGCAATGATTGAGGAAGGAGAATTGAAATAAAATGAAAGTAATTTTGTTAGAAGATGTTAAGGCTCTTGGAAAAAAAGGCGAAATAGTAAAGGTAAGTGATGGATATGCTAACAACAAACTTTTTCGTGAAAATCTTGGAGTAGAAGCTACAACAGCTAATCTTGCCCGTCTTAAGGCTGAGAAGAAGTATGAAGAGAAGGTTTCTGCTCAGAAACTTGCTGATGCTAAAGAATTTGCAAAGAAAATAGAAGAAGTAATCGTTACTGTAGGAATAAAGGCAGGTGCAGGCGGAAAGACTTTCGGAAGCGTTTCTTCCAAGGAAATAGCACAGGCTGCAAAGAATCAGTTTAATTTTGAAATTGACAAGAAAAAGCTTGTAATAACAGACGCAATTAAGGCTGCTGGAACATATGAAGTAGCAGTAAAACTTCACCCGCAGGTTACTGCAACACTTAGAGTATCAGTAAAAGAATCTTAAAAATAACAAATCATCATTTAGTTGTTACATTGTTACTGTTCACAGGATACAGAAATGCGGGGCAACTCGCATTTCTAAAAGGGGAATGTCGAATGGTTTCTAGTGATAATCTAATAGAGAAAGAAAATTATTTAATTGAAAATTTCGAACGAGCACTTTCTAATGAATGGTTTGATGTTTATTATCAGCCTATTGTCAGGACTGTTAATTCGAGAGTTTGTAGCGAGGAAGCTCTTGTCAGATGGGATGATCCTATTTTGGGCATCTTGAATCCGGCTGAGTTTCTTCCTGTCTTGGAGAAGATGAATGTCTGCTACAAGCTTGATTTTTATGTTCTTAATCACATTCTAAATAAAATGAAAAGGCAGTTGGAATTAGGACTTTATGTAGTTCCAACATCTATTAATGTTTCCAAAGTTGATTTTTATTCCTGTGATATAGTTAATGGAATCCGTGAAAGAGTTGCGGCATCAGGAATTGATAGTAATAAAATTGTAATTGAAGTGGCAGAAAGTACAATTGCCCAGGATAATGATTATGTTATTGAAAAACTTAGACAATTTCAAAGTCTAGGCTTTGGCGTTTGTATGGATGATTATGGTGCAGGTGATGTTTCGCCAATACTTCTTCAGAAATTTCGCTTTGATTTTCTAAAACTGAATATGCGCCTTGTGAATCAGATAAAAAAAGATGATAATGCAAGGATTATCATAAATGAACTTGTTAGAATGGCAATGTCACTTGGAGTAGAAACAGCTGCTGAAGGTGTTGAAGATAAAGAACAGGTTGATTTTTTAAATGAAATTGGGTGTATCAAACTTCAGGGGTATTATTATTGTAAGCCTGTTCCTATGGAAACTGTTTTTAAGAGATATGAAAACGGTACACAGATAGGGTTTGAGAATCCTGAAGAAAAAGAATACTATTCTCAGGTTGGAAAAGTAAATATGTATGACTTTTCTTTTCTCAAAGCTGAAGGAGATGAATTTGAGGGATATTTTGATACGCTTCCGTTTGCTATTCTTGAAACAGATGAAAATAGTATAAGTGTAATGCGTGCAAATAAAAACTTTAGGCTTGTTCTGGAAAGAAATTTTCCAGGAAAAGGAAATCAACAATACTTTTTTTCAGGAAACGCTAATAAGCCTGGATACTATACTATGAATTCTGTTAGGCAATGCGGAAAAGATGGTGTGAAAAGAATTATAGACGACAGAACAAAAGATGGGAGAACTGTACAGGTTCTTATTAATAGACTTGTTGTTAATAAGGTAACCGAAAAAGCCGCAGTTGCATTAGTTATTCTATCTGTATCGGAAAATAAATGGTCTGGCGATTCCATGACTTATAATTATATAGCCCGTGCACTGTCAGAAGATTACATAAAGCTTTTCTTTGTAGATTTAGATAATAACAGCTATGTAGAATATAATCCTGATGGACTTAATCGTGATGTTTCAATAGAAAGAAGTGGTGAGAATTTCTTTGAGATGCTTATGACCGAGGAAATAAAAAGCATTTACAAAGATGACAAAGTAATTTTTAGTGAGACATATACTAAAAAAGCAATTCTCAAAAGAATTGAAAAAAATAACAATTTTTCTCTTGTACTCCGTAAAATCATAGATGGAGAGCCAAGATTTGTCAGCGTTAAAGTTGTAAAACTAAAGGGAATAAACAATCAGATTATAGTAGGAATATGTGATGCTGATGAACAGATAAAACAAAGAAAAGCCTTTGAGAGACTAAAGGAAGAACGCTCTTTTTATTCTAGAATTATGACTTTATCCGGAAATTACCTTGCAATATATACAATTGATTCTAAAACAGGACATTATACTGGATTTAAGAGTTTTCAGGAGAATGAAAGCTTTGGTATTAAGAAGCAAGGAAAAGATTTTTTTAGCGATTCTACTGTAATAGCCAAAAAAGTTCTTTCTGATGATGATTTTTGTGAGTTTGAAAGAATATTTACGAAAGAAAACATTCTTAAATTCATAAAATTAAACGGATTTTTTAGACGGGAATTTAGGATAGTAAATAACCAAGTGCCTAAATATATATGCCTTAAGGCTAAAGTGGTAGTAGAAGAGGACATTGAACTTATTATCATGGGTGTTATTGATATTGATTCTCAGGTTAAGAAGGAAAAAGAATACGCGAATAGACTTTCAGCAGCTAGAACAAAAGCATCTACAGATGAACTTACAGGTGTAAAAAACAAACATGCCTACGCGGATATGGAAAGTTCTTTAAATGAACTTTTAAAGGTTGGAAAATGCACAGATCTTGCAGTGGTAGTATGTGATTTGAATGGATTAAAACAGATTAATGATAGCTATGGTCATAAAGTTGGTGATGCGTTTATAAAGCAAGGTTGTAAGATTATTTGTGATGCTTTTTCTCATAGTCCTGTTTTCAGAATTGGTGGAGATGAGTTTGCTATAATTGTTCAAGGCAAAGACTATGCAAATCTTGATGAGATAATTGAATCTATAGGAGAAATTAATAGAATTAATAAAGAAAAAGGTATTGTGACTATTGCTGTTGGTTTTGCGCGTAAAGAAAATGGCGATACTGTCGCTGATATTTTTGAACGTTCAGATGCACTTATGTATGCTAATAAAAAGAAGATGAAGGAAGAGTTAAATAACTAAAAATCTTTATTACTAAATGATTAGTTAATGCGAGTATATAAATTAAAGTGTACTAAGTTGCGCAAGTCGCATAAACTAGTTATAAAAAGTGAATAATAAAAAGATATAAAAGCAATAAGACGTTAATAGATGCGGTACTAGACAAAGGAAAATGAATCCTATATCATATATTGAAGTTAGAACATAAATAAAGCGCAAAAATCTATAATCAAAGGTGAGGAAATAAATGGCTGACGAAGTGCTTACTAAACAGCTCCCACCTCATAATGATGAGGCAGAGCAGTCTGTCGTCGGCGCAATGCTGATGGACAAAGATGCCATTGAAGTAGCAACAGAGTACGTAATAGGAGAGGATTTTTATAATAGGCCTCTTGGCGCTTTGTTCGATTCAATGGTTGAACTTAATAAAGAGGGAAAGCCGGTGGATGTTGTTACCCTTCAGGAAAGAATGAAGGATAAAGAGGTTTCACCGGAATTTTCTTCTATAGAATATATTAGGGGATTAATTGCTGCAGTTCCAACCTCTGCAAATGTTAAGTACTATGCACAGATAGTATCAGAGAAATCAACTTTAAGGAAACTTATTAAGGTTTGCAGAGATACTGAAAAAGAGTGTTTTAATGGAACAAAGGATATGCAGACTATCCTTGATGATGTTGAGAAAGATGTTTTTAAAGTTACTCAAAGGCGAGAAGAAGGCGAATTTGTCCCAATCAAGGATGTTGTTGTAAATGCACTCAATAAGATTGCAACTTCATCTAGAAACAAAGGAAATGTTACAGGTATTGCAACCGGATTTACAGATCTTGATTATGATACTGCAGGATTCCAGCCATCTGATCTTATATTGATTGCGGCAAGACCTTCTATGGGAAAAACAGCATTTGCTCTTAATATAGCAGAGTATATGGCATTTAGACATACTGATACCGTAGCTATTTTTTCTTTGGAAATGAGTAAGGAACAGCTAGTTAACCGTCTTTTATCAATGGAATCTCATGTAGAGGCACAAAGCCTTCGTACCGGACAGATGTCTGATACAGACTGGGAGGCTCTGATTGACAGTGCAGATTTAATCGGAAGTTCCAATCTTATAATCGACGATACACCGGGTATATCAGTTCAGGATCTTAGATCCAAATGTCGTAAGTATAAGATGGAGCATGATTTGAAAATTGTATTCATCGACTATCTTCAGCTTATGACAGGTGGAGGAACAAGGTCATCAGAGTCAAGACAGCAGGAGATTTCTGATATTTCACGTTCACTAAAAGCGTTGGCAAGAGAGCTTAATGTACCAATAGTTGCTCTTTCTCAGCTTTCTCGAGCCGTTGAACAAAGACCAGACCATAGGCCGATGCTCTCGGATCTTCGTGAATCTGGAGCTATTGAGCAGGATGCAGATATGGTTATGTTTATATATCGTGATGATTATTATAACAAAGATAGTGAGAAAAAGGGAATTTCAGAAATTATTATTGCCAAGCAGCGAAATGGTCCGATTGGAACAGTAGAACTTTTGTGGATGCCTCAGTTTACGAAATTCCAGAATTTAGAAAGACATTAATAAATTTTGGAAATTCATATCAAAGAAATCTATATCAACAAAAAATGGACTATTAAACATTGATGTTTAATAGTCCATTTTTTATAAAATCACTACTAAATCTTAAATTAGCCCTGAGAAATAGCGGATACAGGACACTGTGCAGCACAAGAACCGCAATCGATACATGTGTTAGCGTCGATTTCGTAGTGAGCGTCTCCCTGAGAAATAGCGGATACAGGGCACTGACCTGCGCAAGATCCACAGCTGATGCAAGAATCACCAATAACGTATGCCATAGTTATAATCTCCTTCCTAAAATAAAAAAGAATAGTATTTAGACAGTCAATACTGTCATTTTTATGATGTAATCATATCGCAAATGCAGTATTTATGCAAGTTTGTTAGTTATCGCTTACAAAAAAATGACATTTTTTTAAATTGAAAAAAAGCGCATAAAATACGCATTTTATAAAATGACATTTTTGCTTTATTATTTTTTGTTTATAAATAGATAGATTTTTGTCACTGCGTTCAAAAAACTACGCAAACTGGCCATTTGAAAAGGCTTCGCCTTGGACCAGTTTGCCGCTTGACTTTTGTTCTCACGAAACTCGCAGTAAATGCGAGTTTCTGAATATAAGTGACAAAAAGTCATGCATCACTAAATGTTAGATTATTATTGGGAGAAAAGATAGTTGAGTGACAATTACTGATAAAAAGAATCACTAGAATAAATAATTGATAAAACCTATAAGGAGTATGGTTATCTGCTTCGAAATATAGTGAAATAAATAGTTGTGAACTGTATATAAAAAAAGTAAATTAAATTAAGATTTTTTATGATAAATTGACATAAAACTATTGAAGTGTTAGCATGATATTGCAGGCTATAATTTTATGTTTTAGCATAATTTTTCACGCTTAAATTGGCAAATCCGAGCGCGAAAGGATTATTGGCTGCTTTTTCAATAAAAGTAGCGATAGTAATAATTCTATTTTTAAGTAGGAGGAAAAAAATGGCAAGAAACATGAAAACCATGGACGGTAACGAAGCTGCTGCATACGCATCCTATGCGTACACAGAAGTGGCAGCGATGTACCCGATTACACCTTCATCTGTAATGCCTGAGCATGTAGATGAATGGGCAACGGCTGGAAAAAAGAATATTTTCGGTCGTACAGTTCAAATTACTGAAATGCAGTCTGAAGCTGGTGCAGCTGGTGCTGTACACGGTTCATTAGTTGCAGGTGCACTTACCTCAACATATACTGCATCTCAAGGCCTTCTTCTCATGATTCCAGATATTTATAAGGTAGCTGGTGAGCGCCTTCCTGGCGTATTCAACGTATCTGCTCGATGCGTTGCTTCACATGCACTTAATATCTTTGGTGATCATTCTGATGTATACGCTTGTCGTCAGACTGGCGCAGCTATGCTTTGTGAGTCTTCAGTTCAGGAAGTAATGGATCTTACTCCAGTTGCATATTGTTCAGCAATTGAAGGAAAGCTTCCTTTTATCAACTTCTTTGATGGATTCCGTACATCACACGAAATCCAGAAGATTGAAGTTTGGGATTACAAAGATCTCGATGAGATGGTTAACCATAAGGCAATTGACGAATTTAAGGCAAATGCTCTTAATCCAAATCATCCTCGTCAGATGGGTTCAGCACAGAATCCAGATATCTTCTTCCAGACAAGAGAAGCTTGTAATGTAGCTTATGATGCAATTCCTGAAATTGTTCAGAAATATATGGATAAAGTCAATGCTAAACTTGGCACTGACTATAAGCTCTTCAATTATTATGGTGCAGCTGACGCTGAAACTGTAATCGTTGCAATGGGTTCTGTAAATGATACAATCGAAGAGACAATTGATTACCTTGCAAACAAGGGTGAAAAAGTCGGCGTTGTAAAAGTTAGACTGTATCGTCCATTTAGTGCTAAGGCTCTTATCGATGCACTTCCTGCATCTGTTAAGAAAATCGAAGTTCTCGATCGTACTAAGGAACCTGGATCACTTCATGAGCCACTTGCTCTTGATGTTATTTCAGCTCTTAAAGGTACTAAGTTTGAATCTGTTCCTGTATTCTGTGGACGTTATGGTCTTGGTTCAAAGGATACTACACCAAATCAGATTGTTGCAGTATTCCACAATGATTCAAAGCCTGAATTTACAATTGGTATCACAGATGATGTAACAAATCTTTCACTTGATGCTGGTGCTCCTTTGGTAACAACACCTGAAGGAACTATCAACTGTAAGTTCTGGGGACTTGGTGCTGATGGTACTGTTGGTGCAAACAAGAACTCCATTAAGATTATCGGTGATAACACTGATATGTATGCTCAGGCATACTTTGATTATGACTCTAAGAAGTCTGGTGGTGTTACTATGTCTCACCTCAGATTTGGTAAGAAGCCTATTAAGTCTACTTATCTTATTCGTACAGCTAACTTTGTAGCTTGTCATAATCCTTCATATATTCGCAAGTTCAACATGGTTCAGGAAATCGTTGATGGAGGTACATTCCTTCTTAACTGCCCTTGGACAGTAGAACAGCTTGAGCAGGAGATTCCTGGTCAGGTTAAGAAGTATATGTATGATCACAAGATTAAGTTCTATATCATGAATGGTTCCAAGATTGGTGTTGAAGTAGGAATGGGACCAACAAGAATTAATACAATTCTTCAGTCTGCTTTCTTCAAACTTGCTGAGATTATTCCACAGGATGATGCTATCAAGTACATGAAGGATGCAGCTCAGAAGACATACGGACGTAAAGGTCAGGATGTCGTTGATAAGAACTTTGCAGCTATTGATGCAGGTGCAGATGATAAGAACCTTATCAAGGTTGAAATTCCTGAAAGCTGGAAAGATGCAAAGGATGAAGGACTTTCATTCACAGTTGCCAAGGGCGAACGCAAGGATGTTATTGACTTTGTTAATAATATTCAGGCAAAAGTTAATGCTCAGGAAGGTAATAACCTCAAGGTATCTGAAGTTGCTCCTTATATGGATGGTTCAACACCATCTGGTTCTTCAGCATACGAGAAGCGTGGTATTGCTGTAAACGTTCCAGAGTGGAACCCAGAGAAGTGTATCCAGTGTACATTCTGCTCACTTGTTTGTCCTCATGCTGCAATTCGTCCAGTTGCTATGACTGCTGATGAAGCTGCAAATGCTCCTAAGGATATGAGACTTGTAGACCTTAAGGGTATGGATGGATACAAGTTTGGTATCGCTGTTTCTGCTCTTGACTGTACAGGATGCGGAAGCTGTGCAAATGTATGTCCTGGAAATAATAATGATGGCGGAACTCTTGTTATGGGAGCTCTTGCAAAGAACGAATGGCAGCAGGAAGGCTTTAACTATGCTGTATCACTTCCTACAAAAGAAGATGTTGTTGAGAAATTTAAAGTATCAACAATCAAGGGAAGTCAGTTCAAGAAGCCACTTCTTGAGTTCTCAGGCGCATGCGCAGGCTGTGGTGAGACTCCTTACATTAAGCTTGCTACTCAGTTGTTTGGTGACAGAATGTACATTGCAAATGCTACAGGATGTACTTCTATTTGGGGTAACTCCTCACCATCAACACCTTATACAGTAAATGAAATTGGTCATGGTCCTGCATGGGATAACTCACTCTTTGAAGATAATGCTGAGTTTGGTTTCGGTATGGTTCTTGCTCAGAATGCACTTCGTGACGAAGTAAAAGAGCAGGTAGAAGCAATTCTTGAAAGCGGCAATGATGCTGAAAAGAATGCAGCTAAGGAATACCTTGACACATTTGCAGAAGGCGAAGCTAATACAATTGCTACTAATAAGCTCCTTGAAGTTCTTGCTTCCAATAGTTCAGAAGCAGCTGAGTTTATTAAGAAGAACAAAGACTTTGCAGCAAAGAAGTCTCAGTGGATTATCGGTGGTGACGGATGGGCATTCGATATTGGTTTCGGTGGTCTTGATCACGTTCTTGCATCAGGAAAAGATATCAATGTACTTGTAGTTAACACTGAGGTTTACTCTAACACAGGTGGACAGGCTTCTAAAGCTACTCCTATCGGTGCTGTTGCTCAGTTCGCTGCAGGCGGTAAGGCTATCAAGCAGAAGGATCTTGCTTCAATTGCTATGAGTTATGGTTATGTATATGTAGCACAGGTTGCTATGGGTGCTAACATGAATCAGACACTTCAGGCTCTTCGTGAGGCAGAAAGCTATCATGGTCCTTCACTTGTTATCTGCTATGCTCCATGTATCAACCAAGGTCTTAAGATCAAAGGTGGTATGAGCAAGGTTATGACAGAAGAGAAGAGAGCTGTAGATTGCGGATATTGGAATCTGTTTAGATTCAATCCGGCTGCAGAAGGAAAGAAGCTTACAGTTGACTTCAAGAATACAAAGCCTGAGAATTATCAGGACTTCCTTGATAATGAAGTTCGTTACATGTCACTTCGTAAGAGCAATCCTACAAATGCAGATGATATGTACGCTCAGTCAGCTAAGAATGCGAAGGAACATCTTGAGTATCTCCAGAGACTGGAAACTTTGTATGATCCTTCCAATCAGTAAATAGTATTATAGAGGTGCCAGATACAAAGAAAATTAGGTGCTTCAAAAAGACATAAAAGCCGGCAGGCGCCCCGTCTCTTTCAAAGGGATGGGGCGCTTTTTTGATTAATCAAATTAAAAGGGGATGTGAATACACATCCCCTTTTAATTGACTTAATTGTCTGTGTTTTTTAACTTTTGAAGAGCATGAGACTTTATTACCGGAATAAAATGCTCCTGAATGTAATCTAGTCCTAAATGACCACTTGTATCTTCGTGGGCGTATTCTGAAAGCAGTCTGCAAACTTTATCAAATGATTTTTGCTCGCTTTTTTGGTATAACAAAAGCAAATAATCATGTTTTTGAGGATCACGTAAAAGAGCGCTTTCATCACTTATATCATTAGGAACAAGGAGCGATACCTGAATCGCTTCATGCATATTGTTCAAACGGAAATAATGAATCTTTTCATTTGCCTGAAGAGCTCTGTTTCTATTCTTGGTTCTTGATCTTCTGTTCTCGTGGCTAGTAGCTCCGTCAAGAAAACCAGCAAAATCACCTTCTTGCAGTTTATGGAACAAATCCATTACTTCTTCGTCATCATCTTCCGATTCAGTGTCAGAAAAATCAGCATCTTCTCTTTCGTAAGCCTGTGCATCATCATGAACCGAAGGACCAAATTGAGAAAATCTAGTGTCAAGTTCTTCCGGATCTTCTGATTTTGTAATTACCAAAACAATACAGTCGGAATTGATAGGTATAGCCTCGATCATTAGTGGGACATCATCACCATTGAAACCAAAACGCACATTCGCTTGACGCATCATCTCTTGAAATAACTCGCGAGCCTTATCTGTACCGTAAGCAAGTTCGCTGACTTTGAGCTGCCTTTTCGCGAGGTCTTCTCTGGTAAGCGTACAACGAATCTGGTGATCATTCACCTTTTCAATTTTCATTCGTACTACCTCCATGTATAAATCAAGTTACAAAACCGGGCGGGCATCGTATCATCCATGATTTATCAGCAACACGATCCCGCATCTGTTCTGATTTACTGATACTAAATGAAACCCGGCAAGATGTCAATATACTTATCGGATAGTGGTATGGAAATATAAAGATAAGCCATTGTAATAAGAATAAAAATATAGCGAAATAACAAACTTTTTTTGAAAAAACGCTTGCAAAAATAATCAGAGTATAATAAAATATCATCTCGAGGTGCTCGCCGAGTAGGAACTCGGAAAGGGGGCATTGTTTCTAAAATTTATTCAATATAGCTATCGTTATATTAGCATCATAGAATGTTTAATATAATCGCCATAGCAATTGTCTTACAGACGTGTCTGTCGGTTATTTCCAATTCAGAAGAACTGAGAGAAGAACATATTCAAAGAAAATAAGAAACAACAAACAACAAACCAACAAATAACAAACAATTAATGAACAAATTAGTGTGTCTTTCAATGCATCATGTATTGAAAATCAATATGAAAAGTCTTGCAATATCGCAATAATTTTCAAGGACTTAGTAATGGACAATCATAATGATTGTAACTATTGTTTTAGTGTGAAAACAAGTTGCCAAATTTTTTTAATAAATGGTATCTTGTTTTACAAAAATGAGTTTGGCGTCATCTCGAAGTAAAAAATTGAATAACTGCTACATGTAAAAAATGTGGCAAACAAATTATTACACAAAAAATTGGATTTATATCACGATTATAGAACCTTTTGGTTAAATAATTAATTTTGATGGATATTAAGTTTGAAAAAATATAAAAAAACAGGGTCCCGCCTGAAAAATGTATTTATCATATTAATGACGTTTGTGTAATAAACTGTTATAATAAAGGACGGTCAAAAAGGAGCAAATTATTTATGAAGAAAAAAGTACTTCCAGTAATACTCGTGATCGTCCTTATTATTATGCTCGGTGCTGCCTACGCAGGGACGATTATATATAAGAAATTTTCTTATTCTACAAAAAAGGCAGATTTAAACACATATTTTAGTATCACCGATGAAAATGACGTCCCAATTGTGTTGCAGAATGACAGGATAGATAATCATGCACGAATTATTGATGGAGTTTACTATCTTGACTTTGATAGCGTTCAAACATTATTAAATGACCGATTCTATTATGGAAAAGCAGATGGTAGTTTGATATATACTCTGCCAGACAAGATTATTACAGCGCCTATTGGCTCTACTTCATATACATCAAGTGACGGAGCAACAAGAGATTTTGGATTTCAAATTGCCAGAGTTGAGAATGAGAAGCTGTATGTAGCTCTTGATTATGTAAAAGAGTATACAAACTTTTATTATAAAACATTCACAAATCCCAATCACATGCAGGTATATACTGATTTTTCTGAGATGAATGTTGCAAGTGTGAAAAAAGATACCAAGCTTCGTTTAAGAGGCGGAGTAAAAAGTAGCATTCTCACAGATTTGAAAAAAGGTGATAAAGTAGTTGTGTTGGAAGAATTGGACAACTGGAGTAAGGTAAAAAGTCCTGATTCATTCATAGGCTATGTTGAAAACAAGTTTATTTCTTCTATTCAAAAGGCATCGGTTTGTGCTAAATCAGATTATGTAAAGCCAGAGTATATCGGAAATTCCTTGGATGGAAAGGTTAACCTAGCATGGCATTCAATAGCAGGAAATGTTGGATCAGACTCATACTATACAGTAATGAGTAGAACAAAAGGTGTAAATGTTATTGCTCCAACATGGTTTCAGCTTTGTGATAATGCAGGCAATATTAATTCACTTGTAAATGATTCGTATATTCAGGCGGCGCATAATGCAGGAATTAAGGTTTGGGCTACACTGGATAATTTTAACAATTCGTTTTTTACATCAGGACAGGGAAAGACTGATACAGTTTTGGCAACTGCAGGAACGAGAGCTAATCTTATAGGTAACATTATGGGACAGCTAGGTGCGCATAACATTGATGGACTAAATGTGGATTTGGAATTTGTAGGTTCTGAACTTGAAGATATCTCTAACAATAAGGGAGAGAATTATATTGAATTTATAAGAGAGTTGTCTATTGCGTGCAGGCAAAACGGCAAGACTCTTTCAGTTGATGTTCCGGTTCCGTTTGGAAACAGCTTTTTCCATAGAAAAGAACTTGGAACAGTGTGCGACTATGTTGTTATAATGGGATATGATGAGCACTATGCCGGAAGTAAAGAAGCTGGTTCAGTAGCGTCTATTGATTACGTTGAGAAGGGGATTCTTAAAACTTTGGAAGATGTTCCAGCAAATAAAGTTGTAAACGGTGTACCGCTTTATACCAGAATATGGTTCACTACATCTGATGGAACAGTATCCAGCAAAGCTGGAAGCATTACATGGGCTAAAGAATTTATTTCTCAAAATGGTATTCAGATGGATTGGAATCCGGCATGTGGACAGAATTACGGAGAAACAATAAGAGCTGATGGAACTAAAGTTCAGATATGGCTTGAGGATGCGCAGTCTATTCAGCAGAAAATTGACGTTATGACACATAATCAGCTTGCAGGAATTGCTGAGTGGCAGATTGGATATACATCACCTGATGATGTCTGGACTGTAATACAACAGTATCTTCTACAATAAAAATTCAGACTTCGAATCAGGAATAAAAGAAAGAAGTGATATAAATGAAAACAGAAGTTGTAACTATTGATGAAAACAATCTTGATGAAGAGGCTATAAAAAATCTGAAAAGAGCCGGCAGAATTTTGGAAGAAGGCGGACTTGTAGCTTTCCCGACAGAGACAGTATATGGTCTTGGCGGAGATGCTAGAAACAAAGAATCTTCCAAAAAAATATATGCAGCAAAGGGAAGACCATCGGATAATCCTCTTATTGTTCATATCTACAGAACAGAAGATTTGTATAAAGTTGCAAGTAATGTTCCTGATATTGCATTGAAATTGGCTGATAAATTTTGGCCAGGCCCAATGACAATGATTCTAAATAAATCCGATCTTATTCCATTAGAGACAACAGGTGGACTTGATACGGTAGCAGTGCGAATGCCCAGTAATAAGATTGCAGCTGCAATGATTAAAGAGGCAGGGGGATTTGTGGCAGCTCCTAGTGCTAACACATCAGGAAGACCCTCACCTACAGTAGCTCAGTATTGTATAGAGGACTTGGATGGGAAGATTGAAATGATAATTGATGGTGGAGCTGTTGGAATCGGACTTGAATCCACTATTATAGATTTGACATCTTCAAAGCCTATGATTTTAAGACCGGGATATATTACTTTTGAAATGCTTGAAGAAGTATTGGGTAAAGGTAATGTTGATATTGATAAAACAATAATTGACGCAAACTCAGGGCTTCATCCTAAAGCTCCGGGAATGAAATATCGTCACTATGCTCCAAAGGGAGATTTGACTATAGTGGAAGGTTCCCTGGAAAATGTGGTAAAATATATAAATGATAATGCCAAAAAATGCAAACAGCAGGGAAAAAGGGTCGGTATAATAGCTACTAGTGAAACCAAAGATCTATATAAAGGTGATGTAGTGAAAAATGTCGGTTCCCGAAATGATGAGGAGGCTGTTGCAAAACATCTTTTTCAAATCCTTAGAGAATTTGATGATGAAAATGTTGATGTAATGTTTTCAGAGTCTTTTGATCGAAGCGGTATAGGACAGGCGATAATGAATCGTCTTCTTAAAGCTGCTGGTCAGCATGTCGAAAAGGTTTGAAAAACAAAAAAAGAAAGAAGGACTAATATGATTGCACTTGGAAGTGATCACGGCGGATTTGATCTTAAGGTTGAGATTATGAAGCATTTAAAAGAGCGTGGAATTGAGTACAAGGATTTTGGTACTTATGATAAAAATTCCTGCGATTATCCTGTTTTTGGTAAGGCAGCAGCAGAAGCTGTAGCAAGTGGAGAATGTGAAAAGGGAATTGTTGTCTGCACAACAGGCATTGGCATTTCTATGGTTGCTAATAAGGTTAAGGGCATAAGATGTGCGCTTTGTTCAGAAGAAACAAGTGCAAGACTTACCAGAGAACACAATGACGCAAATATGCTGGCTCTTGGCGGCGGTTTTGTAGGACCTGTGGCAGCTTGCAGGATTGTTGATACATTTCTTGATACAGAGTTTTCTGGGCTTGAGAAACACAGTCGTCGTATTAACGAAATGATGGAATTTGAGAAATAATATTATTTTTAAAGTTTTTAAGGAGATTTTTTAAAATGGGTAAAGTTGTAGTTATGGATCATCCGCTTATTAAGCACAAAATAGGACACATTCGTAGAGAAGAGACAGGAACAAATGAGTTTCGTAAGCTCATCAGTGAGATTGCGATGCTTATCTGTTATGAGGCAACAAGAGATCTTGAGCTTCAGGATGTTGAGATTAATACACCTATTTGTAAGACAACTGTTCAGGAACTTAAGGGACGTAAGCTTTGCGTTGTTCCAATTCTTCGTGCAGGTCTTGGTATGGTTGATGGTATGCTCAGCATGATTCCTACAGCTAAAGTTGGTCATATTGGATTATATCGTGATCCGGAAACACTTAAGCCTGTTGAATATTATTGCAAGATGCCAAGCGATATCTCTGAACGAGATATCTTTGTAGTAGATCCTATGCTTGCTACTGGTGGTTCTTCTGCAGCAGCTATTCAGATGCTCAAGGATAAAGGATGCCGTCATATTCATTTCATGTGCATCATTGCAGCTCCAGAGGGAGTGGAAGCACTTAAAGAGGCTCACCCTGATATCGATATTTTCATTGGTGCAGTTGATGAAAAACTTAATGAGCATGGATATATCGTTCCAGGTCTTGGAGATGCCGGAGATCGTATTTTTGGTACAAAATAAATGAGTATTTCCTGCAAAAATCAGTGTGTTATTTTGCAATGTAGTATTAGCAGGTTTTGGCAGCAACAAAAATAGTCTCTTTAGAGGTGAACTGATGAAAAGAGAAGATTATATTTCCTGGGACGAGTATTTCATGGGAGTTGCAAAGCTCTCTGGTATGAGATCAAAAGATCCTAATACGCAGGTTGGTTCTTGTATCGTTAGTGAAGATAACAAGATACTTTCAATGGGATATAATGGTTTTCCGAAAGGATGTAGTGATGAGGAGTTTCCATGGGATAGAGATGGAGATGACGAGTTGTCCACTAAATATCCATTTGTAACTCATTCGGAACTAAATGCAATTCTGAATTTCAGAGGGGGAAGCCTTGAAGGTGCTAAAATATATGTATCTTTATTCCCTTGTAATGAATGCGCTAAGGCCATAATTCAGGCTGGAATTCGTACTGTTATTTATGACAGTGACAAATATAGCAGTTCAGCATCAACTAAAGCCAGCAAAAAGATGTTTGATGCAGCAGGTGTGAGATATTATCAGTATCAGCGATCAGGGCGAAATATTAAAATATCAATATGAGACGAAGAGAGAGTATTTTTGGCACCATAATAGCATTTTTTTCTAAAAGAGCACATTTATTGCCTTTTAAAACAGGCGGCAGTGGGAAGATAAAGCGGATATGGACATGCATTGCACTTATCACCGCTTTATCTATTTCAGTGCAGTTTTTTGGTATGGAAAGTAATGTGATTTCTGTTTTTGCCACGAAAGAGACAAGAAAGAAATTACAAGAGGCGAAGGATGCCAGAGATAAATCTAAGTCACAGCTTGAAGAGAAAAAGGGCGATATTGAAGAACTTAACAAAACAAAGACAGGATTACAGTCTGAGTTGTCTAGTCTGAATTCACAACTTCAAACAGTAAGTGACAATCTCGTTACGATAGAAGGAAACATAAATTCCAAACAAGCAGAAATAGATCAGACAAAAAAAGATTTGGAAGAAGCTATTGAAACGCAAAAGAAGCAATATGCTGCTATGAAAAAAAGAGTTCAGTTTATATATGAATCTCAAAGTTTTATGATGATTGAGCTAATGCTTTCATCAAAGTCATTTGCGGATTTTCTAAATAATAGTGAATATGTGGCTCAGTTGTCTGCATATGATAGGAAGCAGCTGATAAATTATCAGCAGATTTGTCAGAGTATAACAGACAAATCCAGAAAACTTGATGCTGATATGAAGAGTTTAGAAGACTTGAAGAAAAAACAGGAAACTGAGCAGTCGAGAGTTTCAACTCTTGTCAACAATACCAGTTCCTCCATATCTCAATATTCTGATCAGATAAACAGTGCTCAGGCTCAAGCTGATGCACTAAAAGAATCTATAGAAAAACAGAATGAAAATATCGAAGCTCTCCAAAAAAAGCTTGAAGAAGAAATAAGAATGTCAAAACTTGCTGCAAGGTCAAAGTGGAGAGATATTTCTCAAGTTTCATTTGCGGAGGGAGATAGATATCTTCTTGCGAATCTAATCTATTGTGAAGCAGGAGGAGAACCCTACAGCGGCCAGGTTGCAGTCGGCGCTGTTGTAATAAACAGAGTAAGGTCCAGTATTTATCCTGATACAGTGGTTGGAGTAATCTATCAAAGAGGGCAGTTTGAACCTGTTGCAACGGGAAGACTCGCGCTTGCTCTGGCGCAGGACAAAGCTACATCATCCTGCTACAAAGCTGCAGATGAAGCTATGGCTGGATATACTAATGTAGGAGAATGCGTTTACTTTAGAACTCCTATACCAGGACTAAATGGTACGAAAATTGGCGGACATATTTTCTACTGATAAACTAATAAATCCTTCGCGTGATAGCGGAGGATTTATTAGTTTATCTGAGATATAGCATTTTCAAGCGGAATAATGATGTCTTGAAGGCCATTGTGATATAATTTATCAAGAAGAACATGAAGCTGCTTAAGGCAGGTACACATTTGGCTACTGGTGATAAGACCTTCTTCAAGCGCCTGAGCAAGTTCATCCAAATCAACGACACGAACTGTGCCATCAGCGTTCACCACTACATCAGCGAGAAGATCCTGGACTAACAGAGAATCTTCTTCTGGGCCTTTACTGTAGGATACTATATCAAAGTACCAGACAGAAAAAGTTCCATCTGGACGGATGAATTTACTAAGTTTATAGCCTTCGTTTAAAAAATAGCAGGAATAACCATAAGAAAGATAAGGTTTTTCATGAAATGCACGCCATTTTGTAAAAACCATATCATCAGTTTGATATATAATAATATCTGAATCAAGTTTAATACACTCGTTTGGTATGACTCTTTTTCGGTAAATGATGTTTATGTTCATGTTCTGCCTCCATTCATCGAAAAGATAAACGATATTTGTATGACAAAAAAAGATATATTTAAATAATTATACCACAGGAAATCATATTATGAAAAAAACAGTTCTAAAAATTATTTATGTGATTATAGTTTTTTGTGTTAGCCTTGTAGTAATTGGTCATTTCTCCAATCACCAGGAGGTTGATCGCACTGCTAAAATGGAAGAACCGACTCTTCCTGTTTTATCATTTGTGGATAAAGACAAAGAGATAGATGAACTACATGCGTATGTAACTGAAATGGATATCAACTATATGCGAGGAAATATTTTTCCAACCGGAAAAAATCGTGAACTAACCTTTAAAATGAATTTAAACGGGCAGGAAGTCAGCAATCTAAGATTCGAGGTTAGAGAAGTAGATGGAAGCAGTCTGGTTGAAAACAGTGATATAACAAATGTCACTTCCAACAGTAGCAAAGATTTTCTTACAGGTACTTTCAAGATAAAAGATTTGATAGATGAAGATAAAGAATATGCACTTGTAATTCTTGCGGATAGAGGCGAAGATACTCTTCGATATTATTGCAGAATTGTCTGGAGTAGTGAAGGTGATAGGTTAAACTTTGAAGATGGACTTTCATTTGTAAAAGATTTTTCTGCAAAGACATTTGATGAGGAAAAATTGTCAGAATTAAGGAAGTATCTTGAACCAAAGTCAACCGCAGATAATTCTTCTTTTTCACATGTTAATATTAATTCAAGTTTGAATCTGATTGGTTGGAAAGATTTGGAAGTAAAAAAACATACTCAGCCCAAAGTATCAATTCTTGATTTGCACAAGCAGACAGGAAGTTATTTACTTCAATATGATGTCGAATTAAAAGGAGAAGCCAAGGGTACATACCTTGTAAATGAATACTTTAGAATTCGTCATACTAAGGAAAGAATATATCTTTTGGACTATGATAGAACAATGAATTATTATTTTTCTGGTGAAATGGATGATATTTCTGAAGGTAAGATAAATCTTAAGATTACAAGAGACAGTAATGTTGAAATGGCTGAAAGTGACGGCGGTTCAATGCTTGCTTTTTCAACTCAGAACAGCTTGTACTCTTATAACACTATTGATAAAAAGATTGCATTTATCTTTAGTTTTTTTGATAAAGATCACTTTGATAATAGAAGCAGGTTTATGAATCATGCAATTCAGATTTTGAAAGTCGATGAAACCGGAAATGTATTTTTTACTGTTTCAGGATATATGAACAGAGGAAAATACGAGGGAAAAGTCGGAATTGCAATATATGCTTTTAATGCTTCTACAAACACTGTTGAAGAAATGGCATTTTTGCAGAGCAGACAGTTCGAAAAGATTGTAATAGCCTATGCCAAGCAGCTTTCTGCAATAGGAAATTCCAATCATTTCTATACTATTCTTGGAAGTGATATGTATTCAGTTGATCTAACTAGTAGAGAATATGTTTCTCTTGTTGATAATATTGTTAACTGTGATTACAAACTTTCAGATGATGGCGCCAATATAGCATGGCAGGATGCAGGCAAAGAAGGCATGAAAAATATCAGCGTTATGAATCTGAATAATCAGTCAGTTAGTAAGGTGTCTGCAAGCGGTGATGATTTAATAATACTTCTTGGATTCATGAAAAAAGATTTGGTTTATGGTATTGTCAAAAATAAAGATATCAGGAATGATCAGATGGGAAATCCTGTTTATGCAATGGGCGAAGTTTTGATACAGGATTCTACTGGAACGATATTAAAGAGATATAAGCCTGATGGGTGTTTTGTAACTTCGGCAGATGTTAAAACAAATCAGATAGTTTTAAACAGAGTTAAGTATGATAAACAAACAAAGATGTATGTAGGAACAACATCAGACCAGATTATGAGTACTTTGCAGGATGACAGTGGTGCAAATCAGATTGTTTCTGTAAGCAGTGAAAACTCCAAGAATTTCTGTAAGATATCTCTTAAGAAAGGAGTAGAAAGTACCGACAACGTAAAACTTCTTACACCGTCACAGACGCAGTATGAAGGCAGCAGAGAAGTTGTGTTTGATGCAGATACCAATGAAATAGATGGAACATTGTTCTATGTATATGATAAAGGTGATGTTGGAATGGTTACCAACAATTCTGCAAAGGCTCTTCAGCTTGCGCTTGAAAATAATGGAGTTGTAATAAATAACTACAACCATTACATTTGGTATTCAGGTAACAGACTGTCCAGTAATCAGATAATGGCTATTACTAATGCAGTTGCTAATAAGAATTTTACAAAAGAAGATTCAACAGCTGTATGTCTTAAACTTATCTTAGAATTTAAAGGTATAAGGATAGATGTAGATAGTCTTTTAAAAGAAGGGAAGTCTCCGCAGGAAATTCTATCAACAGGACTTCCAAACGCTACAATATTGAATCTTGATGGATGCGACGTTAATAGTATGCTGTATTATCTTAATCAGGACATACCGGTAATGGTAAGACTGGCAAATGGAAAATCAATGCTCCTGATAGGATATAATAGTCAAAACACAGTAATACTTGATCCGTCCAAGTCTTCGGCAATTGTTTATAAATATGGAATCAATGATTCTCAGAAACTGTTTACTAAAAATGGAAATCATTTTCTGACGTTTATACCATGAAAAAAAGGTATTCTGCTTCAATAAATGAAGTAGAATACCTTTTTTATGATAAGAACAGGAACTTTTTAAATCTTAAGAGTTGCAAACTCTTCAAGTTCTCCGTTTTTGTAGCTATTGATAATTGTGTGGATACGCTCAACAGGATTGAGAAGATCACTGATTGATGCATCGTGGTTCAAAGTATCAATGATATATGCAATATATTTGCTCATATCGCAGCTAATATACCATTCACGAGACAATAGTTCAGGTGCCTGGTAGATAAGGTTAGTAGTGAAGATTCTATCAATAATGCCATCTTCATAAGCTTTATCGAAAATATCAAGTCCATTTGTAAAAAGACCAAATGTTGAGAAAACTAGGATTCGATCAGCCTTACGAGCTTTAAGCTCTTTAGCTACATCAAGCATACTCTCACCTGAAGAAATCATATCATCAATGATTACAACAGTTTTGCCCTCAACAGAGGATCCAAGGAACTCGTGAGAAATAATTGGGTTACGGCCGTTTACAACAGTAGTATAATCACGACGCTTGTAGAACATTCCAACGTCGAGACCAAGTACACTTGCTGTGTAGATAGCACGGCTCATACCGCCTTCATCAGGGCTTATGATCATCATGTGGTCGGAATCAATTTTGAGTCCACTGATGTTTCTAAGAAGAGCCTTTACGAACTGGTAAGTTGTACGTACAGTTTCGAATCCGTTGAGCGGAATAGCATTCTGTACACGAGGATCGTGAGCGTCAAATGTAATAATATTATCAACACCCATGTTGACAAGTTCCTGAAGTGCAAGAGCGCAGTCAAGAGATTCACGACCATTTCTCTTATGCTGACGGCTTTCATATAAGAAAGGCATGATTACTGTGATTCGACGAGCCTTACCACCAACAGCAGCAATGATTCTCTTTAAATCCTGATAGTGATCATCAGGAGACATATGGTTTTCTCTGCCAAAAAGTTTGTATGTGAGACTATAGTTCACAACATCAACCATAATATAAAGGTCATCACCACGAACAGTTGTTTTGATGACACCTTTTCCTTCACCTGTTCCGAATCTTGGAAGTTCGCAGTCTAAGAGGTAGGATGGACGCTCATAACCGGAGAATGCAAGGCTTCCTTTGTGCTCATTTTCACGCTGAGCTCTCCATTTAACCAAGTAGTAATCAACTTTTTCTGCAAGAGGTCTTACACCCTTAAGCGGGATAACTCCAAGTGTTCCAACCGGAATGGTTTCCAGATCTCTTTTTTCTTCTCTCTTTGGCACCTTAAATTCCTCACTTTCTAACATATCCGAGTTAAAAGGACATGTGCAACATAATAACTTTGTAACTTAGTTTTGTTTTTTTGCCATCTGCATACGAATGTCTGGCCCCGAAAGACGGAGCAGCTGGAAGTTCTTCGCAAGGCGCGAAAAAATTCTATCGTGATAGCGGTTTTGAATTTCCTTTAACGAAAGGTTTGTTGAAATGATAGTTGAGCGTTTCAAAAGTTCACGCTCATTGCAAATGGTAAATAGCTGAGCTAAAACAAATGCATTAGAAATCTCAGTTCCCAAATCATCAATAATCAACAATTCGCAATTATATATATTCTCGCAAAGGTTGGCAAGCTCTGTTTTTTTATTAAAGTCATAGTAAAAATCAGTCAGCTTTCTAAACAAATCACAACTGCTATAATATACAACAGAATGGCCTCTGTCTAGAACTTCTTTTGCGATGCAAATGGACAAGAAAGATTTTCCAGTGCCTACTGTACCATGGAATAGGAGATTTTGGTAGGTGGAATCGAAGTTTTTAATAAAATTAATTGATATTTGCTTTGCTTTCCTGAAATGATCCAAATGTTCACCGGTATAATAAGCTTCAGTTAGCTTTTTGAAATTGTTCTCACGAGTCAGTACCTGAAGGTGAGATTGTGCATACAACATGCTTACAACACGCTGGTTGAAACAGTGACATTTTTTATTCCCAATATATCCGGTATCTTTGCAGTCAGGACAATTGTATTTTGGAAGAAGATAGTTTTCAGAAAGACCTGCATCATGCAGCAAAATTCTTTGTCTTGCGCGTATATCTTCCAATTTGTCATGAAGAAAAGCAGAATCTGTCTTTTTTCCATTAAGACGGCTTATCTCAAATTCAACGGAAATTTTTGAAATTGAGTCAGCCAGTTCTTTGTAGCCTGGCACATGTTCATAGACATATTCGCGTCTTTTTTCCAAATCAGCTCGATTTTCCTGCTGGATTATTTCATATTCGTGCATTATTTCATTATATTGTGTATTTGATAGTGCCAAGTTGACCTCCGTTAATTTTTTATAAGTGTTTTTTCGAGCTCATCAAAATCGTAGTTGTTCTGCTCGAAAACATCTATGTTTTTTTTGCTCTGAATACGTGCCACCATCTCTTCGTGACGATTTATCTGCAAAGTGGCATCAGAAACATTTTTTACTCCTTCGGATTTCCAGGTATCAGCGACAGCTTTCATGAACTTAAAGTTGAATTTCCCTGTTTTTCCTGCGCAGTATTTCATAAGAAGGTCCATAACCTCCATGGAAAAAGCATAATTATTTTTTATGAAAAATAAGTCGCTTATCATGTCGGGATTAAGAGTTGTATTAAAATATTGTTCGCAAAGTGCTGCGATTTTCTGATTTTCCATAACCTGATTGTTATGAGGCATAGCATAATCAGACGTTTTTATTTCTCTTTTTTCCATGTTGTTTTTAACAGAAAACATGGAAGAAGTATTAGTATTATTCAAAGTGGCATTTGTTAATTTGAGAAGATTATTATCAAGCCAGACTTCCTTTATAGAGGAATCAGTATTATAGACAATCTTTGCAAGCCCCTTTTTTTCCCAGAAAAGAATGGCTTTTATAACATCTTTACTTGTTTCATTGAATTTATCGGCTAGAATATCAATGCTCGTAGAGATGTTTTCCTGTAAAAGCCTTTTTAAATATAGGTAGACTTTTAACTCCAAAGCATTCGCGTCATATATATAATTATCTATAAAAACATTAGAAATTCCAGTAAAACCGGTACTTTCAGAATTAATCATTGGTTTTTCCTATATTGCCATAAAAGTCATTATTTTTTTGAACGGTTCCATCAAAATAATATAACTTATAGGAACGTTTGTTGCAACTTAAAAAACGGCCAAAAAAATTTGAAAAAAAACCAAAACTTCTGTGAAATCTCGTTCCATAATATTTGGTTATATGATATACTGTTTTAGGAGATATGCGGTTTCTAAAGTAGCATTACTATACCGCTGTTCTTATCTCGTCTTTATTTTATGTTTTAGTAAACTCAGCTTTTTTGGTGCTGGGATCGTTTTTTCAAGTTAGGACCTGTTGCGGAGCGACAGTTGTGTACATGGATGTTGGGCAAAATGACAACTTTAGTGAGGTGGCAAAAGATGATTAAAAAGGAAATGATCGCCATGTTGCTCGCCGGGGGTCAGGGAAGCAGACTTGGAGTTCTGACTGCAAGAATGGCCAAACCTGCTGTTTCGTTCGGGGGCAAGTATAGGATAATTGATTTCCCACTCAGTAACTGTATTAACTCAGGTGTTGATACTGTCGGAGTTTTGACCCAGTATCGACCACTCAAACTTAACTCTCATATTGGAATTGGTATTCCGTGGGATCTCGATAGAAACGTTGGTGGCGTTTCCGTTCTTCCTCCATATGAGAAGAACACAAATAGCGAATGGTACACAGGTACCGCAAATGCTATCTATCAGAATCTCGAGTATATGGAATCCTATCATCCGGATTATGTTCTTATACTTTCCGGAGACCACATCTACAAGATGGACTATGAGACGATGCTCGATTTCCATAAGGCTAACAATGCTGATGTTACTATCGCAGTTATGCCGGTACCAATGGAAGAGGCTAGCCGATTTGGTATCATGATTACAGATGAAAAACACCAAATCGTTGATTTTGAAGAAAAACCTGAACATCCACGTTCAAACCTTGCATCAATGGGTATCTATATTTTCTCATGGAATGCATTGAAAGAAGCACTTATTACTAATCGTAATCAGCCGGGACTTGATTTTGGTAAGCATATCATCCCATATTGCAGAGATAAGGGCGAAAGACTATTTGCTTACGAATTCGACGGATACTGGAAAGATGTAGGAACTCTTACAAGCTATTGGGAAGCCAATATGGAGCTTATCGATATTGTACCTGAGTTCAATTTGTATGAAGAATACTGGAAGATTTATACAAAGAATGAAATCCAGCCACCTCAGTACTTCGGACCAGAAAGTGATGTTGAA
Source organism: Butyrivibrio sp. NC3005 (assembly GCF_000424545.1). GTDB lineage: Bacteria > Bacillota > Clostridia > Lachnospirales > Lachnospiraceae > Butyrivibrio. Next base: position 43,918 of record NZ_AUKC01000019.1, on the reverse strand, counting down.
CGCAGCATCATTGGTGAAGGAGCAGAAATTGAAGGCAAGATTTACAACTCAGTTATAGGTAGTGGTGTTCGAATCGGTAAAGGTACTACCGTAAGACACTCAATTATCATGAATGGCACAGTAATTGGGGAGAATTGCTCAATTGACAAAGCGATTATCGATGAAGAGAGTATCATAGGTAATCAGGTACAAATGGGTGTAGGTGATTCTGTTCAGAATGATCTAAGACCAGATATCTATCGTGATGATCTTTGTACAATTGGTGAAAAGTCTGTTATTCCTAACGGCGTCGTTATAGGTAAAAACGTAATGATTAACGGCGTTACTACCAAAGAAGACTACGAAGACGGAAGGCTTGACAGTGGAAAGACTTTGGATAAAGGGGGTATACAGGAATGAGAGCTATTGGCATTATTTTAGCTGGCGGAAGCAGCAACAAAATGGGTGAATTGTCACAAAAACGTGCAATTTGTGCAATGCCTATTGCTGGGCACTACCGCGGTATCGATTTTGCTTTATCCAACATGTCAAATTCACATGTACAGACAGTAGGTGTTATCACACAGTATAATGCGGGTTCACTTAATGAACATCTTTCATCATCCAAATGGTGGGATTTCGGACGTAAACAAGGCGGTATGTTTATTTTTACACCTACACAGACAGCCAATAATTCAAGATGGTACAGAGGCACAGCAGATGCCATTGGACAGAATCTTGATTTTTTGAAAAAATGTCATGAACCATATGTTATCATCACATCTGGTGACGTAGTTTACAAGATGGATTATAACAAGCTTTTGGAATATCATATAAAAAAACAGGCAGATATTACAGTTGTCTGCAAAGATATGCCGGCAGATGTAAATACAGACAGATTCGGAACAATCAGAATGAATGAAGAGAGCCGAATCGAAGAATTCGAGGAAAAGCCAGTTGTTGCAAGATCCAACACTATTTCTTGTGGTGTGTATGTTATAAGACGCCGCCAGCTCATTGAACTTGTAGAGAAGGCAGAAGCTGAAGAACGTTTTGACTTTGTGCGTGATATCCTTGTTCGCTACAAAGATATGAAACGAATCTATGGTTATAAAATAAAGGAATACTGGTCAAATATCGCTACAATTGAAGATTATTTCCGTACCAATATGGATTTCTTAAAGCCTGAAGTGCGTAATTATTTCTTTAGCGAATATCCTAGTATTTATACTAAGGTTATTGATCTTCCACCTGCAAAATTTAATGTTGGAGTTCAGCTAAAGAACAGTCTTATTTCTTCAGGATGCATTATCAATGGAAGTGTGGAGAATTCATTGGTATTCAAAGAATCCTTTATAGGAAATAATTGTACCATCAAGAATTCCATCATCCTTAATGATGTTTATATTGGCGATAATACGCATATTGAAAACTGTATAGTTGAGAGTCATGGTACAATTCAGGCCAATTCATATCATAAAGGTGAAGACGGAATAAAGATTGTAGTAGAAAATAACGAGCGATATGTGATTTAATAGTATTGCAACTATCTTGTCAAAATAAAAAATTGCATTTAAAAATTTTGTTGATACTTTAAAGCTTTTGTATGGAGTTTCAAGAGTCGTATAAGTCATCTAAAGTCAAAAAATTTTTAGTGCCGTGAGGGGGCCGAAAACATGAAGATTACAGATGTACGCGTTCGTAAAGTCCTGAAACAAGGTAAAATGAAAGCAGTTGTTTCTATAACATTTGATAATGAGTTTGTAGTACACGATATAAAGGTTATTGAAGGTGAGAAAGGTTTATTCATCGCTATGCCTTCCAAGAAGTCAGCAGATGGAGAATACCGCGATATCGCTCATCCTATTAATTCCGATACTCGAAAAGAGATTCAGACAATGATTTTAGAAGCTTATGAAAAGGCAGCTATGTCAGAAGAAATGTCAGAAGATTTACCAGAAACTCCATTTTTGTAAATCGACGTCATTATTTTGATTAAACAATTGCACTAGGATATTACTATTCTGGTTGCAAAGACAACTAAAGGTTATTTCAATAGGCAAGATTTTTGTATAGATGACTTATTAACATAAACAAAAAAGATCTAGGAAACTAGGTCTTTTTTGTTTGATAAAATATAAAACTTTTTTTGACACAAAAGGATAACTCTGTAATAATAAAATTAAGCGGGGCAAACCACACAGGTACTGGTGATTTGTCCTTTTGGTGTGCATATGAAATATAGAGAGGAAGATAGAAATGTACGTAATTGCAGGGCTTGGAAATCCTGAAAGAAAATATATGGGAACTCGTCACAATGTCGGGTTCGATGCAATAGATGCACTTTGTAATGAATATGGAATTGAACTTACAGAAACCAAATTCAATGCAGCTTATGGAAAAGGAAGAATAGGAACACATCAGGTTATCCTTATGAAACCTTTGACATATATGAATAACAGCGGAGAAGCAATAGGACCTATGTGTAGATTCTATAAGATTGATCCTTCTGAAAATCTTATAGTTATTTCGGATGATATAGATCAGGAAGTTGGAAATATTAAAGTTCGTCCCAAGGGAAGTGCTGGCGGTCATAATGGATTAAAGAGCATAATAGCACATTGTCAGACAGATGGATTTAAGAGAGTACGAGTAGGAGTAGGACATAAGCCGCAGGGAATGGATCTTGCAGCATTTGTTTTAGGACACTTTTCCGAAGAAGACAGGAAAGAAATGAAAGAATCAGTTGATAATACAGTAAGAGCTGTTGCAACTATCATTGAGGAAGGCACTGATTCTGCAATGAATAAGTTTAACCAGAAAAAAGTTAAGTAGATTTTTTAAGAGGTAAGAATGAGAGCTATTGAAGCACCTTTACAGAGTTATCCGGTATTTGAAGAGCTGAATAAGTATCTAGACAGTCCATTTGCATGTGCTGAGGTTTTTGGATGCGTTGATTCTCAAAAACTTCACATGATAAATGGTCTCGGAAAGGAAATGCGTTATCGTATAATTGTCACCTCATCTGAAATCAAAGTTAAAGAAATGTATGAGGAATACAAATTTTATGATAAGAATGTTACCGTTTATCCTGCCAAAGATTTGATTTTTTATCAGGCAGATATTCATAGTAATGATATCGTAAAAGAACGCATAAAGACGATAAGGCGCCTTATAGAAGGAAGGCCTGTAACAGTTATAACAACCTTCTCAGCTCTTATGAGTCCTCAGATTCCAGTATCCATGATAAAAGAAAATATTGTGGCACTGGATAAAAGGAAGAGCTTTGATCTTCAAAAACTACTGGCAAAGTTTGTTAAAACCGGATATGAAAAGGTGTATCAGGTTGAAGCTCCCGGGCAGTTTTCTGTTAGAGGAGATATTGTAGATATTTTTGATATCACTGAAGAAAATCCTTATAGAATAGAATTCTTTGATGATGAAATTGAATCTATAAGATCTTTTGACATTAGCACGCAGAGATCTCTGGAAAAACTTGAGTCAATTGAAATCTATCCTGCATCAGAGCTTATTCTATCATCTGAAGAACTTAAAAAAGGTTTCGAAAAAATCGATGAAGAATTTGATAGGCAGTATAACCTTCTTAGAAAAGATTTTAAGACAGAAGAATCAGCAAGACTTAAAAAGTACATTGAGGAAAAAAAGGAAGAGGCACTTGAATTTCATAATCTCTCTTCAATGGACTTTTTCTTAAGATATTTTATAGATGATCCAATATCCTTTTTGGAAGTTTTTCAAAAAGGTAATACTATGATTTTCATAGATGAGCCTTTGCATGTTCAAGGACACGCAGAAGCGGTTTGGAATGAGTTTAGAGAAAGCATGATTCATAGAATAGAGCAAGGATATATACTTCCTACTCAGATGGATCTTCTTTTTTCCGAAGACGAAGTAATAGCCAAAATGGAAAGTGTAAGGCGAGTTCTTATTGAGTCAATTCCTGTTCCAAAGAGTCAGAATCATTTTAATCCAGGCAAAACCTGCGAAATACATGCAAGGTCAATAGCACCTTATAATAATAGCTTTGATGTCCTTGTAAAGGATTTAAAAGATTACAGAAAAAGAGGTTATAAGGTTCTCATACTTTCAGGTTCAAGAACTAGAGCAAAAAGAATAGTTGAAGACTTGCGAGATAATGATGTGCCTGCAGTATATAGTGAAGATCCGGGAAGAGTCCTTGAAAATGGCGAAATAATGACATATTATGGCAGAATTTTTAAGGGATTCGAGTATTCAGAAATTAAGTTTGCTGTTATTGCGGAAAGTGATATTTTCATAGAGCATAAAAAGAAAAAAAAGAAAAGAAAAGAAAATGGTGAACTTATAAATTCTTTGTCTGAATTAAAACCTGGAGACTATGTAGTACATGAAAGCTATGGACTTGGAGTTTACAGAGGAATAGAGAAAATAGTTCAGGATGGCGTAACCAAAGACTATGTCAAAGTTGAGTACGCAGATGGAGGTAATCTCTATGTCCTTGCAACAGGACTTGATGTATTGCAAAAATACTCTTCAGGAAATGCTGAAGTTGAGCATAAGCCAAAGTTAAACAAACTTGGCGGAAGCGAATGGAAAAAGACAAAGTTAAAAGTAAGAAGCGCTGTAGAAGAAGTGGCAAATGACCTTGTAGAACTGTATGCAAAAAGGCAGCAGGCAAAAGGATTCCAGTTTAGCCCGGATACAATATGGCAGAATGAGTTTGAAGATGCATTCCCGTTTGAAGAGACGAGAGATCAGCTTAGTGCAATAGAGGCGACAAAGGCTGATATGATGAGCAATAAAACCATGGACAGACTTGTATGTGGAGATGTTGGTTTTGGAAAAACAGAGATTGCGATAAGAGCCGCATTCAAGGCTGTTCAGGATGGAAAACAAGTTGCTGTACTGGTACCTACCACTATTCTTGCTCAGCAGCATTATAATACTTTTTCCAAGCGAATGAAGGACTTTCCGGTAAGAGTCGATATGCTCTCCAGATTTAGAACCAAAAAAGAACAGACAAAGACACTTAAAGACCTTGGAAAAGGAATGGTAGATATTATCATAGGAACACACAGACTTTTGTCAAAAGATGTTATATACAAGGATCTGGGCCTATTGATAGTTGATGAGGAACAAAGATTTGGTGTAAGACACAAAGAAAAAATAAAGAAGTTAAAAAACAACATTGATGTACTTACGCTCTCAGCAACACCTATTCCAAGAACTCTTCACATGTCTCTAATAGGAATAAGAGATATGAGCGTTCTTGAAGAAGCGCCAAATGAAAGACAACCAATCCAGACCTTTGTATGCGAATATAATCTTGAGATGGTAAGAGAGGCAATTGTTAGAGAGCTTGCCAGAAAAGGTCAGGTTTACTATGTTAATAACAGAGTAAACGGAATAGAAGATGTCTGTGCCAGAATTCAGAAGCTTGTGCCGGAGGCAAATGTAGCGTTTGCACACGGCCAGATGTCTGAGCAGGAACTTGAACGTATAATGTATGACTTTATAAATGGAGATATTGATGTACTGGTATCTACGACCATTATCGAGACAGGGCTTGATATTTCCAACGTTAATACAATGATAATACAGGATGCTGACAAAATGGGATTGTCCCAGTTGTATCAGTTAAGAGGACGTGTTGGAAGATCTAACAGGACAGCCTATGCATTCCTTATGTACAAAAAAGATAAGATGTTAAAAGAGGTTGCTGAGAAAAGACTTGCAGCTATAAGAGAGTTCACAGATCTTGGCTCAGGATTCAAGATAGCAATGAGAGATTTGGAGATACGCGGAGCTGGTTCACTTCTTGGAAAGAGTCAGTCAGGTCATATGATGGCTGTTGGATACGATTTGTATTGCAAAATGCTTGGTGAAGCCATTAAGAGAAAGAAAGCTAATGATACTGAAGAAATTCTTGATTTCGAAACATCGATTGAACTTGAGTGTGATGCTTTCATTCCAACCTACTATATCCTGAATGAAGAGCAGAAGCTTGAAATATATAAAAAGATTGCGTCGATAGAAAGCGCAGAGGAAGCACAGGAAATGATGGGCGAGCTCAAAGACAGATTTGGAGAATATCCAAAGAGTGTCGAAAATCTTGTAAGAATCTCTCTTATACGAAGCACTGCGCATCGTCTTTGTCTTACCAAAGTAAAAGGTGGCGATAAAGAAATTGTATTTAGCATACTTCCTCAGGCAAAAATTGTATCAAAAAATATACCACTTCTTTTGAAAAAACATGATAAAAAGCTCAGCTTTAAGACTAAGGGAATTCCGGCATTTATTTATAACAGAGGAACTGCCCACAAAGACACCAAAGAGGATCTTATTACCGAAACAGAGACAATAATTAAAGATATGGAAAGCCTGCTCCTTTCTTCTGAAAACGAAAAGAAAAAATCCTTAAACTAAACTTTTGGTAAAAATAAGCCGATGTTATTGTTGAAAGTTAAGTAAAATAACAATTTTGAAATTTCAAATATGTTTTATGAAACAAAGTTTGTCTGCACTTACGCCTGCAAAGCAGGCAGTTATTTCAATAGGTGGCTTATTACAGGAGGTAGATAATGAGTGCTAAGGTAATGCTTTACAAGGTTTCACTGGAAGGCCACATGGATGTGATGGCATTTTTGGGTGAGCAGGATGCTCGGACATTTTCCCAGATTCTTTTTGCAGGACCAGGAGAATATAGAATTAGTCAGGCACCGGCAGATGTAGCTGGTTTAAAATATGATTATCCTTGGGCAGTGTCTAATGATAGTGAAGAAACAACTTATGATATCGTATTTTTCAAAGAAAAGAAAATGCGTAATATCTTCGTTATGACTCTTATGTATGCACTGGCAGGAAAATCAATTGAATCTTTTACTGATGACGATACTAAGGAACAGCTTGATGAACTTGGTATGGAACTTGACAGACTTGGAACTGATCATATTCCGTTGTCATGGATTAAGACACAGGCTATGAATTTAAGTACTATAGCAATGGTATAACATAGAATTTCTCTAACAAAAAGCGGGATAATTTTTATAGCTGAAATTTATTAATTTTAGCTATGGAGATTATCCCGCTTTTTTGTTAGTATGTTAGTGTTGCAATGTACAGTTGTAAAGTGAAAAACAATAAGTTGATGATACAGTCATAGTGTTTTGGGAGAATTGTGATGATAAATGAAAGTTATAAGCAGATGCTTGGAGCTAAAAGTGTTATAAGAAATCTTGCTGAGTTTGCCACAAAAAGGGGACAAATAATAGGATATGAAAATGTTTTTGATTTTAGTTTAGGAAATCCGTCAGTAAAAACACCGGATGAATTCACAAATGTAATGATAGATCTTTTGCAAAATGAAAATCCAATGAAGCTTCATGGATACAGTCCTACTTTAGGCGATCCGTCTTTTAAAGAAGAAATTGCAAAGTCTTTAAATAAAAGATTTGGAATGATGTACAGAAGTGAACACATCTTCCCGACAACAGGAGCAGCAGGTGCGATAGCACATGCAGTTAGAGCGGTTACCAAGCAGGGAGATACAGTTCTGACTTTTGCACCTTTTTTCCCTGAATATAAGCCATATATTGAAGGATGCGGAGCGAAACTCAAAGTTGTACCAGCTGATACCACTACTTTTCAGATAAACAAAGAAGAGTTTGAGAAGATGCTCACAAGCGATGTTGCGGCAGTTCTTATCAATACACCAAATAACCCGTCGGGAGTAGCATATTCTACTAAAACTCTTGAATATCTTGCTGATTTTCTTACGAAAAAATCAGAAGAGTATAAACATACTATTTTCCTTATTTCAGATGAGCCGTATAGAGAAATTGTGTATAAAAATGCTGATTCACCATATGTTTCAAAGTTTTATCCTAACACACTTTCATGTTATTCGTTCTCAAAATCGCTATCACTCCCTGGAGAACGAATTGGATATGTTGCAGTTAATCCTCTTTGTGAAGAATCAGATTGTATCGTACCTATATGCGGTCAGATAAGTAGAGGAACAGGACATAATTGTCCTCCTTCAATTATTCAACAGGCAGTTGCTAAAGTATGTGACCTGACTGCTGATTTGTCGGTATATGAAAAAAATATGGAAATAATATATAAAAATCTTATAGAAATGGGATTTACTGTTTTGAAGCCAAGTGGTACATTTTATATATTGCCTAAAGCGCTTGAAGAAGATTCAATTGCTTTTTGTAATAAAGCAAAAGAGTATGATCTTATCTTTGTTCCGGCAGACAATTTTGGAGCACCTGGCTTTTTCAGAATGGCATACTGCATTGATACTGAGAAAGTAGAGAGAGCGATGATAAGACTAAGACAGTTCGTTGAAGAGGTTTATGGAAAAGAAATATAAATTAAGGCGAAGAAGTTTTTGTAATGCGTAGCATATTCTTGTTAGATAAAAAGTAAGAAAAAGCTTTGGTGCTTATTTATACTAACGACTGATACTCTTTTGGAAATAAAATAGAATCAAAAGAGGTGACATATGATCGATTTATTAAAAGCAATTCTATATGGAATTGTGGAAGGTATTACTGAGTGGCTTCCTATAAGTTCAACCGGGCACATGATTCTTCTTGATGAATTTTTGAAGATGGATGTATCTCCTGAATTTTGGAAGATGTTCCTTGTGGTTATTCAGCTAGGTGCTATTCTGGCGGTAGTTCTTTTGTATTGGGAAAAAATATTCCCATTCGATCTTAGCAAAAAAGCTATAGAAGAGCATAGAGTAAATAAAATAGAAATCTGGCAGATGTGGGGGAAAATTCTAGTAGCCTGTATTCCTGCAGCAATAGTAGGTGTACTGTTTGATGACTGGCTTGATGAGCATTTATACAAGGGAACTGTTGTTGCTACAATGCTTATTTTGTTTGGTATCTTCTTTATTATAGTCGAGAACAGAAACAAGCACAGAAAGCCTAAGATAAGAGATATCAAAGATCTTGATTATAAGACAGCTCTTATAATAGGTGCATGGCAGCTTATTGCAGCTATATTCCCGGGAACATCCAGAAGTGGTTCTACAATAATAGGAGCACTTCTTGCAGGAGTATCCAGAAAAGTTGCTGCACAGTTTACATTTTTCCTTGCAATACCGGTTATGTTCGGAGCAAGTCTTTTGAAAATTGTGAAATTCGGATTTAACTTTACTCCAATGGAGGGAGCAATTCTCTTTGTTGGAATGTTTGTAGCTTTCATTGTGTCCATAATAGTAATCAGATTCCTTATGAGCTATATCAGAAAGCATGACTTCAAAGCCTTTGGATGGTATAGAATCGTATTAGGTATTATAGTAATGGCATATTTTGTTGCAAATGGAATATTAAAAGGCTGATAGAGACTGTTTATCCGCATTTATTGCGGGTAGGCAGTTTTTTGATATAAGAATACAGGGCAATTTTTTATTACAAGGAAGCTGCATACTCAAAATACAGACATCCAAACAGGCCAAAAGCTGGATAGGAACATAACAAAAAAACGTTAAAAAGATTGACAATATCGAATATCTGCGATAAACTCAAATTTGTAAAGAAAATTATCGCAAACTGATACATCTATATCGCGATAACTTTACCAATGCAATGTGCTGATTTGCTGGTCAATTACTGTTATTTACTTAAGATAACAGTGAATTATCTTTTTTACACAGATTCAAAGTTTTTTCCAATGAAACCAAAAATAATTGACGTTTTAGAGAAAGTACAAAAGTGTACTGTATACGTATGGGAGGAAGGAAAATGGCAGAGATGACAAAAACTGTAAAACCGGTAGCAAATATCAAAAGCAACATTCGTACTGCAGTTATTGCAGATCATAAAACAGAAGCTGCTGGAAAGCCTGAGGAAACTCAGAAAATTGAGGTTGTAAAACTTACTTCTGCAACCAAAAAGACAGAAACAAAGGCAACAAAGACTGAAAAGAAGCCTGCTGCAAAGAAGACAGTAAAAAGTAAAGAGCCAAAGGCAGCAGAAAAGAAAGTAGAAAAAGCAGTAGAAAAGAAAGTAGAAGCTGAATCTGTAAAGAAGATAGCTGAAAACAAGGAAAACGAACAGCCGAAGGTAAGTGTAGTATTAGAGTTTGGCGGACGCAGCATTTCAGATGAGACATTCATTCAGAATGCAAAGAATGTTTGGCAGTATGACCTTGGAAAGAACGTAGAAGATCTCAAAGATTTAAAACTTTATGTAAAGCCTGAAGAAGGAAAAGTTTACTACGTTGCAAATGAGGAAAGCGGAAGCTTTGATCTTTAATAAAAATTTTTTTTGAGAGCAAAAGAAAGATGGTGCGTAAATATGCGCATCATCTTCTTTTTTTATATTTAATTAATATTTTTTTGTTTTAAAGCCGGTTGACATTGTAATGGTAAAGTGATAACTTAACCTATGTAAGGTGTTAGCACTCAAACGTAATGAGTGCTAACACCTGGGAAGAAAACATCGTTACAGTTCGTATGTGGAGAAAAACATCTGGTTTTGGAGGTGATTGTATTTGGAACTGACAGAACGAAAAAAAATAATTCTGAATGCAATAGTTCGCAATTATCTTGAAACTGGCGAGCCTGTTGGAAGTAGAACCATTTCAAAATATACTGATTTGAATTTGAGTTCCGCAACAATCAGAAATGAGATGGCGGATCTTGAAGAGATGGGACTTATCCTTCAACCTCATACCTCTGCAGGACGAATTCCTTCCGATCAGGGTTATCGAATCTATGTAGATGCGATGCTTCAGGAAAAGGAAAAAGAAGTAAATGAGATGAAGGAAATGCTCCTTCATAAGGAAGAAAAGCTTGAAGATCTCCTAAAAGACGTAGCTAAGAAACTTGCGGATAATACAAATTATGCAACAATTGTTTCGAGTCCGTCAGTGAGTAAGAACAAGCTGAAATTCCTTCAAATTTCCAAGGTTGATTCGAGTCATCTGCTTGCAACGATTGTTCTGGAAGGAAATCTTATAAAAAATAAGATGATTCCAGTTGAAACTCAGCTTGATGATGCAACACTTCTTAAGCTTAATATCCTTCTTAACACTAATCTAAACGGAGTGGCAGTTGAGAATATTAACTTGGGACTTATAGCTGCACTTAAGCAGCAGGCAGGAATTCATTCAGAAATCGTCGGATATGTAATTGATGTAGCGGCTGAGTCGATAAGAGCAGATGAAGATTTGGAGATATACACAAGTGGTACTAACAACATACTAAGATATCCTGAATTATCAGATAATCGTAAGGCCAGCGAGCTGATAAATGCTTTTGAAGAAAAAAGCGAATTGACCAGCATTGTAAAAAGTTCTTTGGACACTAAAGACAATACTGGTATCCAGATATACATAGGAAATGAAACACCGGTTGAGACCATGAAAGATTGCAGTGTAGTAACGGCAACCTATGAACTGGGCGAAGGAATGCGAGGAACGGTTGGAATAATCGGACCAAAGCGGATGGATTATGACAAAGTTGTAACCACCCTTAGAGAGATGATGCACCAGCTTGGTGTTTTATATCATGATGAAGGAAAGGATGAAACGATTTGAGCGATCAGAAGGAATTAGAAAAAGAAATAAATAAAGAGGCTGTTGAAAACGAAGAAACACAAACAGCTAATCCGGATGTCGAGGATAATGATACAGAAGCTGAAACAGTTGAGGAATCTGAAGTTGTAGAAGAGAATACAAACGAAGAAGAAACTGATGAAGCAGAAAACGAGTCTGAGAATTCTGACGAAAAAGGAAAAGAGAAAAAAGAAAAGAAATCTCTTTTTGGGAAAAAGAAAAATCCGCTTCAGGATCAGCTTGATGACATGAAAGACAAATATATGCGTCAGGTTGCTGAATTTGATAATTTCAGAAAACGTACTGAGAAAGAAAAAGCACAAATGTTTGACAATGGAGCTGCAAGTGTTCTCACGAAGGTTTTACCTGTAGTTGATAACTTTGAAAGAGGTCTTTCAACAATTCCAGAGGACAAGAAAGATGATTCTTTTGTTCAGGGAATGGATATGATTTACAAGCAGGTATTGAAATTCTTAGAAGATATGGATGTTAAGCCAATTGAGGCATTAGGCAAAGAGTTCGACCCTAATCTTCACAATGCAGTAATGCAGGTTGAAAGTGATGAGTATGAAGAAGGTGTCGTAGCACAGGAACTTCAAAAAGGCTACACTTATCATGATACAGTTATCAGACACTCAATGGTGGCTGTTGCAAAATAAAAATATAGACAATTATAATTCAAAATATTATTTGATTAGTTAATAATGGAGGTAAAGGAAATGGGTAAGATTATAGGTATCGATTTAGGTACTACAAATAGCTGTGTATCTGTTATGGAAGGCGGACAGCCAACAGTTATCGCAAATGCAGAAGGTGCAAGAACAACTCCTTCTATCGTTGCATTCACAAAGAATGGTGAGCGTCTTGTAGGTGAGCCTGCAAAGCGTCAGGCAGTTACAAATGCTGATCGTACAATTGCATCTATCAAGAGAGATATGGGTACAGACCACGGTCGTACAATAGATGGTAAGAAGTACTCTCCAGAGATGATTTCTGCTATGATTCTTCAGAAGCTTAAGGCTGATGCTGAGAACTATCTCGGTGAGAAGGTAACTGAAGCTGTTATTACAGTTCCAGCTTATTTCAATGATGCACAGCGTCAGGCTACAAAGAATGCTGGTAAGATTGCAGGTCTTGATGTAAAGCGTATCATCAATGAGCCTACAGCTGCAGCACTTGCTTATGGTCTTGACAATGGTAGCGAGCAGAAAATCATGGTATATGACCTTGGTGGTGGTACATTTGATGTATCTATCATTGAAATCGGTGATGGTGTAATCGAAGTTCTTTCTACAAACGGTGATACACACCTTGGTGGTGATGACTTTGATAACGCAATCATGAAGTGGATGGTTGAAGAGTTCCAGAAGAAAGAAGGCGTAGATCTTTCTGGTGATAAGATGGCTATGCAGAGACTTAAGGAAGCTGCAGAGAAGGCTAAGAAGGAACTTTCCTCTTCCACAACTACAAACATCAATCTTCCATTCATCACAGCTACAGCTGACGGTCCTAAGCACTTTGATATGGATCTTACAAGAGCTAAGTTCGAAGAGCTTATTCATGACCTTGTAGAGAACACAGCAATCCCTGTTCAGAACGCTCTTAAAGATGCAGGTCTTACAAGCGCAGATCTTTCAAAGGTTCTCCTTGTAGGTGGATCAACTCGTGTTCCTTGCGTAGTAGAGAAGGTTAAGCAGCTTACAGGTCAGGAGCCTTCCAAGAACCTTAATCCAGATGAGTGCGTAGCAGTAGGTGCTTCTATCCAGGGTGGTAAGCTTGCTGGTGATACAGGTGCCGGTGACATCCTTCTTCTTGATGTTACTCCACTTTCACTTTCAATTGAGACAATGGGTGGTGTTTCTACAGTTCTTATTCCTAGAAATACTACTATTCCTACAAAGAAGAGCCAGATTTTCTCAACTGCAGCTGACAACCAGACAGCCGTTGATATCAACGTACTTCAGGGTGAGCGTCAGTTCGCAAAAGATAATAAGTCTCTTGGTCAGTTCCGTCTTGATGGAATCCCACCAGCAAGAAGAGGTATGCCTCAGATTGAAGTTACATTCGATATTGATGCAAACGGTATTGTAAACGTATCTGCTAAAGATCTTGGAACAGGTAAGGAACAGCACATCACAATCACAGCTGGTACTAACATGTCTGATGATGAAGTAGATAAGGCTGTAAAAGAAGCTCAGCAGTACGAGGCTCAGGATAAGAAGCGTAAGGAAGGCATTGATGCAAGAAACGAAGCTGATTCCTTCGTATTCCAGACAGAGCAGGCTCTTAAGGATGTTGGAGATAACATCGATGCAGCTAATAAGGCTACAGTAGAAGAAGACCTCAAGGCTCTTAAGGAAACTCTTGAAGCTACAAAGGATAAGGAACTCACAGACGCAGAAATCGACCAGATTAAGTCTCAGAAAGAAAAGCTTTCTACAGATGCTCAGCAGCTTTTCACAAAGATGTATGAGAACATGCAGAAGGCAAACGGAGCAGCTGGAGCAGCAGGACAGGAAGGTCCAAATCCTCAGGCTGATGCTTCTGCAAGCCAGAGCAAGGATGATGACGTTGTAGATGGCGACTACAGAGAAGTTTAATCAAGAAAAAATTTCGTAAAGTTTTATATTTTACGGATTGCCTTTTAGGCAGCGCATGGTTATTATAATTACTGTTGGTTTAACAGTTAAAAAAAGTGAGGGCAGCTACTGTTAAGCGGTATACTGTCCTCACACTTGTGCATATAGATGTAGGAGCAGGAAGCATGGCAGATCAGAAACGTGATTATTATGAAGTGCTTGGTGTCAGCAAAGGGGCATCAGATGATGAGATAAAGAAGGCATATCGTGTACTGGCCAAGAAATATCATCCTGATATGAATCCTGGTGATGCTGCAGCAGCAGATAAATTTAAAGAGGCATCAGAGGCCTATGCCGTACTTAGTGATCCGGAGAAGCGTAGACAGTATGACCAGTTTGGACATGCTGCATTTGAAGGCGGCGGATTTGGTAATGGCGGCGGTGGATTTGATTTTACCGGTGGAGATTTCAGTGATATCTTTGGAGATATCTTTGGAGATTTCTTCGGTGGTGGAAGAAGCCGTGGAGCAAGAAACGGCCCGCAGAAGGGTGCTAACATTCGTGCAAGTGTACGTATTTCATTTATGGAATCTATTACAGGTACAGAGAAGGAATTAACTTTGAACCTTAAAGATCCATGTCCGACATGTAAAGGAAGTGGCGCTAAACCTGGAACTAATCCTCAGATGTGTCCAAAGTGTGGTGGTAAAGGACAGGTTGTATTTACACAGCAGTCACTTTTTGGAACAGTGCGAAATGTTCAGACATGTCCGGATTGTGGCGGTACAGGAAAGATTATAAAAGATAAGTGTCCTGACTGTGGTGGTTCAGGATATATCACCAGCCGTAAGACTATTAAAGTATCTATTCCGGCAGGTATTGATAACGGACAAAGTGTTAGAATCCGTGAAAAGGGTGAGCCAGGTATAAATGGTGGTCCACGCGGAGATCTTCTTGTAGAAGTTATCGTTTCAAGTCATCCTATTTTTGAAAGAGAAGATTATGATATCTTTTCAAATGTCAGCATGTCACTTGCAGTGGCAGCACTTGGCGGTTCAGTAGTAATTGATACCGTTGACGGCAAAGTAGTGTATGATGTAAAGCCGGGTACACAGACTGGTACAAGAGTCAGACTTCGTGGAAAAGGTGTTCCATCTCTTAGGGATAAGAATATAAGAGGCGATCACTATATTACACTTGTTATAAAGACTCCTGAACATTTGTCCAAAGAAGCTAAAGAACTTCTCAGACAGTTCGATGCTATAACAGGTGATTCTCTTAATGAGGCCGATAGAGTAACAGGCGAAAATACTGAAGATGGCAAAGAGAAAAAGAAGAAAAAAGGCTTTTGGAACAAATAATTTTTAATTGATACGGTGTCATATCGTATATAGCGATATGACACCTTTTTTAGGAAAAGGAGACATTTTTATGCGTTGGATGCGTTTTCGAATTCGTACAACAGAAGAGGCAGAAGATATTATTATCAGTTCCATGCTGGATATAGGTCTTACAGGAGCACAGATTGAAGATAAAGCACCGCTTACAGCGGCAGATAAAGAGCAGATGTTTACTGATATTCTTCCGGATGAAGAAGATGATGGAATTGCTTATCTTAATTTTTTTGCTGAGCTTTATGACGACAATACCCTGCTTGTTTCAATGCCTAATGACGAAGAAGACATGTCCGTAGAAAACGGCAGAGGAGATGTGTCCTATCAAATGACCAATAAATCCGGAAAAGAAGTCAAGAAAACACCAGAGCAGCTAAAGAAAGAAATCTTCGAACAGTTAGAAGATATTAAGAGATACTGCGATATAGGAGATGGAACAGTATCAGTTGATATTACCGAGGATATCGATTGGATGAATAGCTGGAAACAGTATTTTCATAAATTTCTAGTAGAAGATGTATTAATAATTCCTTCATGGGAAGAACCATCCAAAGAAGATCTTGAAAAGGCCAATAAGATATTTCATATTGATCCGGGAACTGCATTTGGAACAGGTCTTCATGAGACAACTCAGCTTTGTATTGGACAGATTAGAAAATATATTAAGCCGGGTATGGAAGTGCTTGATATCGGAACGGGAAGCGGTGTATTGTCTATAATAGCTCTTTTATACGGAGCAGGACACTGTGTAGGAACAGATCTTGATCCACAGGCAGTTCCGGCAGTTGCTCAGAATCTTTCTAGTAATGGATTTGAGGAAGACAAAATGAAGCTTATAATCGGTAATATTATCGATGATGAAAAGGTTCAGGAAGAAGTTGGCTTTGGATGTTATGATGTGGTTTTGGCTAATATACTTCCGGTTGTACTACTGCCTCTTACACCACTTATTCATAGGTTTTTGAAAAAGGGTGCCCTTTACATTACTTCAGGAATCGTAAAAGAAAAAGAGGCGGAAGTTGTAAAAGCGCATAAAGATGCGGGTTTTACTGATATAGAGGTTCACCATAAGGGAGAATGGGTATCAGTTACTTCTAGAGCGTGATTAATTGGAGAAAAATTGATGTATCATTTTTTTGTTGAAAAAGAACAGATAGATGAAGTAAATAAACAGCTATTTATCGACGGTGATAACTATAATCACATGATAAATGTGCTTAGAATGGTCAAGGGTGAGGAATTCTCTGTATCTGTCAAAGATGGAGACGGAAAAGAATATAGGTATGCAGTCGAAGAGATAAAAGACAAGATGGTAATAGGTACTTTGTTGTTTATAAAAGAGCCTGACGTAGAACTTCCTTCGAAAATATATCTTTTTCAAGGTCTCCCAAAGGCAGACAAGATGGAACTTATTATACAGAAAGCTGTTGAACTTGGCGCATATGAGATAATTCCGGTTGCAACAAAAAGAGCAGTTGTAAAACTTGATGAAAAAAAGGCCAAGAATAAAATAAGCCGCTGGCAGAGTATCTCAGAAGCTGCTGCAAAGCAGAGTAAGAGAGCAATAATTCCAAAAGTGTCCATGCCTATGACATTTGGAGAAGCTATAAAAAGAGCATCTGAAATGGATGTACGACTTATTCCTTACGAACTTGCAGAGGGAATGGATAAGACAAGACAGCTTATATCAGAAGTTAAAGCTGGAGAGAGCATAGCCATTTTTATAGGACCAGAAGGCGGATTTGATGACAGGGAAATTGAAAAAGCTATAGAAAATGGAGTTATTCCTATCACTATGGGAAGGCGAATTCTAAGAACAGAAACAGCCGGCTTTACAATCTTGTCCTGGTTGATGTATCATCTTGAAGGTCAGAAGAGTTAAATAGAAAGAAGATAAAGTAATGGAAAGTTATTTAGATAATTCAGCTACAACTAAAGCTTTTGAGGATGTTGCACAGCTTGTTGCAAAGACAATGATTGAGAATTTTGGTAATCCTTCCAGTATGCATCACAAAGGAAAAGATGCAGAAGATTTAGTTAAGGACGCAAAGAAGAAGATAGCTAAAACTCTTCGTTGTGAAGAAAAGGAGATTATTCTGACTTCTGGGGGAACAGAGTCTGACAATATGGCACTTATAGGCACAGCCCTAAGCAGACAAAAAGAAGTTGGAAAACATCTTATTACTACTAAAATAGAGCACCCTGCTATTCTGGAAACAATGAAACACTTGGAAAAAGAAGGGTTTGAAGTTACATATCTTTCAGTTGACAATCAGGGAAGAATAGATCTAAATGAGTTGGAAAAGGCTATAAGACCTGATACAGCACTTGTAAGTATAATGTTTGTGAATAATGAGATTGGGGCTTTGGAGCCGATAGCAGAAGCCGGCGAACTTATTAAAAAAGTTAATCCAAAGACATATTTTCATGTTGATGCAGTTCAGGGATATGGTAAATTTTCTATTATTCCGAAGAATATGGGAATTGATATGCTGTCAGTAAGCGGACATAAGATTCATGGACCAAAGGGAATCGGTTTTTTGTATGTGAAAAATTCTGTCAGAATTGTACCGATAAACTATGGTGGCGGACAGCAGAAGGGTATGCGTTCGGGAACTGAAAATGTACCAGGAATAGTAGGTCTTGGAAGAGCAGCAGAAGAGATATATGCAAATTTAGACGAACATGTTGCGAAACTAAGAGAACTTAAGGCTTATTTTATAAATGAAGTTACATCAAAGCTTCCGGATATAACAATAAATGGTAGAATTGATGAAATCAGTGCACCTCACATCATTAGTCTATCTGTAAAAGGAGTACGTGCAGAAGTTCTTTTGCATGCGCTTGAAGATAGAGAAGTATATGTATCGGCTGGATCAGCGTGCGCTTCTAATCATCCGCATGTAAGCGATACTTTGAAAGCCATAGGACTAGATAGTGATTTGTTGGATTCTACTATCCGTGTAAGCCTGTCAGTATTTACAACAAAGGAAGAAATTGACCACGCGATTGAAGCAATGTGCGCAGTAATACCGCTTCTTCGCAGATATTCCCGTCAGTGATTAAGGAGATTTTTATGCAGTATCATGCTTTTATATTAAAATATGCAGAAATTGGTGTTAAGGGTAAGAACAGATATATGTTCGAGAATGCCCTTGTAAAACAGATTAATCGTGTTCTTTCTAAAGTACAGGGTGAGTTTAAAGTTGATAAAACTGCAGGGAGAATCTATGTTGACGCCAGAAATTATGATTTTGACGAAACAGTAGAAGCACTTCAGACAGTTTTTGGACTTACAGGTATTTGCCCGGCTGTTTCTATTGAAAGAGATGGAGATGGCAAGCTTCCAACATACGAGAAACTTGCAGAACGAGTATGCAGATTCATGGATAATGTTTATCCGGATAAAAATAAGACTTTTAAAGTTCAGGTAAGACGAGTTGACAAAACATATCCAATGGATTCTATGGAACTTGGAAGAGAACTTGGCGGAGATATTCTGAAAGCTTTTCCTGAGTTTAAGGTAGACGTTCATAATCCTGAAATTTTGCTCCATGTAGAAATTCGTGAAAAGGTAAATCTCTATTCAGAGGTTATTCCTGGACCAGGTGGAATGCCGCTTGGAACAGGTAACAAGGCGATGCTTCTTTTATCAGGCGGAATAGATTCTCCTGTTGCAGGATATATGATTGCCAAAAGAGGTGTGGATATTGAAGCAGTTTATTTCAATGCACCACCCTATACTTCAGAAAGAGCAAAGCAGAAAGTTATCGATCTTGCAAAGGTTGTAGCAAGATATACAGGTAAAGTTAAGCTTCATATCATAAATTTTACAGATATACAGCTTTATATTTATGATAAGTGCCCACATGATGAACTTACTATTATCATGCGCAGGTACATGATGAGAATTGCAGAAGAACTTGCAAAACGTTCAGGTTGTATGGGACTTATCACAGGTGAATCAATTGGTCAGGTGGCATCACAGACAATGCAGTCACTTCAGTGTACAAACGATGTAGTTGAGACTATGCCTGTTTACAGACCTGTAATTGCATTTGATAAGCAGGATATTGTTGATATATCTCTTAAGATTAAAGCATATGACATATCAATTCAGCCATATGAGGACTGCTGTACAATTTTCGTTGCAAAACATCCTGTAACAAAGCCTAAGGTTGAAGTTATCAGAAAGCACGAAGAAAACTTAAATGAGAAGATAGACGAGCTTGTTAAGACAGCTTTAGATACAGATGAGATTCTTGAAATCGAAGGATAAAATTATTGTATTGTCAGAACTTTTTGTTAGAATTTGGGGAATTTACCAATTAGCCTGAATTCTAGCGGGAAACAATAGAAAAGGAAAAAGGCTCTGAATTAATTCAGAGCCTCTAGATACCTTAAAAATATTCCAAAAGGGAAATAGCCGAACATTAAACAATGTAAGGCTGCAAAACTTTGAGCACTTCGTCTACACGATCCTCTGCATGAATATTCAGATCAATCGGCTTAGAAAGGTCTAATGAGAAGATACCCATAATAGATTTTGCATCGATAACATATCTTCCAGAAACAAGATCAAAATCATAATCGAATTTTGTGATTTCGTTTACGAAAGACTTAACCTTATCGATTGAATTAAGAGAAATTTTAACAGTCTTCATTACGCAAATACCTCCTTCTTTTTTTAATAATAAACGGAGTAGTAGGCAAAGTCAACGGGGTAATGGTATAAAAAGGAGTTATCAATTGAAAAACGTTGCATTACATAACCTTGGCTGCAAGGTAAATAGTTATGAGCTTGATGTTATTGAACAGGACTTAATCGAGAATGGATATAATATAGTCCCTTTCAATGAAATAGCAGATGTATATATTATCAATACCTGTACAGTTACTAATATAGCAGATAGAAAGAGCAGACAGATGCTGCATCGTGCAAAAAAAGAAAATCCAAATGCTATAGTAATAGCTTTGGGATGCTATGTTGAAACAAGCAAAAAACAGGTTGAAAAAGATCCTTGCATAGATATTGCAGTTGGAAACAATAGAAAAAAAGACGTTGTTAAAATTCTTATGGAATATGAAAAACAGCAGGAAAGTTGCGAAACAAGCCTTGATGAAAATACTCTAACTAATGAAAAAGTAAAAACTCCTGTTATGGAAATGGATGCATCTATAGAAGTTGGAAGTAAAGAAGAGACTAAGTATGAAAATATGGAACTTACTAATGCTCCGGAACATACAAGAGCATACATAAAAATACAGGATGGCTGTAATCAGTTTTGCAGTTACTGTCTTATCCCTTATGCAAGAGGCCGAATCAGAAGCAGAGAGCAAAGTGACGTAGTAAGAGAAATTGAAGGACTTGCCCAAAAAGGTGTAAAAGAAGTTGTTATAACAGGAATACATGTTAGCTCTTATGGTCTTGACAGGGGTCAGTCGGAGTTTATAGAACTTCTGCAGAAAGTTCATGAGATTGAGGGAATTGAGCGTATTCGATTAAGCTCTCTTGAGCCACGAATAATAACACAGGAGAATGCTAAAGCACTGGCGTCTATGCCTAAAGTGTGTCCTCATTTTCATCTATCGCTTCAGAGTGGGTGCCAAAGTGTTCTTGAGAGAATGAATAGACATTATACTTCAAGTGAATACAAGATGTGTGTGGATATTCTTAGAGATGTTTATGATAAACCAGCTATTACAACTGATGTTATCGTGGGATTTCCTGGCGAAACAGAAGAAGAATTTGAGGAAAGCAGAGCTTTTTGCGAAGATATAAATTTTTACGAAATGCATGTATTTAAATATTCAGTAAGGCAAGGAACAGCTGCAGCCAGGATGAAGGATCAGCTTACAGACCGTCAGAAAACAGAAAGAAGTAATGTGCTTTTAAATATGACAAAGAAACACTCTGAAGAATATAGAAAACTGTTTTTGGGCGAAACTGTAAAGATTTTATGGGAAGATATCGAAGAAATAAATGAAGAAAAATTCCTTGTAGGTCATAACGAAAGATATGTTAAATTCGCCAAAAAAGTTAGCGAATTAAAGGATAATGAAAAATCCGGTAATATTACAAGTGCAGTAGCAACGTGCCTGGCAGAGGATGGAAGCATAGTATTTGTTTGTTGAATATTTAGATAAATAATGTTGCCCGTAAACATTTATTTGTATTTATTCTGATGCTATAGTAATATAAATATAGGTATTGTCTAGTGAATATGGAAACTCGTTTTCGAGCATTTGGCTTAGAAAGGACGTAAATTATGGCAAACGATTTAGGACATACACAGTTTTTTAAAGTGGAGGCTCCTCAGGAAAATGGAGTACATAAAATTTTGGAAGTAGTTTATGAAGCAATGCTTGAGAAAGGCTATAATCCTGTAAACCAAATCGTTGGATATATTATGTCTGGTGATCCGACATATATTACAAGCCATAATGGTGCCAGAAGCCTTATCATGAAGGTTGAGCGTGATGAACTTGTTGAAGAGATGCTCACACAGTATATTCGTACATATCATTGGAATGAGAAAAAATAATAAAGAGGCAGAAAAACATGCGATATATGGGTCTTGATTATGGCTCTCGCACGGTGGGAGTGGCAATCAGTGATCCATCAAATACCATCGCGCAGCCAAAAGAAATAATTAGACGTAAGGAAGAAAATAAACTTCGTCGTACACTTGCTAGGATAGAAGAACTTATTGAGGAGTACGAGATTACTGAAATAGTTCTCGGACTCCCTGTAAATATGGATACAAGTGAAGGAGAACGTGCAAAGCTTTCTCTGGAATTTAAAGATAGAATTGAGCGAAGATGCGGAATTGTCGTTCATATGCTTGATGAGAGATTAACTACTGTTGAAGCAGATGAAATAATGGATAAACTAGGCATTCGCGGTCGTGAAAGAAAAGAGCACGTAGATATGATTGCAGCAGAACTTATTTTGCAGGATTATTTAGATAACGTGCGTAAATGAAAATGAATAATTGCAAGAGTTGTTGCTTATTGGGATCAAAAGGGATTTCTTTTGTTTATGTGACAGATAGGCGACTTTTTTTGCATGTAAAAAGAGGAAAAAATTATGGAAAAGATTTCTTTTTGCCTAGATGGTCAGAATGAGCAGGATTTTTATGCGATTTCCCAGACTGTCATTGGAGGAAAAACATATATTCTCGTTACCGACTCTGAGGAAGGTGACGGAGAAGCTTTTATTTTAAGAGATGATTCAAATCCCGAAGAAGAAGATGGACTTTACAGCATAGTGGAAGATGACGATGAATTAAGTGCAGTAGGAAAGATTTTTGAAAAGCTACTAGCAGACGATGGGATTGGACTTGATATGTAAGATATGAGACAGGTATTTATGTTTAGGGAATAAGTCAGAAAGGATATTGACCTTATGACAATGAATGAGTCTAAAAGCCAAATGGTAGATCCTGAAAGATTCAAGCAAATGTTGCGCTTAAAAGGGCTTAAGGTTACAAATCAGCGTATTTATGTGCTTCAAACCTTGGAAAGTTGCAGGAACAAACACCTGACGGCAGAAGAAATATATAACAATGTAAAAGTAGATCATCCTGAAATCGGATTGGCTACGGTTTACAGAACAATACAGATACTCAAAGAGTTACACCTTATTGACAGAATTAATTTTGATGATGGAACAGAGAGATATGAGATTGCCGAAATCCTCGAAGACGGAGTAAAGCATCACCATCATCATCATTTAATCTGTATAAAATGCGGCAAAGTATCCGAGTTTGCAGATGATATGCTAGAGGCTTTAGAAAGTGCTATTATGCTGAAAACAGGATTTCATGTCGTTGATCATGAGGTTAAACTCTACGGGTATTGCAAGGAATGTGGAGGAAAACTGATTGAAGAAACAAAAAAATAGTGAAAAAGCCGGTAAGCTTAAGATAATACCTCTTGGTGGTCTTGAGCAGATTGGAATGAATATTACTGCCTTTGAGTATGAAGACAGTATTATAGTGGTAGATTGCGGATTATCATTTCCAGATGATGATATGCTGGGAATAGATTTGGTAATACCTGATATAACTTATCTTCAGGACAATATCGAAAAAGTAAAAGGCTTTGTTATCACTCATGGGCATGAAGATCATATTGGTGCACTGCCATATGTGCTCAAGGCTGTGAATGTGCCTATTTATGCGACACGCCTTACGATGGGACTTATAGAGCACAAGCTGGAAGAACACGGCCTTATGCGAAATACCAGACGTAAAGTTGTAAAGTTTGGACAATCAATTAACTTAGGAAATTTTAGAGTTGAATTTATTAAAACAAATCACTCAATTGTCGATGCTGCAGCACTTGCTATATATTCACCTGCAGGAATTGTAGTACATACTGGTGATTTCAAGGTTGATTATACACCTGTTTACGGAGATCCTATCGATTTGCAGAGATTTGGCGAAATAGGTAAAAAAGGTGTACTTGCACTTTTATGCGATTCAACAAATGCTGAGCGTTCAGGTTTTACTGCTTCAGAGAAAACAGTAGGAGATACACTTGATTCTCTTTTTAGAGAACATAAAAAAGGACGTATTATTATTGCGACTTTTGCAAGTAATGTAGATAGAGTTCAACAGATAATTAATTCTGCAGACCGTTATGGAAGAAAAGTTGTAGTAGAAGGCCGCAGTATGGTTACTGTTATTGATATTGCTCAGAAACTTGAATGTATCAAGGTTCCGGAGAACACATTAATCGATATAGATGAGTTGAAGAACTATCCTGATAATAAGCAGGTTATTATAACAACTGGCTCTCAGGGTGAGTCAATGGCTGCGCTCTCAAGAATGGCTAATAACCAGCACAAGAAAATATCTATCAAACCTGGTGATACAGTTATATTTTCCTCAAATCCTATTCCGGGAAATGAGAAATCAGTAACCAATATCGTGAATGAGCTTATGATGAAGGGTGCAGAAGTTATTTTCCAGGATGTTCATGTGTCTGGTCACGCATGTCAGGAAGATATTAAACTTATCTATAACCTTGTAAGGCCAAAATATTCAGTTCCAGTACATGGCGAATATCGTCATCTGATGGCACAAAGATCAATAGCGCTTTCACTAGGTATTCCCAAGGACAACATTTTCATATTGAAGTCCGGCGAAGTGTTGGAAATGAATGAAGATGGTGCTAAAATAAATGGAAATGTTCCGGTTGGAGCTATTCTTGTTGATGGACTTGGCGTTGGGGATGTCGGAAATGTTGTACTTAGAGACAGACAGCGTCTTGCAGAAGATGGCATAGTTATTGCTGTATTTGGAATTGACAAAATGAATGCAGAACTTATTTCAGGACCTAGCATTGTATCTAGAGGATTTGTTTATGTCAAAGAATCTGATGAACTTATCGAGGATGCAACAGATTTGGTTCTTGATGAAGTTGTTGAAGCGCTTTCTATGGGCATAACAGACTGGGCAAAGCTCAAGAATATAGTAAAAGATGCACTTAGTGATTTTATCTGGAAGAAGACAAAGAGAAGACCAATGATTCTTCCGATTATCATGGAAGAAAATGCTTGATAAAAAGAGGCAGAACGGGAATAATATGAATTCAAAGGAAATTGGAATTTCTGCAATCTCAGGAATTATAAAAGTAATAGTTATAATAATTTTGCTGGTGGTATTTGTTCGCTTGGGACAAGTAGGATACGACTACGGTTATCAGGTTTTTAACCAGAAAGCCGTATCAACAGGTGAGGGAAAATCTGTTACTGTCACCATTAAAGAGGGTGAATCCATTGCAGAACTTGCAAACGATTTGAAAGAAAAAGGTTTGATTGAGGATGCAACTCTTTTTAGAGTACAGGAGTTTGTTTCAGATAATCATAATAAGGAAAAAGCTGGGACATACACTGTGACAACAGCTATGAAACCTGATGAAATGCTTGCTGTTTTCTCACCCAAAACCGAAGAGAAAAAGGAAGATGGTAAGACAGAAGTTCCTACTACACAAGGCGAAGCCGGAACTGGCTCTGCTGAGGGTGAGGATATGTCTGAAGAGGGAAATTCGCAGCAACCTGCTGAAGGAAACTGATTTTGATTTGATATAAGGTGAGAGATGTCTAATCGTTTTGATGAAGAAAATCTGGTTGCCATGGATCCGGAAAGGCTCAGAACATTTATCTGTGCCATGGACCATGGCAGCCCTGGATGGCTCGAAGATTTGGAAAAAGAGGCTATTGAAACAGATGTACCAATAATTCGTAAAGATACGCAAAGTCTGATGAAATTTTTGATGAGGTCATTTGATCCCAAAAATATTTTGGAAATTGGTACAGCAACAGGTTTTTCTGCACTTCTGATGGCAGAGTATACTTCGAGAGATGCTAAGATTACTACTATTGAGAAGTTTGAAAAAAGAATACCTATAGCTAAAGAACATTTTGAAAAGTATGATACTTTTAATAAAATCATGCTCTTGGAGGGGGATGCAGCAGAGGTTTTAGAAGAACTTACTCCAGAGTATGATTTTATTTTTATGGATGCGGCAAAAGGACAGTATCCAAGGATGCTGCCTGCTGCAATGCGTCTTCTTGGAAATGGCGGAATACTTGTCTCTGACAACGTGCTGCAGGATGGAGATGTTGCTCAGTCGAGATTTGCTGTTACCAGAAGAAATAGAACGATTCATTCGAGAATGCGTGAATATTTGTATGAACTTACGCATAATAACCAGCTTCAGACAGTAATTCTTAATGTTGGAGATGGTATGACACTTAGTGTTAAGATACCTGCAGATGAAGAAAAAAGGATTTAGAAAATGAGAAATAAACCAGAATTGCTGATTCCGGCAAATAATTTGGAAGTATTAAAAACAGCTGTTAATTATGGAGCAGATGCTATATACATTGGTGGACAGGCGTTTAGCCTTCGTGCAAAAGCTCACAATTTCTCTAAAGAGGAAATGGCTGAGGGCATAAAGTTTGCACATGAACATGGCGTACATATTCATGTTACTGCTAATATCATGGCACACAATTATGATTTAGAGGCAGCAGAGAAATATTTTAAAGAGTTGGCAGAGCTTAAGCCTGATGCAGTATTAGTCGCAGATCCGGGCATGTTCTCGATTGCCAAGAGAGTGTGTCCTGAACTTGAGATTCATATTTCAACCCAGGCAAATAATACAAATTATGAAACCTTTAATTTTTGGTATAAAATGGGCGCAAAACGTGTAGTATGCGCAAGAGAGCTCTCTCTTAATGAGATAAAGGAAATAAGAAAGCATGTTCCGGATGACTTGGAAATCGAAGCATTTATTCATGGCGCAATGTGTATTTCCTATTCAGGACGTTGTCTGCTTTCAAATTATTTTACAGGCAGAGATGCCAATAAAGGTGCGTGTACACATCCGTGTAGATGGAAGTATGCAGTTGTAGAAGAGTCAAGACCAGGAGAATATCTTCCAGTCTATGAAAATGAGCGCGGAACATTTATTTTTAACAGTAAGGATTTGTGCATGGTAGACCATCTTCCAGATCTGGTTGATGCGGGTATCGATAGTTTGAAGATTGAAGGTCGTATGAAGACAGCTTTATATGTAGCAACTGTTGCAAGAACATACAGACGCGCAATTGACGATTATTTCGAGTCTCCTGAAAAGTATCAGTCAAATATGGATTGGTATAAAGATGAAATTGCCAAGTGTACATATCGTCAGTTTACTACAGGATTCTATTATGGTAAGCCTAACGAAGAAACACAAATTTACGATTCTAATACCTATGTAAATGAATATACATATCTTGGAATAGTAGGAGATATTACTAAGGATGGAAAGGCAAGACTTGAACAGCGTAATAAGTTTTCTGTTGGTGAAACAATCGAGATAATGAAGACTGATGGAAGAGATATCGAGACAAAGGTTCTTGGAATCTATGCGGAAGATGGCACCAGTCAGGAAAGCGCACCTCATCCACAGCAGATTGTGTACGTTGATTTGTCTGTAAAACCAGAAGTAAATGACATTCTTAGAATCCACGCTCCGCAGAATGGTAAAGTCAGAGGATGAGCATTAGTAAGTGACAAAAACCTATAGATTTTTGTCACTGCGTTCCAAAAACTACGCAAACTGGCCATTTAAAAAGGCTTCGCCTTGGGCCAGTTTGCCGCTTGACTTTTGTTCTCACGAAACTCGCAGTAAATGCGAGTTTCTGAATGTAAGTGACAAAAAGTCATGACTTCTTATATTTGGTAGATGAGTTTTGCTGGCTTGTAATATTTCATGAGCAGAACTGTTTATAAACGTTGGTTCTTATGGTTCTGTATTTTAGAACCTTAGAACCATTACGTTTATAATCAAGCGAAAGCGGGTCTGCGACGAAATATACAAACAGCAAAACGGACTATATGAAAGCAAAAAGTCTTGGTAAAATTTTTTTGAAAAAATTTCAAAAAAGTGCTTGACGAATCAAAACTAATCCTGTATAGTATTTAATTGTTGCGGGGCACGAAAGCAACACAAAAATAAAACATTGGGCTATCGCCAAGCGGTAAGGCAACGGACTCTGACTCCGTCACTTCGCAGGTTCGAATCCTGCTAGCCCAGCTATTTATGGGACTGCTGAAGCAGTCCTTTTTTGTTGCATAAAAATAATTAATGTAAGATAAGTAGTAGTAAAAAATAGCGTTGTTCACACAAGAGTGTTCTATATGTTATCCATTTCAAAGAAAATAAGCACAAAAACATTAATTCTTTTGGAAATGATCAAAATATTCTTTTGAAAGTTAATGTAAATCCGATATAATGAATATATGTGTCATATCTAAAACAAAGGAGAATTTTAAATGAAGGACAGTAAAAGAATTGTATTTTTGCGAAAAATAGTAGCTTTGATTGTTGGAGCTACCTTATGTATTTGTGCAATGGATAATATGAGTTCATTCACACTTAAAACAAAAGCTGCTGGAAATGTTATTTCTTTAACTGCCAGTATTGCAGGGAAAAATGTCGTAATAAAGGCTAACGTCGGAACCGTACCGTCAAATTCTGATGGTCAGTATCATTTATATGCTCAAGATGTTTTTGAAAGCGGAACAATGGGCAAACAGGTTGCAACTCAAGCCGCAGCAAAAACTGCAACGTTTACTGTACCTCTTGCAAAGAACTCTGCAGGAAGTATGCTATATAAGAAATTCGTAGTACTTGTTAATCAGAATGGAAATTTAGTGCCTGCAAGTAATGCAGCATATATTACTAATCCTGAAGGCTGTGCAACACATACAGTTGCTCGCATGAATGTTGGAAAAAAAGGTATTATTCCAGCATCAGCGAAACTTGGTGATAATGGTCTTAAAGAACTTGGAGTACATCAGGTCAGCTATAACCTCCTGGTTTCGCACATGATGAATACAAGTCAGGGACAGATTACATATAACTATAATGGTAAAACATATCACTTCAGTAAAGGGCTTATCGGAGCATATGATAACCTTATGAACTGGTTTAAGAGCTCCAATGTACAGGTAACACTTATTATTCTTAATGATTGGCAGAATAATCAGGTTACAATTCATCCATGGTCCAGAGCAGGAGCTGGCGCCTATTACTATGCTTTCAATGCAGCAGATGGTGATGGAACAGGATATCTTGCAGCTATAGGTTCTTTTCTTGCTTCAAGATATGCAGGAAAAGTTGATAACTTTATAATCGGAAATGAAATAAATGCACGACAGGAGTGGAACTATATGTCTCCTGTTGATGTTAATACATATGCTGTTCAGACAGCAAATGCATTTAGAGTTTTCTATAATGCTATTAAGTCTGAAAATGGAAATGCAAAAGTTTATTTGCCGCTTGATCAGCAGTGGGCAAGCTCGTCCTCTGCCGCCAAGTATTATTCGGGATTGTCATATCTTAATGCTTTCAATTCTTATATTTCTGCGGAAGGAAATATTGACTGGGATCTGGCATTCCACCCATATAATGTACCGCTCACAAGCCCTTATAGCTGGGCAAACTCTGCAAAGTATGTTAATCATACAATAAACACAAGATTTATAGCTATGCAGAACATCGATGTGCTTACAGATTACATGGGAAGTCCACAGTTTCTTAATCCAAAAGGACAAATTAGAAGTGTACTTTGCAGTGAAGTAGGTTATACTAGTAGTGCGGGCGAGGCAGTTCAGGCTGCATCAATTGTATATGCATATCAGCAGGCAGCTGCTAATCAGCATATTGATGGATTTATTTTAAATCGTCAGATGGATGATGCAACAGAGATAGCCCAAGGACTTGCAACTGGTCTTATGCAGACAAATGGCGCTCACAAGATGAGTTTTGACTATTATAAGAATATTGATACAGCAAATGGACAGCAGTATATTAATGCTGCTTCTAGCATTATAGGAGCAGATTTAAACTCACTTCTTATACGAAGATAATGAATTACCAAAACTGACATAATGCAAAAAACTTGACAGAAAGACAAATAACATGTATATCTTTAATTCTAGAATTCGATATAGCGAAATTGGTTCAGATGGTTTCTTGACAATCGAATCATTAATGAATTATTTTCAAGACTGTTCTACGTTTCAGTCTGAAGATAGTGGAGCAAGTGTAGACTACTTAATGGAAAGAAATCTTGCCTGGGTGGTTAACAGCTGGCAAGTTGAAATTAACAGATTTCCAAAGCTGGGTGAAGAAGTAGTGATAGGAACAGTTCCGTACGATATTAAAGGATTTATCGGGTACAGGAATTTTTTTCTGGACACTGCAAAAGGAGAAAGGCTTGCAGTAGCCAATTCAATATGGTCACTTATGGATATGGAGAAAGGAATGCCCAAAAGAGTATCAGAAGATATTCGAAAGGCTTATCCACTTGATCAGAAACTTGAAATGGAATATGCTCCAAGAAAAATAGATTATTCACATGAAGGATGTCATGATGAAAAAATGGATTTTGTAGTTCAGCCTTTTCATCTAGATACGAATATGCATGTGAATAACGCACAATACATTAGCATGGCATTAAGCTCTCTTATGAATTTTCATCAAAATGAATGTGAGAGCAGAGAAATATGGTATAGAAACATAAAGCGTCTTAGAGCTGAGTACAAGAAACAGGCGCATTTGTGGGACAAAGTTGAACCATATTATATGAAGAGGACGGAAGACGACAAACAAATAGAAACAGTCGCTTTGAATTCAGCCACAGGCAGTCCATACTGCATAGTTGAGATTGTAACCTAAGTCGACTACGTGTATTGGCGGATTTCTGTTAATGGGGAATCCGCCTCCTTATTGCTTGCAAATGTGGAAGTAACAACAGGCTTTAAAAAAGAAAGAGAAAAACTATGTTAAAACTAGGAGAAAAACAGACACTAACAATTGTTCAAAAAGTTGATTTCGGTGTTTATCTTGCATGCAGCATCGAAACAAAAGACGAAAAGGTTTTGCTTCCGATTAAGCAGGTTCCGGAGAAAGCTGAAATCGGTGACGAACTTGAAGTATTTTTATACAAAGACTCTGATGACAGATTAATTGCAACTACTAATACACCAAAGCTCATGCTTCATGAAGTAAAGAGGCTTAAAGTAAAAGAAGTAAGCAAGATTGGTGCATTTATGGATATGGGACTTGAGAAAGATGTTCTTCTTCCATTCCATGAACAGACTAGAAGGGTAAGAGAGGGCGAAGAAGTGCTTTGTGCACTTTATATCGACAAATCAAGCCGTTTGTGTGTAACTATGAATGTTTATGATTATCTCAGCACAGAAAGCCCATATCATAAAGATGATAGAGTTAAAGGTGTCGTTTACGAGACCAGTGACAATTTTGGAATGTTCGTAGCGGTTGATGATATATATTCAGCGCTTATTCCAAAGAAAGAATTGTACGGAGATTCAATAAACATCGGAGATGAAATTAACGCACGTATAATTAATGTTCGTGAAGATGGAAAACTCACGCTTTCAATACGTGAGAGAACTTCTGAGCAGATGGATATAGATGGAGAAAAGATTCTTTCAGAGATAGACGCTTATAATGGTGTTCTGCCATTTACAGATAAAGCTAGCCCGGAAATAATTCGTGAGAAGATGCAGATGAGTAAAAGCGAATTTAAACGAGCAGTTGGAAGATTACTTAAGATGCGTAAAATAGTCATAACCGCCAAAGGAATAAAGAGAGCATAATTAAACAATTATATTGTTTTCATGTTCTACGCATGTTAACGATATTTTGAAAATAAACAAAATTCACAAAAAAGATAGTTAAAATGTGGATTTTTTCACTAAAGTGCTTTACAATAAAGGGGCGGGGCGACTATATGATAGTGCAGAAAGGGGCACAGGAATGATTTCAAATCAAATATTGCAGAACACGATTGATGGGCTAAAGAATATAGCACATGTTGAGCTTTGTGTGTTAGATGTAGAAGGTAAGGAAGTTGCGTCAACTCTTATTGAGGCCACAGACCTGTCCGCTTCTGCGAAGGAGTTTGTAACATCTCCCGCTGATTCACAGGAGATCCAGGGACATCAGTATTTTAAAATTTATGACGAGCAGCAGTTAGAGTATATTTTGATAGCCACAGGAAGTGGTGATAACACATATATGCTTGGAAAAATGATTGCTTTTCAGTTACAGAGTCTTCTTGTTGCCTATAAGGAAAGATTTGATAAGGACAATTTCATTAAAAATCTTTTGCTGGATAATCTTCTCTTGGTTGATATATATTCCCGCGCCAAGAAGTTGCACATCCAGTCAGATTCCAGCAGAGTAACAATGATTATGGAATCTGAGAACAGCAGAGATAACAATGCATTGGAACTTACCAGAACCTGCATCGGAAGTACAGGCGACGATTTCGTAACAGAAGTTGACGAAGATAATGTTATCATTGTTAAAGATGTTTCATCTTTTAACAGCCACGAAGATTTGGCACGATTTGCTCGCGATCTTTGTTCAGAATTGGAAAAAATGGGACTTAGAGGGGTTAGAATTGCTCTCGGAACTACTGTCCATGAAATTAAGGAAGTCAGTCGTTCCTACAAAGAAGCTAAGATGGCTCTTGATGTCGGAAAGATTTTCTTTGAAGTTAGAAAAGTAATAAGCTATAGCGAGCTTGGAATAGGTCGTCTTATTTACCAGCTTCCTATACCTCTTTGCAAAATGTTTATCAAAGAAATTTTCGGCGGAAAGAATCCGGATGACTTTGATGAGGAAACACTAGTGACCATTGACAAGTTCTTCGAGAACAATCTTAATGTGTCAGAAACATCAAGACAGCTATTTATTCATAGAAATACTCTTGTATATCGTTTGGATAAACTTCAAAAGAGTACAGGACTTGACCTTAGAATATTTGAAGATGCAATTACATTTAAAATTGCTCTTATGGTCGTGAAGTATATGAAGTACATGGAAAAATTTGAGTATTAATATTATTTAGTTATCTGAAACATAGAATCAAGGGGGCATCCTTTATTTTTCATCGCCCCGGAGGTGTCTAAAATCTGACACTGTATATTTGCTAAAAA
Source organism: Butyrivibrio sp. NC3005 (assembly GCF_000424545.1). Taxonomy (GTDB): domain Bacteria; phylum Bacillota; class Clostridia; order Lachnospirales; family Lachnospiraceae; genus Butyrivibrio. The sequence continues at coordinate 10,852 of NZ_AUKC01000019.1, read as the reverse complement.
GCTAATCTTTATGTCATCAATAGTAAATAGGAGATATGGGAGGGATCCGATGGAAAAAGTAATGCGAAAAAAGAAAAAAAGGATTCCGAGTGATGAAATAATCACACTTGAGAATGTTACTAAATCATATGAATCGGGACAACCGGCATTAAATGGCGTAAGTCTACATGTAAAAAAAGGCGAATTTGTATTTATCGTAGGTGATAGTGGAAGCGGAAAATCCACGCTTATAAAACTTCTTTTAAGAGAATTAAAGCCAACCAGCGGAAATATTGCGGTACTTGGTTATAATTTAAATAGAATAAGGCATAGACAGATTCCGAAGTTTAGACGTAATTTGGGAATTGTATTTCAGGATTTCCGACTTCTTCAAGATAGAAATGTATACGATAATGTTGCATTTGCCCAGCACATCATCCAGACTCCAGGACGTGATATCAGAAAGAACGTTCCAAGGATTCTGGCTGTTGTAGGGCTTGCAGGAAAATACAGAAAGAAAGTAACGCAGCTTTCCGGTGGTGAGCAGCAGCGTGTGGCGCTTGCAAGAGCACTTGTTAATAAACCTCAGGTTCTTCTGGCGGACGAGCCGACAGGAAATCTTGACCCGAATACCTCATGGGAGATTATGAATCTGTTTGAGAAAATCAATGAAAATGGTACAACAGTTTTGATGGTTACACATAACCGTGAAATTGTTAATGCTATGCAGAAGAGAGTAATCACGATGAAAAAAGGCGTGATTATAGCAGATGAGGAGAAGGGTATTTACAAAGATGAGGATTAATACTTTTTTTTATACTATAGGCGAAGGATTCAGAAACCTTACTAGAAATAAATGGTATACACTCGCATCCATTGCCACTATAACAGCATGTTTGTTTTTGTTGGGAATGTTTTATTCAATTGTAGCCAATTTTCAAAATATGGTCAGGACAGCTGAACAAGGGGTTTCAGTTACAGTATTTTTTAATAAGGGTATTGGCGAAGAACAGATTTTAGCAATCCAATCCAATATAGAAAAAAGAACAGAAGTCAGTAAGGTAGTCTACATTTCAGCCGAAGATGCATGGAATGGTTTCAAAGACCAGTACCTTGGAGAATATGCAGATGGTTTTACAGAGAATCCACTTGCAGATTCATCTAATCTACAGATATATATGAAAGATGTATCAATGCAAACACAGCTTGTTACATACCTTAACAGTATTGATGGAGTAAGACGTGTCAGAAGTTCTGAGATTACAGCGTTAACATTAAGTGGTATGAATAAGCTTATTGCATATGTTTCCGTGGGCATAATCGTAGTTCTTTTGTTCGTATCAGTCTTTCTTATCAGCAATACGGTTACAATTGGAATTTCAGTTAGAAAATCCGAAATTGAAATTGCAAAATATATCGGTGCGACAGACTTTTTTGTTCGAGCACCATTTGTTATTGAAGGAATCCTGATTGGAATTATAGGCTCTATTATCCCGCTTGCAATTATATATGAACTGTATATCAGAGTTGTAAGTTATATATCAGAGCATTATTCCATTCTTAATAATCTTTTAGTATTTTTGTCAGTAAAGAGAATATTTGAAAATCTTATGCCATTGTCATTGGCTATAGGAGTAGGAATTGGTTTCTTTGGAAGCGCCTTTACTGTCAAAAAGCATTTAAAAGTATAAAATTAATGTGAGGAGACATTATTGCGACAAAAAAAACGCTTATATCAAGCGATTGCGTGCATTTTAATTTGCTTTTTCTGTATTCAGGCAGGCTTTCAAAGGGAAAGTCTGCCTGTTTATGCAAGCGTGACTAAAGAAAGCATAAGGGCAAAAGAAAGACAGATTACTGCTGCTAAAAAAGACAGAGAATCTTTGAAAAACAATAAAACAGATCTTGAAAAGCTTAAAAAACAACTCGAGGGTCAGAAATCAGATCTGAATGCATATATCAGCAATCTGGATGCTTCACTTACAAGTATCCAGAAGAAAATAAAAGATTTGGAAAGTAGTATTGCCAGCAAACAGGCAGAAATTGAAGAGACTCAAAAACAGCTCGAAGAGGCCAAGAAGATTCAGAAAAAGCAATATGAAGATATGAAAGTCAGAATCCGTTTCATGTATGAAAAAGGTGATACATATCTTCTGGAACTAGTTATGAGCTCGCAGACTTTTGGTGATATGTTAAATAAGGCAGAGTATGTAAGTCAGGTTTCGAGCTATGATCAGAAAAAACTGCAGGAATATGCTCAGACTACTCAGCTTATAGCTCTTTCAGAAAAAGCATTAAAAGAAGAGCATGAGACACTTGAAGCTGCAAAGAATCAGCTAAGTTCAGAACAGGCAAGTATGCAGTCACTTATGCAGGATAAACAAAAGCAGCTTACAGCAGTTAATAGTGATATATCCAATAAGGAAGTAGCAATCGCAGAATATGAAGCTCAGATAAAAGAAGAGAATGATACAATTGCGGCTCTTGAAAAGGCCCTTGCAGCAGATAAAGCTTCTCTCGCATCAAGACCAAAGTATGATGGTGGTATGTTTACATGGCCGTGTCCGGGGTATACCAGAATATCTGATAATTTCGGAATGAGAATGCATCCTACTTTGAAGATAAATAAGATGCATAATGGAATAGATTTGGCTGCGCCTGTCGGATCATCGATTCTGGCAGCATATAAGGGACGAGTGGTAGCGGCATCATATTCGAGCACTATGGGAAATTATATAATGATTGACCATGGTGGAGGATTATATACTTTATATATGCATTGTTCGGCTTTGTATGTTTCACAGGGAACAGAAGTAAAAGCTGGTCAGAATATTGCGGCAGTGGGTTCTACTGGAAGATCAACAGGTCCACATCTTCATTTTGGTGTAAGATTAAATGGAGGATATGTAAGTCCTTGGAATTATCTTAAGGGATGAGAAGTTGGGAGGTTTATGAAAAAATGAGTGAAGTTAATCAGTCAAATATTTATGGGGATCAAAATACAAACACGGATGTTGAAGAAAAAGATAATGAAAATATCCAAATCGAGGAAACAAATTATCAGAAAAGCTTAAGAAACCATCAAAGTGATAATAATGATGGCGATAAAAGTGGAAATGATGGAAAAAAGAAATTATCACTTTCAATGCTCTTTTTTGTGGGTTTCCTTGTGGGAACAATTCTTAGTACAGTTATTTTTACAGCATGCTTTTATCTGGTAAACTCCAATAAAGTTCGTGAGATTTCCTGGCAGTCCAGAGAAAATATGCGGGAGGAAAATGATTCAGAATCTGAGGCATCAACGAGTGAAAATTCAAAAGATACCTCATCCAAAGATGGAAAAAACACAGTATTAAATGATGCTACTATGCAAAAAGTAGCACTTCTTCAGGATACGATTGATTCCTATTATCTTGATGCGGACCAAATTGATTCCAAAAAGCTTGCTAACGGATTGTATTCTGGAATGTTAGAGTCACTAGAAGACCCATATTCTGTTTATTATACCAAAGAACAGCTTAATGACCTTATGGATGATACAGAAGGTATTTACTATGGAATTGGAGCTTACATTTCTACTAATACAGATTTGAAGAGACCAGTTATTTCTGGAATCATCTCCGGAACACCGGCAGAGGAAGCCAAACTTCAGGATGGTGATATCTGTATGAAGGTAGATGGAGAAGATACTGAAGGCATGGAACTGTCTACATTTGTCAGTAAGGTAAAGGGAAAAGAAGGGACAAAGGTTACTCTTACAATATCTAGAGAAGGCGTTGCTAAGCCATTTGATGTCAAGGTTGAAAGACGAAAAGTTGAAAGTCCTACAGTCAAATATGAGATGAAAGACAACAAGATTGGATATATCAGGATAACAGAGTTTGATTCTGTAACACCAGATCAGTTCAAGGATGCAATGGCAACTCTCAAAGGTCAAGGCATGAAAGGACTTGTAATCGACTTAAGAAGTAATCCTGGCGGAAGCCTTACAGCGGTCTGTGATATCGCAGAACAGCTTCTTCCTAAGGGAAAGATAGTATATACAATTGACAGAGCAGGAAACAGAAAAGACTATAACTGCGATGGGAAGAATGAATTCAAACTTCCTATGGCTGTTTTGGTTAATGAGTATTCTGCATCTGCTTCAGAAATACTGTCAGGTGCTATCAAGGATTATAAGAAAGGAACACTTATAGGTACGACAACTTTCGGAAAAGGAATTGTCCAGAGAATTATTCCATTTTCTGATGGAACAGCAGTTAAGCTGACAGTCAGCAAATACTATACGCCAAATGGTCACAATATCCATAAGATTGGAATCGAACCGGATATAAAAGTCGAACTTGATACTGAAGCTTTCTCGAAGAAGGGAAAAGATAATCAGCTGGATGCAGCTTTAAAGAATGTTAAAGATAAATTTTAAGGAAAATATGGCCGCCAAAAGCGGTCATATTTTCAAATTGTTGTTAGTATCTTAAATGCTTGTAATAGCAGACAAAAGGATATTATAATAAGCTATAAGAAATGCTAGCTTTAAATATGTTGAGAAGGTAATAAAGGGAGAGATATTATGTTTCCATATTTAAGAACAGCAAGGGAATTTATTGATGATTGTACAGTACCTAAATATTTATTAAAAGAAAGTAAAGGCAAATATATTATTACTTGTTATGACTGTGTAGGTGACAAAATTCAGTGTAATTATATAGATAATGGTAACAGAGATGATTATAAGTGTTGTGGTAATTGCATCAGTTCTCGTTTGGTGGGGTGGCTTATACAGAGGGTTAATAACAATAGAGCATGCAATCTATATGCATAATCTAGATAAAAATAATGATAAAATTCCGTTGACCGATAATAAATATGAAGTTAAGGTTTTTTATAAAGGGCAAGAATTACTTTTAAAGGAGTATCTTGAAGAATTATTTCCAGAAGATAAGCAATCTTTGGAAAAAGCTAAGATTACTGTACAGAGTATAAGAAATGGGTATCAAACTCTTAATACAAGAAATGTTGCAGAGATAATACTCGGGAAACAAAATGGAAAAGATTACTTACGTTCAGATCAAAGATTCGTTTTTGGTAAAATTCAGGAAAGAATAAATGAAAAAGATAAAACTATAGATATTATATATGGAGTTTATAATGGGCTAAGAGAAAGATTTAGGCACTACACTTGGAGATGTTCAAATAGATAACATGTTTTAAATTTTTTTATAGACAGGAATAAAATAAATGAACTTCAAATTACATTCAGAATTTAAGCCTACAGGCGATCAGCCTCAGGCAATAAAAAAGATAGTAGAGGGTTTCAAAGAGGGTAACCAGTTTGAAACCTTGTTAGGCGTTACAGGCTCTGGTAAGACCTTTACCATGGCTAACGTTATTGCAGCATTAAATAAGCCAACTCTTATTATTTCTCATAATAAAACTCTTGCAGGACAGCTATATGGCGAGATGAAAGAATTCTTTCCGGAAAATGCTGTAGAGTATTTTGTATCTTACTATGACTATTATCAGCCAGAAGCATACGTGCCTCAGACAGATACATATATTGCTAAAGATTCTGCAATCAATGATGAAATAGATAAACTTAGGCTTTCTGCAACAGCATCGCTTGCAGAAAGAAATGACGTAATCGTAATAGCATCCGTTTCTTGCATATATGGACTTGGAAGTCCTGACGAATTCAAAGGTATGTCTATATCACTTCGTCCAGGAATGGAAAAAGACAGAGACGAAGTAATAAAAGAGCTTGTAGCAATTCAATATCAGCGAAATGATATGGAACTTTCAAGATGTAATTTCAGAGTACATGGAGATGTACTTGAGATTGCACCTGCAAATGCATCTGACTACATTTTGAGAGTTGAATTTTTTGGCGATGAAATAGATAGAATTTGTGAAGTTGAGCCCATTACAGGGAAAATTATCCACCAGCTTGAACATGTAATGATATATCCTGCATCTCACTATGTTGTACCTCAGGAAAAGATTAATAAAGCATGCGTTAATATAGAAAAAGAACTTGAAGATAGAGTTAAGTTTTTCAAGGCATCAGATAAACTTATAGAAGCACAGAGAATATCTGAAAGAACAAATTTTGATGTCGAAATGATGAGAGAAACGGGTTTTTGTTCTGGAATTGAAAACTATTCAAGACACCTTAATTTTATGAATCCGGGCGAACCGCCTCTTACACTACTGGATTTCTTTCCAAGAGATTATCTTATTATCATTGACGAGTCGCATATTTCTGTACCCCAGATAGGTGCAATGTATCACGGAGACCGTTCAAGAAAAGAAACTCTTGTAAATTATGGATTTAGACTTCCATCAGCCCTTGATAACAGACCGCTTAATTTTGAAGAGTTTGAAACTCATATAGATCAGCTCCTTTTTTGCTCGGCAACTCCGGGAAAATACGAAGAAGAGCATGAACTTCTAAGAGCAGAGCAGGTAATAAGACCTACAGGACTTCTCGACCCATCTATAGATGTTAGACCTACAGAAGGCCAGATAGATGATCTTTTGTCAGAGATAAGAAAAGAAACTGCGAATAAAAACAAGGTGCTTATTACAACGCTTACCAAGAAAATGGCGGAAGATTTGACAGAGTATCTTGCAGAAAATGATGTAAGAGTAAGATATCTTCATTCGGATATAGATACGCTAGAACGTTCAGAAATAATAAGAGACATGAGACTGGATGTATTCGATGTTCTAGTCGGAATCAACCTGCTTCGAGAAGGACTTGATATACCAGAAATAACTCTTGTGGCGATTTTAGATGCTGATAAAGAAGGATTCCTAAGATCTGAAACATCCCTTATTCAGACAATAGGAAGGGCTGCCAGAAATTCTGACGGACATGTCATAATGTATGCCGATAATATGACAGACTCAATGGCACGGGCTATCGAAGAGACCACCAGAAGAAGAAAGATTCAGGAAAACTACAATAAGGAATATGGTATTACTCCAAAGACTATTAAAAAAGCTGTTCGTGATCTTATAGCTATTACCAAGGATGTGGCAAAGAGCGAACTTAAGATTGAGAAAGATCCTGAATCAATGAGCAAGGAAGAACTTGAAAAGCTCATTGAAAAAGTTAAAAAGCAGATGAAGAAAGCGGCAGCAGAACTTGACTTTGAGCAGGCTGCAATGCTTCGTGACAAGATGATAGAACTGAAAAAGTATTTAGAGGATATTTGAAATGGCTAACAACATACATGAGAAAAATAGTAATAGTACACCCAAAAAGATTCTTTCAACTGATATTCATGACTATATAAGAGTTAGAGGTGCCAAGGAACATAATCTTCAAAATGTAGATGTGAATATTCCAAGAGGAACTCTTACAGTATTTACAGGATTGTCTGGTTCTGGAAAAAGTTCGCTTGCATTCGATACTATTTTTGCAGAAGGACAAAGAAACTACATGCAGTCTCTTTCATCCTATGCAAGAATGTTCCTCGGGCAAATGGATAAGCCAAATGTTGAGAAAATTGAAGGTTTGTCACCTACTATTTCCATAGACCAAAAATCCACCAATCATAACCCAAGATCAACAGTTGGAACAGTTACTGAAATATACGACTATTTTAGACTACTTTATGCAAGAATCGGTATTCCTCACTGCCCAAAGTGTGGTCGTGAGATTAGAAGGCAGAGCGTAGACGAGATGGCAGATCAGATTCTGGCACTTCCTGTGCGCAGCAAGATAATGATTCTGGCACCTATTGTCAGAGGCAGGAAAGGTATGCATGAAAAAATCTTGGATCATACCAGAAAAAGCGGTTATGTAAGAGTTAGAATTGATGGCAATCAGTATGATTTGTCTGAAGAAATATCGCTTGATAAGAACATTAAACATAATATAGAAGTTATAGTAGACAGACTTATCATCAAAGAAGATACAGAAAGTATCCGTGGAAGACTGACAGATTCAATAGAAAATGCACTTGGACTTGCAAATGGACTTCTTATAGTAGATGTTATAGATGAAAAAGAGATAACTTTTAGCCAGAACTTCTCATGCCCTGATTGCGGAATCAGTATTCCTGAGATTGAACCAAGAAGCTTTTCCTTTAATAATCCATACGGAGCATGTCCTGAATGTTCAGGACTTGGTTACAAAATGGAATTCGATGAAAAACTTATGATTCCGGATGAATCTCTTTCTATTAACGAAGGTGCCATTAGAGTAATGGGGTGGCAGTCTGCCAATAAGGAAGGAAGTTTTTCTAATGCAACTTTACAGGCACTATGTAAAGCCTATGGATTTAATCTGGATACCCCTTTTGAAAAATATCCACAGAAAATCCGTGACGTCATCATTCATGGTGCAGACAAAAAAGTAAATGTTCATTATAAAGGTCAAAGAGGAGAGGGTGTATATCCTATTCTTTTCGACGGATTAATCAAAAATGTTGAACAAAGATATAGAGAGACAGCTTCAGAAACAATGAAGCAGGAGTATCAGGAATATATGACCATCACCCCTTGTCAGGCATGTGGAGGGAAAAGACTTCGTCCGGAATCCCTTGCAGTTACAATTGATGGAAAAAATATTTTTGATCTGACGAGTATGTCTATTGCAGACCTGAATATTTATTTGAATAACCTTACACTAACACCCCAGCAGGAATTTATAGGCAAGCAGCTTTTGCAGGAAATAAAGAATAGAGTAGGATTTTTGGTAGATGTCGGACTTGATTATCTGTCGCTTTCAAGAGCCACCGGTACTTTATCTGGAGGTGAAGCGCAGAGAATAAGGCTTGCAACTCAGATAGGAAGCGGATTGTGCGGAGTATGTTATATTCTTGATGAACCTAGCATAGGACTTCATCAAAGAGATAACGACAAGCTTCTTAATACGCTCAAGAACCTTCGTGATTTGGGAAATACACTCATAGTGGTAGAACATGATGAAGACACCATGAGAGAGGCAGACTATATTGTGGATGTAGGACCAGGTGCAGGAGCTCATGGAGGTAGAATTGTGGCAACTGGAACAGCCAAAGAGCTAATGGAAAATCCTAATTCTATTACAGGTCAATATTTGTCAGGAAAGCTCAAAATAGAAGTTCCCAAAGAAAGAAGAAAACCTTCCGGTTGGCTAACTGTTCATGGAGCAAAAGAACATAACTTAAAAAATATAGACGTCAAAGTTCCACTTGGAGTATTGACTCTTGTTACAGGCGTTTCTGGTTCAGGAAAAAGTTCTTTGGTAAACGAGATATTGTACAAACAGCTTGCAAAAGTTTTGAATAGAGCGCATAGCATTCCTGGTAAGCATGACAGCATAGAGGGATGTGAACAGCTTGATAAAGTAATTGCAATTGATCAGTCTCCTATTGGCAGAACCCCTAGAAGTAATCCTGCTACATATACAGGTGTATTTGATCTTATTAGGGATCTTTTTGCAGGAACACCTGATGCCAAGGCAAGAGGATATGCCAAAGGAAGATTTTCATTCAACGTAAAGGGCGGAAGATGTGAAGCCTGCAGCGGAGATGGTATAGTGAAAATCGAAATGCACTTTTTGCCTGATGTATATGTTCCTTGTGAAGTCTGCAAGGGTAAAAGGTATAACAGAGAAACTCTCGAAGTACGGTACAAGGGCAAGAACATCTATGATGTGCTGGATATGACAGTAGAGGAGGCACTTGAATTTTTCAAAAACGTACCAAAGATTGCTAAGAAGATTCAGACACTCTACGATGTGGGACTTGGCTATGTGAAACTGGGCCAGCCTTCCACACAGCTATCCGGAGGAGAAGCACAGAGAATAAAGCTCGCTGCTGAACTTTCAAGAACAGCAACAGGAAAGACCATATACATACTAGACGAACCTACAACTGGTTTGCACTTTGCAGATGTTGCCAAACTCGTCGATATTTTGCACAAACTGGTGGAAACAGGTAATTCGGTTGTAGTAATAGAACATAACCTTGATGTTATTAAGACAGCAGATTATATAATCGACCTTGGTCCTGAAGGAGGGGCTGGCGGTGGAACAATTGTTGCAAAAGGAACTCCAGAACAGATTGTAAAAACAAAAGAGTCATATACAGGAAAATATCTGAAACCACTTTTGTAAATCGAAGTTTGTTTCAATAAAAGATTTGAATAAGTATTTTTGAGTGATGTAAAAGCAGAGAGAAACATAATTGTTCTCTCTGTTTTTTTGTTAAAAAAGCCAAGAGCATTAAATTAAATGGAAACTCGCCTCTTTTCGTTTTTGGGTATCAAAATGAACGAAAAATATTGATAGAATCAGTTTTATATTTTCATTATTCAGTACTTCTTCAGACAGAGTTAAAAGGATTTATGGGGTAATTCTTCCAGAAATACTTAGCACGTTTACTCAAATGTTATTATCTGGATTTGTATTTTTTGTTTTGATGGGAAAGGAAGGTGCGTATTTCTTTTTGCTGTGGCTGATGTTTTATAATCAGCTGATAAATAAAAATAATATGTATTGTCAGCTGATTATAACGCTAAAATTGCATTAAAACCAGCTGATAAAGATATAAAAATGCAGTTGACAGCTGATTATAGTAAAAAATATAATAAAAAGTAGATGATGTAAAGTTTTTTATACTGATTTGTTTACAATGAGGATACGAATATGATAGGAAGAGAAAAAGAAGTTGCGGAGTTATTAGAACTATATGAAAACAATAAAGCAGAGCTTGTTGCTGTATATGGCAGACGTCGTGTTGGTAAAACGTTTCTTGTTGATGAAACATTTAGAAATAAAATAACTTTTAGACATGCCGGACTTTCATCTATCGAATCAAACGAGTCCAATAAAAATCAACCGCTTAAAAAGCAATTAGAGGCATTTTATTATTCGCTTATT
>NZ_AUKC01000018.1 GCF_000424545.1 Butyrivibrio sp. NC3005 | reverse complement strand
ATCACAATCTTAAGCACATCAGAATAAGGCATATCAGTCTCAGCGACTAAAATATGCCTATCAGAAAGTTTATGATATTGTTTCAGAATCTTCTTGTATTCTCCATCAATCATGATTTTTCTGCTCCTCAATGTACCTAATTATCGTAGCTTCGCTTATATGCCCTACTGTTGATACAAAATATTCTTTTGACCACAAAACGCCGCATCTTGCATAGAATTGTTTAAGCTGCGGAAATGTCCTGAATAGTTCTATTGCACTGATACTTTTAAGAGTTCTGACAACATCGCACGGTGCAACAGTCTGTGGGACATCTATAAAAATATGTATATGGTCAGGCATAACTTCAAGTGCCTTAATACGATAATTATAATCATTGCAGATTTTTTGAAGTATCAGCTTGAGTGTATCTTCAACATCACCTTTTAATACTGAAAATCTAAATTTAGGGCACCAGATGTGTGGTTACTTTGTATTGGATTGCTTTGTAGGTTTTATCCATAATTTTTGTGTGCCTCATGTTTTTATCACATAGATTATATATTTTTCTATGTATATGTCAAAAAGAAAAAGGCTTCATCCCACAGGCGAGCCTGTGGGTTTTCGCCTACGTTAAGACAAAATTTACTTTATAACAGAACTAAAATCACAAATTCCCAAAAGATTTACCTCACATAAATTGCTCTCTCCAAATACTGCTTCCATTCCTTTCACCACGTCAAATTTCGATTGCTTACATCATCAGTTTATCCAGTTCAAAAAGAAGCTTAGCTTTCATCTCTTTTAGTTCTTCACTGTTGGGTATATTAGTGTCAGCATACATTTTTTCACTTGGATACCACCAGACAGGTCCCTTTCCATTGTTTCCATAGTTATCTATGTCACCAGTCTTTCTTGGAAACAGATGCCAATGAATATGAGCGCCACCTTTACCATTACCCAGACACTCATAATTCATCTTTTCAGCCCCAAAAGCATTTTTGACAGCTTCAGCAACAAGTGTCATTTCATATAAGTACTTCGCTCTTGTTTTCTCATCCAGATCAAATAATTCAACAACATGATCTTTATATAAAAATAGTGTATATCCTTTAAAATGCTGAAAATTCCCAATTACCACATAGCCAGTTTCCAGTTCTTTTACAAGAAATGGATTGTCCCCAGCTTTTGTTTCCTTTATTCTTTCGCATACTCCACACATAAGCTTCCTCCGAAATAATCTACAGTTCTTTTTCAATATAGCATCTTACCCAGGAAAGTACTGCCTAAGATTCATAGTTCTATTTCTTTCTAAATATCAGGTGATTAAAAAAAGCAACCTTTCTATACTCATCAATTGCGCCAGCCTTTATCTCCAGTTCAAGCATATCTCTATACCATTCTTCACTGAATTTAATTTCATTGTTTGATGACAGTCCAAAGAATGTCCTTATACCATAAACTTCTTTTAGCTCTGCATCATCAGCAAAATAATCTTCAAGAAACTTTTTCAACTCTTACTCCTGTAGTCAGTTCTTTATCAACACCGAACATTACTATTTGCTCACATTCACCGCTTATAGAATCAATATCTTTTTTCAGCCCGGCAAAAGAATTAGTGAGAAGCAAGTACTCAGTGGACAGTTGTTCTACGAGTATACTGGAAGTATTATTCTTTCCTTTAAATCCCACAAACAAAACATTATTCATAAAGACAATCCTACTCCAGTCTGTTAGTGTAATTCCTCAATAAAACTAATTTGCCTTTGCGTAGCCAACTCATCTCTGGACATTTTTCGTAATTCGCTTGCAGTAACCCATTTATAAGCAGAGGTTTCTCCATCCTGTAAAACTATGCTGTTTTTATCGATATCTGTAACGCACAGGTAATCTACATAATATGTCTTATGTCCATGGTGCAGCACGCGTCCAATTTCAGTTAATTCATTGGAAGAAATACCGGTTTCTTCAAAGAGTTCTCTTTTCGCACAGGTCATTGGATTCTCACCCTTAAGTGCAGAGCCTCCGGCAGTTGCTTCCCACATTCCACCAAGATGCTTTCTTTCATCCCTCTGCATTATCAGATAGGTACCATCTTTGTGTCTAACAATTATCTCACTGCAAAGATGGAACATCCCATCAGGTACATCTTCTCCCCTAATCAGTTCTACACCTTCTAATCTATTAAGCCTTTCGTCATATGCATCCCAAATTTCCATGTTTGCGTTCTCCTTGTAATAATGCCGCTGATATATCAGATGCTTTTTTGTATATCTCTCTGCAAATATCAGTCCGCCAAAACCCAAAGTCAAGCAGTGCTTCTTTGTTTTCTGTTTTTGTAACCAGATACTCTTTATATCCGTAACTGCTTTGAGCAAGTTGAAAAAGATATATATAAGGCATTGCCTCCAAATCTCTTTCAGTAAGTGGCGAGTATTTCACGTACTCTTTTACATATAAAGAAAAATCCTCAACATCAAAATATGATCCGTTTCTGCTTACTCCACCTGATTGGATATATGACCTCATAATCTCCCATACTGCAGGAATACAGCCTGCCGAAGAGAAATCGATAACCGCCTTGATTTTTCCTCCATCGCAGATTAACTGACAAGCCGTGTAATCCCCATGAGTTGAAGTATATGTTATACCTTTAAAATACTCTTTCCAGGCATCTATTGAATCCATCAGTTTCATTTTAAAAACAAGATCATCATGAATCCTTACATAATTCGGGTCTGACTTATTCTCATCCAATGCAGATAATAATCCATTAAACTTTTGTGAAACGGCTTCTGAAGAAAAACCCACAGCCCAATCGTAGTCCATGCTTATTTCCATAGGATAATCTTTAAGAAGTGAGTGCATAACACCAAGATACTTTGCACTCTCCATTAAAAGAGAATGTGGAAGATCATTAAGATATGATTTTCCCTCTATGAATTGCTGAAGACTGATAACATGTCCTTCATACAAAACACCATTTTGACCATTGGCGGTTTTTATAAAATCAGCAACAGGAAAATCGTTAGAAATCAGGAACTTAACAATATCTGCTTCCTTATCCACTTTGTCTTTAGTGAACTCACTTTGATACTCTTTGAAAAAGAAAACACCTTCTTTGCAGTGAACTTTATAGCAATTAGCTGAGCCAAGCTCCAGACTTATACAATCCAAGAGTTCCAATCCATATTCACTGTTAAGAAGCCCCCTAATCTTATCAATATCTAAAACACTTTTTTCAAGTGACATTATTTACACCCCCAGTTATCAGTGCTCGAAACAGGTATGAGCCTTATAATTATAACATAACATCAACTGTAATCCTATATGGATTAAGCATTTACAATCTGTTATTTAAACCTAGATTTTAGCAAAAAAATAAGAGGTACTCATTTCTGAATACCTCCTGTTATTCATTTCGAGTTCCTTGAATCTTCTCATTAGAGCGTCTGCCATAAGGCATTTTTCCCATATAGATAGGATTATCAAGTACTCCCTTTATGAAAGAGCTTGCAAATGCATCAAGCGTATTATTCTGACGCTTTTTCTTCTTGTATCCATGCGTATTTAAGTAATCCGCCACACCGTTGACACCCATATTGGTATGAATATACTTGTCAAAAATAATACGAATGATTTCAGCCTCATCTTCTGCAATTATGAGTTCCCCATTAACAAGCGTATATCCGTAGGGAGCAAAGCCACCATTCCAACGACCTTCTCTTGCTTTCTGTCTACGGCCTTCCATTGTTTGGACGAGAATATTTTCTCGCTCAATTTCAGCGACAGCCGATAGAACTGAAATCATAAGCTTTCCTGCTTCCTTAGAACTATCTATTCCATCTTCTACGCAGATCAGATTAACACCATAATCCTGCATTAGCTGTAATGAACTGAGAACATCAGCTGCATTTCTTCCAAATCTTTACAACTTAAAAACGAGAACGTAGCTTATTCCATCCGCACCACTTGCGATTTCTTCGAGCATCCTTGAGAACTCCGGTCTACCATTTATATTCTTGCCGGAGTGGCCTGCATCAGAAAACTCTTCTACAACTTCCATATCCTGATATTCAGCATATTTGCTTAGCTTATCTCGTTGGGCGTCCAAGCTATAACCGTCAACCTGAATTGCTGTAGAAACACGGGTGTAGATATAGCATTTTGTTTGTTTCTTCATTTAGAACATCCTCCTATGGAAGTTGCAATAATCCATTTTGCAATAATTTCTTTATCATCGGTTTATACTTATCTATTCCAAAATCTTCTACAATACTTGTGATACGACCACCTGCATCTTTTGACGATGCACCGCACAGAAATACACGTTCATCTTTTGTTCCGTAATCAAGAACAATAAATCTGTCATGAAAAATTCCACCGGTACGTTGCATTGTAATTTTTAATGTTGGGTATTCTTTGCAGAAATCTTTGTATTCAATATTGTGGAGTTTTGAAGTACCTACATTATCACTAAACACCTTGATCTCCACTCCCGAAATAACATTTTTCAAGTGTACCAACGTTCTAATTCCAATATAATTATCAACAAGATATACTGATTTCTTGGCTTTACTGTATATTGAAGAATATGCCACATTCGCACTACAATACTTGGTATTATACATGAGCCAGCCATTATCCTCGTCACTAACAAAACTATTCATCATGTCTGCAAGATCAGATTTTGTCACAACATCGCTAAGTCCATCCATGACATCTGACATTTGTTTTTCCACAGAAACAAGATCCATTCGGAGCTTTTTTATCTCGACCACATTGCTTGCAGTTTGCATTGATAGCTGCATCATTTCACGCTGACCAATAAGACTCTGATTATCAATAATATAGTCCTTCATCTTTTTGAAAGTACGAACTAAATCTATACTCTGTTTTTCTGCCAGTGTTCCTTTTAAAACTGTCATTAACATATACAATCCTTGCTCTGTAAAAACGTATGGATTACTACGCGACATTGAATTAATATTTGCGGTCGCATTTTGCGACCACAAAATTTTCACTTCTTCATCAGTCACTTGAAACATAAAGTCTTCAGGAAATATGGACGAAAGGAAGAAGTCTACCAATGCGAAGACTGCAGTGGCTGTCCCTATGCATCAAAGTGCAAGAATACAGATGGTAACAGAACTGTAAGAATAAATGAAGAACTGACTGCCATGCATCAGGAGGTCATAGATAATCTTGAGAGCATTCAGGGAGCACTTCTTAGAACGAACCGATTCATTCAGGCGGAAGGTACTTTCGGAATCATCAAAAAGGATCGCTGGTATAAAAGAATAGTCCGAAAAGGAATAGAATCTGTAAAACTTGAGGTTCTTTTAGTTTCTATAGGTTACAACTTATATAAATATCACAATAAAAAGATGCGTCTCCAAGAAGCGGCCTAAACATAAAAAGCTTGTAGTTCTTGGGGAAAGGGGCATTATACACTTTTTTCCATAAAAGGAATAGTCCCGCATAAAAAATAGCGATAAAAGGGAGCTGAAAAAAATGATTTTTCATTTTTTCACAGCCCCCTTTTGATTTAACATCAAGTTATTGTATCTCATTATTATCAAAAAGTCGATAAAAAAATTAGAAAAATCGAAACACAGCTTAAGAAAGGCTTTTTGTGCTCTTTATTGCCGCTTTTTTATATTTTTATAAGTATTTCCATACGAATCCACCAGCGTGTCTTTGAATGCCATTTATTGTATCTCGTATACTTTTTGAATTAATACCAGTTTCTCGTTCTGCTTCTGTAACCGAAGGATACTCTGCAACAAGATTTCCATCAAAAGTATATGCTCCTACAGGCCTTGGTACGCCATTACTAAAAGCAATAACTAAAGGTTCAATACAGTTAATACTACTATCCTTAAGTTCTTTTTTCCATTGATATCCACCTGCGCTTTTTTTCTTTCCACTAATAGCCCTTTTTATATTTAGCATGCCAATATCAGTTGCATTTTCAGCTTCTTCATATGAAAAATACTGTCGTATATATTTTCCTTCTTTATCATATTGACGGATAACATAGCCTTCTATCGGATTTTTCTTTTCCTTAGGCTTCGGTACTGGTCTTTTTCTCGGCTTAGCTTTATGGCTTAATTCAATTATTCGAACTTCATCCTCATCTTTTTTCAACTTATTCTCTTTTAATAATTCACGATAATCATTTCCACTATCCTCCGACGCCATTTCTATGCCAAAAAGATTTGAAATTAAAGAATCATCTATAATTCTATCCTCATTCTCGTGGTTATTTATATCAACTAAAAGGTCATTCGTTATATCAAAAAGCTGCTTGTCTAAATACTTTTCTACATCAATACCTCTTAATTGGAATAGTAAAATTGGTTCTTGATCCAGAATACTTCCAATGGCATACAACACAGCAATAATATGTTTGCATAATGATGCCACATCTGGGCAACTACATGAAAAATCTATCTCTCTTGAAGAAGGAAACAATCCCTCATCAACAGTAAATAGAGTTCTATAATTGTCTGGCACTACCCCTTCACGTAATAGCTTTATGTCATTGAGTTTCTTTAATACTTTATCAACAAGTTCTTCTGATGCAGGCTTAATATGAATATCTACAGAATATGGCATGGGCAGCGTTCCAGAAACCAGAGCCCTAATATGTCCTCCATCAATTTCAATCTCCTGGACAGCTCCCTTTCTAATGTATGTTCTCCCTCTTTCAAGCCTATTTGTATAATCAGCATAACGCGAAATGTTCTGGCACCACTGCTGTCCCCACCATTCATTTGTTATTGTTTTAGAAGTAAGTTTAACCAAATATTTACTCATAATCTTCTCCACTATATTCAACCACATGCATTAATTCTTCTGGCGACAACTTAAGTAAAACATTGCTATCAATATCATTAACATACATATCTGCCAGCGACTGCTTTACCTTAAGCATCTTATCAATTACTTCCTCTATCGTATTAGCAGAAATAAACTTATATACCGTCACATTTTGTTTTTGTCCAATTCTATATGTTCTATCTGTTGCTTGATTCTCTACAGCAGGATTCCACCATCTATCAAAATGTATTACATTATTAGCCTCTGTTAAATTCAGGCCAACCCCCGCCGTTTTAAGTGAAAGAACCATATACGGAAAATTGCCAGCTTGAAATGCATCTACTATTTCTGCCCTTTTTTGCATACTTGTATCACCATCAATCACTGCTCCTTTTCTTTTAAATACTTTTTCAAGCAAACAATCCAAAGCAGGTATTATTTCCTTAAACTGTGTAAAAACCAAAACTTTCTCACGTTTTTCGTAGATTGCTTCACTTATATCACGTAACATAATAAACTTTCCGCTAAGCTCAGGATCATACTCGGATGTACCATAATACTGGCATGGATGGTTACATATTTGTTTCAATTTCATTATCGAAGACAATACTATAATCTGTCCTTCTTGCTTATTCTTAAGCGTTTTTATGGCCAGATTCATATCATTAACTGCTTTTTTATATAATACTATCTGGTCTTTTGTAAGATTTACCGATATATCAATCTCATTTTTCTCTGGAAGGTCAGATATGATGCTTTTATCGGTCTTTACTCTTCTTAAGACAAATGGCTGAATAAGCTTTCTTATACGTAGATGAGAATCTTCCTGCTCATATATACCTTTGAACTCCAGTCTATTTCCTAAAAGACCTGGGTTTAAAAAATCAAAAATCGACCATAGCTCTAAAACATTGTTCTCAATAGGCGTTCCCGTCATGGCGATTCTCATATGCGCCTGTAGACTTTTGATACTTTTCGTTTGTGTAGTATAGTAATTTTTTATTGCCTGAGCCTCATCAAGAACCACAACATCCCATGTATTCTGTGCAAGATAATCTGATTTACTTGCAATCTGATATGTTGTAATTGTAATGAATCCTTTGTACTTGCCCTTCTCAGGAGCGTTATTTCCTCTTAGTATAAAGACATCAGTGCTTGGAGCAAATTTTGCAAACTCAGCAGTCCAGTTAGCAACCAGAGTTGCTGGAACAACAATAAGCACATGTGCTTCTTCATAGTTTTCTTTATATTTTGAAAGAAAAGAAATAACTTCTACGGTTTTCCCAAGCCCCATATCATCAGCCAAACATACACCAAATCCCAAGTTACACATTCCCCAAAGCCAGAAAAAGGCATCTTTCTGGTATGGCCTCAGCACATTTATAAATCTATCTGGTATAGTGTTTTCATCTATCTCCCGAACTGCTGATGATATATATCTTTCAATCCAATCCTCTCGTGAGAACTCAATATTTACCGGAAATACCTTCCTATTAGTTCCAATGCCAGCTTTAGACCTTAACACCTCCAATAATGTAGTTCCATCGGATGATAAATTTTCAAATTGATCAAGCAAAACGCTTAAGTCAGTATGATTAATCTCTACCCATTTTCCCTTAATGATTTCAAGTCCTTCTTGCTTTAACAATAACGTCTTAGCTTCATCTACTGTAATTTCAACACCGTGATAGATTAGCTTTGGTACGAAATAATTTATAGCTGCTTGATTTATCATCTTAATGGAATAGAATAGTTTCTCATCAATATCTATTTGAATTGTGTCCTCACTATGCGTATACCACCTAGGGATACGACATACGATCCCACATTGTTCAAAGATGCCTACTTCCTTGAGAAAAGCATATGCTTCTGCCTCACTCATTTTTATTGGAAAATAAATGTCTCCAGTCTCCATATAATGCTTCACAAAATCGCTTTTCCGTGAAGCGCTGAAAATGCTGTCTATAAGTATGTTCAATTCTTCACTATTGTTTTTAAACTCCACCAAAGCATTCTTCAAAGGAAAATGTACAATCTTCCCATTTTTCTCTGCGGTATATGTAGCGAGAAATGCAAATGGAAGGTCATTCCTTTCATTGTTTTCTACAAGATGAAAATATATACGGGACGGAATAGTAATGTTAACGCCTTTTCCGGCCAAGTACTCTTTCTGCGTTCCTTTATAATTGAGCATTTCTTTTTTATAAAAAGCAAAAAAAATCTCTGATATTCGTTTTATCCAGTCTGCCGTTACATACGTATACCCAGTTATAAACGGTACATATGGAAGTATTTCTTCTATTGCCTCATCATCAAGTGGCTCTATTTCTATTTCAGCAAAATTTATACATTCAGAATTCAAAATATGACTTAAGAGTTTCTTTGCTATGTATTGCAAAAAGTGAATAGATATAGAATCCTTAACTTCATCGATAAACGCTAATTCATAGAAGAACTCGCTCTTATCTTTATTAAAAAGATCAAAAAGCCATTTGCTCTGTCCATTAAAATAACTGTCATAATATGAATCTATCTCAATGCCATATTCAGTTATATAAATATTTAGTCCGTGCAATTCCATAATATTTCTGCCCTTTATAGCTATTTCTTGGCGTACAAAAACTTTGTCCGCAGATAGGTCTTTTTTTCTATCCCCCAATGTACATTGTCCGCTAAAAGCACATATTTTTTGCTTCGATTTTAGTCGATTTGTTTCCTTGTAAATTGCCCTCAAACCCGCATGGTTTCTCACAACTTTTTCACAAGGAAGTTCCGCTCTCGCCCATAAATGGGCTCGCCGGAACAACAGCGTTCTCTAAACTCAAACTTCCCTATCGGTCGTTCTCGTTAAGAGAACGACTGTTTCCACATGAACTGTATTCGGAAATTGATTTACAGCACATATTCTTTCAGCCTGATAACCATTCTCTATAAAAATTTCCAAATCTCTTGCAAGGCTTGTTGGCTTACACGATACATATACAAGATGTTCTACTCCATAGTTTATTATCTTTTGAAGAGCTTTTGGATGAATTCCATCTCTTGGCGGATCAAGGATAATGTAATCAGGCTTTTCAGTGATATCATCGAGTACCTTCAAAACATCACCTGCGATAAATTCACAGTTATTAAGTCCATTTCTCTTAGCGTTTTCTTTTGCTGCCTCAACTGCCTCTTCAACAATCTCAACACCTATTACTTTATCAGCAACTTCTGACATAAGCTGTGAAATAGTACCTGTTCCGCAATATAAGTCGTAGAGTACTCTTGCCTTTTCTAAATTAGATTTTTTCATTCCAAGCTTTACATACTCTCTAACCTGATTATACAGAACTTCAGCACTTAGTGAGTTCGTTTGGAAGAAAGAAAATGGAGTAATAAGGAATTTAAGTCCAAGTAATTCTTCTGTAAATGAGTCCTGTCCAAATATTATCTCAGTTCCCTGATCTACAACCGCATCAGATAAGCTGTCATTTTTGGTATGAAGAAATCCTATTATATGACCATCTAATTGCAAAGAACAGAGTTCTTCTTTCAAAGTTGTAAGGTCGTGTTCTTCCTGCGTTGTAGTTACAAGATCAACTAGTATTTCACCTGTCTTTTTAGCTTTTCTAACAAGAAGATGACGAAGATATCCTTTTCTTTGCATAGTATGATAGAAACTAACTGTTGCGTTTGAAACTTCTTTTACTATTTCTGATGAAACTTCATTGGCATTTTCTTTAACATCGTCTTTAGGTTCGATAGTCGAATCTTTTGAAACATACATTATAGAAAAATAATCTAAGACGCACTTAAGTATTTTTCTATAATCTTCATCCATTATCTGGCAATGGTCAACTGTTACTATATCATGCATACTTCCACGTTTATGCATTCCCAAAGATAAAGGACCATTCTTCATAGAATCGCCAAAAGAAAACTCCATCTTATTCCTATATTCAAATCGAATTGGGCTCTTTTTTATTTCATCCCACTTAGCAGTAATTGTCTGTTTAGAAAGAACATCCATAAGAAGCTCTTTAACCTGGTTTTGCTTTAATTCCTGTTCTTTTTCATAAGTCATTGAAAGATAATGACAACTTCCGCATATTCCAAAATGAGGACATGGGCTTTCTATAGCATCATCTGCTTCTTTGAGTACTTCAACAAGGCGCGCTTCTGCCTTATTTTTTCTAACTCTTTTTAAACTTCCTACTACCCTTTGTCCTGGTAATGTATTCTTTATAACACATGTAACTCCGGGAACACTTTCACCCTCAACTGTTATATTCTCAACTATTCCTTTATTAGGAAACTCTCTTTTAGTAACTACACCTTCAACTAGCTGTTTCTTTTTCATATAAAAACCTTACCTTAATCTTTATTTCTATATTTAATAAATGACATTAAAAGGGAAGCACTCCGAAAAATGCTTCCCCTTTAGTTAACATCTTGGATTTTTAGCACATGCTTCGTGATGATACGCTAATATCAGTCTTTCACAGATTTCTCAGATGCCTTCTCTTCTCTCGAAGAAAAATCATCCAGATCATCTTCGTAATCATAATCATCATCGAAATCGTCATCGAAATCATCGTCATATGCTGGTGTAAGATAACTATAGACAACGTATGCTATTCCAGCAACTGCCGCAATAGCTCCAATCACTGCAAGAATCCAAAGAATAGTCTTAGGTGCCTTATCTTTCTCTTCTTCTTTGTGATTTAATAAATCATTAATCTTGCTAAGCTCCAACACTTCATCCAGTTTTGTTTTCATCTCCATATGACTCCTTTCGCATCTTATGCTTGAAACGCTTTCGCGTATCAATTGCATTTTTTTAACGATCCCATGTGGAAAATAACTATCACTTAATATTTTATCACTGCTTTAATGATTTGAACACATCAAAGCAGGATATTTATCATTATAATTTTTTAAGTTTTGCAAATGCTGCAAACATGACTTTTGGCCCAACTTCATCGAAATTGACTGTAACTTTATAGTCTCTTGCGCCCTTCTCAATTTTGGCAACTGTTCCAACTCCATACTTCACATGCTCTACTCTGTCACCTTCTGCATAATCAATTTTATGATTTGCAGGTATGCCTTTTGAAAGACCAGATAGAGAAGAAATTCCATTAAGCTTATTAGTGGCGCCTGCTATATATGGCTTTTGAGGAACCTTAGCAGTTGCTTTTTTAGTTGTTCTAGACATAAAGCTACTACTTTTTATACCGCTTCCATAAATACTACTTCCAGGAGTATGTGTAATCTTTTCACTAGAACGCTCCTGTGCGTTACTTTTAAATCCAGCTCTAAGAGAATTTTGCGATAATCCGCTGTTATACGAGCTTCTTGATGAAAAGTGCTTATGTCCATAAAGTGAACCATCTTCATTTCTAGATGAAAAAGGTTTATTAGATACTACTGAATTTGAATCATAATCAAATTCAAAATCATCGTCATCATCATCTATTGTATCTCCGCCATCAAATAGAAATGAAGGTTTAATACTATCATTAGTACAGTCTAGAAGTTCGCAAGGAATTTCATCTACAAATCTGCTGACTCTTAGTGATTCAAACTGTCCACGAATCATTCTTCTATGAGCACAGGTTATAGTGAGATTTTTCTTAGCACGAGTTATTCCTACATAAGCAAGTCTTCTTTCTTCTTCCATTCCCATTGGATCAGCTTCTTCACTATTCATTGTCATGTAACTTGGAAATGTACCTTCTTCCATTCCTGCAAGGTATACATTTTCAAATTCCAGTCCTTTGGCACTATGAAGAGTCATAAGAAGTACTTTATTATCATCTTCTCCGACGTTATCTATTTCAGCTACAAGAGCTACTTCTTCAAGAAAACCTGACAAAGTCGGCTCTTCATCTTTTTCCTGATAATTGATTACTTTTCCAATGAGTTCGTCTACATTTTGACGCCTGTCATTATCTCCGCTTTCATCTTCGTCATCCTCATCAAGAGTTTTCAAATAATCAAGATACGATACTGTATCTATAACATCTCGAACAAGTTCTTCTAGAGTCATACTCTTTTGCTTAGTTCTAAAAGCGCGAATCATTAAATCAAAATCATGTAACTTTTCTGCTGCCTTTCCTCCCACTATTTCTCCGCTATAATGCAAAGCATCAAAGAAACTCATTGCATTGCTATCCGCATAATCCTGAACCTTATTAAGTGTTGCTGTCCCAATTCCTCGCTTAGGAACATTGATAATTCTACGAACTGCAAGATCATCTTTACCATTATCAATAGTTTTTAAATATGCAAGAACATCTTTAATTTCACGTCTTGAATAAAAGTTTGTTCCACCTACCAAATTGTAAGGAATACCATACATTACAAATCTTTCTTCTATAAGTCTAGACTGTGCATTTGTTCTATACAAAACTGCTGTTTCTTTATAATCAAGCTTTCCTTCACGCTTTTTGCCTGCAATATCATCCGCTATGAAATTTGCTTCTTCAGGAGCCTGATCAAATTCACAAAAGCGGATTTTCTCACCTTGTCCCTCGTCAGTCCAAAGTGCCTTCTCCTTACGATTTCTGTTATTATGAATAACTGAGTTTGCAGCATCAAGAATACTTTGTGTTGAACGGTAATTCTGCTCTAATTTTATAACTTTTGCATCTGGATAAGTTTTTTCAAAATCAAGAATATTTCTAATATTTGCGCCTCTAAATCTATAAATTGACTGGTCATCATCACCTACAACGCATAGATTTTTGTATTTATCTGCAAGTAGTCTTATGAGTTCAAACTGTGCATTATTGGTATCCTGATACTCATCAACCATTATGTAGCGAAATCTATCCTGATAGTTTTCTAATACATCTGGGTTTTGACGAAACAACATAACAGTCTGCATAATTAAATCATCAAAATCCATAGCATTATTCTTCTTAAGAACAGCAGCATACTCTTCATACGCTTTTGCTATTTTCATCTTTTTAAAGTCATTTCCCGCGGATAATGCATATTCATTTGGAGTAATCAAATTATCTTTACAAGTTGATATCTTCTTTTGAATCTGTCTAAGTTTTAAATCTCTTGTTTCCAAGTCAAATCTTTTTATAATATCTTTCATTACAGATTTGGTATCATCTGTATCATAGATAGTGAAATTGTTACCATATCCAAGTCTATCGGCAAATCGTCTTAAAATCCTTACGCAGGTACTGTGGAAAGTAGTTACCCATACTTTCTCGTAACCTTGTCCCAAAATCCCACTAACTCTTTCACGCATTTCTCTAGCTGCCTTGTTTGTGAAAGTTATTGCCATAATATTCCAAGGATTAACTCCGTATTCATCTATAAGATACGCAACTCTATGCGTCAAGACTCTGGTTTTACCAGATCCAGCACCAGCAATAATAAGTAAAGGGCCTTCCGTTGTGGTAACCCCTTCTTTTTGTTCAGGATTTAATGTATCGTATATACTCATAATTTTTCTTTCTCTATCTTAGCAGCTTTTTTAGCAGCTTTTGCTGCCTCTTTCGCTGCTTTTTTTTCATTTTTTGCTGCTCGTTTTTCTTCTTTCTTTTCCTCTTTAGTCTTATTCTTGCCACTCTTTTCGTTAATACCATCGATAACTTTCTCGATAATAAGCTTTTTTACATAAACATCATAAGCAAGAAGGGCCAAAAATGAAAAAAGTTCTAATTTATCTTTAGAATCATCATCTACATCGCTAAATGCTTTCTTGGCAATTTTAGCTTTTTTCAACACGTCTTCCTTTACAGGAATTGCCTCTTGCTCTTCCATATCATATATTCGCTTGTATATATCGGAAAGATTAAGATTTTCAGTATCACTTATATGAAATCTTTCTTTTACTGGTTCAAGCAGAGTCTGTACATCATCAATTGATAATACTCCCTTGAAATAATAGATAAAAATAAGCAAAATCAAATGATCTTTAGAATATTTTTTTCTAACTGGTGGAGGAAGTAAATCATTTTTGGCATAATTATTTATCATTGTTTTGGTCAGAATCTTATCTTCACCTGGATATCTGGTTGTTTTATAAAGCTTCTCATCCATAAATGTGGTCAGCTGATCCATATATAAAGCCATATTTGGAAGTTCCTCAACCTTCACATTTTCTATTCTATCAAGGCTTGATATTATGCTGTTTAATAAATCATCATTATCGATTGTCATACTTCCTCCATTACAAGCAGTGCTTCCCAACACTATTATTTTTGTCTTTATAACTTGCTACAATGTTTTAACTTCAGATGCTTTTTTCTTCATTTCTCTTGCATTCTCACGCACAGCATCCGTTATTTCACCAGCTCCAAGCAGTCTTCCAAGTTCTTCGACACTGTCCTGACTATTAAGCTCTTTTATATTGGTAATCGTGCGGCTTTCAGACACACCTTTTTTAATAAGATAATGGTGGTCTGCCATTGCAGCAATCTGTGGCAAATGAGTAATGCATAATATCTGATGATGCCCAGACAGATTTCCAAGCTTTTCTGAAACCTTCCATGCCGTAACACCACTTATTCCAGTATCTATTTCATCAAATATAAGAGATTCAATTTCATCTTTATCAGCTAACACCGTTTTTAATGCAAGCATTATTCTAGAAAGTTCACCACCACTTGCAACTTCTTCAAGAGGTCTTATTGATTCTCCAGGATTTGTTGAAATCATAAACTCAACTTCATCAAAACCTTCTGCTGTGATTCTATCTTCAAAACTTCTTACCTGAATTTCAAATTTAACATCTAAAAAGTTCAAATCCAGAAGAGCTTTTTTCATTTCTTTCGCAAGTTTAGAAGCATTCTTCTTTCTGACTTCTGAAATATTCTCACATAACTTAAGCGCTTTTTCCCTTGCTTTGGAAAGCTCTTTGGTCAGTCTATTTCTTTCTTCTTCAAGATTACACAAAATCTCAAGCTGCTTTTCTTTCTCGCTTGCATATTCTAAAATATCAGTAATGCTGTTTCCATACTTATCTTTTAAATGATTTATAAGATTAAGTCTTTCTTCAACTTCCTGAAAATCTTCTTCATCAAATTCCAAATCTGAGATGTAGTCTGACAAAGATCTTCCAAACTCAGTTAGAAGCGTATCTATTTCAAGAAGCTGTTTGGTCAAATCATCAATTGCCTCATCATAGGACGAAACACTGCTAAGTCTAGAGACCGCATCGCTAATGCTATCAGATGCATTTTCTTTGTCTTCAGCAAAAATACTTTCATTAGCCATAGAGGCAGCTTCTGCTATCTTCCTACCATTGACCATTTTACGATATTTCGCCTCCAACTCTTCGTCTTCGCCTTCAGAAAGTTCAGCCTGACTTATCTCTGATAGCTCGTAGGAAGCAAGATCCTGCTCTCTTTTTCTAGTAGCTTCATCAAGATTTGTCTCATCTAGCTTTTTTCGAATCTCTTCGTGATATTTCCAAACATTGGCAAGCTCTTTTTTATATTCATTAAGTTCTTTTTCACTATAGCTATCAAGTATTTCGAGATGCTTTTTCTTGTGCAAAAGAGCCTGATGATCATTCTGACCATGAATATTTATAAGCAACTCTCCGAGTTCTCTAAGCTGCTTTAAATTAACACTTTCTCCGCCAACTTTGCATATGCTTCGTCCCTGCATTATTTTTCTACTAAGAACTACAGTTCCCTCATCATCGATTGGCAGATCCATTGATTTTATTTTCTGAACGATTTCTTTATTATCTACAAAAAAAGTTAATTCAACAAGAGCATACTCTGCACCAGTACGTATCATTTCCTTATCAGCTTTACCACCTAGTGCCAGATTTACTGATCCGATAATAATTGATTTACCCGCACCAGTTTCACCGGTGAGAATATTTAATCCTTCATGAAATTCTATTTCCTGTTCTTTGATTAATGCCAGATCCTTAACATGTAGTGTATATAACATCGCCTCTCCCCATCTTTTCTGAATTACGGGTCCCGCCGCTTTTCATATTCCAGGCACAAACTGTGAACTAGAAAGTGCTGTAAATCATTCAACCATTTCTCTGATTTTATTCATTACTTCCAAGGCATCATCTTCTGTTCTAATGGCTGCAAAAATAGTATCATCTCCAGCAATACATCCCAACATCTGAGATAAATGCAGCGCATCAAGTGCAGCTGCAACAGCCATAGCCATTCCGGAAACAGTCTTAAGGACTAGAATATTCTGCGCTCTGTCCATTGATACATAACCACTTTTGAGAACCTGAATATACTTATCCTGAAGGTGATTGTCTTCCTGCCCCATCACACAATACTTCTGTTTTCCATTAGAAGTCTGAACTTTTGTAAGCTTCAATTCTCTAATATCTCTTGATACAGTAGCCTGTGTAACTTCATATCCGGCTTCACATAATAGTGCAGCAAGCATTTCTTGTGTCTCAACTTCGTATTTAGCTATTAACTCGATGATTTTCTCATGTCTGTTTTTTTTCATCGTTAATTATCCTTTGTATATTTTATCCTAGTTTTTTATGCAATATTTCTAAAAAACTAACCTCATTAATTTTTAGAATTCTTGTAGTCGTATCAGATTTAGATACTACAAGTCTATCACCTGTCTGTAACTTAGTTCCATATCTTCCATCGAAGCTTGCTTCTGCCTCCTGCAAAACTCCATTTCTTCCTTCGACAAGTTCAAGTTCAACCTTATCATTAGATGAAAGAACTATGCTTCGAGAATTTAATGTATGCGGACAAATAGGTGTAAGAAGTATTGTGTCAGATTTTGGTTCAACAATAGGGCCTCCCGCAGACATATTGTAACCAGTTGATCCTGTCGGTGTAGATACTATTATCCCGTCAGCTTGATATGTTGTAAGCAATCTATCGTTAACATAAACACTTAAAGTAATAACAGACAGCGCAGCTGCTCTAGCTATAACAATGTCATTTAAAGCCTCTGTACACTCTTCTTTACCTTTTATAAAGCCTTTGAGCATCATACGTTTTTCTATTGTGTACTTACCCTCAATAACTCTTGTAAGAGCTTCTTCCATATGCTCTAAATCAACTTCAGTCAGATAGCCGACTGTTCCCATATTAATACCTAGAAGCGGAATTTCAAGCTTTCTGCAGTTTCTTGCAGCCTGAAGCATTGTTCCATCTCCGCCAATAGCGATACATAAATCAGTATCTTTTGGTATATCAGTTTTATAAAATCTGGCATCAGGTCTGTCAAGTGTTTTACAAGTATCATCAAAATGGGCAATCTCACACTCTTTACCATTTTGCTCAAGAAAATGTTTTACTTTTGAACTTACTTCAAAATTCTTGTCTTTACTCTGATTAGTAAATAAAAAAAACTTTTTCATACTTTATCTCACTCATTTGCCCGTATCAAGCATTGCATGTGCTGCATCTACAGCTTTCACGATAATGTCATTAATCCCCTCTTCGAAGGACTTGCCACTTCTAGTAGCTACAAGATTAAAAAGCTCTCTATTACTTGAAACTTCGTCCATTTCAATTGCTTTTTCAGAAAGTTCTTTGTCTTTTTTAATATGCAAAAGATATTCTATATTTCCTTCCGGGCCTCTTATAGGCGAAAAATCTAAATGCAAAATTTCAAAGCCTATAAGTGCCGCATAATCGATAACTTTATGAATTACTTCTTCGTGAACAGATTTATCTCTTACAACACCTTTTTTTCCTACTTTTTCACGTCCTGCTTCGAACTGAGGTTTTATCAACACTACCATCTGTGCATTATCTCGAATAAGATTTCTTGCAGGCAATAGAATCTTTGTTAAAGAAATAAAAGACACATCACAAGAAGCAAAATCAAGCTTTTCCGGAATTTGTTCATTGGTCAAATATCTAAAATTTGTCTTTTCCATACAAACAACTCTTGGATCATTTCTTAGTTTCCAATCAAGCTGTCCATGTCCTACATCAACAGAATAAACTTTGCTTGCTCCATTTTGCAACATGCAATCTGTAAATCCTCCTGTTGATGCTCCTATATCCATACAGATAAAACCATCAAAGTTAAGATTAAAACTCTTTACTGCCTTATCTAGTTTTAATCCACCTCTACTAACAAAAGGAAGCTGTGTTCCACGTACTTCCAAACTTTTAATCTTATCTACATCAAAAGTTGTTCCGGCCTTATCTTCTCTTTGTCCATTAACAAAAACATCTCCGGCCATAATTACTGCTTTTGCCTTCTCTCTTGATGTTGCAAGTCCTCTTTCTATCAAGAGAACATCTAAACGTTCCTTAGCCATTAATCAATCTCTTTTCTTTCAACATGAGCCAGAATCTTGTCAGCTATATGCTGTGGATCTAATTCTAACATCTTCATAAGTACATTTGGATTTCCATGTGTAATAAACTTATCAGGAATAGCTATATGCATAACCTCGCCCTTATACCTGTTCTGATCAAGACAAGTTCTTACCTTTTCTCCAAATCCACCGGAAAGAACATTTTCCTCCATTGTAACAATAAGCTTATGCTTCTTAGTCGCACTTACTAGATATTCTTCATCTATTGGTTTTACAAACCTTGCATTAGTAAGAGAGCAAGAATGCCCACTACTCTTTAATATATCTCTAACCTTAACCGCAGAAGCAACCATACTTCCGACAGCTAAAAGCAAAATCTCTTCTTCTTCAAAAATCGGTTCAGCTTTACCAATTTCAATAGGTTCTCTCCAGTCAACAAGACCTGCATATGCCTCACCTCTTGGATAACGAATCGCAATAGGCCCATCAAAATTCACTGCAAACTTCAACATATCTGAAAGTTCCCACTTATTTTTAGGTGCCATAATATGCATATTTGGCATACTTGAAAGATATGATAAATCAAATATCCCCTGATGTGTCTCTCCATCATTTCCTACCAGTCCTGCTCTATCAATAGCAAAAACAACCGGGAGATTCTGTAAGCAGACATCCTCAATAATCTGGTCATAAGCTCTTTGAAGGAATGTAGAATATACAGCAAAAATAGGTCTCATACCACCAACAGCAAGACCAGCTGCAAATGTAACTGCATGTTCTTCCGAAATACCTACATCAAAAAATCTATCCGGATAAATATTTTTAAATCTCTTTAATCCAGTTCCGTCTGACATAGCCGCGGTAATAGCACATACTCGTTTATCTCTTTCGCCAAGTTTGCACATACAGGTTGAAAAAATATCCTGATAGGCAGCTACTTTTCTATGATGAAGCGGAATTCCATTTTCAATCTGGTATGGTTCTGCACCATGGAATCTTGATGGATGCTTCTCAGCAGGAGAATATCCCTTACCTTTCTTTGTCAAAACATGAATCATAACTGCCTTTTTCAGCTTCTTTGCTTCACGGATTTCCTGTTCAAGAAGTTTCTCATTATGCCCATCAATTGGCCCAAGATACGTGATTCCTAAATTTTCAAATAACATTCCTGGTACAAAGAAAGATTTCAAATTATTTTTCACATGTCTGATTTTTTCAATAACTCTTCTTTGTCCATCAAGCTTGTTATAAACATCAGCCTTTAAATTCAAATAGCCCTCTGTCGTTCTAACCTTGGCAAGATACTTGGACATACCGCCGATACTTTCAGAAATAGACATGTTATTATCATTAAGAATAATAATAAAATTAGTCTCAAGCTTTGCAGCATTATTCAATGCTTCAAATGCCATTCCACCAGTTAGTGCCCCGTCACCGATTACAGAAACAACTGTATGATCTTCATTTCTTAAATCTCTGGCTTTTACCATTCCGAGTCCTACGGAAATAGAATTAGAGCTATGACCGGTATCAAAACTATCAGTGTCACTTTCGCTTCTCTTAGGAAATCCACTAAGACCGCCAAACTGACGCAAGGTATCAAACTGATCTTTTCTTCCTGTCAATATTTTGTGAGTATAACACTGATGTCCTACATCCCACACGATCTTATCCTCTGGAAGATTAAGTGCACGATGAAGTGCAATAGTCAGTTCAACTGTACCTAAATTTGATGCAAGATGACCACCTGTAACACTCAATTTTTCGATTAAAAATTCTCGAATTTCTTTTGATAATTCCGGAATTTCATTCTCTGAAACCCTCTTAACATCCCCAGTCATTTTTATCTTATTTAATACTTCTGTCTTCATCACTCAATTTCTTTCCGACTCAAAGTCTTTTCAGGTAAAAGTATATAGAGTCTATTATTTTACTCGATTAATCATTGAAAGAATTAAATCCTTCAAAAATGGATCATCAACACTTTTCTTATTTGCAAGATCATTCAGCAAAGAAACTGCTTCATTTGAAAGATTACTAACATCTTGTCTGGACTTTTCAATTCCAAATAGATTTACATAAGTTGTTTTCTCATTCTTGGCATCTGATCCTACTGGTTTCCCAAGTGTTGCCTCATCACCTACAACATCTAAAATATCATCCTGAATCTGAAAAGCTATTCCAACGTTGCTTCCGACTTTTTCCATGGCCTGAACATCTTTGAAATCGGCTCCGGCAAGTAAAGCTCCAATCATAAGTGCTGCTTCTATAAGTGCACCTGTTTTATTTTCATGGATAAAGATAAGCTCTTCTCTTGTAAGATCTTTTCGTTTTTCGGCTTCAATGTCAGCACATTGTCCACCGACCATTCCATAAATTCCGGCTTTTTTTCCTAAAATCTGAAGTGCAGCAAGAATTCTGTTATTTACTTCTCCATCATAGTCTGTAAGCTTTGCATTAGAAAGACCTGCCTTAAAAGCTGTCTCGTAAGCAAAATTTAAAAGTCCATCACCGGCAATTGTAGCCATTCCTGCACCATAAACTGCATGGCATGTTTTCTTCCCTCTACGATATTCATCATTATCCAAAGCTGGAAGATCATCATGAATAAGCGAATAATTATGTATCATCTCTAAGGCAGCCATAAACGGACCAATTACTTTTTCGTCATCGCCACCGAACATAAGATAGGCTTCTTTCATAAGTACTGGTCTTATTCTCTTACCGCCTACAAGAATACTATAGTTCATAGCTTCTATAACTTTTTTCTGGTTGCCTTCCTCTTTTGGAAGATATAATTTAACGATACGCTCTGCATCGATTGTTTTCTCTTTTAGTTTTTCTTTAAATAATTCTGTATCCATTTTTCCACCTATATGTGCAAAATACTGGTTACTGTCATAAAACCTGCATCAGTAACAAATACCATTTGCATCAGTTCTCTCTTAAATGACTATCTATTATTCAAAATCTACAAGTTCACTATCACCTGCGATTTTCATGACTTTCTGCTCAACTTGTTCAATCTCATCATTGCAATACTTTAACAGTTTCATTCCCTGTTCATACCTTCGAAAAGATTCCTCAAGTGAGATATCTTCTTTTTGAAGAGAAGATATGGTTTCATCAACCATTTTTAAAGCATCTTCAATTGATATGTTTTCAAAAGAATTCTCTTTATTCATATATAATCTAATCTTCTCCTTCCAAATTTCACCTTCACAAAGCTATTTTGTAACATTTTATATGCCTACATCAGAAGCTTATAAAAATGCTTTTCAAGACTTGGATACATCATCTACCGTCGCACTTATTATACCGTCGGTAACATGTATTTTTATCTTATCATTTCTTACTACGTCTTCTATGCTTCGAACATTTACCTTATCCGCGTTCTCTACATAAGAATAACCGCTTTGAAGTTTGTTTAACGGTGACAAACCTTTCATGGTCTCTATCTGAAGATTTAGTCTGTTTTTATATCTTTGCAAAAACTGATTCCAGACAAGAGTCAGTTTTTGAGTATACTCGTCTTTTTTTATTTTT
Organism: Butyrivibrio sp. NC3005; assembly: GCF_000424545.1. Lineage (GTDB taxonomy): Bacteria > Bacillota > Clostridia > Lachnospirales > Lachnospiraceae > Butyrivibrio. Next base: position 55,839 of record NZ_AUKC01000018.1, on the reverse strand, counting down.
TGCTGACGTATCAGCATTACGGGCGAAAGTGCCCAAAGAGTACGAGCCTTCTGGATTGCATTATTTCTTACTTTTTCAAGTCTGCTTTCCTGAAGATTATGGAGAGTATATGCATAATCTCTCAAATCATTTTCAAAACGCTCCCATTCAAACACAGCCAGTTCAGCAGCTGCAGAAGGTGTAGGAGCTCTTAAATCAGCGACAAAATCAGCTATTGTAGTATCTGTTTCATGTCCTACAGCTGAAATAATAGGAATAGGGCAGTCAAAAATTGCCTGCGCAACATTTTCGTCATTAAAAGCCCATAAGTCTTCAATAGATCCACCTCCACGACCAACTATCATGACATCAACGTTCATTGAAGAAAGTGTCTCTATTCCCTTAATTATACTTGCAGGTGCTTCCTCACCCTGAACAATAGCAGGATATAATATTATTTGAACATGAGGATTTCTCCTTGTCGTAATATTAATAATATCATGCACAGCTGCTCCGGTAGAAGCTGTAACTATTCCAAGTGTATGAATAAACCTGGGAATCTTTTGTTTGTACTCAAGCGCAAACATCCCTTGTTCCTCTAGTCTATTCTTCAACTTTTCAAATTCTTCGTAAAGTTGTCCGTCACCGTCTTGGGAAATGCTCGTGGCGTAGAGCTGATAACTTCCGCCTTTTATATAGACATTCACAGAACCTGAAACTAAAACCTGCTGACCTTCCTGTAATTCAAAAGAAAGTCCTTTTCTATTTCCTCTAAACATCACACAGTTTATAGCTCCAGATGAGTCTTTAAGTGTGAAGTAAATATGTCCTGAGGAATGATATTTGCAGTTACTGACTTCTCCTTTAACAGTAATACTGTTAAGGAGAAAGTCCTGCTCAAACATATCTTTAATGTATAAATTTACTTGTGCAACTGAATAAACATTTTTATTCTTACGCAAATCTAGCCAACACTCCATTTACAAAAGATGAAGAACTATCCTGACCGTATTTCTTAGCAAGCTCAATAGCTTCGTTAATAGCTACACCAGTTGGAATATCATCATCGAAGCATATCTCAAATACAGCCAGACGAATGATTGTAAGTTCAACCTTAGCCATACGCGATGTATCCCATCCCTTAGCTTTCTCATTTATCATAGCATCAATTTCAGGAAGCTTTTCTGCAATTCTCTCATAACGCATTCTGACCTTCATAGAATCAGCCTCTGATAAACGATACTCATCTGAATTAATAAATAAATCATCAGATTCGCTATAGTCAACAGAAAAAAGTTCTTCCTGCTCAGCCATATCTGTCATAGGGTTAAATTCTACACGGAACAATAATTTAAATACTTGTTCTCTTTCTTCACTTCTTCTCATTCTTCTTTTATCTTCTCTTTCTTTTCAATGTACAATGAAACTGTTACCGTCGTTACTATTATGAAAAATCAATTGTTTGGCATTGTTATGCCAGCAATTCGAACATTAACATCTGTAACATCAAGACCTGTCATGTTCTCTATTGTATTCTTTACTCGTGTCTGAACTTTCTGACTTGTTGCAGGAATGTTATATCCATATCCCATAAGCAATGAAAGCTCAATTCCTACCTGTTTTCCATTAAGCTGTACCTTAACACCTTTTGCAAGACGTTTATAACCAGCCTTTTCTAAAACTTCACTTGTAACATTACCAGCCATAGCAGAAACTCCATCAATTTCCATCGCTGCCAATGCACCAATCATACCAATAACATCATTAGCTATTTTTACACTTCCGATTTCAGCATTATCTCTTAAAGCAAAAGAGCTGTTATCTTTTGTATTCTCCATAACAATTCTCCTTATTATCCAAAATATAATAATAGACAAAAATTACAATTTCTTCATAATTATATCTTTTTTTATGAATTTTGCATAGTACCACTTGTTACTGTTTATATAAGGTCTTTTATTTTTTTACAGCTCTTGTAAAAACAAGACAATTATTATCTTTCAAATCAATGTAACAAATTTTGACATTGTCCTCGCCATTTTTTCGATATATATTGCAATTCTTAGAAAGTCTGTCCAGTAACTGCTGTTTAATTGCATCATTACTATACTTTATCTGTACTGATTCTTCTTTGCGTTCGCGAAAATCTTCAAACTCCTTATAAAGATTATTCAAATTAACAGAAGAACAAATTTTGTTTTCTCTTGAAAAATAATCCTGCAAACTGTCTGCAATAGGGTAATCTGAAATATTATCTCTTACATGAGTTTTAAATATAGTCTTATCATCCATACATAGATATGAATACAGAATCAGTGACAAGTCTCCCATATTAGCCACTATTTTATTTTCACAATCCCCCCATGTTGTATCCATATGATACCAGTTGTTATCTATTTTGACCATATTCCAGGCATGTGGTATAATCTTCTGTTTGTCAGAAAGGCTGCTAGCCTTACCCGTCACTGTAATCGCCTCAATTCCTAGTCTTTGAAGAATGTATTGAGTTGTTTTGGCATAACCAAGGCAAACACTCTTATTATACAAAAGAACTGATAAAATATTCTGATTTTCTTTGGAATCAGATTCATACTTTGTATTACCTATTACACATTCATAAACATATTTTACTTTTTCATAATCAGTATCAAAGTTTGGCATGTTTTTTAATATTGATGAAACTTTATCCTCAGCTTTTACTGATAAATCATGTATCTGCTTATTCGAAAGAATAATGTCATCAGAATATTCTATCGCCTTTATCTTACCTTTAAGCGAATACTTAGTACTAGATGTCCATCCAGAAACATAAAATATTTCCGGATGATCCAATAATACTTTTTTCCTTATATCAGATATTTCATCAATATCTGTACTTGATACATAAATTTTTTTTGCACGCTTTTGCATTATATAATAAATCTCAGCATACAGTTTCTGTTTTCTTTTATCCAATGAATTAAAATAATAATAAGCCTTTTGAGAATTACAGATTTCTGATATCTTTGCATCAGTAAGACCTATTTTTTCTCTTTTTAATTTTTCTTTATTTGTCGGATACGAAACAACGCTTGTATGCACAGCTCGAATAACCAAAAATGGATTTTCAGGATTATAAGTTCCCAAAATTCCTTCTGAAGGTAGCGTATATTTATGTACCAGAATCACACCTATAAGCAAGACAACAAGAACAGAATAATTCCAAATGCTAAAATCTATTCTTTTATCTTTATCATTATCATTATTCAGCATCTTCCGCCCTTCTTATGTATGTTTTTTAACTATAATTCAGGTAGCAAACTGGTCTAGGACATAACCTTTTTAAACAACCAATTTGCACAGTTTTTTGAACGAAATGACAAAACTTAAAAGAGTCTTGTTTTCAATTTGAAAATTAAGAATTCTTGCGGAATTCAGAAAGCTCAAGACCCGGATTTCTCTTAATTGTCATATCAACACTCCATTCATTGATAAACAAAAGAAGAGGACGATCGTTCATATCCTTGATTTTCTTCATATCAGATGTTCCAACAAGATTTGTCATATCCACATCTGAATCTACCCATCTTATATATTCATATGGGAGGTTTTCGAGTATGATATCAACATTATACTCGTTTTTAAGTCTGAATTTCAAAACATCAAACTGAAGAACGCCAACAACACCAACAATTATTTCTTCAAGTCCTGTGTTAAATTCCTGGAAAATCTGAATAGCACCTTCCTGAGCAATCTGACGAATACCTTTAACAAACTGTTTTCTCTTCATGGTATCAACCTGACGAACTCTTGCAAAATGTTCAGGAGCAAATGTTGGAATTCCTTCATAACAAACTGTATCTTTTGGCATGCATACAGTATCACCAATAGAGAAAATACCTGGGTCAAACACACCCATAATATCTCCAGCATAGGCCTCAGATAGAATTTTTCTCTCATCTGCCATAAGCTGCTGTGGCTGTGATAGCCTGAAAGTTCTACCACTTTGAACATGTTTAACTTCTTTATCTGCGTCATATCTTCCAGAACAAATACGCATAAATGCAACTCTATCTCTATGTTTGCTATTCATATTAGCCTGAATTTTAAATACAAACGCAGAAAAATCATGTTCTACAGGATCTATAACTTCATCATTTGAAATTCTTCCTGTTGGAAGAGTAGCCATCTGCAAGAAATGATGAAGAAAAATTTCAATACCAAAATTCTGAAGAGCCGAACCAAAGAATACAGGTGTAAGTTCACCTCGACGAACAGCATCAAGATCAAATTCAGCACCTGCCCCATCAAGGAGCTCAATTTCTCCCTTGAGCTTTTCAAGTGCTTCTTCACCAATTATCTCATCAAGCTCAGCCTGATTATCCATTTTGATATAGTTTTCTTCACCTTCTTTAGTTCCTTTTTCTGTACCAGAGAAAGTTACTATATCATTTTCTTTTCTTTCATAAATTCCCTTGAAATTATGTCCAGAACCAATAGGCCAGTTAATCGGACATGTTTCAATTCCGAGATTATCTTCAATATCCTGCATCAGCTCGAATGTATCCATAGCATCTCGGTCCAGCTTATTAATAAACGTAAAAATTGGAATATGACGCATTGTACATACTTTGAAAAGCTTTTTTGTCTGGGCCTCTACTCCCTTGCTGGCATCAATAACCATTACTGCAGAATCTGCAGCCATAAGTGTACGATATGTATCCTCTGAGAAATCTTGGTGTCCAGGTGTATCAAGAATATTGATACAATGATCTTCAAAATTAAACTGAAGCGCAGAAGATGTTACTGAAATACCTCTTTCTTTCTCAATTTCCATCCAGTCAGAAACAGCATGTTTAGCAGTAGCCTTACCTTTTACTGAGCCTGCCTGATTAATAACTCCTCCATAAAGAAGGAATTTCTCTGTAAGTGTAGTCTTACCGGCATCAGGATGGGAAATAATGGCAAATGTACGACGTTTAGATATTTCTTCTGCAATTTTCTTATCACTCATAAATCTTTAATCCTCATGTATATTTTTTAATATTTCATTACATCAATACAAGGCCGGCATGTAAATATCACGCCGACCCTGTTGCATTCTTAGTTTATGCACATAAATTATTCTTATACGCATAAACTACTATCTATTCGACATTGATTAGATCTGTGCGACATCCTTCATAGAGAAGCTTATTCTTCCCATACGATCCTTGCCCATGCAGACAACTGTTACTTCATCACCAATCTTCAAAACGTCTTCAACATGTTCAACTCTCTCTTTAGCAATCTTTGAGATATGAATCATGCCTTCTTTACCAGGTGCAAATTCAACAAATGCTCCAAATTCCTTAATACTTACAACTGTTCCAGTGAAAATTTGTCCTTTCTGAAACTCTGTTGTAATAATCTCGATCATTTCCTTAGCCTTGTTGATCATTTTCTTATCTTCTCCACAGATAGAAATTTTTCCATCATCTGTGATATCTATTTTAACTCCGGTACGAGCAATGATTTCATTGATAGTCTTTCCTCTTTGTCCAACTACATCACCAATCTTTTCTGCCGGAATTTCCATAGAATCAATCTTTGGAGCATATTCACTAACTTCTTTACGAGGTTCAGCGATTGCATCATGCATTACACCATTCATGATGAATTCACGAGCATCTTTACATCTTGCAATAGCACCTTCAACAATAGCTCTTGTAAGACCATGAATCTTAATATCCATCTGGATAGCTGTAATACCCTTATGAGTACCTGTTACCTTGAAGTCCATATCTCCGAAGAAATCTTCAAGACCCTGAATATCAGTAAGAAGAACAAAATCTTCATCCTCATCACCAGTTACGAGACCACAGCTAATACCAGCAACTGGAGATTTGATAGGTACACCTGCAGCCATAAGTGCCATACAGCTTGCACATGTGGATGCCATAGATGTTGAACCATTACTCTCAAATGTTTCAGATACAGCACGAATTGCATAAGGGAACTCCTCTGGTGTAGGAAGTACTGGAAGAAGCGCTCTTTCAGCAAGTGCTCCATGACCAATTTCACGACGTCCAGGTCCTCTAGAAACCTTTGTTTCACCTACAGAGTATGCTGGGAAGTTGTACTGGTGCATATATCTTTTTGTTGTAACATTAACATCAAGTCCTTCAACTTTCTGAGCTTCAGAAAGAGGTGCAAGTGTTACTACGTCACAAATCTGTGTCTGTCCTCGAGTAAACATAGCACTACCATGTACTCTTGGAATAAGATCAATTTCAGCAGACAACGGTCTAATCTGAGTAATCTCACGACCATCTGGTCTCTTATGATCTTTAAGAATCATCTTACGGACTGTTTTCTTCTCATACTGATAAACAGCATCGCCAACAAATGAAAGCCACTCTTCATTCTCTGCAAAACGTGGATCTGCCTTAACTCTCTCTTCAACATCATCCATGTTCTTATCACGAACCATCTTATCATCTGTAAATACAAGTTCTTCCATTTCTTCTGGAGGAACAATTGTCTTAAGCGCTTCCATGATTTCAGCAGGAACTGCAGCAGAAACATACTCCTGCTTTGGCTTACCTATATCTGCAACGATCTCATTGATGAATTCAACAACCTTCTTATTAACAGCATCAGCTTCATAGATATAACGAAGCATATCAGCCTCAGGAATTTCCTTTGCTCCTGCTTCAATCATAATTACTTTCTGTGCTGTAGAAGCAACTGTAAGCTTCATATCGCCATTATCCCACTGCTCCTGTGAAGGGTTTATAATCATCTGTCCATCAACAAGACCAATCTGTGTAGCTGCACACGGACCATCCCAAGGAATATCGGAGATTGCTACTGCAACGGAAGAACCAATCATAGCAAGAAGCTCAGGTCTACATTCTGGATCAACCGCCATTACCATATTTTCAACTGTAACGTCATTTCTCATATCCTTAGGGAAAAGAGGACGCATTGGACGGTCAATCATACGATCTGTTAAAATTGCATTCTCTGAAGGCTTAGATTCTCTCTTATTAAAGCCGCCTGGGAATTTACCTATTGCATAAAACTTTTCATTGAACTCGATATTCAAAGGAAAGAAATCAACGCCATCACGAGGAGCCTTAGCCTCTGTTGCTGTGCAAAGAAGTGTAGTATCTCCATATTGGATAAATGCACAGCCATTTGCCTGTTTACCAACTTTGCCAATCTCAACTTTAAGTGTACGACCAGCCAGTTCCATTGAGTAAGTTTTTACCATTTTTTCTTATTCTCCTTTTCCTGCTCATCCGCATCACTCCTGTTTCAGAGGTACGTGTGCAGGTTTTCTTCACCTACGTAAAAAAAGGCGGATAACTGAACTATTGGCTTTCAGTCAACCCGCCTCTGCTGTACAGAAATTACTTTCTAAGACCAAGTTCCTGGATAAGCTTACGATATCTCTCAATATCCTTTGCCTTAAGGTATCCAAGAAGGTTACGTCTCTGACCAACCATCTTCAGAAGACCACGTCTTGAGTGGTGATCCTTAGGGTTCTTGTCAAGGTGTGCATTAAGCTCAGCAATTCTCTCTGTAAGAACAGCTACCTGAACTTCAGGTGAACCTGTATCGCCTGGCTTTGTTGCATACTTGTTGATAATCTCTGTCTTTTTCTCTTTAGAAATCATTATAATTCTCCTTTTTCTACGACACCTGCTACCGGGTTAAGGTCGGAAATCCATAACCAAGTAACGGTCAATGTATACTTCTTGTTGCATGAAATACTCATAACAACTAATTTACTGTATCATAAAAAATACTTTCTGTAAAGAAGTAATGTTTTAATCATATTGCGCTATTATTATGATCTTAAGTTAACATAGTAGCTGGAATCTCATATTCTTTTCCAGCTGCCAGATCTTTTTCCATTTGTTCTTTCAATTCATTTATATCAGCAAATTTCTTCTCTGGTCTTCTGAATTTAAGCAATGAAACAGAAACATCTTCATCATACACATCTTCTTTGAAGTCATATATAAAAGTTTCGATAACAATCTCACCTTTTGAATCAACAGTTGGTTTGCATCCAACGTTAGTCATTCCCTTATAGGTTTTATTGCCAATCTGAACTTTTGAAAAATACACTCCATTAGGTGGAAGAATCTTTTCTTTGTCAGGAACAATGTTGATTGTAGGAATACCAATTGTCCTTCCCAGAGCTCGACCATGCTTTACAACCCCACTGAATGTATACGGAAATCCCAGCAGAAAAGCTGCATTTTCCATATTTCCGTTTGTAATTTCTTCTCTAACATATGTTGAACTTATCTCACGGCCATTACATTCAACCTTTTTAATAAAGTGAGTTTCGAACCCAAGCTCATGTCCAAGTGACTGCAATAAATTCCAGTCACCCTTCCCTTTGTCACCAAAAGAAACATCAAGTCCTGCCACAACATACTTTGCATTCATCTGTTCAACCAGATATTTTCTAACAAATACATCAGCAGGAATAGCCGCTGTTTCTTTATTCATCGGAAATTCTACTAGAACATCTATTCCATTTTCAAGAAACCATTGTCTTTTTTCTTCTTTGGTCATTAGCCCAGGGACTGTTTCTCCAGCGAAAAAAGAAGCTGGAGAAGGATCAAATGTAAAAATTACTGTTTTTTTTCCTTTTTCTTTTTCTTTGTAAAGATCTTCTAAAAGTTTTCTGTGTCCTCTATGAATACCATCAAATTTCCCAATTGCAACTGCACTTGGTCCTTCGATAGAAAACTTTGTCATTTTTTCAATTATCTGCATTTTTCATGCTCTTTCATAAAAATATTTTTCTACTCGAAAACACTTAAGACGTGCATCATACTTATATATTCCAAAAAATACGCCATCTTCGTCATACACTCGTACTCGTGTTTTATCCTGATACATCTGTTCTTTGTCCATTTTATCCTGAGCATCATCAAGTTCAACGTCTGCAATATCAGAAAATCTAAATGGATTTCCATTTTCTATATACTTTCTTGAACTATTTTTCACATGAACACTATCTAAATCTCTAAAGAAAGTTTCAACTGGGACTATGATATCTGATAGTTTGTCTTCATCCCTGAATTTTTCTACCATATCAAGTGTTACCGCAGTTTCTAAGTGAAAACTACCAACTGTGGTTCTTGTAAGATGTGCCATTGCTCCACCGCAGCCAAGTCTTTGGCCTATATCATGACAAAGCGTTCTGATATAGGTTCCTTTGCTGCATCGAACTTCCATAGTAAATTCATGTTTATCTTTTAAATTGCTTGTATCTAAAACAGATATAGAATCAATATGTATTTTTCTAGATTTTCTTTCTACTTCTATGCCCTGCCTTGCAAGCTCATACAACTTCTTTCCGTTTACTTTAAGCGCCGAATACATGGGAGGAATCTGATCATAGTCACCCACAAATGCATTTACTGCTTCCATAAGTTCATTAACTTCAGGAATATTATCTACTGTTTCTCTTAGTATTGTTCCTGTCATATCTTGTGTATCAGTTTCAACACCTAGTCTGCACACAGCTATATACTCTTTTGTATGATCTGTAAGTTCTTCGACAAGCCTTGTTCCATTTCCAAGGCATACTACAAGTACTCCTACCGCTTCCGGATCCAATGTCCCAGTATGACCAATTTTCTTCTGATGAAGAATTCCTCTTAGTCTACCAACAACGTCATTAGAAGTATAACCTGCTTCTTTATAGATATTTATTAAACCATTATAACGATTCATTAGTTTTCCTTAGCCATTATTACTGAAGAAGTACTGAAATAGTATCTACCAGTTCTTTTTTTATAGCGCATCCATCGCCCGTCATGGATATTCCAGCCGCACGTGCATGTCCGCCACCACCAAACTGCTGAGCAACTTTAGAAACATCAACTTTGCCATTGGATCTTAAAGAAATCTTATATTCGTTTTCTCCATCCTGATGAATAAATACAGAACAATCAACACCTTTTGTCAACTGAAGCTGACTAACAATTCCTTCAACGTCATTGTGGCTTGCGCCATATTCCTCAATCATTTGAATTGTCAAAAATGAAACAATAAGGTGTCCCTCGCAAAGTAATTCACTTTCAAGAAGAGCTCTTCCAAGGAGTAAATTCTGTTTATATGTTTTCTCAAAAAACACTCTGTCTATAAGTTCATCAAAAGCAAATCCATAACTAATAAGTTTAGAAGCAATTTGTAAGGTTTTGGGTGATGTATTGGAATATTTAAACACTCCTGTGTCACTTATCATTCCAGTATACAAAGTCATTGCTATCTCTTTATCAATTCTAGAAGGATCCATTAGTTCATAGGCAAGTTCACATGCGCTACTAGCCATAGGATAAATATACTTCCAATCGCCAATTCCAGGATTTGATTTGTGATGGTCGATATTTATTCTCTTTTTAGCATTATCATAATACTTTTCTGCACCAAGAGTACGATCTTTTCCAGTATCAAGAATCAAAAAAGCATCATATTGTTCAACATCGGTTACAAAATCATCTCGAATAGTCTCAACTCCTGGAATATAATTGTATACTTCAGGAATTTTCTCTAAAAAGACATCTATTCTTGCATTAGGATATATTTTTTTTAGATATAAATACATTCCCATGCAAGAACCAATACAATCTCCGTCAGGTCTAACATGTCCTGAGATTCCTATAGTTGATACTTCTCCAATTACTTCTTCTATCTTCATTTTTTTCCTTTTTATTTTTACGCCGAGACACCCTCGTGATACTTCATCTATGTTTCTTTAGAATTTACTGTATATTTATTAACTTGCAAAAAGTAACATCTAGACTCCATATATGAGTTCCAAAAAATCAATCCTCATTTTCGTCTTCGACTTCGTTTTCAGTATCTTCTTCGACCTCACCACGTGCTTTTCTAGCTGCATCATCCTTAGCAGTAACTTCATCAATCTTTTTGGACATATCAATAGCATATTCAATTGAATCGTCCATGATAAAACGAAGGCTCGGAGTATTCCTAAGATTAATCTCCCTTGCAAGAGTGCTTCTAATATAGCCTGTAGCACTTTTTAAACCTTCCATTGTTTTTTCTCTATCTTCATCGGAACCCATAACAGATACCCAGACTTTACATGTCTTAAGATCTGGAGCAACCTCTACTTCCATTACAGAAGTCATAGGACTGATTCGGGGATCTTTGCTATAACGAATTGCACTTGCAACAACGCGCATTACTTCGCCGTTAATTCTGTTATTCTTTATGCTGTTCTTCCTCATGTTCTGCCCCCTTACTGCATAATTTTTAATATTTTATATATCTTTCGATGTAAACTATAGCTTTCTCTGTATATAGAAAGATAAAACTCTACATACCTATCATTTTTAATAAATTCTGTTTTTAGATAATAAAAACCGCCCATAGGAATCCCCCTGGCCAGCGCCGGAGGGCATTCCTCCGGCGGTTTTTATACACTGCTGAAGGTGTATGCAATAAGAATCTGACTTAGTTTCTAGGCACCTCAACCATTACATATGCCTCAACCATATCGCCAACATTCATCTGATCAAAATCATCAAATACAAGACCACATTCATAGCCTTCTTTAACTTCCTTGACATCATCCTTAAATCTCTTCAAGGACTTAAGGTCACCTTCAAATACTTGCTCATCATTTCTATTGATACGTACTCTGCAACCTCTCTGCATCATACCATCTTTTACGAAACATCCGGCAATATTACCGATTGCTGATGCTTTGAAGATCTGACGAACTTCAGCATGACCAATTACTTTTTCCTCATATACTGGTGCAAGCATTCCCTTAAGAGCTGCTTCTACATCATCAATTGCCTGATAAATTACTTTGTAAAGCTTGATTTCTACACCCTCATGATCAGCCATTGATTTAGCTGTTGCATCAGGACGAACATCAAAGCCGATAATAATTGCATTACTTGCAGCTGCAAGTGTTACATCAGACTCATTAATTGCACCAACGCCGCCATGAATAATCTTAACAACCACTTCTTCATTAGAAAGCTTCATAAGACTTGCTTTCAAAGCTTCTACGCTACCCTGCACATCTGCTTTAAGAATAATATCAAGTTCTTTGAGTTTTCCTTCTTCAATCTTGGAATACAAATCATCAAGTGACATCTTAGCCTTTGTTTCCTCGATAAGATCCTTCTTATGCTGCTGAAGATATGTATCTGCATAATGCTTTGCATCTTTATCAGAACTATGAGCTACGATAACTTCACCTGCATTTGGAACATCTGACAAGCCAAGAATCTCAACAGGTGTTGAAGGGGTTGCTTCTTTAACGCGTCTTCCCTTATCATCTGACATCGCACGTACACGGCCATGGCTTGCACCAGCAGAAACGAAATCACCTACATGAAGTGTACCCTTTTGAACAAGTACATTGGCAACCGGTCCTCTTCCCTTGTCAAGCTTAGCCTCAAGAACAATACCTCTAGCCATACGGTTAGGATTTGCCTTAAGTTCAAGAATATCAGATGTAAGAATGATTGTCTCAAGAAGAGTATCAATTCCCTCTCCAGTCTTTGCAGAAACAGGTACAAATTCTGTTGTTCCGCCCCAATCTGTAGATATAAGACCGTACTCTGTAAGTTCCTGCTTAACTCTATCAATATTTGCACTTGGCTTATCAATCTTGTTTACAGCAACAATTATTTCTACGTTTGCAGCCTTAGCATGGTTAATAGCTTCAATAGTCTGAGGCATTACACCATCATCCGCAGCAACAACAAGTACTGCTATATCTGTAGAATTAGCGCCTCTCATACGCATTGCTGTGAAAGCTTCATGACCAGGTGTATCAAGGAATGTTACCTTCTTACCATCAACTGATATTGTATAAGCACCGATTCTCTGAGTAATACCGCCTGCTTCTCTTTCTGTTACAGATGTATCTCTAATCTTATCAAGCAGTGATGTTTTACCATGGTCTACATGACCCATTACGCAGACAACTGGTGGTCTAGAGCTAAGAGTTGTTGGATCTTCATCTTCTTCCTTGAGAAGTTCTTCGATAACATCAACTTCAACTTCCTTCTCACAAATAATATCGTAATCAATTGCGATATTTTCAGCTTCTTCATATGTCAAATCAGAGTTAACTGTAACAATCTGACCAGCCAAGAACAGCTTCTTAATAATTGCTGAAGGCTGCATCTTCATTTTATCTGCAAGGTCTCTAATTGTAAGATGTTCAGGAATAGTTATCACCTTAATCTGTTCTTCTGGTTCAACTTCCTTCTTAACTTCAGGTTTGATAAATCGACCAACACGCTTGCTACGTGGCATAAGTTCTTCATCTGCCTCATAGTCCTTCTTAGATCTCTTATCTTTATCAATTCTTCGATCGTTATGCTTGTTATTAACAGGTTTGTCACTTGGTGCTGGAGCTACAAAACTTGCAGCTGCATTTCCACGACCTCCCTGAGATCTACCAGAACCAAAATTCTTGCCATTACCGTTTTGGCCGCCTTTATTAAATGACTTGCCGCCACCTCTTCTACCATTTTGATTAGAGTTTTTATCAAAATGCTGATCTCTGTCCTTAGGAGGACGATTTGAACGGCGCTCCTCAGAATTCTGGCGACGTTCGCCATTATTTCTGTCTGAGTTTGCTCTGCCTTCTCTATTTCCGTTCCTTGAGCTGTTTTCAGCACGATTATTCTTTTCTTGACGGTGACCTTGTCCATTATTCTTCTGAGAAGAATTTGATTTCTCATTTCTATCTTGCTTACTCAAAACTGTTTCCTTCTTTGTTTCCTGTACAGGAGCTGTTTCAGCAGAAACATTCTCAATTTTCTTTGCAGGAACATTTTCTGCTTTCTTTGCCTGTGTATTTTCTGCCGGCGCTACTGCTGTGCGTGGCTTTGGTTCTTCAATCTTGCGAATATTAGATTCATATTCACGCTGTGAAGGTGCTGTCTTTGGTTTTATCGGATGATAAACTGCTGCAGCTGAGCTGAAACTATTATTTTTTCCACCCTTATTATTTCCACGGCCAGACGTCTTGTTCTTTCCTGCATGATCTGTAGCATTTCCAGACTCTTTAGAGGCGCCTCCGGAACTCTTAGACGCATTATTTTTGTGATTCTGTCCCTGAGAAGACGCACTATTTCCATCTTTCTGTCCAGTAACAATTATTATTTTCTTTTTCTTTTTAACTGGATTTCCCTGCTGAAGGTTATCCTTTTCCATTTTGATTTCTTCGTTATTATTCGTATTGACTTCCTTTACCGCTTTTTTCGCGGATTCTTTTGCTATTTCTTTGACAGTTTCTTTATTATTTGAATTACCACTTAGGTTTTTTCCAAAATGTTTTCTGATTTTATCAGCTTCTGCATCATCGACAGAACTAGTAGATCGCTTCGCCGAATCAACACCTTGTTCCTGCAGATAGCTTAATACTTCTTTTCCATCTACGCTAAGCTCTTTCGCAAGTTCAGATATTTTTATTTTCGCCATTCAAATCTCCTCCGTCCTGCCATTTCTGCAATTTTTCCCGGAAAGCTTTTGCAAAACCATTATCGCAAACCGCAAGGCTAGTACGCTCTGATTTTCCAATCGCACGTCCGAGATTTTCTTTATCTCCAAATACTACATAAGGAACTTTATAATAATCACATTTATTCTTAAAATCATTAGTAGTATTTTCTGAAGCGTCCTGGCTTATGATGACAAGCTTTGCTTTTCCAGAAGTAATACTCTGCTGCGTTCCGACTTCTCCGGAAGACAGTTTACCAGCTTTCATGCAAAGACCAAGAAAAGAATACAAAGACATTAAATTTTTATCATTCACTTTCATCAAACTCCTTCTCTAGTGATTCATAGATTTCTTCACTGATACTTTGTTTAAAAGAACGTTCAAGTGCTTTATTCTTTCTGGCTTTCCTAAGGCACTCTATTTTTTTGCACAAATATGCGCCCCTTCCATTCTGGCGTCCTCCACGATCGAGTACAATTTCACCATCTGGTGTCTTTATTACTCTCATCAGTTCATTTTTATTTTTCATTTCGCCGCAACCGATACATTGCCTCATTGGAATCTTCTTAGCCATTCATACTCCTTAAAGCTTTTATTTTTGAAAGGATATTCAATCAGAATAACCTTATATAAAATTACTCATCAAGCATATCGTCATCGAGAAGTTCGATTGTATCATCTACAACTTCATTTGCTTCAAGAGGAGCATCATTTGTTTCGTTTGTTTCAGTCTCCTCCTCGAAATCTTCTTCGTCGTCAAGGTAGTCCTCATAACGGAAGCCTGGAGCATCCTTTGCCTGTGTCTCAGACTTGATATCAATCTTATATCCTGTAAGTCTTGCTGCCAGTCTGGCATTCTGACCTTCCTTACCAATAGCAAGTGAAAGCTGGTAATCTGGAACTACTACCTTTGCTGTCTTTTCATCTGGATCAGCAAATACTGCAACAATTTTTGCAGGGCTAAGAGCATTCTGTATAAGGTTTCCAGGATTTTCATCCCAATTGATTACATCAATCTTCTCCCCATTAAGTTCTTCAACAATAAGATTTACTCTTGCTCCGTTTACACCAACGCATGCACCAACCGCATCTACGTTAGGATTATTGGACGATACCGCAATTTTGGTACGGCTTCCGGCTTCTCTTGCGATTGCTCTGATTTCTACAACTCCATCACGAATTTCTGTAACTTCCTGCTCGAACAAACGCTTAACAAGATCTGGATGTGTTCTTGAAACAAGGATACGCGGACCTTTATTTCCATTCTTTACTTCCAGAATATATACCTTAATTCTGTCTGTCGGTCTATATGTCTCTTCCTTAACTTGTTCGCTCTCATTAAGAATTGCATCTGCTTTTCCAAGATTGATGCTGATGTTACGTCCAATATAACGCTGAACAACACCTGTTACGATGTCATGTTCTTTCTCATAATATTCTTTGCATACAGCATCTCGTTCCTCTTCACGAATTTTCTGAAGAATTACATTCTTTGCATTCTGAGTTGCAATTCTTCCAAAGCTCTTTGAATTAAGCGGAACATTTACGATGTCGTCAACCATGAGTTTTCTGTCAATCTTGCGAGCCTCATCAAGAGAAATCTCAAGCATCGGATCCATTACATCATCTTCAGTCTCAACAATTGTCTTCTGAGCATATACATGGAAGTCGCAGGTTATTCTATCAACCTCAACTTTTACATTCTCTGCTTTTCCAAAGTTGTTCTTGCATGCAGTTACAAGAGAATTCTCAATAGCATCAAAGAGTGTTTCTTTGCTGATATTCTTCTCTTTTTCCAATGCATCAAGTGCTTCCTTTAGTTCTTTGCTCATCACTTTTCCTTTCCTGCGCTAACTGGCGCACGTGCAATCATATATCAAAAATCCAGTGCCAGTCTGACTACAGACAATTCCTTGCGCTGAAAAATTTTATCTTCTCCATTTATATCTACTGTAATTGTATCTTTGTCAAAAGCTTTCAAAATTCCTGAAAACTCTTTAACACCATCTATTGGCTGGAAAGTCTTCAAATCAATTTCCATACCAATACTGTGCTGGAAATGACGATCTTTTTTTAGAGTTCGACCAAGTCCAGGGCTACTAACTTCCAATGTATATGCCTCTTCAATGAAGTCTTCTTTATCAAGTTCATCAGATAAAGCACGACTTACATCAACACAGGTATTGATATCAACACCACCTTCTCTGTCAATATATGCGCGAAGATACCATTCTCCAGCTTCTTTGACAAATTCAACATCGTAAATCTCAACACCAATTTGCTCTGCAATTGGAGCAAGCATTTCTTCTGTTTTACGTTCAATGTTTTCTTTTCTTGACACTTTTAATTCTCCTGTTCAATTAACACGTTGCTACCTAAAAAACAAAGGTAGCGTCTTTGCATTGCCGCATCTAAAAGAATGCATTTAACAAAAATGTGCGTTTAACAAACATCAAGCAATCAAGCAACTTAATAATTACATCAAAAAAGTGGACTCGCGAAAGTCCACTTCAAAAACTACTATTACACTAAAAACATAGCACATTTAAATAGAAATGTCAAATCCTACCAAAATGACAACAAGCAAAATAGCTCGTACGGGAATCGAACCCATGATTCTGCCGTGAGAGGGCAGCGTCTTAGCCTCTTGACCAACGAGCCATATGCTTTATCAAATAACTGTTTCTAAGTAGCTCGTACGGGAATCGAACCCATGATTCTGCCGTGAGAGGGCAGCGTCTTAGCCTCTTGACCAACGAGCCATAGCTTTATCAAATAACTGTTTCTAAGTAGCTCGTACGGGAATCGAACCCATGATTCTGCCGTGAGAGGGCAGCGTCTTAGCCTCTTGACCAACGAGCCATATTTCGTGCCTGCATTTGTTTCTTAAACGCGTCGACTGAAATAATTTACCACGGTTTAGAAATTAATGCAAGCACTTTTTTTAAAAAAATTATTTTTTCACATAAAATCAAAGAGTGAAAACTGGTTCGACTCAGGTAAATCGCCCAAAAGACCTATTTCTGCCATTGCATCAACAACCTTTTGAGGACATTTTGTTCTAGCCTTAAAATCATCTTTTGATAAAAATGGACCATCTTTAGCAGCTTCCACTACTGCATCTGCTGCTTTTTCACCCATACCATCAAAAGATTTAAGCGAAGGCATTATCTTATTACCCACCACTTGGAAAAGACGTGACTTTGCTTTGAAAATATCGATAGGTTCAAACTCGATACCTCTTTCATACATCTCCTCAACAAGTCGCATATCTCCATATTCCGCCTCTTCTACCGGTGTCATCTTTTCTTTATTCTTTAACTCCTGCATACGCCCATGAAGATGGTTTTCTCCCTGACACATATCAAGATATGAAAAAGCCTTTGCTCTTATACTGAACCATGCCGCATAAAAAGCCTGCGGACAGTAAACTTTGAAATAAGCTATTCTCCATGCCATCATAACATAGGCTGCTGCATGTGCCTTAGGGAACATGTATTTAATCTTCTGACAAGACCCTATATACCATTCTGGTACACCATGATCTATCATATCCTGTTTCCATTCCGGCCATTGCTTGCATCCACCTTTTGCAACTTTACCTTTTCTGACATTTTCCATTATCTTGAAAGACTCTGACGGGTCTAATCCTTTCTGAATAAGATAAATCATAATATCATCTCGGCAACAAATTGCTGTATCAATAGTTGCTGTGCCACTTTTTATCAAATCCTGAGCATTTCCCTGCCACACGTCTGTTCCATGTGAAAGGCCAGAAATTCGTATAAGGTGACTTAAAGACGTAGGTTTTGCCTCAACTACCATGTTCATAGCAAAGTCAGTACCAAATTCCGGTATTCCAAGGCATCCAAGCTTTGTTCCTCCAATTTGCTCTGGAGTAACTCCAAGTGAACCTGTATCTTCGAACAATTCCATAACAAGAGGATCATCAAGCGGTACATCTTTTGGATCAACTCCTGTACAATCCATAAGAAATCGTATCATAGTAGGATCATCATGTCCAAGAATATCAAGCTTTAACAGGTTATGATCAATAGAGTGATAATCATAATGAGTTGTTATAGTGGCTGTTGTCTGGTCATTAGCAGGATGCTGAACAGGTGTAAAAGAGTTAATGTCTTCACCAACAGGAAGAACAACAATTCCTCCAGGATGCTGACCAGTACCTCTTCTTACTCCGGTACACCCTGCAACAAGTCTGTTTATTTCAGCCATTCTTTTAGGTGTATTCTGCTCATCAAAATACTTTTTTACATATCCAAATGCAGTCTTATCAGCAAGCGCAGCAAGTGTTCCAGCTCTAAAAGTCTGGCCATAACCAAAAATTACCTCTGTATATTTATGAGCCTTTGACTGATACTCACCTGAAAAGTTAAGATCAATATCTGGCTCTTTATCACCCTTAAATCCAAGGAAAGTCTCGAAAGGAATATCAAAACCATCCTTGTCAAGAAGATGGCCACACTTAGGACATCTTCTATCTGGCATATCTGCACCGGATTTTCCACCAAAAGACTTTACCTCTTCCGAATCAAAGTCAGAAAAATGACACTTCGGGCATATATAATGCGGAGCAAGTGAATTAACTTCTGTAATACCGGATGTAAATGCAACGAATGAACTTCCTACAGATCCTCTAGATCCAACAAGATATCCATCTTCATTAGATTTCCATACAAGTTTCTGAGCAATAATATACATAACCGAATATCCATTGCTAATAATAGAGTTAAGTTCTCTCTTAAGTCTGGCATCAACTATTTCCGGAAGATTTTCGCCATAAATTTCATGCGCCTTATCATAGCAAATCTTCTCCAACAGTTTATCTGAATCTTCAATAACTGGAGGACATTTATCAGGTCTAACAGGTGAAATCGAATCACACATTGCCATTATCTTTCTTGTATTAGTAATGCAGACTTCTTCTGACTTATCTCCTCCAAGGTAATCAAATTCCTTAAGCATTTCATCTGTAGTTCTAACATACAAATCTGCCGGTTCTTCGTCATCAAAACCTCGTCCTGCCTGAATTATTGTTCGATAAATTTTATCTTCCGGATTAAGGAAATGTGCATCACACGTTGCTACCACCGGCTTATGAAACTGTTCTCCAAGCGCTACTATTTTCTTGTTAACTTCTCGTATGTCATCGTCACTTTGAATACTTTCATATCTATCAGAATCAACCATAAAGTGATTATTACCAACGGGCTGAATTTCCAAATAATCATAAAAATTCACCAATCGAGCAATTTCATTTTCAGGACGATCTTCAATTACAGCTCCATACAATTCACCCGCGCAGCAGGCAGAACCTACAATAAGTCCCTCTCTGTACTCTGTTAACACAGATTTCGGAATAAGTGGAAATCTTCTAAAATAATCCAAATGCGATTTACTTACAAGAGTATACAAATTAACACGGCCAAGTGTATTCTTCGCTAAAATAATAACATGATGCGGTCTTAAGTGTTTTATCATATCCGGAGTAGCTTTACCGAATTCCTGCATTTTATACAAATCTTCTATGCCTTCTTTTTCCAACATAGGAAGAAATTTCAAAAAAATAAGTGCGGTACATTCAGCATCATCTACAGCTCTGTGGTGATGATCCAAGATTACATTTAACGTTTTAGCAGTGGCATCGAGAGTATGTTTTGCCTGATGCGGAAAAAAGATTCTCGAAAGCCACATTGTATCTACAGTTGTATAATCCGCTTCTATTCCAAGTTCTTTACAATTCTGATTAATGAAACTGATATCAAAACCAACATTATGTCCTACAAGAACACAATCTTTACAGAATTCAACAAACTTAGGAATAATTACATCCCTTGTAGGAGCATTAATAACCATTTCATCTGTGATACTAGTCAGCTTCTCAATCCTGAACGGAATAGGTACCTGAGGATTTATAAACTCTGAAAAGCGTTCAACAATCTCACCATTTCGAACTTTAACAGCACCAATTTCAATTATCTTATTCTTAAGCGGAGAAAAACCTGTAGTTTCAATATCAAAGACAACAAAAGTTGTATCTTTTATAATCTGACCCTTATTGTTACGTACAATTTCAACAAGATCATCTACAAGATATCCCTCAACGCCCAAAATCAGTTTGAAAAAATTCTGCCTGTCAGGCTTTGGTGTTCCTTCTTCTTTTGCCTTCTTGCAAGCATCATCATAAAGATCCTGCCATACATGATTGGCATCTGTAAGCGCTTGTACAACGCCGTGATCCGTAATTGCAATACCTGGCATTCCCCATTTATAAGCCTGTTTGACAATATCCTTAACTTCAGAAACACCATCCATATCACTCATTTTGGTATGACAATGCAGTTCAACTCTTTTTAAATCAGCATGATCTTCTCGTTTTACAGTAAAATCGACACCTTTTTTGATACCACCAATTGATCCGATTGTAAGCTCGTGATCAAATTTATCAATCATGGTAATACCTTTAACTTTAACAAAAGTACCCGCCTTAAGGTTTTTAGAGATATCCTTAAGCTCTTCATTACGAACAAATATTTTACAGGTTATTGAATCTGTAAAATCAGTAATATCAAACATAAGAATAGTCTTCTCACCATTTCGAAGAGGCTTTTCTTCATAGCGGATAACCTTACCATGTATTGTTATTTCACCAATTTCGCCATCAACTTCAGAAAGGCTCATAGGTTCATCATCAAAATCTCTTCCATAAATAACATCTGGATTATCTGATTTCTTCGCAGAAAAACTATTTGATTTCTTCCATGAAGACCCGAAACGTTTGCTGGTAAATGCCTGATTATTAGAATTATCGGGCATCTGAGAAGCTGTCTTTGCTGAACTTTCAGCTTTTACAGCAGGCTTTTCGATAGGCTTATTAGCAGTCTTAATAACAGTTTTTTCAACTTTTTTCTGAGAACCTTGACGTTTCTTTTCTTCTTTAGCTTCTTCGACTGCTTCAAGTCTAGCAGACATTCTTTCCGATTCAGCACTATAGTCTGGTGCAAGATTCTTCTTTTTTTCTTTCTTCTGTTCAAAAATGCAGGAAAGTCTCACATTTAGTCCACACCTCTCATTTAAAATCTTGGACATTATTCTTTCAATTTCAGGAGATTCCTGCATTCCTATAACAGAATCCTCTAATACAATTTCCATTCTGCTTTCTTCTGGAAATCTGTATTCTGCTCCACGCATAAGAGTATATTCAATAGGATTATAAGCTTTAAATTCCTGTAAAATACTATCGCTATAGAGATTCATCAGATTCTCAGGAGTGTACTGAGCAGACAGATGAAAGCGCTCAAATATTTTTATTGTTACAGCAATGCCAGAAAAAAGCTGTTTTCTGATTTCTTTTTCAACTTTCCAGATTTCCTCTTTCTCAATAAGAGAATTTCCTGATATATAAATTCTAATAAAATCTTGTTTTCTGGTAGCTGAAACTTTCTCCACAACTGTTTCATCCATTAGTTCTTTTGTATGTCCTGTTAATTTTAATTGTGGAAAAACTTCTGAAAACGCTTTTGCCATTACTGCCTCCAAATAATTTTAACCTTTCCAGTTATCGAGCTCTTCTTTAAGTACGTCAAGAAGCTGATCTTCTGGAACTTTGCGAATAATTTCGCCTTTTTTTATCAACAATCCTTCGCCATTTCCGCCTGCAACACCAAGATCAGCTTCTTTTGCCTCTCCAGGACCATTTACAGCGCATCCCATAACAGCAACTTTGATATTATAAGGATACGAAGCTGCAAGTGTTTCGACCTTATTAGCCAATCCTATAAGGTCAATTTTTGTTCTACCACAAGTTGGGCATGATACCACATCAATTCCATCCTTTTTGAGTCCAAGCGCTCTAAGAATAAGCTTAGCAGCCTTTATTTCTTCAACAGGATTACCTGAAAGTGATACTCTAATAGTGTCACCAATTCCCTGGCCAAGTATTAGTCCAAGTCCAACAGCAGACTTAACAGAACCAGAATATACTGTTCCAGCTTCTGTAATACCAACGTGAAGTGGATAATTTGTCTTTTCAGCCAAAATTTTGTGTGCATCTACTGCCATCATAACATTTGAAGACTTGATACTGATAACCATATTATCATATCCACAGTCTTCAATAATATGTGTCTTATCAAGTGCACTTTCAACAAGTCCCTGCGCAGTAACACCGCCATACTTTTCAACCAAATCTTTTTCGAGAGAACCAGAGTTAACACCTACTCTTATTGGTACGTTTCTTTCCTTGGCAACTCTTACAACTTCCATGATTTTGTCTTTTCCACCAATGTTGCCAGGATTAATTCTAATCTTGTCTGCCCCATTCTCCATTGCAGCAATGGCCATTTTATAATCAAAATGTATATCTGCCACAAGAGGAATATGAATCTGTTTCTTTATTTTTCCTATTGCCTTGGCAGCTTCAAGTGTAGGACATGTTGAACGTATAATGTCACATCCAGCCTTCTCCAGCTCCAAAATCTGTTTAACAGTAGCTTCAACATTTTCAGTTGGAGTATTAGTCATTGACTGAATCAAAACAGGATTTCCGCCACCAATTACTTTATTACCTATGTGAATAACCTTTGTATTATCTCTATATGCCATAATAATTTCTCCATTCTTTTATTTAAATAACCTTCCAACATCGTGGAACAAAACTACGACCATCAGCCCTATAAGGAAAATCGCTCCAACTAATTCTACAATTCCTTCATACTTCTCCGGAACCGGTTTTCCTGCTATTACCTCAATCAACAAGAATACCATTCTGCCTCCGTCAAGGGCAGGTATCGGAAGTAGATTCATAAGTCCAAGGTTTATTGACAGGAACATAGCAAGATTAATCATAGTAAGTATTACTTCTTTCGTTCCACCTTCATTCTTGGCTGTCTCGTAGCTGTTATTAACCATTTCCGCCATTCCAACAGGTCCTGATAATTCAACTTTATCAGTTCTTCCTTTAAAAAGAAGTCCAAGACTTTGCCAGGTTGAAAGCAAATAATACCTAACATTATATGCTGCATATTTTAAATTATCTATGCCATGAGGTTTTATTACTTTTCCAATATAAACACCTATTACATAACGATTAACTTTATTTTCACTATCTTTATAAAGAGATGGTGTTATTTTGGTTTCATACTCTTTTCCATCTCTTAGATATGTTATCTGAACATCTTCCCCGTCAGTCAGATACATATTCATAGATACTTCACCGCCAAGATAAATCTTATGTCCGTTAATAGATGTTATAACATCGCCTTCTTTTAGTCCGGCAGTTTGTGCTGGTGAATTTTCCATTGAAAATCCACGAACTTCTGGGATAGACTGATATGTAAAAGCAACTACTATTACTGCAAACAAAAATCCCAATATAAAATTTGCAAATGGTCCTGCAAGCACAGTTGCAATCCTAGCCCAGACATTTGCGCGTTTAAAAGAATGTTCGTCATCATTTTCTATTTCTTTATCTGCCTCAAGTCCATCCATCCCATCAAAGATACATGCGCCTCCAACTGGAAGCAGACGAATCGAATACATTGTTTCACCCTTTTTCTTCTGAAAAAGAACGGGACCCATTCCGACAGTAAATTCTGTAACACGAATTCCATTTGCTTTAGCTATCAGAAAATGTCCACCTTCATGTGAAACAACCAAAATGCAAAATATTATCAAAAATATTAATAAACTAATGACAGCCTGCATCTAATAAATCCTCCCCTTTAACTTTTTTGCATCAAATCAAAAGAATCAGCTATGCAGACCAAAATCTTCACCACAACAAATCTTGGTCTGACATAGTTATATTGCTTTTTTATGAAAGAAGAAAACTATAAGTCTCCTTCTCAACAGCAAGAATCTCTTCAACAGAAGGATTATCAATTTTAACATGATGCTGCATAGCTTTGTCAATCATTGAGTATATATCAAGAAACTTAATCTCTCCTTTAACAAAGCGCTTAACTGCCATTTCATTTGCAGCATTGAAAACAGTTGGCATACTTCCACCAATTTTTGCTGCGTTAATAGCAAGCGGAAGACCTTTAAACACATCAGTATTTGGTTTTTCAAAAATAATGCTTCCAAGTTTGAACAAATCAAGTCTTTCTTCAGGCATGGGTCTTCTATCTGGATAAAAGAGGGCATACTGAATAGGAAGTTTCATATCAGGTACTCCAAACTGTCCGATAATTGCTCCATCCACAAACTGAACAGCAGAATGAAGTATCGACTGAGGCTGAATTACAACCTGGATATTCTCTACATCAACACCAAAGAGCCACTTAGCCTCAATTACTTCAAGTCCCTTGTTAACAAGTGATGCTGAGTCAATAGTAACCTTTGCTCCCATATCCCAGTTAGGATTCTTTAAAGCATCTTCAACGCTTACGTTTTCAAGTTCTTTAGTAGTCTTTCCTCTGAATGTACCACCTGAAGCTGTTAATAAAATCTTTTCAACGCTTTTTCTTGGTTCTCCATTTAAAGACTGGAAAATAGCACTATGCTCTGAATCAACAGGCAAGATACTAACCCCATATTCTTTTGCCAGAGGCATAATGATATGACCAGCGCATACAAGTGTTTCTTTGTTGGCAAGTGCAATATCTTTCTTAGCTTTTATCGCTTCAATTGTAGGTCTTATTCCAATCATTCCAACAACTGCAGTAAGCACCGTATCAGCTTCCTCTGACTTTACGAGTTCTATAAGCCCATCCATTCCTTCATATACAGGAATTCCCAAATCTGCAATTTTAACTCTAAGCTCTTCAGCTGCTTTGCTACTGTACATAGCAACTTTGGATGGCTTGAATTCCCTTATCTGCTTCTCTATCAGCTCAACGTTATGATTCGCAGCTAACGCCACAATTTTCAAATCATCACGATAATTTCGAACCACATCAAGTGTCTGAGTTCCAATTGAACCTGTTGAACCAAGTAATACGATTTTTCTCATTTATTTACCTATCTTTCCAAAAAAACAATTATCGAACGCAAAATTATAGATAAAAATTGCGTTCGATAATCAGTCAATTTTTAATTATTTTTATGCACCAATAATACTAAATAATACTTCTAATACATATATTAAAGGCGCTACAAAAGTAACACTATCGAATCTATCCATGATTCCACCGTGACCAGGAATAAGATTTCCATAGTCTTTGATTTTCTTATCTCTTTTTATAGCAGATGCTGCAAGGTCACCAATCTGCGAGATAATGCTGGCAACAAAGGTAATAATCATATACTGAATAGTTACATTTCCTTCGACACCAGAGTTTTTTTGAAGCACATATGCAAAAATAACACCTGCAAGTACAGAAAAAAGCACTCCACCTATGGCCCCCTCTACGGTCTTCTTAGGAGATAAAATCGGACACATTTTGTGTTTTCCGAATGCTTTTCCTGTAAAATATGCAAACGTATCACACACGAACGCCACAAATGGAATCCATACAAGCATATATCCATTTGGCATAATACGTAGCATATAAATAAAAGAAAGCAAGACCGGTGCATACATAAAGGAAAAAACAGCTTCTATAGCCTGAACCGACTTATACCTTGGAAATGTAAGAACATAAACTATCATTATTCCAAAGAAAGCGAATAAAATGCTACACAAAAAAACTTTAACATCATGATATGTCATAAGCAGCAAATAATGAAGTGCAACACTTATATGCCCTACTATCTGAAGCAGACTTGTTTTTCCATTTTCACTAAACCCTAATGTTCTTGCAAGTTCAAAATATGCAACTTCTGAAACAGCAAGCAAAAAGCCTCCTAATATATATCCTCCACTAGAGAGTGTCAATACTAAAATAATGCCTATTACAATGCCGCTAATTATTCTTGTTTTCACTTATTCTTCACCTTTTTTCAATCCGCCAAATCTTCGAGTACGATGATTGTAAGCATCAATCGCTTTTTCAAGCTCGTTTCTGTCAAAATCCGGCCAGGCAATATCTGTATAATAAAATTCTGTGTACGCAAGCTGCCAAAGAAGGAAGTTTGATACTCTTTGCTCGCCGCAAGTACGAATCATAAGATCTGGATCTGGCATAAATCCAGTATCCAAAGAATTATTAATGTCTTCCTCTGTAATGCTATCAGCATCAAGTTCACCATTTTGAACCCTTTTAGCAACCTTTCTGACCGCTCTTGTTATTTCATCACGACTTCCGTAGTTGATAGCAATTGTAAATGTAAGTCCTGTATTGTTCTTAGTAGCCTCTTCAAGATCATTAACTGCAGCCTGTATAGCTGGAGACAATTTTGAACGTTCACCAATAACTCTACATCTTACATTATTTTTCATTGACTTTTTGATACTACTCTTTAAATACTGTTCCAGAATCTTCATAAGTGCTGCAACTTCAGCCTGTGGTCTGTTCCAGTTCTCTGTTGAGAAAGCATAAACAGTAAGATATTTTATTCCAAGTTCATCTGCATCGAACAATATATTCTCAACTGCCTTAGCTCCCTGCATATGTCCATAATTACGCGGCATGCCCTTGGCTTTTGCCCAGCGTCCATTACCATCTAAAATAATCGCAACATGCTGCGGAATCTTTCTCTCTTCCATAATACCTCTACATCCAGAAATAATTAAAGTGTCATAATTTCCTTGGTCTTAGCCTCAATAGTAGCTTCAACTTTCTTTACATATTCATCTGTAAGCTTCTGAAGTTCATCTGTAAGATCCTTAATTTCATCTTCAGAAACTTCACTTCCCTTAAGTTTCTTAAATGCTTCATTACCATCGCGACGAATATTACGAACAGCAACCTTAGCATCTTCACCCTTTTTCTTAACTTCCTTGGCAAGTTCCTTACGTCTGTCTTCTGTAAGTTCTGGGAAAATAAGACGGATAACACTGCCGTCATTTGTAGGATTAATTCCAAGTTCAGATGTCATAATTGCTTTTTCAATTTCTTTAAGCATGTTTTTTTCCCAAGGAGCAATCTGAATAATACGTGCTTCCGGAACAGTAACATTGCCCACCTGCTGAATTGGTGTAGGTGTGCCATAATAATCTACGCGAATTTTATCAAGCACATGCGGATTGGCTCTTCCTGCACGAATTGTGGCCAAATCTTCAGCAAGGAAATTAATTGCCTTATCCATTTTTCCCTGGTAATCCTTTAATCTTTCGTTCATAGTAAACGTTCTCCTCTCAAACTGTGACTTATTTTCACTTAATAATTGTTATTCAAGCATCAACGATAGTTCCGTTAAAGTTGCCGCTTACAGCCTTAACGATACTGTTTTCCTCCTGCAAAGCAAACACACGCATCGGCATATGATTATCTCTTGCAAGAATAGATGCAGTCATATCAACAACCTGCAAGTTATTGGCAACAACTTCATTTATGCTAAGACGATCATAGCGCTTTGCATTAGGATTAACAGCTGGATCACTATCATAAACACCATCAATAGCTTTCGCAAGAAGAAGCACATCCGCCTCAACTTCTACAGCACGAAGTACAACACCTGTATCAGTTGAGAAATATGGATGACCTGTACCTCCTGCAAAAAATACGACCATATTTTTTGCAAAATATTTGTTAGCACGATCTTTTGAAAAAAGCTTTGTAAAAGATCCGCACTCAAATGGAGTAAGTATATTAGTCATCATTCCTTCGGATCGAAAAATTTCCGAAACATAAATACAGTTCATTACTGTTGCGAGCATACCAATCTGATCAGCTTTAACTCGATCAATATTCTCACTTGTACGACCTCTCCAGAAGTTACCACCGCCAATAACAATACCAACCTGTGTACCTGAATCTACAAGCTGTTTAACCTGAAGTGCTACTTTGCGTACTGTAGGTTCATCAAAGCCTGTTTTCTTGTCACCTGCAAGTGCTTCACCACTGAGTTTCAATAAAATTCTCATGTTTCGTTTTTCCTCTTTTCTAGATACTATTTTACCCTAAAAATATAAATTTGGGTAATGTCATAACATAAAATTATGCCGGGAAAAATGGTCCCGGCATAACTTACAAAATCATTTTGTTACGAAATGCGCTTGTACGCATTTCAAAACTAAAAGCAGCAACATTTTCCATTCAATATATTAACATTACTGTTCCTTAGTTTTCAAGCCTTCAAAGAAAGCTGTTGGATTAACATCTGCATATACCTGTGAGCAGTTACCTTCAATTACTGCACCATTGTTAATCTGTACGGACTGAGACTTGATATTACCCATAACTATAGCTGTTGTATCAAGTACAACCGGTCCATGAACATCAATATCACCCTTTACAGCACCAGCGATAACTGCGCTTGTTGCATAAAGGTTACCTATAATAACGGAGCTCTGACCAATCTTAATGCTTCCCTGTGAATGTACATCACCATTAATTCTTGCTGCTTCTGCAAAAATTTCAGCTGCAGTTGAATTACCTTCAATTTCGCCAGTTACATTAAGTTTGCCATATGCTGTAACATTTCCTACTACCTTACCAATCAAATCCAAAGAGCCAGTTGTCTGAATATCACCGCTTACAACCATTCCTTCAGTAATTGCTGCTGTTTCATCTGTTGCTACATGTTCTGCGTCCATCATCTCTTCATATCCCCTATCTTCATTGTAGTTTTGTTTTGATGTGTTGTAGTTGTTATAAACAGGCATTTCATTTTGCTTTTGATTTACAAACTGCGCTCTGCTTGTCTGCGAACTATTTGACACATTTGAAAAAAATGGTACTTCTTGTTTAACATGTACTTCTGGTTCTTCAACTGGGATATTTTCTTCAGATACCCCGGTGTTGTAATGCACGTAATCCTGCATTTGTTCTTCGAATTCTGCAGGGTTATCCTCCACTTGTTCAGTTTGAGCATTAACACTATAACTGGATTCTTGTGTAGGATATTCTGTTTCTGCAGATTCTTTTTCCTGCTGCATTTGTGGTGCGGACGCAAGTTCTTGCTGAATAGCTTCAGTTTGCATGTTACTCTCAGCATTTTCCCCGGCAATTCCACTTTCCGCATTCTTCTCTGCAGCTGTCTGTTCAATGCCCATTTCGTCATTGACGTTGGACAAATCTTTTTTCAGCTCTGAGAAAAATCCCATAGTTTCTTCCTCCGTTCTTATAGCTTATTTATGATGTTGAACCGGTTCGGTTTTATCCGTAATCGGAACAATAACTGTGTTATCCAATGACTGAATATACTCAATGATTCTCGGCAAAGCTTCAACTGTTGACTCTTTATCATTAGCATCATGAAAAAGAATCATACACTCATCATATCTTGTAATATTGGCTGTAACATTTCTTACTATAACATCTGAAGAAACACCATCGCCGCCATATACATTCCAGTCAAAGTAAGTAATATGTTCCCTGCCAAGATAATCTTTTAATTCCTGCATGTTTACCTTGCTGGTAGTATTAGAACTTCCACCTGGGAACCTGTAGTATGTTGTCCATACTCCAGTTAAGTCATAAATATAATTTTGTAGCTTATGAAGGTCTGTCTGAAAACTATCTAAAGATGCGTAGAGCTTTCCATAACTGTGACTAAAGGAATGCATCCCTATGCTATGACCCTCCTCAACAATTCTCTTATACTCCCCTTCGTATGCTTTTTTCCCACATACAAAGAAAGTAGCTTTAACACCGTATCTGTCAAGAATATCTAATATTTTCTCAGTCTTGGAGCTTGGTCCATCGTCAAAAGTTAGATAAACATAGCGAACATCTGACTTTTCACCACTTGCTGCAGTTTTTCTGCCTTTAGTGCTTTTGTCAGTGCCATCAGTCATTTCTACTGATTCAGTGCCTACAACTTCTTCGCCTGTATTTTGAAGAATAAGGCCGTTATAGGCTTCCTGTAAATCCAATATCTGCCTAGCCATTTTCTCACATTGCCTTTTTATTCCAAAATTAGAATAAAAGACAAATGATACAAGCACTGTCAGACACAATATTGCAAATGCCTGCGCTATCAAGATACGTTTAAATATTGAATTTGATTGGAGTATTTTCTGAAGGTTTTGTCTATCCCTTTTTCCAAATTCCCCACCCTTCGAAGATTCTTTTATACCTTCCCTTGAATCTTCTGTACTGCCGGAACTTGCACGAACCGGCGGATGACTTCGTCTAAAAGCTTGAGCCAAATCTTCTTTATCTTTTGGCATGCTTTCAAACGGACTTTCTTCACGATTCAAAAAATAATTCTGATCTTTTTTGTCCATCCGATTGCTATCTCTTAAAGACATAAAATTCCCCCATCCATTGACAGTATATCACATTTTATGGCTCATAAAAAGACGGAGTTTCGATTTTTACAAAGAATCTTTTATAACTTTAATCATATTTTTGCACAAGAAACAATAAGCTTTAGATTTTCGTTATATATAATCCTTTTTACTATTATTTTGTTTCGTCGAAGGCACGATTTTGCTTTAATACAACGCGATTTTTTTGTTAATTTACTTAAGTCCTCTCTCAGCAGCATATTCCTCAAGAGTAATACCTCTTTGCATAATCTCTATTGCTGCTTCCTTACCAACATATCTAAAATGCCATGGCTCATATATAACTTCTGTGACATTTTCTTTTCCAACAGGATAACGAAGAATAAATCCATATTCTGCGCAATGAGCTAAAATCCACTGATATCCTTTTGTTCGCTCCTGGCTGGTAGTAAGTCCTCTGTAAGAAGTATCTGTTATATCCATGCAAAGACCTGTCTGATGTTCAGAATATCCTGGCGGATTAACAACTGTAGCAGCTTTTCTTCTGGCATCCTCATCATTGCATCCAAGCGACTTGTAATAGTTTACCTTACGATTATAGAGCATAGTCTGTCTAGAAGCACTTCTATAACCCGATACTACAGAAATACCTACCCCTTGCTTTCTAGCATCACTTATCATCTTAAGTACTATAGGCGCCACATCTTCTCTCATAAGCTGACCATTTCCAACGCTTGCTACACTTGGAACATATTTTGTATCAATTCCATGTGAGTGATTTACAACAACTAACGTTGATGATGGAGTTATAAAATCATATGTCTTTTCCTGAATCTGGTTATCTTTTGCAGGTACACTGACTGCTGATAACTCTGAAAAATCTTTAAGTTTTTTACCAGGAAGAAGGTGGTCACCTACTCTTGATTCATTTTTTCCAGATGAAATATAGTGTTTATAATATGCAGCAATATCACTTCCAAAAATTGACTGCAAATCTTCATAGTTGGACATATAGATTTGGACATTAAAAGCTGCACTTGGCTGTCTAACTTCTGCCATACCAGCATTAACGAAATGGGAATATAAAGCCTCTGGCTCAGTTCCATAAATGGCTGCTACATCTGGATATCTCTGTGCATAATATGTCGAATCAAAAACAGCTCTGTAATCAAATTCTGCAGCATAACATACACTGTAGTTATTAACTATACTAGCATTTGCCAATACACTTCCCTGACCACAAAGACAAAGTGCAATAAGTGATGCAGGTAAAATCTTTTTAATCTTTAAAAATTTCATTTTATTAATTCCTCTTAAAAAATTCTTGTGTACAACACAGCATGAACCTCGCAATAACTGCGAGGTTCATGTAAGATATAAAGTACAAAAACAATTATCTAAAATTAGTTACAAGTGTAAGTATTCTTAAAACAAACAAGCCAAAAATCACCCACATAATAGGAGATATATCTTTAGCTTTTTTCTCAAATACTTTTACAACAACCCATGTAATAATACCAAACATAATTCCATTTGCGATAGAGTATGTAAGAGGCATCATAAGTATTGCCATGTATGCTCCTGCGCTATCAGCCACATCTCCATCGAACTCGATTTTCTTAACCGAAGTAATCATAAGCATTCCAACATAAATAAGAGCTGGAGCTGTTGCGAATCCAGGAATAGCCAAAAAAATTGGTGACAGGAACAAAGAAAGAACAAACATTCCAGCTGTTGTAAGAGCTGTAAGACCTGTACGTCCGCCTGCCGCAACACCTGCACTTGACTCTACAAAGCTTGTAATTGTAGATGTACCAAGACAAGCACCAACTGTTGTACCAACAGCATCTGCCATAAACACTTTACCAACTCTAGGAAGTTTTCCATCTTTGTCAAGAAGTCCAGCCTTGTCAGCAACACCAACTACTGTACCAACAGTATCGAACAAATCCACAAAAAGAAAGCTGAATACAATAGCAATAAACTGAACAACATTATGTGAAACCCATCCAAAGTTAAAATGGAATGCAGTCTTTTTAAGTCCTGCAAAATTCACAAGTCCCTGAGAAAAATCCGGGAAAAGGCTTGCATGAGCATCATCAACAACATACCATCCAGTTGTCTGTGCTATCATTCCCAAAATCCAAGTTCCAATAATACCTATAAGAACAGCACCTGGAATCTTGTAATATGACAGGATAACAATAATTAAAAATCCCACTAAAGCAAGTGCAACCTGAGGCGAAGCAAAATCACCAAGGTCAACTAATGTTGAATCACTGTTTACAACAATTCCAGCTCCCTGAAGACCTATAAATGCTACAAAAAGACCAATACCCGCTGAAATTCCACTCTTAAGATTGTGTGGAATGCCATTTATAATCTGCTCTCTTACTTTGAAAACAGATATAGCAATAAAAATAAGACCTTCAAGAAGTACAGCTGTAAGACAAATCTCAAATGCATTTTCTACATCAGCAAGTTCCTGAAGACAAACTGTAAAAGCAAAATAGGCATTAAGTCCAAGCCCTGCTGAAAGTGCTATCGGATAGTTAGCCCATAAAGCCATAATAGTGGTGGCAATCGCTGAAGCAATCGCTGTTGCCAAAAATACGCCGTTTGCATCCATTACATTACCTAAAATAGATGGATTAACAGCAAGAATGTACGCCATCGCCAGGAATGTCGTAACACCCGCAAGAACCTCAGTACGAACATTCGTATTGTGTTCTTTCAAATGAAACATTTTCTCTAACATTTTGTCCTCCTCGACAACCTTAAAAAGTTATTTTACAGATAACTTATTAAAGACACTCAACACAATTTCTTCCATTTTCTTTTGCATTCTCCAATGCCTGATTCGCTCTGGAATAAGCTACAGATTTCTCTTCTCCTGAATTTATAAGTGTACATCCAAAAGAAATCGTTATTTTACCAACATCAGCAAAATCCGCCTCTTCAACAAGTTTTCTAAGACGGTTTGTAACATCCATCATGCTGTTTTTATCAACATGCTGCAAAACTATCATAAATTTCTCAGACTCCCAACGTCCAATATGATCAGCGATTCTAAGACTCTGCATAAGAATATCAGCTACTTTCTGAGTTACATAATCTCCCGCATCATGTCCCAAAGTAACATTTATTTGATCAAGATGATCGATATCTGCCAGTAAAATTGCTGGTGAACAGATATCTGACTGGCTAAGCACTTCATCCAAAATTCTCTCAATTTCAGTTCTAGTATAAACGCCTGTCAAAGGATCTCGTGATGGCTGGTGCTTCTCCAAAACCTCTGGACAAATTATTGCATCAATCGATACATTATCCAAAACGGAAATTGTAATCGTAGTATCTTCTCCTGGAATATCTTCCTGTAACTTTCCAGTTGAAACAAAACATCCACTACTAGACACTTCAGGAAAACGCTCTTCAAAAAAGCTTAGCACATGGTCCAATAAACCAGCTCTATCTTTCGTTGAAAAAATCGTAATCAGGACACTAGAAGCTCCTCCAAACAAGTCCTGTCCATAAATGTCATCCGCAATCCGTTCCAGATCTTCTTCTGTTACCAGAGTATACATATACTGCTTCATGATCTGTATTTGCTCCTTTTTATCTGTGAAAATCTTCACTAAAAATTTTCACACAATTTTCACAAATTACATATTACACCAAATATTCAAATTAGCCAACAAAAAATTCTTCAGGTGACAAAAATCTAAAGTTTTTAAATATCCTCGCTAAACTGTCTTGTATATAACTCGTGATAATATCCT
The DNA here is from genome assembly GCF_000424545.1 of Butyrivibrio sp. NC3005. Taxonomy (GTDB): domain Bacteria; phylum Bacillota; class Clostridia; order Lachnospirales; family Lachnospiraceae; genus Butyrivibrio. The sequence continues at coordinate 21,350 of NZ_AUKC01000018.1, read as the reverse complement.
TTTTTCTTCATAAGTTCGTGATGATTGCCTCTTTCAATTATCTTTCCATCACACACTGCCAAGATAACATCCGCATCCACAACAGTTGAAAGTCTATGTGCTATCATAAATGTAGTTCTACCTTTAGTAACAACCTTTATTGCATTCTGAATAGCTTTCTCTGTTACAGAATCAATAGAACTTGTTGCTTCATCCAAGACAAGAATCTTTGGATCCGCAAGTATTGCTCTGGCAAAGGATAAAAGCTGTTTTTCTCCTGTAGAAAGCATATCTCCGCCTTCTCCTACTTCACCTGAAAGTCCTTTTTCCATTCGTTTTACGATTTTGTCAGCAGCAACCATTTTTAGTGCTTTCCATATTTCTTCCTCGCTTGCATCAGGCTTTCCATAACGAAGATTGTCACGTACAGTTCCAGAAAAAAGATGTGGTGACTGAAGAACATATCCAATTCCTCTATGAAGCCACAATAAGCTTCTTTCTCTTGCATCCTTGTCGTCAATCAACACTTTTCCTACTGTCGGTTCAAAAAATCTGCATACAAGATTTACCAAGGTGGATTTTCCGGCACCTGTTTCTCCGACAATAGCCACTGTAGAGCCTTGAGGCACTACAAGATTAAAATGTTCAAGAACATATTCATCACCATCAGGATATTTAAAGGAAACATCTTTAAATTCCACTTTTCCATGAAGTTCTTCCCAATTTTCCATCTTAGGATTAAAGGTATCACCATATTTTTCGATTATTTCCTTAGAATCCTTAACATCTGATTCAGTATTCATAAGCTTGGTAAATCTTTCAATATTAACTTGAATAGAAATAAGTGCAGAAATGGTGTTAACCACGTTCTGAATTGGTTCCATCATTCCAAGTGCATAGGACATGAATACTGATAATGTGCCTATCTCAATAATATGCTTTGTTGTAAGCTTTCCACCTTGCCACAAAACAAGAGAAAGCGCAATCGAACTCATAAGTGTAATAAGCGCTGTAAAAAGCGCAGAGTAATGTCCGTTTTTAATAGATTCTCTGCGCATATTCTCGGTTTCTTTTTCAAAATCATTCTGGACTCTTTTTTCAATTACAAGAGTTTTAACGCTTCGAGCACCCGTAATATTCTCGTTAAAGTTACCAGAAATACGTGAATTTATTTCTCTAATTTGTCTTCCTAAGGCAACAAGCTTTTTTTGAAAAAAGACGATACACACAACTGCAACAGGTATCAAAGCAAAAATCACAAGCGATAACCTTACGCTCATAAAAAGCATAACAACAAGGATAGAGATAATGTAAGAAAAATTCCATACAAAATCCATAAGTCGCCAGCTTACAAGTTCTCCTATTTTTCCTGTATCACTCATAACTCGTGAGTGAATATACCCGACATTGTTCTGATTAAAATAAGAAAATGACAATGTCTGAAGGTGATAAAATCCGGCATTTCTCAAATCTCTGTCCATTTTCATTTCTACTTTTGAACAAAAATAAGTTGTAATGTAATTATCAATAGATTGAATTATCAAAATAATGACATACAGCACACAGAAAAATGCAATGTAATCAAGTTTTCTCTTTCCAACAAAATTGTTCAATGCATACTTGTGAAAAAGAGGGTAAAACGAATCAATAATACTCGAAAATGTTCCAAGCATTATCATAACAATAATCGTTTTACCATAAGGTTTAATATAAGGCATAAGCGCAGGTATGCCAAATAGAGGAAGTTTTACATTATTCTCTTTATTGCCCATCTTTAATCATTCCTCCATTCCCTGTGTCTGTAAATCATAAATTTTTTTATAAATGCCGCCTTTTTCAAGGAGAATTTCATGAGTACCACTTTCTTTTATCCGACCATTTTGCATAACAAGGATATTATCTGCATTCATAAGAGTTGTAATCCTATGTGCAATCAAGAATACTGTTGTACCTTTCATTTCTTTATTCAAAGCCTCTCTTATTTTTGCATCAGTATTAGCATCAACGGCAGATAATGAATCATCGAAGATTAGTATCTTAGCATTTTTCATAAGAGTTTGAGCGATTGCAACTCGCTGCTTTTGACCCCCAGACAAAGTTACTCCCCTCTCACCTACAAAGGTATCGTACCCCTTAGTAAACTTCTCTACAGCTTCATCGAGAAAAGCAGTATGCGCAGTATGATAAATATTATCCATCTTCAACTCATTTTGAGTAATTGCAATATTATCGGCAAGTGTTCTAGAAAAAAGATATGGCTCCTGAAGTACAATTCCTATGTTTTCTCTTAAGTACTCAGCTTCTATATCCAAAATATCAACACCGCCAATTGTGATTTTTCCATTTTCTTTTGGAAGGTTATAGAGCCTGTCTAGAAGATACATCAAAGTAGATTTGCCAGAACCTGTAGATCCCAGGATTCCTACACAACTACCCGCTTTCACTTCAAAAGAAACATCGGACAAAATATCATTTTCATTGTCATAAGAAAATGATACATGTTCAAATAATATATCTTTATCCAACGGCGGTCTCTTTGGAGATTCTATATCATGTTCAACCTGTGTATTCATAATCTCCAAAATTCTGTTACCTGATATTCCGGCCCTACTCATTTCAGTAATTACTCTTCCTAGCATTCTAACCGGCCAAGTCAAAATAGCATTATATGCTATAAATGATACATACTGACCTGCACTCATCTGACCATGCACACAGAATATTGCTCCAAAAATAACAACAAAGAAAATCTGCAATCCCGAAATAAGATCATTTGATGCCCAAAATGCAGATAAAAGTTTGAGCATTCTAATCCACATATTCGTATAATACTCGTTTTGTTTATCAAAACGGTCTTTTTCGTAGGATTCTCTACCAAAAGCTCTAACCACTCGAACACCTGTTAGATTTTCCTGAACAATAGCAGATAACTTTCCCTCCTGAATATCAACATGTTCAAATGCATCCCCTATTTTTCCATGAAAAAATACAGAATATAGCACAATAACAGGAATAAATGCACCAGAAATAAGTGTCAGTTTTACTGAAATTCCCGCCATAAAACTAAGCGCGAGAATCATAAGCATAACTATCCTAAAAAAATTTACAAGCTGTTCAGAAACAAACATTTTAATAGTTTCTACATCTGATGTACATCGCTGAATAATGTCACCTGTCTGCACTGTTCCATACCACGCATATGGAAGATGCATGATATGATCAGAAAGGCTATCTCTCATTCTTTTAACTAACTTCTCTGCTCCCATGGTATTAAAAAGTCTTACAAGATATCTGCAAAACCCTCCTAACACAGAAAATGCGAGCACGCAAAGCGCCACAATATACATATGTTTCTTGAGAAAATCAGCACCAGTATCGTTTTTTAGCAGTAAGGACGTAAAACGATATTTACCAATATCGTTACCTAAAATAACATCCACTGCAAAACCTATAAACCTTGGATTAATAAGATCTATAAAAGATGTCATGCATGAAAACACAACTGTGGCAGCAAACAAATGTTTGCTGCCCTTCAAAAAATACATTAACAAAGAAAAGACATTTTTAAATCTTAAAGAACTTCTTTTTTCCATAATCCCTCCCACAAGATATATGGCTGTTTAGTTTAGGTTCTTACAAAATCAACAAAAAAACACAATGCTGCCAAAAACTTTATGAATTTTTTTTATTTACATTCTCATCTTTAGCTATATCATCTTCATTATCATCAAATTCGCCAACATCTTTTTTTCTTTTAAGCCAGACAAGAAAGAATTCCCTATATATAAAGTCTATAATAGCTGCGAACGGAATTGCAAGAAGCACACCCACAATTCCAAAAACTCTTCCAAATACGATTATAGATACTAAAATCCATACAGACGCGATTCCAAGAGTATTTCCAAAGAGCTTAGGCTTAATAATATATCCATCACATGTCTGAAGAACAATGGTAAAAATAAGAAACCAAAGTGCAGACCATGGATTAACAAGCACAAGAATAAATCCGCCAATCACAGCTCCCACAATAGGACCAAAAGTAGGAGCAAGATTTGTAACTCCCACTATAAGAGAAATAAGCACTGCATATGGCATTCCGAAAGCAAGCATGAATATCCAGTTAACTACTCCAACAATAAGTGCATCCAGCAGGTCTCCACCAATATATCTAAGAAGAATAGTATTGCATCTAGTCCAAAAATCAACCCAGTCTCTTTTATGCTTGTCAGATACCAAAAGACCTAACAAATTAGACCATCCACCAATTAAATGCTCTTTATCTGCCAAAAAATAAATAGCAAGAATAAATGAAATAACAGCATTAAGTATTCCTGAACCGATATTCACCGAAGTATTAACAATGCTGTTAAAGCCATTAGGTATACTTGACTTAAAAGTACTAAGAAAATTATCACTAAAAGCTGTAAATGAACTAATATCAAGCTTAAACTTAGCAGCAGTTTCTTTTAATTTTTCTAAAAGCATCTGAAGCGTATTCGAGTATTCATCCACATTTGCAAAAAGAGTAGTCAGACTCGATACTATCTGAGGAATCAGTGCTATAAGAAGCACAGAAAAAAACAGCAAAAAAGTAATAACCGTAAGTATTAATGAAAAACTTCTTCTAAATGACTGCTGTTTTAATCTAGAAAAAATTGTCCGTTCATAAAAAGACATGACGGGATTAAGCAGATATGCAATTATTACACCAAGAACAACCGGTGAAATAAATCCATATAAGACACTAAAACAATCTTGTATACCATCTATATTGTTTATTATAGTGTAGAAAAGAATCGCAATGCACAACGCAACTGCGTACTGAAACCAATTCTGGTTCTTCCATTTTTTGTCAAAAAACATACCCAACTCCTTTATATTGCGAGATTTAAAATGCTGTTGCAATACACAGCGCATAATTAAATCGTACAAATATAAAGGTAGTTGGTCAAGCTTTAATAAAGATGAAATATATAAAATTTATCTAAACTAAAGATTTGTTTTTTATCTCTTAACTCTTGCTCCAGCACCGCCCATAATAGCTTCAACTTCTTCCTTGGATGCCATAGAAGTGTCCCCAGGTGTTGTCATTGCAAGTGCTCCGTGAGCTGCTCCATAATCTACAGCCATCTGAGGATTGGCTGTTGTCATAAGACCATATACAAGACCAGATGCGAATGAATCACCGCCACCTACTCTATCCATGATCTCAAGGCCTGGATACTCGTTAGACATAAAGATTTCTCCACCTGCCCAGCACATTGCCTTCCAATCATTAACTGTAGCTGTCTTAACTGTACGAAGTGTTGTAGCAACAACCTTGAAATTAGGATATGTCTTTGCTGCTTCATTAATCATCTTCTTATATCCATCGATGTTAAGACTCTTTAAATTCTCATCATTACCTTCAATCTTAAAACCAAGGCATGCTGTAAAGTCTTCTTCATTACCAATCATGACATCAACATACTTTGCGATTTCTCTGTTAACTTCCTGAGCTTTTGTCTGTCCGCCGATTGCGCTCCACATAGATGGACGATAGTTAAGATCGTAAGACACAATTGTTCCGTATTTCTTTGCAGTCTTAATAGCTTCTACAACAGTCTCACTTGCCTGCTCGGACAAAGCTGCATAGATTCCGCCTGTATGAAGCCAACGAACACCAAGCTCACCAAAAATATAATCAAAGTCAAAGTCCTCTGGCTTTGCCTGAGAAATTGCAGTATTTGCTCTATCCGAACAGCCTACTGCACCACGAATGCCAAATCCTCTTTCTGTAAAATTAAGACCATTACGGCAAATTCTTCCGATTCCATCTGTCTTCTTCCAGTTGATAAGAGAAGTGTCAACACCGCCCTGTTCAATGAAGTCTTTCATAAGCTTACCGATTTCATTATCTGCAAAAGATGTAATAACGGCTGTATCCATACCAAAACACTTATGAAGACCTCTTATAACATTATATTCTCCGCCGCCTTCCCAGGCTCTGAAACTTCTTGCAGTTCTGATTCTGCCTTCGCCTGGATCAAGGCGAAGCATAACCTCTCCCAATGATACTGCATCAAATTTGCAATCTTCTTTTGCTCTTAAATTAAGTTCAACTTTCATATTCCTTCTCCAATTTTGCCTTTTTATTACAAATAACTATTATTTTATCCGCGAACTTCTTTAACTATTGCAGCAGCCTGTGCAACAAGCTCCTCAATCTTGTCAAACTCACCATTAACAATCATATCCTTCTTAACCATCCAGCTTCCGCCGCATGCAAGAATCTTGTTAAACTTAAGATATTCTCTTACATTATCTGCACTAATTCCACCTGTAGGCATGAATTTAAGCATTGTATAAGGAGCAGAGACTGCCTTGATCATCTTAAGACCACCAGCAGGCTCTGCCGGGAAGAACTTCACTACGTCCAGACCCATCTCAATAGCCTGTTCCATTTCAGAAGGTGTCTGTGTACCAGGTGTTACCGGAATATTCTTTTCGATACAATATTTAACAACTTTAGGATTAAATCCAGGACTTACGATAAACTTTGCCCCAGCATTAACTGCTCTATCAACCTGTTCTGTTGTAAGTACAGTTCCTGCACCAACAAGCATATCAGGGAAATTCTCAGACATAATTCTAATAGACTCTTCTGCTGCCTCTGTACGGAATGTCACCTCAGCTGCCGGAAGTCCGCCCTTCATAAGAGCTTCTCCAAGCTTCTTTGCATCTTTTGCATCATCTAAAACTACAACAGGAATAATACCAATCTTCTCAAACTTTTCAAGTACTGCGTTCATACATTCTCCTTTTAGTTTCATATTGTGAAACTATATTTCATATTATGGTATAACTGTTATTAATTATATTACTTTAATTAATGATGTCAATACAAAAACTCCCCACCGATGATTATCAGTAAGGAGTTTTTTGTGTTTATAATAGTCCACCTATATCTTTTAATATATCCTGCCTTGTTCTCTGCATATATTCAGAGAGCTTACTAATTCTTTTCTCATCCATCCTCGAAACGGGTGCAGAAATGCTAAATGCATATTCTGCACTTTTTCCATTCGAAGACAAATCTGTTGCAATGCACCTTACACCTAATTCGTTTTCTTCATCGTCCATTGCATATCCAAGCTTTCTAATCCTGTCGAGAACCTCTTCAAAATCCATGTAATCGGTTATAGTATGAGGAGTCAGCTTGACTATCCTGCTGCTCTTCCACACATCTCTTACTTCTTCATTGCTAAAAGTCGCTGCCATAGCTTTTCCTACACCTGAACAATAAAGCGGAATTCTACTTCCAATGTGTGAAATCATTTGAATAGAGTTCTGATGTGATTCAACCTTATCGATGTAGATTGCTTCATTTCCGTCTCTTTTAACAAAATGAACCGTCTCACCTGTTGTTTCCATAAGCTTCTCCAAGTGCGGTCTAACCATACCTATTATGTCAACTCTGCTCATGACAAGCCCAGATAGCTCCACAATCTTCATCGTAAGAAAATATTTTCCATTCTCTTTACTCTGTTTCACATAACCCATATATTCAAGTGAAGTCAGAATTCTATGAGCAGTACTTTTATTAAGCTTCATTGCGCTTGCAACTTCCATAAGTCCTGACTCTTTTCTAGAAGCAAGAAACTCTAAAGTTTTAAAAAGCCTGTCAGCTACCTGAATAGGATTTTTATCAGCCTTTTTTATCTTTTCATTAGCCAAAATGATTTTTTCCTTCCATAAGTTAAGTGTATTAATAAAATATACTTCCATATTATGAAACTATTATATCATTTTTGGTTTTCTAAAGAAAGTTTAAAAAATACCTTTCTTTTTAAGAATAGCTGAAATAATAGCTACAAGTGCTACAGCACCGGTTCCTCCTGCGATTGGTGCTACAGGAACACTTGACTTTTCATTTTCCTTTGCTGCGTTTTCATCTTCAGGTTTCTTTTCTTCTACATTTTCTTTCGCATCGTCCTTTGAAGTTTCAGAAGATGTATCAGCACTTGTTTCATATTTCTTTGTTTCTTCAGCATTTTCATTCTCAGAAGATGCAGATTCGTTTACTTCCTCCTTGTTCGTATCTTCTTCATTAACAGCCACTTCAAGGTTTTCTTCTTCTGTAACTTCTTTTACTTCTTCTGTAGTCTTATTTTCCGCCAGTGTAACCTTAGAAGAATTCTTCCTTGCGTTTATTCTTGTCTTTTTACCTGTTTTAGAACTCTTCTTTGTATTCCTAGAAGAAACCTTTCCAGTATTTTTGTATACAGAATCTGAATCGCCGCTCTTTCTTACACCAAGTACTTCTCCATTGTTTGCAGGTGCATTTGCAGATGCTTTACTTACAGTTGTAGTATTCTTTTTAGCAGCCGCAGCTTTGTTAGAAGTTGTTGATGTACTGCCTGTCGATGTACTTCTTGTTGTATCACTTCCTGTTGATATGTTTCCTGATGTTGAACTACTTCCACTGTTTCCTGATTCGTTCCCACCATTACCACTTTTTGATGGAGTTTTATTACCACCACCATTTGCCGGCTTATCCTTGTTCTCATCTTCTTTAGGTGTATCTTTCGAAGGTTCTGGAGGGATAACAATTCCATCCTTAAGGCAAATTGTTCCATATACTGAAGTTGAAGACCAGCCATTACCTGTCTTGTCACTCCAGCTAAGTGTACCAATACGCTTACCACTGCCATCAGCATCATTAATCTGAAGTTCCAAACCAACAGCAGTGCCATTAGAAGGCTTAATATCAGTCCACTTGAATGCAGCCTCAATCATATAACCATCTTTGGTAACAACTGCGCTTGACTTTACATTTTCTTCTACACACTTTTTACCATTAAAACTTTGTTTGTTCTCATAATTAATACGATACTGTTTGTCATCATCTTCATAGGAAGAAGTCTTATGGTTATTCTCATCTATAAATACTTCAATAGAATCTTGCTCATGATTCTGTGAAGAATCCTTGTTGAGAACATCATCTTTAACATTCATAAGAACATAGAGATTTTCCTCATCCCACAAAAGTTTTGCCTTGGCACTAACCTTTGAACCAACATTGATGGTAAGTGGAACTTCTTCTGCCTTATCCCAGTCCTTATCATCAATCTTGCCGTCTATTAAAACACTTCCCTTTTGAACATTAAGAAGAGGTTTAACGGTTGTTTCTGCAAAAAACTTGTTACTACTTGCCTGATTAAAGGTTGTGTCATTAAATGCTGACTTATTGCCATTATCATTTACCAGCACATCCATCTTTACTTCATTTGAAGAAAGAGACTTTCCATTAACAGAAAGCTTAAGTTCTGCCTCATAGCCACCGTTTACTTCTTTTGCGTCTTTTCTGCTTACAGTTACCTGCTTAATACCATCAGAATCCGATGCAAATAAAGTTACAGAGTCTTGACTATCAAAAGAATTATCTGGAACTTTAACCTTTACATTTAATCCATCAGTGCTCCACATAGGAGTAAATGAAACATTTCCGCCATCCTTATTAAAGCTATAGTTTTCACCTACACTATAGTCTTCTTCGAGCATCTGAACAAGACGAACACTCTTTATCTCCGGCTCTAACTCGCCTGCATCTGCAAGGGCATAGAAAGAATTTTTAGCCTTATAATTGTTGTCAAACAAAAGCGGATACTGTCGGCTATTATCTGTAGATCCTCCTCCTGCACTGTTCTGAGTCTGAAGCCATGAATGCTTGTCTACCACTCCCCAGATTGTCATACCTGTAATATTGCAGCCTTCATTTCTCAAACGTCTAATGGTGTCATAAACATCTTTATATCTCTGGGCAAGTCTTTCATCTTTAGAGTTGGCACTTCCCTTGAAGTCAAGCTCAGTAACCTGAACCTGTCCTACAATCTTGCCATATGCACGTGCAGACTTTTTGAATTGCTCCATAGATGGAGAATTGGATGTTATCTGGTAATGAGCCTGCATGCCCATACCATCAATTCTAGCCCCTTCAGTATTCTTTACATCTGTAAGAAGCTGACATATACCCTTGGTTTTACTCTCCATTGTTTCATTATAATCATTGTAGAAAAGAGCAATAGACTTTGGCATATATTTGTTAGCATATACGAAGGCATTCTTAATGAACTCAGGGCTCTTGTATACTGCCCACCATTTTGAGTTTTCATTGTCATTTCTATAAGTGCCTGTTCCATCACTCACAGCTTCATTAACAACATCCCATCCATAGAACATATCCTTGTATTTGCTACCCTCGGATGTGAAATGCTGTGCGACACTCTTTATATAATACTCCAATCGAAGATTCATAACTTCTGGAGTTACAAACGGCTTACCAAGATCATAGTCTTCATGGAAAAAGAACTCTGGAGTCTGATTGTGCCATACTAAAACGTGTCCCCTTATACGAATCTTCTTATCTGGATGCTCATTATTCCATTTTACAAAGAAATCAAGATATCTTTCAGGAGTTTCGTAGTTCAACTTAGGAAACTTGAAAGTATGACCATTAAGAGTAACATCCTCTAGCTCAGCATCTTTTCTAAGCATAGAATCAGGCTTAAGCTCATTTCCAAGAGTTACACCATTGAAATGTTTTGTTACAAGTTCCATCTCCATATTATCAGCAAATTCCTGATAACTAATTGCGGTTCCTACGATAAAGTCATCACCAAGAACTGCGCACATCTTATCTCTAAGATTTGGAATATCATACTCTACACCTTTTTTCACAGTATCATCAACAGGCGTTGTATCATATTCAAATTCTACACTTTCGATAGTAACTCCGCATGGATAGGTGTTACTATTCATAGCCATAATAGCAAAGTGTGTCACCTTACCGTCTACAGATGGGTTAAGAACATATTCCTTCTGACCTTTTTTGCCATATTCAGCTAGGAGTTCTTTATATTTACCATCTTCACCTTGTGTTTCATCATAAAGCTTAAATGCAACAGTCGCATCCTGATCTTTAACTTTAATCTTAATGCTGTTAATTCTTTCCGCATTTAACGGTTCTTTTAATTTGAAGCAATACTCTTGCCAGTCTTTCTCAAACTTTAAAACATTACCGCCATCATATGCTTCTTTAGACCAGGTATCCATAAATTCCATATCATCCTTAGTGTAGATGATATGCTTAATCTTGGAATTTTCATCATCTTTCTTAACATCATCTTTGAGTTTTATCTCTATTCCTACCAAGGTTGCAAACTCTGTCGGTGTCTTCTCACCAAATTCATCTACAGACATAATTCCAAGATATGTAAATGAAGCATCATCCTCAATATTTATGTCATATTCTTCCTTACCAAAATTATCATAAGTCTCTTTTACAGACTTATCTTCTTTTGTAGGCTTTTCCTCAGTTCCATAGTACTTAAAGCAAAGCTTTCCATCCTGATCCTTCATTTTAACTTTAATGTTTTCGATTTCATTAAAAGAATACTTCTTAGGAATCTTTACAAGATACTCATAATACTGACTTGGGAATTTCATAACTCCATTTTCAGCTTTCTCACTGCCCCAACGAAAACTTACATCGAGCTCATCAGCCGAGTATCTTATAGTTTTCTCGTCTTTGTTACCTTCTTCCTTTTTATCCTCTTTTTCCTCATCCTTCTTGACGTCGTCTTTTTGTTCCTTATCCTTTTCTTTAGACTCTTTGTCCTTGTTCTCTACACCCTCCTCTTTGCTAGCAGCTTCTTCGCTGTTATCACTTCCTGAATTACTTTCTTCTTTCTTTTCTTCGTTATCACTTGTCTTGTCGTTATCCTTCTCCCCGGATTTGCCCCCTGCTTCTTCACTGGTAGAACCATTTCCTGCATCATTTGACTTTTCAGGATTGTCTTCCCCTTCTTTAGTACTTTCTGATTCGACTGATGAATCTGACTTCTCCTCTTTTTCTTCAGATTCAGATGCGCTTACATTTGACTCATTTTCAGCTGCATAGACGTTTGTAACCCCTGTCCCTACAGTTGTAGTAAGCAACATTTCTGCCATAAGCAAAGATGTTAAACCTAACTTTTTCTTATGCATGCAATACCCCTTCCCATAAAAAGATTTTAAGATTTAAAAGAAATTCATTTGTGCATTATGCTCTGCTGTTGCAGGATTTATACAATATTATTATGCAACATCACATTTCTTTCTTATCATAAGTTGCTATATGCTTATCAGATATTGCTTTTTTGCACAAATGTTAGTCAAAGTGCATAACAAAAAAGCTCCTACGTAGTAGGAATAATACTACTTAGGAACTTTTGTCACAGTTTTTTCTATCGCAAAATTTTTTACATGATCTTTGATTACATCAGAGTAATCAACATTTTTAATAATGGCGGAATATACAATATCAAAATCAGAAAAATGTTTTATATAATCCTCTGTTAGTCACCTATTCTAGATAAAACCGCTACTGTTTCAATCGACTTTGTGTAAGCAAACATATCAACCGGTACTACTTTCTCTACCTTATAACCATTCTTGACCATAATTTTCAAATCTCTTGCAAGTGTATCTGGCGAGCAGGAAATATAAGATACTCTTTCCGGAGCAAGCTCAAACAAGGACTTAAGAAACTCTTCTGTAGCACCACTTCTTGGCGGATCCATAATAACTACATCAACTCTATCATTACTTTCTGCCATTTGAGCCATAAATCTTGTAGCATCGTTATTATAGAAAGTAACGTTTTCGGCATTATTTGCCCTAGAATTCCAGATAGCATCTTTTACAGCATCCTTATTGAGCTCTACGCTAATAACTTCTTTAACATGAGGCGATGCGATGATTCCGATAGTACCTACACCACTGTAACAATCCATAACTACATCAGTCTTTTTTAGTTTTGCAAGCTCTATTGCTTTACTATAAAGTCTTTCGGTCTGTACAGGATTTACCTGATAAAACGATTTAGGAGAAATTTTAAAAGTCATTCCGCATACTTCATCAGTTATATACCCTTTTCCATAAATAGGCTTTTCTTTATCACCAAGCACCATACTTGTATGCTTATCATTAACATTCAAAACAATTGTTGTTATCTCTGGATGTTTCTCTACAAGTGCCTTCACGAAGTTTTTGCTTGATGGAAAAATAGGATTTGATACAACAAGTACCACCATAACCTGTCCACTATTCTTACCTATTCTGATAAGAACATGTCTAAGAAGTCCCTGTCCATAGTCTTCATCATATGTTTTTATTTTAAATGATTTAAGCAAACTTCGTACCGTTTCGATTATCTCATCTGCTTTTCTATCTTCAAGAAGGCATGTTGTAATAGGAACAACTTTATGGGAGCCTTCCTGATAAATTCCATGAAGAGCATTTCCTTTTCTATCATGGCCAAAGACATGATGAACCTTACATCTGTAATGGTCAGGCTCTTTCATTCCAATAACCGATTCAACCTCACAGATGTTTCCGATTAGCTCCTGCACTCTTTTCTGTTTCCACTCAAGCTGTTTGTTATACGGCATGTGAAGAAGCTGACAGCCACCACATTTATTAAATACAGGACATAATGCTTTAGATTCTTTTTTACCTTTTTCAAAAGATTTGCCTTCAGTTTTTCTATTATCCTGAATCTTACCTGAAGGTTTTCTATTATCAGAAAACTTTCTTAAAGATTTTTGGTTTTCTGGAAGCTTACCTGCAAAGTTCTTATTTTTCTTAGGTTTATTTGAAGCAACCCCTGTCTTATTTACGATATTTTTTCTATTATTATTCTTAAATTCCAATCTACTATATCCACCTTTCAAAGGAGTTTAACATTACATTTATCTAAAAAAGTACCATTTTATTATTTATAGCTCAAAAAAAGATCTGTATGAACAAAAGCTGCTATCACTTGTCTAAAGATAGCACTATTCCTCCCATACAGACCCTTTTGATAATTACTCCTACAAAATCATTCAAGAATTTCAGCTCTTAAAAATCATCTTCCTAGAATAATTACATTTCTTCATCTTCCTTATCAAGATCCATCTCTTCATCCATCAGAGCTCTCTTTGTAACCTGACGATTTTCTGTGTTTCCGATAAGTTCTTTCATTTTCAGACCAGTAATGTTCTTAACAAGTTCTCTTGCACGTTCGACATCCGCTCTATTAATCTTAACCAGGCAATTAATTCTATCGGATCCCTTACGTCCACCAAAAATTTTCTGCCATAAAGATTGTTTTTGCCAATCAAGATAATAGGAAATGCGATGTTTTAGGAAAATACGCTCTAACTCTTTTTTATCTCTTAAAGAATAAACCGTACAAAACGGAATCTCATTATTAAAATGCTGGGATTCTGTTATAATGCTTGACATTGTTCTAATCCTCCGAATTCCCTCTTACTTATATTACTGCCATGATTATGACATCGGCACCAAAGATTAGAAACACTTATGACGCTTAAATCATTTAACTTACAGGCAGCATCCTTATCTTTTCTGAACAAAAAATATTATACACTTTGTTGGCATCACTAGCAATAAATATTCGAAAATCTTGCTTAAAAAATCCCTGTTAAATTACCTTATACATTACCAGCCAAGATCCATGAGCCAGTTATTCAATCTTCGCTCTCTATCCTGTTCAGAGGTATGCTCATTAGTAACATTTTCGTATTCACCTTTGATATTACCATCCACAATATAGAATACCTTTTTACATTTTGCAGCAATCTTCGGATCATGCGTAACCATCATGATAGTAGTTCCTTCATTGTTAAGCTTAACAAGTTCATCCATTACTTCTGTTGATGCAGTCCTGTTAAGTGCTCCTGTAGGCTCATCTGCAAAAATAATCTTCGGATTATTAATCATACTTCTACAGATACACGCTCTTTGGAGCTGGCCTCCTGACACTTCATTGATATCATTATCAGCAACATCGATAATAGATAATTTTCTTAAAAGTTCTTCTGCTCTTTTGACTTTTTGGCGCCTTTCTTTTCTTTTATCATTTTTCTCCATAGCAGGAATCAAGATATTATCCATTATTGTAAGATTCTTCAACATTTGCATCTGCTGGAAAATAAATCCCATCTTGTTAAGTCGTACATCTGCAAGTTCCTTTGAAGAAAGCTTTGATATATCTTTTCCATCAAAAAGAACGAAATAATAATTGTAAAGAAACGTCTGGGCGAACTTACAACATCATTTACTGCCATATACACAGCATTACCCAAAACAGATTTTCTAAGAGGAAACATCATTTTTTTGTCGTATCTTTCACCTGTTTGTCCACTTCTAATTGCATCTACAGGTGTAACTTTTTTTATCTTTCCTGTGCAAAGATATGCAAAAAAGCTCATTATGATAACTACAAAAACTGAACCTGTTACATTTAACAATACTCCAAATTCATTACCTAAAATCATCTTTTGAGACACTGACTGTATCAGAATATTTCCAAATGGAATTCCAATAAGAAAACCTAGAAGTCCTCCGAGAAGTGCCATAACAAGATACTTAATCATATAAAGGCTTCTTATCTTGAAATTACTTATTCCAATTGCCTTCATCACGCCAATTTCACGATACTCTTCACTAATAGAGAATGCTATTACAAACTTTAAAAGTACAAAAGATACTATAATCAGACAGACACTAAGGATTAGTACTATCATGGCTACAATCATTTCCATAATGTAGCAGATTTTTATAACATCTTTTCCGTCAGCAAATAATACACCTTCTACGTCAGCTATATCATTGATAAGAATCTTTACATCATCTGTATCAATATTATAGATGCATCCCTTATAGTCTTTTATTTTAGAGTCACTTGTATACCTTTGGTAATCTTCGTTACTTATGATAAATCTTGTATTTCCCATCATAACGGAACCAAGGAGCGCATCTTTGATTTCACCTGCAATATCAAAAGTAAAAGTCTTTTGGTTGAAGGTTAGCCTTAATGTATCTCCTACTTCTATATTGTTATCTTTAAGAAAACCTGCTGTTACATAAATCTTACCCTGATCTACATGTGTAAGCTTCGTGTTATCTTCATTAAAATAACTAAGACCATTTTCCTGTAACGGCTGAATCAAAAATGTATTATTCTTCATTTCAACCTTATGTCCATTAGCAGTAAGATCATCTTTTGATGCCCAACAACATTCCTCTTTTTTATATCCTGTCACTTCTTTGGATTTCTCCAATATGTTTTCAACTTTGCCATCACCATTTTGTGTAATGATAATATAATCACCTAGTCCCGCCTGTTCAAAATAATAATCAGTACCACTCATTACATTAACAACATTGCTAAGTCCACTCGATACAAACGTTGAAGCAAGAATCGTGAATAACAACAATATGAAATTCATCGTTTTCTTTCGCTTCACATCACGTCTTAAGATTCTAAAATACATGATTCTTCCTTTCTCTTCATAACCTCTGTTGGATTAAAACTTATTTTGTGCCTTTATATACGCTTTTCTTTAACCTCCAGGCCTTTGGAAACGCATCCTTGCTGATTACAATATTTAATATAATGCACCAATTATTAATCATTCATTAAATCCCCAAAATGATTCTGAACGAAACAGGCAAAAATCATAATTTTTTTGTCACGAGTGTCACAGCGAAAATATCACCTTTTATTTCTGCAAAAATATCTCCATCCATTTTTTTCATTATTTCTTTGCATATATACAATCCCAATCCACTTCCCTGTATGCCTTCGCTATTGCTTCCCCTATAGAAAGAGTCAAATAAATGAGGTATTTCATCCTGTTTAACGCTGCATCCTGTGTTGCTGACAGTTATAAGTCTGCATTCTTCTTCCTCAGAAAAAGATATTTCAATCTTTTTTCCATCTCCATATTTAACAGCATTTTCTATAACATTTTGAAATACTTCTACGATACGATTGAAATCGCCATATATAAAACAATTGTCAGTATCAAAAATTTTAAAATCTATATGGAGATGCATCATTTTCTCTGTATAATACTTTTCTATTTCTTTTATAACATCGAAAAGATACACCTCTGTATTCTCTACACTTAAAGAAAGAAAATCTTTTCTGGCGGCTTCTAAAATTTCATTGACATACTTTTTTATCTCAAAAACATTCTTCTCTATCCCTTCTAAGGCTTCTATTTTCTTCTTCTCTTCTTTATATAAGTTATTCTTCAAAGCTCTAGCATATAAATCTATTGCAGAAAGAGGTGTTTTTATATCATGTGACAAAGATAGAATCAAAGTTTTGCGCTCTTTAATAAGTTCAAGTTCATTTCTCTTATCATCTTCGAGTTTTTCCCTTAACATATCCATCCCCCACAAAAAACTCCCGAAAAATTTGCTTTTTTCTTCTTTTATTGGAATTGAAAGATTTCCTTTGGCCAGCTCTTGTGGAAGTGTTTTGATACTTATAAATGGATAAATTATCTTTTTTCCCACAAAAGCTAGTAGAACTATAGAAAAAACAAGCATTATGGTAAGAATTTTATTCACATGCCATATTACAAAAGAGTTATCAACAGGATAATACTCAAATCTATAGAGCTTTCCATTTAACTCTTCGACTGTATAATCATATTTTGAGCGGTAGTATGGATCAAACTCTTTTATTGATACAATTGTTTTATACTTATTTAAATCTATATTTTGAATGGATTCGCCTTTTTCAACCCTTGTGACTATTCGGCTTATATCTACTAAATACTTTCTGCCCTGTTGACTGTTATTGTTTTTTAAAATATACACATTACAGATAATAATAAGGACGATTTCTATTAAGATAGTACACAATGCAAACTTTTTATACTTATTCAAATCGGTACCCCACTCCCCATTCTGTAATAAGATGTTTAGGATTCTTTGGATTATCTTCTATTTTCTGCCTTAGCCATTTGATATGAACTGTTAATGTCTGTAGTTCTGAATCGCTATCGCTTCCCCATATATTATTGAACAGATATTCTTTTTTTAATGTAATGCCCTTATTCTCCATTAATAGTTTTAAAAGCTCGAACTCTTTGGCTGTTGATTCTATATATGCTCCTCTTACAAAAATACTATTCGTAACAGTATTTATTGTTATTTCGTCAGAAACCATCTCATCTAAAGCATATTTACGCTTGAAAACTCCTTTTATCTTTGCCAGAAGAATATCAATATCGTACGGTTTTTCTATGTAGTCGTCTGCTCCGATTCCCAGACCTTTGAGCTTGTCATCTTTTGATGTTCTTGCACTTGCAATCATAATATGGGCATTAGAATTTTCTCTGATTTTGGAGCATACAAAAAATCCGTCAATTCCAGGTAACATAAGATCAAGAACTATTAGTTTGGCTCCATAAGCCTCAAATAATTCAAGTGCTTTTTCACCTGTTTGAGCAATACTCACAGTATAATTTTCTTTTCTTAGGAAATCACATAAAAGACCTCCAATTTCTTTGTTATCTTCAACGATTATAATGTCCAGCATAAAAATTCCCTCGCACTTTTATTTTGTTATTACTAGAATATTTTGAATCACTTTCTTTTAATCAGGACCATAAATTATGCTTTATTGTTTCTATATAGTCCGTTTTACTGTTTGTATATTTCGTCGCAGACACGCTTTCGCTTGATTATAAACGTAGTGGTACGTAATGCGCTAAAAAACAGCGCATAAGTACCAACGTTTATAAACAGTTCTGCTCATGAAATATTACAAGCCAGTAAAACTAATCTACTAAGTATTCAAAACAATAAAGTATAGGTTTTTGTTTTCATCAGGAAAATCAAAAACCGTATCAGACCAAAATTTGTCGTTAAGACAAATTTTGTCCTGCAAAGCAGGATTCTTGCTGATGATTATCCTAAATCTCAGCAAGAAGTCATGACTTCTTGTCACTTATATTCATAAACTCGCATTTACTGCGAGTTTCGTGAGAACAAAAGTCAAGTGGCAAACTGGTCCAAGGCGAAGCCTTTTCAAATGGCCAGTTTGCGTAGTTTTTGGAACGCAGTGACAAAAAACTATAAGTAATGACACCACTTATTCTATCAATAAAAAAGAGTCGCAAACAACATTTTTTCTGATAAAATAAAGTAAGAAAAACGAAAGGAGATTATAATGATAAAGAAAAAGATTATTGTAATCGGATTAACAGTAGTACTTCTTTGCGGATGCAGTAGTAAGGGAAACGAAAATAATTCCTCCAAAAATGAATCTATAGATTCTACTACAAAAACATCTGCAGATTTGTCTTCTTCAAGCAGTTCTACTAAGAAAAATGATGATTCTTCAAGCAGGGATAATTTACAGAACGAAGAAACTAAGACTTCACAAGATGCTTCAAATCCATGGAAAACTGTTACTAAGGACGAATTTGCCAGGGAAATGGAATCCGATTTTGAAATCCCAGATGGAGCTTTAAATGTCACATACAAAATTTGTGAAGATGATGCTCTTCTGGGGAATATAAACCATGATTCAAAATTAAATGAATATACAGAAGTTGTACCTCTTGGTGAAGTTACATTTACTATGTCAGATGAATATACATCTGTTGATTATGTTGCAAGAATGCAAAAAGCAAAACGACCAAGTGACTGTATTTCTGGATATAACTATGATGAATGGGACAGCGATTCCAAAGAAATGCACGATGGACAGCCTGTTTATTTCAAGAGAAAAATAGATACTGACAAAACTGTAGATGTAGCATATTGGTATTTTAGTGATACAAGCCTTACTTACACTCTTACCGTTACAGGCACAGACCTTGATGGATTTGATATTTCTGCAGTAGCATATACAATTTGCGATATGCATAAGGCTAAAAAAGATGCAGAAAAAGCAAACGCACCAGAAGTTACTGCTAATCAGCTTCCAGACGGCAATTACACATCCTACTGTGATATGGTAACAGCATTTGAAGAAAAAGATGGAGTTTTTAGTCTATCTGTTGAAAAACTGTACTGTAATGATAACAAAGTAGAAGGTGCAGTTCATGATGATTGGGGAATGGAATATGTTCAAAATATTACCTTAACAGGAGATAGTAAATCCATAGAATATGGCGATATTGATGCCGGAAATGAATTCGAGGCAAACTCTAACCTTAAGAAAGTCAAAGAAGTATTGCAGTATTACCTCTCAATCCGTGGACAGGAAGTTGAAAGTGCAACAGGTCTTCATCTAGATATTAAAGACGGAAAGATTGTTCGCCTCGGACTTGTAACTTCATAATTCATCATTATGTTATTACTTTATAACTCATCTTCTTCAAGAAGTTTATACAATAATGTATAAAGTGTTTTTGTCTCCGCTTCATTTAGCGGAGACTTTTTCTTTGTAAGTTCAAGCGGTATATCCTTACACTTCTCTTTAAGCGCTTTTCCTTTTTCAGTAATACTTATTATAGTAACACGTTCATCTTCCTTAGAACGTTTTCTTGTTACATAATCTTCTTTTTCCAGTTTTTTCAAAAGAGGTGTAAGAGTTCCGGCATCTAAATGAAGTGTACTGCCAAGTTGACCAACACTTATGCTTTCTTTTTCCCAAAGAACCATAAAAACAACATACTGAGTGTATGTAAGATTAAGCGGTTTCAAAAAAGGAGTGTATTCACTTACTATTTTGCGTCCACAAGCATATAGTGGAAAACATAATTGATTTTTTAACAGCAGCTGTTCATATTCTTGTGCCATAATACCCTCTTTTAATTACTCTTTAATAAACTCGTATTTCATGCTTATTGTTTATCTGCAGCTTATAACAGTTCTTCTATACACTTATCTACCAGTTCCATCTTTGCAGTAGGTTCAAATCTAGCCACAACATTGCCAGACCTGTCTACAACGAACTTGGTGAAATTCCATTTAATTTCGGAATTATTTTTATAATCTTTATCGATTTTAGAAAGCATTGCGCTCATTGCAAGTGCTTTAGGTCCTTTTCCAAATCCTTCAAATCCCTTTTGCTCTTTCAAATATTTAAACAATGGTATTGCATTCTCACCATTTACGTCAGACTTCTTCATCTGTGGAAACTGTGTATTGTACTTAAGTGTACAGAACTCATGAATTTCGTCATCAGTTCCTGGTGTCTGACCTGCAAACTGATTACAAGGTATATCAATAACTTCAAATCCTCTATCGTGATATTTCTCATACATTGCTTCAATATCTTTATAATGAGGTGTAAATCCGCATCCTGTCGCAGTGTTTACAATAAGAACTACCTTTTTCTCGTAATTCTTCATAGAAATCTCTTCGCCTGAAGCTGCAGTTACACTTAAATCATAAATACTCATAAAAAGCCCTCCTTTGCCTTACGGGTAGTGTCAAATCTGACACTCCTTTTTGTTATTAAATCCTTTATTCTCGGGAGATTTAAATAAAAAGAGCATTGACCTCCCTTTTTTGGTATAATGTCAATC